>CAYMDK010000031.1:0-2693 GCA_964389465.1 uncultured archaeon | reverse complement strand
CGTATGAGCTTCTCGCCGGCGCACCTGAGCCTGCTGTTCCACATCCACCCTGACGACGACCCGCTGCTGCACGGCTCGACCGGCCTCGGCATCTGCCTGCCGCAGGGCGCCTATGCCGCGCTCGAGCGGCAGCCGGCGAAGCGCACCAGTATCGCCTTCTACGAAGGCAAACGCAAGGTGAAGGAACCGGTCACGCGCCGCGCGGTCGAACTGGCGCTGGACGGCCCCGAGAAGCTCACTTTCTGGCTGCGGCGCGAGATGCCGCTCGGCGCCGGGATGGGGATGTCGGGCGCGACCGCGCTCGCCGCGTGCCTCGAGCTGGGCGTCGGCCTCGAGCGAGCGATGCGCGCCGCGCACCAGTCGGAAATCGAGCACTCGACGGGGCTCGGCGACGTGATGGCACAGGCGGCGGCGTTGCGCGACGGCCCCGGCGCGCGGCTGGTGCAGCGCCGCAGCCCGGGCGTGGGCGGCGACGTCGTGACGTCACCGCTTGACGGTGCGCTGGCGCTCTGCCTCTGCGGCGACGGACGCAACACCAGCGACGTGCTCAAGGACGACGGCTGGCGCGAAATCATCAACGGCGCCGCGACCGCCCACCCGCTGCCGGCGCCGACGTTGCGCGCCTTCCTCAAGGCGGGCCGGCTCTTCAGCGAGTTATCGGGGCTTATGCCGCCCGAAGCGGCCGCCGCGCTGGCGGAGCTGCCGATGGGCGCCGTCGGGACCGTCGCGCACCTCGGGAGCGCAGTGGTCGTGACCGACGAAGATGTTGAGCCTATCGCGGCCGAGCTGGAGCAGTTCGGAGAAGTGCGGCGCTTCTAGGCAGCGCTCGGCGAAGAGCCCGGCAAATTGCCGGGCAGGAAGCGCGCCAGCGCCAGCTTCTCCAGAAGGCCTTCCTTGCTGGAGCCGGGGACCAGAATATTGTCGAGCACGTCCTGGAGTGTTGCGACCGGGACGACCTCGATTTTGTCGCGGTAGCGCGACTCGAGCAGCACGTCCTGCATATTAGCTTCAGGGATGAGCACCTTGCGGATGCCCACCTCGGCGGCCGCCTCAATCTTGGCGGTGACGCCGCCGACCGGCAGCACCTGCCCGCGCACCGAGAGCGACCCCGTGAGCGCGATTGACTGGTCCACCTCCGCCTCTTCCAGCGCGGAAATCACGGCGGCGGCGATGCTCACCGATGCCGAATCGCCCTCGACGCCCTCGTAGGCGCCGACGAACTGGACGTGGATATCGTATTTCGAAATGTCCTCGCCGGTATATTTCTTGACCAGCGCCGAGACGTTCTGCACCGCCTCTTTGGCGATTTCGCCCAGCTTGCCAGTCGCGACGGTGCGTCCCTCGGAGCGCGACGCGGCGGGCGTCACCTCGGCGACAATTGGCATCAGGATGCCCGACATCTCCGAGAGCCCCGAGTCGGCGCCCATCACTGCCAGCCCGTTGACCATTCCCACATGCGCCCCTTCAGTGATGTAGGTCTTGTAATCGCGGCGCCGCTCGACGTAGCGGTCGACGACCTGCTGCTCCAGCGGTCGCGCAATCTGCTTGGCGCGCACGACGTGCTCCGCCGTGACCGGCTCGGCGTCCAGCTCGCGCGCGATGTCGCCCGCGACGCGCACCAGCCCGCCCAGCTCGCGCAGCCGCAGCGAGAGATGCTTCTGGCGGCCGGCGCGCCGCTGCGCCTCGACCAGCACTTCGCCAATCGCCTCGCGCGAGAAGTGGGGGATTTTCTGGTCCTTGGCGACCTCCTGCGCGATGAAGCGCACATACTTCTCGCGATTCTCCTGCGTGTCGGGAATCGTCGAGTTCATGAACACCTCGTAGCCGTAGCCGCGGATGCGGCTGCGCAAAGCGGGATGCATGCCCTGGATGGCGTCAAGGTTGCCTGCCGCCACCAGCACGAAATCGCACGGCACCGGCTCTGTTTTCGTCATCGCGCCTGCCGAGCGCTCCGACTGGCCGGTGATGGGGAACTCCTTCTCCTGGATGGCGGTCAGCAGCGACTGCTGTGACTCCATCCGCAGCAAATTGATTTCATCGCAGAAGAGCACGCCGCGGTGCGCGCGGTGAATCCCGCCCGCCTCGACGCGGTCGTGCGCCGGCGTCTCGAGACCGCCCGACTGGAACGGGTCGTGCCGCACGTCGCCCAGCAGCGCGCCGGCGTGCGAGGCGGTCGCGTCGACGAAAGGCGCGCCGTCGTCGCGGTCGTGGAGCACCAGTCCCTTCGGGACGAGCGCGTTCTCCTGCCGCTGGTTAGTGTAGCGCAGCGCCATGAAGATGAAGGCAGCGGCGATGAGCGAGTAGAAGATGACCATTGGCTCCTTGAAGCCGGTCGTCGCGAACCACAATATTCCGAAGGCGACTATCGTGAAGACAATCAGCATCTGCGACTTGGACTTGCGTTCACGCTCGAGCATCGCCTGAGCCTTCTGGACGTCGACGATTTCCTTGCCCTTCCCCGACGGGACGACCCGCACGCGCGGCTCGTTGTTATCCTCGGGGTTGTGGTAGACCAGCACGTCCTGCAATTCCTCGGGCGGCAGCAGTTCGGCCATAGCGTTGCCGAGCATCGACTTGCCGGTGCCGGGGTCGCCGATGAGCATCACGTGGCGCCGCTGCTCGGCCGCCTTGCGGATGATGTCGACCGCCGGCTCCTGCCCGATGACCTGGTCGACCAGCTGCTTCGGCACCGC
>CAYMDK010000030.1:0-3955 GCA_964389465.1 uncultured archaeon | reverse complement strand
ATTTGTCGGCCAACGCGACCAGCAGCGGCCGCAGGACCGGCAGCATCGCGTTCGCCTCGCGCGGGGTGAAAAGCCGCACAGCGTTTGACTGCACGGAAGCTCCCATCCCGGGGGGAGATTTAGAGCACGCGGCGGCTTTAGTCGGGGTCGGTCTGCGTTAAATAGCGGAGCTGCGAGTGCAGCGCATGATGGAAGGCGCAGTGGCACCGCCAGCGGTCGCAGTCGGTTTCTGGCCCCGCTTCGGGGCGTATATCGTGGATGGCATCCTTCTGGCCATTGTCGGTTTCGCGCTTGGGATAGTCGTCGCATTTGCCGGGCAGGGATTTATGGTTGGACGAATAGCCGGTATGCTGGCAGGGTGGATTTACTTTGTCTATTTCGAAAGCTCTGAAATGCAGGCGACACCCGGCAAAATGGTGATTGGCGCCAAGGTGGTCGACGAATCCGGTGGTCAGATTTCGGTCGGGACCGCCATCATGCGCAACATCATTGGCAAGTTCATCTCGATGATTGTCCTGCTGATTGGCTTCATCATGATTGGCTTCCACGCCGACAAGAAGGGACTGCACGACATCATCGCCGGCACCCGCGTCATCAAGGCGTAAGCGCCTCCGCCCGAAAACGCGCAGCCATAAGTAAGCGGATTTTCTGGGGGGCCAGAATGGCGCGGTTCGAGCACCCCGACACCTTCGTGCGCCGGCACATCGGGCCGGCGCCAGCCGACATCCCCGAGATGCTCGCCGAGCTGGGCTACGCGACGCTGGACGAGCTGGCCGACGCGGTCGTGCCGGCCGGCATCCGGATGGCGGGGGAGCTCGAGCTGCCGCCGCCGCTCTCGGAAGCGGCGGCGCTGGCGGCGCTGCGCGAGCTCGCCGGGCGCAACGTGGTCGCGCGCAGCTACCTCGGGATGGGCTACTACGGCACCATCACGCCACCACCGCTGCGGCGCAACCTGCTCGAGAACCCCGGCTGGTACACTGCGTATACCCCTTACCAGCCGGAAATCGCGCAGGGGCGGCTGGAAGCGCTGCTCAACTTCCAGACCATGGTCTGCGACCTGACGGCGATGGAAATCGCCAACGCCTCGCTGCTCGACGAAGCGACCGCCGCCGCCGAAGCGATGGCGATGGCATGCAACTCCGCGCGCGGCGACCGCGCCACCTTCGTGGTCGCCGCCGACTGCCATCCGCAGACCATCGCCGTCGTGCGAACCCGTGCTGCACCGCTCGGGTTGCGCGTCGTCGTCGCCCCGCCGGCGGAGATGGAGTTCGACGACGACGTTTTCGGCCTGCTTTTGCAGTATCCGACCACCGACGGCGCGGTCTGCGACTACGCGGGCGTGGTCGCCGCGGCGCACAAGGCGGGCGCGCTGGCGGTAGTCGCGACCGACCTGCTGGCGCTCTGCCTGCTCAAGCCGCCCGGTGAATGGGGCGCTGACATTGTCGTCGGCTCGTCGCAGCGCTTCGGCGTGCCGCTGGGCTACGGCGGCCCGCACGCGGCGTTCTTCGCGACGCGCGACGCGCTCAGGCGGCGGCTGCCGGGACGGCTTGTCGGCGTTTCGCGCGACGCGCACGGCGCGCCGGCGCTGCGGCTGGCGCTGCAGACGCGCGAGCAGCACATCCGGCGTGACCGCGCGACGAGCAACATCTGCACCGCGCAAGTCCTGCTCGCCGTTACCGCGGCGATGTACGCGGTCTACCACGGCCCCGACAAATTGCGCGCCATCGCCGAGCGGGTGCAGTGCCTGACGGGGACGCTCGCGGCTTCGCTGCGCGGCGCTGGCCTCGCGGTCACGCACGACCACTACTTCGATACGCTGCGTGTCACCGCCCCCGGCGCGCTCGAACGCGCTGCAAAGCGCGGCATCAACCTGCGCGACCTCGGCGACGGCGACGTCGGTATCGCGCTCGACGAGACCGTCGGCGACGAGGAACTGGCGGAACTGCTGGCACTCTTCAACGCGCCGCTGGCGCAGCCAGCAGGCGACGCGCTGCCGGCCGCGCTGGTGCGCGAGTCGCCGTTCCTCGAGCATCCTGTTTTCAACCGATACCACAGCGAGACCGAGTTCATGCGCTACCTGCACCGGCTCGAGACGAAGGACCTCGCGCTAAACACCAGCATGATTCCGCTCGGCTCGTGCACCATGAAACTCAACGCGGCGGCCGAGATGGAGCCGATATCGTGGCCCGGCTTCGCCGACCTCCACCCCTTCGCGCCGGCGGAACAGGCGGCCGGCTACAGCCGGCTGATTGCCGACCTCGAAGCATGGTTCTGCGAAATGACTGGCTTCGCCGCTATCTCGCTCCAGCCCAATGCCGGTTCGCAGGGCGAACTGGCGGGGATGCTCGCGATTCGCGCTTACCACGCGTCGCGCGGCGAAGGGGAACGCGACGCCTGCCTGATTCCCGCCAGCGCGCACGGCACCAACCCCGCCTCGGCGGTGATGGCCGGCATGCGCGTTGTCCCGGTCGCGTGCGATGCCGACGGCAATATCGACCTCGCCGACCTCCGCGCGAAGGCAGGCGAGTGCGGCGACCGGCTGGCGGCGCTGATGGTCACCTACCCTTCGACGCACGGCGTCTTTGAAGCGCACATCCGCGAAGTGTGCGACGTCGTCCACGCCGCGGGCGGGCAGGTCTACCTCGACGGCGCCAACCTCAACGCGATGGTCGGCCTCTGTAGGCCGGCCGAGTTCGGCGCCGACGTCTGCCACCTCAACCTGCACAAGACCTTCTGCATTCCGCACGGTGGTGGCGGCCCCGGCATGGGACCCATCGGCGTCGCCGCCCACCTCGCGCCGTTCCTGCCGGGCGACCCCCTTTCCAACGGGGCCGGCATCGCCGGCGCCGTCTCGGCCGCCAACTTCGGCAGCCCGCTAATCCTGCCGATAACGTGGGCGTACATCGCGATGATGGGCGCGGCCGGGCTGCGCGAAGCGACGCAGGTCGCCATCCTCAACGCCAACTACGTCGCGCGGCGGCTCGGCGACGCCTATCCGGTCCTTTACACCGGCGCCACCGGCCGCGTCGCGCACGAGTGCATCCTCGACACGCGGCAGATGCTGGCCGACGCGGGGTTGACAGTCGATGACGTCGCCAAGCGGCTGATTGACTACGGCTACCACGCGCCGACGATGAGCTTCCCGGTCCCGGGGACGCTGATGGTCGAGCCGACCGAGTCCGAGTCGCGCGCCGAGCTGGACCGTTTCTGCGACGCGATGCTCGCGATTCGCGCTGAAATCGCGGCGGTCACCGACGGCAGTCTGGCGGCCGCCGCGAGCCCGCTGCGCCACGCGCCGCACACCGCCGCCGCCGCGACCGCCGACGAGTGGGACCGCGCCTATTCGCGCGCGCAGGGTGCCTTCCCCGCCGCGTGGTTGCGCGACCACAAATACTGGCCGCCGGTCGGCCGCATCGACCAGGCGTGGGGTGACCGCAATTTGGTATGCAGCTGCCCCGACGACTGGGCGGAACAGGTTTAGCCGCGCCTCGGCTGCCCCGCCCATGACCCTGCGCATGTACGGTACCGCGTGGTGCGGCGACTGCCATCGCGCCAAGGCGTGGCTCGACGCGGCCGGCATCGCCTACGAGTACCTCGATATCGAGGGCGACGACGCGCTGCGTGACCGCGCGGTCGCGCTCAACGACGGCTTCCAGCGCGTGCCGGTACTCGAGTTCGACGACGGCAGCGTGCTGGTCGAGCCAACGAATGAGCAGCTCGAAGCGAAGCTGGCTACGCCAAGCGCGGGCTAGCCACACGCAGTTCCTGCGCGCGGCGCCTGCTGGCTGCACCGGGCGCAGGCTAGCACCCCGCCGGCTGCGCCGCCGAGGCGCGCCTGCTGGTCGAGCCAACGAATGAGCAGCTGGCGGCGAAGTTAAAAATCGAGTGAATAAAAACGATAGCCTTTTTATGGCGCAGCCTTCGTGCGCCGACGGGCAAATGCTATATATCTCGA
>CAYMDK010000029.1:0-4382 GCA_964389465.1 uncultured archaeon | reverse complement strand
TCCGTGATTTCCGCGTCTGCCAGCTCGCCGTCGCTGAACGACTCCTTGCTGGCGTAGACGTAGCGTGGCAGGATGTGGCAGCGGAAATCGAGCATCAGCGAGTTGGCGAGGCTCATGACCGAGGTGTAGCTGCGGCTGCCGCCGGCGGCGCAGAGGAAGCCGACCACCTTGCCCTCGAAAGTGGAGCCACCCAGCTCGACCACGTTCTTGGCGGCGGCGCTGGCGTAGAAATTGTAGACCGGCGTCGCAAAGACCACGCCTTCGGCGGCCGCGACCGAGGCGCGCAGCGCCTTCGTCGCCGGCTGGTCGTAACAGGCGTCGCCGTCGCAGAGCGGCAGCCCGGCATCGCGCAGGTCGAGGTATTCGACCGCCTCGCCGGCGCCCTCGAGGTCGCCGCGCAGCGCCAGCGCCAGCGCCCGCGAATGCGAGCCGTCGCGCAGGCTGCAGCTTATGACGAGGAACGCCATCGGCCGGGGAGCAGCGCGTGCTAAAAAGCGCTGGCGCCGCCGTCAGGCGGTGGGATAGAGCGGCGGGAAGAGATATCCTTCCTGCCGGTCGCCGTCGTATTGCACGACGTAGACCCCGGTCTTGATATCGGAAACGTAGATGTAGCCGCGGGGTTCGTAATGCAGCCCCCAGTTGAACGGGATCTTGAGGCCGGTCCAGCCGTCGGAGTTCTCGTAGTCGAGCACGGTGCTGGCGTTCGCAATCCAGTCGGGACCGTGCGGCAGGTAGTAGGCCAGCGTCTCGATATGGCCGAGTTCTTCGATTTCGAAGAATCCGTTGAAATCCGGGTCATCCGGGGCGAGCGCGCCCTCCTTCCAGGTTATGGTATCCCAGACCGTCCCGGCATCGGTGACCCATGCACCAGCGTGGTAGTGTGTCCAGTAGATGTGTTCCGCGCCAGTATCGCCGTTGTGCGGTGAATACATGTAATTTCCAGGGATAGTATGGTTGCCCGGCAGCCCCCAGTCGGAGACCAGGAACGGCTTGGTCGGGTCGGTGGTGTCAATCAGCCGCATCGTCCCGGTGTGCTGGTCGTTGGAGCCGAATTCGGGCGCGATGACAGTGTAGTGGCGGCCGTCAACCAGCCCGTCGAACGGCACAGCGTAGTGGATGTTGCCATTGCCCTCGGCGCCGCCGGTCCACTCCTCGGGCGTCATGTTGGCGTGGCCGCCGCCCTCGGGGCCATACCAGCCGCTGCTGGCGCTGGGGCAGCCGAGCCAGCGGCCGATTTCGTTGGGCCAGCTGCTGGAAGGCGTCGAGGGGGGGTTGCTGACGTCGACGATGCGCAGCCCCGCGTCCCAGTAGGAGATGTACATCAGCACCTGCCCCGTCACCGGGTGCTCGCGCACGACATGGTCATGGTTAAAGACCGAGCCGCCGCAGGTGGTGGCCGAATCGGGAGTGTAGACGCCCCATTCCTGAATCCACTGCCCTTCGTCAAAGAACTGCTGCTCGATGAGCTTGGTGACCTGCGTGCCCTTGCCCATCGAGTGGCCGATGGGGTCGGCCAGGAACATGAACACGTCGCTGTTGTCATAGAGCCAGATTTCCTGGTTGTGGTAGCCGGCGGGCGGGTTGGCCCAGCGGCTCACCAGCTTCGGCGCGCGCTTGTCGGAAATATCCAGAAGGTGAATTTCATTGGCGCCCCAGTTGACGTCCGACGGCGCCGGGTCGAGCGGGTTGCCGTCGTCGTCGACGTTGGTCGCCTCATGGTTGACCAGCGCCCAGTTGTTGTCATCGGTCACCTTGACGTCGATTATGCGCGCCGTCTCGGCGTAATAGGTCGAGAGCATCTGGATGTTGTTCGGTTCGCTGATATCAAGGATGTGCATGTTATGGTATGCCGCGACGTAGGCGTAACAGCCCTCGATGCAGTCGGGGAAGTCACCGCTGGTGACGATTTCGCCGAACTCCCCCGTGGTGGGGGCGGTGTTCTTGTACTCGGGCGAGCAGGGGCGGCCGACACGGCTTTCGCCGGTAATCTCCCCGTCACAGTTCAGGTTATGGTAGTCAATCAGCGTCATGTTCTCGGTCCAGAGCCAGTGGTCGAGCAGCTCATTGTGCGAATGGTTGCCGTCGCCATCCCCGCCGAGCGTCGAGCCGTCGGCCGCGCGCTGTATCGGGTCGACCCAGCTGTCGCGCCAGTTGCTGCTGCTGCCGTCGCCACCGGTGCCGCCATCTTCGTCGAGCCACCAGAGCGCCATTGCTGCGAGCGATACCGTCAGCAGTCCCGCGACCGCGATGGTCGCGATGCGTTGCTGCTCCTGAGTCAGTTCCATGCCGCGGCCCACAATGGCGACGCTAAAAGGCTTAGTCCTGCCGCAACGCCCACGGCATGCTGGTGTTGGAGGTACCAGCGCCCTCGCCCTCGGAGAGCGCAATCAGCCCGATTTCAACGTCGGCGGGATAGAGCGCAATACCCCACGCGAGCGCCTCGACGAGCGAGGCTCCGTCGGCCACGCGTTGCGCGACGCGGAAGCAGAGCAGCCGACGTGAAATCGCCTCGCCGATGCCGGTCGCCGCAATCCCGATTCCCGCGTCGGTCCAGAGCCCGCCGCCCCAGTGCGGGGTATCGCCGACGCGCCCCGCCGGGCGACCAGTGACGCCGCCGGTCGAGGAAGCGACCGCGAAGGCGCCATTGCCATCGAGCGCGACAGCACCGACGGTGTCGGTCGCCGACTCCCTCCGCGAGCCGGTGACCGGGGCGGGAGCGATGCCACGGGCCTGCGCGTACGCCCGCGCGCCGCTGCCGGCGAGCGTGTCGAACTCCTCGTCCATGACCAGCCGTGCGATGCGCACCGGGTTGGCGATATCCTCGAGCGCGGCGACCGTTCCCAGCCGGCCGTCGCTGCACGCCACCGCCGCGTCGACCTGCACCGAGCCGTCGGCGCGCAGGCAGGAACCGGTGCCGGCGTTGAAGCGCGGGTCGTCCTCGAGCGAGACGACCGCGGCAACCGCGGCGCTGACCGCGTCAGCGCCGCCTGCGAGCAGCTCCCAGCCAATATCGGCAGCGGTGTCAACGCCATCCTGCTCTTCCGCCGAATGACCGGCGCCGCCGTGGACCACGATGCGCATGCGCGGCGCAGGAGGGGACGCTATTTGGCGGCACGGTTCGGCTTTAAGCACCGCGCCGTTCGGCCGCCATGAGTGACGGAGAGGGAGAGGGGCAGCCGGTAATCCGCGTACTGATGATGCCCAAGGACACCAACGCTTTCGGCACCATCTTCGGCGGGGTAATCCTGAGCCAGATTGACCAGGCCGCCGCCATCGAGGCGCACAAGCACCACGTAGGAATGGTCGTGACGGTCGCGATGGATTCAGTCGAGTTCAAGCAACCGGTCCTTGTCGGCGACCTCGTCTCATACTACTGCACCACCCACAGCGTCGGGAAGAGCTCGGTGAGCATCGACGTGAACGTCATGGCGCAGCGGCAGTTCGCCGAGAGCGGCACGTTCATCCCCGTAACCGAGGCGCGCGTCACGATGGTCGCCATCGGCGACGACTGCAAGCCAATCCCGCTCAGCCGCCCGCAGGCATGACGCGGCCGCTGATTGGCATCACTGGCTCGCACGACCGGGCAAACTGGAGCATCTGGGTGGACGACGTAGTCCTCGTCCCGGCCGCCTATACCGAGGCGGTCGAGCGGACCGGCGGCCAGCCGGTGGTAATCCCGCCCGGCGAATGCGACGCCGCGCTGGTCGGGAGGCTGGACGGGCTGGTGGTCGCCGGCGGGGCGGACCTGAATCCCGGCACCTACGGCGAGGAGCCGTTGCCGGAAACCGCCGACTGGCGCGACCGGCAGGACGCCTCCGAGCGGGGGCTGGTCGCAGCGGCGCTCGAGAGCGACCTGCCGCTGCTGGGAATCTGCCGCGGGCTGCAACTGCTGGCGGTGATGCACGGGGGGCGGCTGCACCAGCACCTGCCGGGAACCGCCGGGCACGAAGAGCACGGCGGCACGGGCGGGACCTGGACCGACCACGAGGTGGCGCTGGAGCCGGGCTCGCGCATCGCCAGCATCCTGGGCGAGAGCGTTACCGGGAATTCCGGCCACCACCAGGGCGTCGCCGACGCCGGCACCCTGCGAGTCACCGGGCGGACGCTGGACGGCCTTATCGAGGCGGCGGAGAACCCTGACCGGAAATTCTGCATAGCGGTCCAGTGGCACCCGGAGATGGTGCGGCATGACGCGCTCTTCGCGGCGCTGGTCGCGGCAGCGCGCTAACCGCGCCACGGCAAGCGGCCTGAGATGACAACCCTTAAACCGGACGCATTTCTGCCGCCGAGGTTGCGGGGGTCGCATAGTATGGCCAATTGCGATAGGTTCAGGGCCTATTCCGTTAGCGGTACGGGGGTTCGAATCCCTCCCCCCGCACCAT
>CAYMDK010000028.1:3886-5112 GCA_964389465.1 uncultured archaeon | reverse complement strand
GGCCTTACGCAAGGCGTTGGAACGGGTGGTTACGCACGGATTCCCCTCACGTATACGCAGGCTGGGAGTATGCGCCCGTATGTTGTGACAATTGTCGTAATTCTGCTGCTGTTATCGCTTTTTGCCTATCTTGTCCTCTGGAAGACACAGGAATATGAGGGGCTTGTCCACATCGATGGAGATATGGGGGACTGGGACGGCGTTACACGCATTGCTGACGCCCTTGGCGACACCGGCAACGCCAATATTGACATGGTCGAACACGCCTTCCGGATTGATACGGTTTACCTCTCATTCCTGACCACCACGGCCGAGCCAATCTTCACCTCGCTGGAGAGCCATACACTACGTGTCCTGATTGACAGCGATGAAAATGCCATGACGGGTTATGCCCTGCCTGGCATCGGTGCTGACCACCTCATTGAGGTATACGGGCGGTCCCTGACTACACTATCTTCATCTGGCCTCACCAACGAGACCGTGCTCTACGCCTTCGACGATTCACGCGACAGACATGACTGGAACGGTTTCACTGCCCTGACGTGGCTGGAGGCTCGAACCGACACGGTTGGCACCTCGGTTGAGATGCAGGTACCCCTCTTCGACCTTGGAATGAGCAGGAGCGCCGACGCCCGTCTCCTGTGGCAGACCGGCGACAGCATGGGCAACTATGATCTGGGAGACAACATAGTCTCCCTGCAATCAGGTAATATCACCCTGGACAGCGCAGTCTCGAATGCCCGACAGGCCGCGAACTCGCAGAAGACTGGTTCGGTCATTTCCATCGATGGCCAGTTTGACGACTGGGCCCCCATTTCGAAACAGTCGGATGGCAGTGGCGACGCGGGAAACCCCAATATTGACCTGTCCGAGTATGCTACTACCGAGCAGTCCGGTCTGACCTCCTTCTACCTCAAGGTCAATGGCGATGTCCTGGCGGGCGTCGCGATTCCGGAACCCGAAGCCCGTTCCCGCCCTTCAGGCGATCTTACCGGAGAACCAGGACAGGGCAGCGGCAACCAGCAGTCCGCACCGCTCCCGGTAGACACCAGCATTGATGCCATCCGGTTATTCTTCGATACTGATGACGACCCATTCACCGGTTACCAGGGCTTGGAAGTCCAGATGGGTGCCGATACAATGATTGAGATTACCGGCCATTTCGGGGTAATCAGCCAGCGCGTCATCAAGGCCTATACTGGCGATGGCGACGACTTTGCCTGGGG
>CAYMDK010000028.1:0-3786 GCA_964389465.1 uncultured archaeon | reverse complement strand
GCGCAAACCTAAATCAGCCGCAGCGCTCGCCCGTCGTGGCGGAAGCAGTAGCGTACCTCAATAACAGGCGCGTCAGCGTTGCGTGGAACGGCGAGCGGCTGGTGACCGGCCGTGCCGACGGGCCGCTAAAGTTCGATGGCGAGGGGCCGCTGCTGGTGTGGGACCTGCGCGGCATCCTGAAGAATCGCCCCGCGCCGGGACCGCTGCCGCTGAACCCGAAGCGCGAGACGCTGGTCGACTCGGGGATGGCGTGGGGCGAGGACGTCGTCGACGCCATCATGGCCGACCGCGGCACCGTCATCGTCCCGCTGCGGTCGCTGCGCGGCTGGGGCGAGCTGGGCGAGGCGCTGGCGTATGCCGAGCTGGAGCTGGTGAGCCTCGACTGGGCCGGGGAGGTGGTCACGGCGCACGCCGATTTTCAGGGCGACATCGTCGAGCTGCTGCGCCAGCTGCTGCGCAGGGGCATTCCGCGCGTGATGGTCAACAGCCTCGACGGCAGCTTCCCCTTCATCCCGGCCGGGCTCGCCGGCAGCGTGCGGCTCGACGTCGCGATGCTCACTGATGGCCATCCGCCGAACTGGGCCGGCGAGGTGTTTCGTCTTGGCTAAGCCGGAACTGGTCGCCGCCGCCTTCCGCTCGCGCAACGCCGAAAAGCTGCGCCGCGAGGAGCTGGTCCAGGAGCTGGCGTTCAGCCTGCACCTGATGACGCCCACCGCTGCCGCTGACGCCATCGAGGCGGCGCTCGCGAGCGGGCTACTCGAGCCGGCGGGCGAACGGCTGCGGCTCGTCGAGGAGGGTATCGCGCCGGCCGACGAGGCGGCGCCCGCCGATGATGCGCCCGACCTGTTCCACCGCGTCGTCGCCGCGGTCATGGAGGCGACCGGTGATTCGCAGCGCGAAGTCATCCGCAAGGTGAACCGGGGACAGAAAGCGCATTACGGAATCCGCCCCGCGACCGAGGCGCTGCTGCTGGCGGCCGACGCGGGCGTCGACGTCGCGCCGTTCCTGGACGAGGCGCAGCAGGGGCTGGCGCAACGGGCGCGCGACTGATGCTCCACGTCGGCATCGACGACACCGACTCGCTGAACGGCGGCTGCACGACGTGGGTCGCCTTGCGGGTTATCGAGGAGCTGCTGCCCGACTACGACCTTATCGGGCCGTCGCGGCTGGTGCGGCTCAACCCCGACGTCCCGTGGAAGACGCGCGGCAACGGTGCCGTCGCGCTCGCTTTCGGCCGCGGAAGCGGGGAGTCGACGCGAGTCGGCGAGCTGCCGGGCGGGCCGGTATTCGCGCACGCGGAAGCGGCGCCGACCACGCCGGATGCCGAAGCGCTGCTCGAGCGCGTGCTCGCTATCGTGCGCGCGGAGGCGCGGCCGTCGGCGCAGCCGGGGGTCGTCGTCAGTGAGACGCGACCGCCCGAGGGGCTTTACTGGCAAGGCGTGCGCGGAATCGTGCGTGACACGCAGCTGCGCGAAGCGCTGGAGGGCGCCGCACACGCCGGCCTGAATGGCGGCCGCGGCCTTGCGGGGGCGGCGTGCGCGCTGGCGTGGTCGCCCCGCAGTGGCGGCGTCGCCCTGCGCTGCAGCTGGGAATTGCTCGGCTACCGCGAGCGCGACCGCTGGGGCACACCGCGCGAGATTTCCGCCGAGTCGGTCGCGGCGGTTGCTGCGGTCGAAAAAACATTCGGCTGCCGCGACCCCGACGGGAGCCCGGCGATGGTGCCGCACTCGCCCTGTCCCGTCCTGTGGGGCTTGCGCGGACTCGAGCCGGCGCCACTCACCGACGGCTTCGCCGCGCTCGGCCCCGAGCAGCCGGAGCGCTGGCTGCTGTGGCAGACCAATCAGGCCACCGACGACCACTACGCGACGGCGCTGCCGGCCGAGGGCGGGGCGAGCGTGCGGCTCACCGGCAACGTCGCCGCCGCGGCGCAATCGCGCCGCGGCGGCCACCGGTTTTTTCCGTTCCGCTTCGAAGGCGGTGAACTGGAGTGCGCCGCCTTCGAGCCGTCGGGCGATTTTCGCCACGTTGTGGACATGCTCGCGCCGGGCGACGAGCTCGAGGTGTGCGGCAGCGTCGAGGCGGGGGTGCTGAAGCTGGAGAAGCTGCGCGTCGTCACGCTCGCGCCCCGGCAGCGCAAGCCGCCCAATCCCGCCTGCCCCGAATGCGGCGCGCGCACCCACTCGGCTGGCCGTGACGCGGGCTACCGCTGCCGCCCCTGTGGCACCAAAGTGGCAGCACCGGCGCCGGAATCGCTCGCGCCCAAACTGGCGCCGGGCTGGTATGACCCGCCCGCGTCGGCGCGACGGCATCTGGTGCGGCCGGCGCGGCTGATGGCGGCGGCTCCCGGCTCTCGACGACCGATATTTAAAACGGAGACGGCATGAAGGAGCGGCTGCCACATCTCGCGCTGGGAGTCGCGATGGTCGCGATTTCGCTCTCGGCCATCTTCATCCGCTGGAGCGACAGCAGCCCGCTCGTAGCTGCGGCGCACCGGCAGGCGTTCGCGACGCTGCTGTTCCTGCCGCCGCTGCTCTGGAATCGCGCGGCCGGGCTGCGTCGGCTCACGCGCCGCGAGCTGGCGAGCATGGCGGTTATCGGGCTGCTGCTGGGCGCGCACTTCGGCTTCTTCTTCGCCGCGGTGAAGGCGACCTCGGTCGCTGCGGCGGTGCTGCTGGCGACCTGCCATCCCGTCTTCGTCGCCGCCGTCGGGGCGGTGGTGCTGGGCGAGACGCTCTCCCGGCAGGCGCAGCGCGGAATGGCGCTGGCGCTGGGCGGGATGCTGCTGCTGCTCGGCGGAGACCTGCTGCAGGACTCCGGGACGCTGCACGGCAACGCGCTCGCGCTGGTCTCCGGGCTGCTCGCCGGCGGCTACTACCTCGGCGGCCGCTCGCTGCGGCAGACGGTCGCGCTGGCCGATTATGCGCTGGTGGTCTACGCCTTCAGCGCGCTGGCGTTGTGGAGCGCGGTCTTTGCCGCCGGCGATGAGTGGCAGGGGCTGCCGCAGCGCGAATACCTGCTCTTCGGGCTGATGGCGCTGGTGCCGACGCTTCTCGGGCACACGCTGCAGAACTGGGCGCTCGGCTACCTGCCGGCGTTTGTCGTGACCGTGACGCTGCTGGCGGAGCCGATCGGCTCCGGGCTGCTGGCGCTCGCGTTTTTTGGCGAGCAGCCCGGCTGGCCCGAACTGCTGGGCGGCGCGGCGGTGCTGGCGGGCATCTGGGCGGTCGCTACTCCCCGGGAAACATCTGCTGCTTGAGCGTTGCGAACTCCTCGTCGGTCAGGACACCCGAGTCGCGCAGCGCGCCCAGCTCCTCCAGCCGCGCCAGCTTCGGGTCGGCCGCTTCCGGCGTGGGCTCCACGGCGGGTTCCGCCTCGGGTGCTGGCTTAGGCCGTGACGGCGGCAGCGTTGCGCCCAGCTTGCCGACCAGTTTCTCGGCCGAAGCAGCCTTCGCCTTGCCGATGGCGCCTTCGTCAATCAATTCCCGCAGGATGCGGGCGGCGACCTCCCCCTCCGAGCCTCCGGCCAGCTTCTTCAGCTGTCGCTCCTCGGCGGTCACCTTGCGCTTGCGCTTCGCCTTGCGGGGTCGCTTGCGGACCGGTTTGCCGCTGACGCGCCTGACGGTCTTCCCCTTCGTGAACTTCCGCATCAGCTTCGGACCGTCCTCGGCGGGCCGGATGGGCGAACCGCACTTGAAGCACTTCTCGACCGAGTCGGCAACGGGGGCTCCGCAGGCGCCGCAGTTCTTCATGGAGCACGACCCAGCTTTTGGCTACATTTAATCTTAT
>CAYMDK010000027.1:0-6292 GCA_964389465.1 uncultured archaeon | reverse complement strand
CCGTCCGTAAGTCCCTCAGACTCAACTGACCTGCTCTTTTTCGATACCATAGTCTCGCCGTTACCGTCCGGTGCGGACGTGCGACGATGGAAAATGTGCTATATAAAGATATTCTGTTTATCGTCGGTGAGCGTCATAAAGCCCGAAATCAGGGAGCTATCGAACGCGTAATACAATCCCCGGATTAAGCTGTTTGCGCCCTGATTCCCGCTGAAAGTGTTGAACTCATGCATGATGGCGGGCACGCGGGGATTTGAACCCCGGTCCTGCTGCTTAGGAGGCAGCCGCCATTCCAGACTAGGCCACGTGCCCTGTTCAGTCACCTGCCGCGTCGCCTTGCGGGGTCGCGTTCTGGCTCGGCCTGCATCGCCGGCGGGAGCAGTCCCGTGTCGCCCGCGACCGGGGTCGCGAACTCGCCCGGGGGTGGCGGTGGCGCGACCATGGTGGCGCCCTCGAGCAGCTCCGGCTGCGGCCGTCCCGCGAGCAGCGCCGCGTGTTGTGCGCGGAGCGCCGACAACTGCTGCTGCGAATTGCCGGCCGGCGTCTCGACCGCCTCGAGCAGCGACGCCGGAAACTGGCCGGCGACATGCGCGGCGAAGCTGGTCGGCGGTTCGCCGTCCAGCTCAGTGGGCGGAGCGTCCGGGTCGAGGTGCGGCTCCGCGGCAAAGCGGCGGACATCGCGGACGGGTGGCTCCATGCGGTTGCACCTGCCGGGGGGATTAATCAGTTGGCCAGCCGGTCGATGGCGCTGAAGGGGTCGGCCTGCCGGGCGAGCACCTGCTTCGCGGCGCGGCGCAGCGCGTCGTCGCCGATGGTCACCATCCGGTCGCGGAAGAGCTGCTGCTGCAACTGCTGCTCCAGCTCGTGCATCTGCCGCGCCAGCCGGTCTGCCGCCAGCGGACCCGCCTCCATATGCGCGCGGTGCGCGACGATAGCATCCCACGCCGCATCGATGCCGGTCCCCTCGGTCGCGGTCACCGGCAGGACCGGCGGTTGCCAGTCGCGCGGCTCGCCCAGCTCGACCGCCGAGAGCAATTCCTGCGCCAGCCGCTCGGCGCCGGGGCGGTCGGACTTGTTGACCAGCAGCAGGTCACCGATTTCCAGGATACCTGCCTTCTGGGCTTGGACTTCGTCGCCAAGCCCCGGCACTTCAACCACGACAGTCGTGTCGGCCAGCTGCACCACCTCGACGTCGCCCTGCCCGGCGCCGACCGTCTCGACAAAAACAAGGTCGCAGCCGAGCAGCTCGAGCGCGTTCACAAGGTAGCGCGTCGTCGCCGTCAGCCCGCCCAGGTGGCCGCGCGTCGCAACCGAGCGGATGAAGATGCCATCGCGCTGCGCATCGTTCATCCGCAGCCGGTCGCCCAGCACCGCGCCGCCCGAGAAAGGCGACGTCGGGTCGACCGCCAGCACGCCCACCGTATGGCCCTGCGCAGCGGCGTGCACCGCCAGGCAATCGACCAGCGTCGACTTGCCGGCGCCGGGCGGCCCGGTGACGCCGATGACGTAGGCTTTGCCGGTGCGCGACCAGGTCGCCTGCAGTGCCGCGACTGCGCGCGGGTCCTCGTCCTCAATCCAGCTCAGCAGCCGTGCTGCGGCGCGCTGCGGCTGGCTCTCGAGCATCGCCACCAGCGCCGCGGCGTCCAAGTCAGGCTCCGGACTGCGCGCGGATGAAGTCGACAATATCCACGGTCGACGCGCCGGGGCCGAAGATGCCGGCGACGCCCGCCTCTTTCCACTTGGGGATTTCGTCGTCAGGAATAATGCCGCCCGCAATCAGCTTGATGTCATCGGCGCCCTGCTCCTTCAGCAGCTCGAGCACGCGCGGGAAAATGTGGCCGTGCGCGCCCGAAAGGATGCTCAGGCCGATAAACTGGACGTCCTCCTGGATGGCAGCCGAAACTATGTCTTCAGGGCTCTGCCGCAGGCCGGTGTAGATGACCTCCATCCCGGCGTCGCGCAGCGCCCGGGCGATGACCTTGGCGCCGCGGTCGTGGCCGTCCAGCCCCGGCTTGGCAATCAGCACCCTGATTTTACCACCCATACTCGCGGCGATTCCCGGAGCTATTTAATCCCTGCGACGACGGCTTGCGAGCGCCCCGACGCGGCTGACGCGGTCGCCCTTACGCGCGCGCTTCTTCTGCGTCGGCTCGTCCGGCGGCTCGTCGGCGTCCGCTTCCTCCGCGGGTTCACCATCGTCATCGTCGTCCCCGCCGGCGGCCGCAACCGCCGCCTCCGGCGCCTTGCGCTTCCCGCCCTTGAACCAGCGCGCGAGCAGCCCCGCGGCGTCTCGCTGCGGTTTCCCGCCCGGCGCTGCGCTCTCCGGCCCAGCGCCGGGCGGCGTGTCGGCTGGCGCGGTTTCAGCGGCGTCGGTCTCCGGCACCGCCGCGCGCTGCTCCTCCTCGAGCGCGTCCCACGCGACGTCGAGCGCGACGCGCTCGCCCAGCCCGGGGGCGCTGCGTACGCCGAGCGCGAAAGAGCCGGTGACAGAGGCGAGCATCAGCAGCAGCAGGATGGGCTCGATGGTCCCGAGCGCGAAGCTCGGGCCGGCCAGCCGCGACAGCCCCAGCAACAGCGCCAGCAACAACGCGACTGCCCAGCCGAAGCCGACGGTCAGCACGAAGAACGCGTGCCAGTTGCGCGGCAGCTGCTGCGCCCCCGCACGGCCAGCCAGGAACGGCGCGACGACCAGCGCCAGCGGGATGCCCAGCGGCAGGATGACCAGGAACAGCAGCCCCGCGGCCATCGTCGCCAGCGCCTGGCGGGCGGCGACGGAATACTCGGGCGGCGTCATTCTGGTGTGGCGACGCGGATGCGTATTAAACAGCCTGCCGCCGGAAAAATGGTGCCGCGGGCCGGGATCGAACCGGCGACTTCCAGATCTTCAGTCTGGCGCTCTCCCGCCTGAGCTACCGCGGCTAGGCGGGCGGACCGCAGGGGGTTCTAAAACGGTTCGGCAGCAGCGCGCGGTGGCACGAGCGGCGTCATGGAAAGCGGCGCGCAACCCCCGTCAGCCTTATGTGGCGGCCGCCGCGGTGGCGGCCATGCCCAAGTTCACCAAAGAGTCCTCCGCCTTCAAGGGCAAGTGCTACTTCTGCGAAGCCGAAATCATGGTGCCGACCGGCCCCGGCTGGAACTCGACGCGCGTCATCTGCCGCGCCTGCTCGCTCAAGCAGGGCGACGCGGTCGACGGCTGAATGCAGCGCGACTGCCCCCGCTGCTGGCAACCGCTGGCGGCCGAGAAACAGAAACGCGGCCTCTGGAGCGTCACCGTTGACCTCTGTAGCGGCTGCGGCGGCCTCTTCCTCGACCGGGGCGAATTGTTGCGGCTGACCGGTAACCGGCCGCTGCACCACCTGACGACGAAGCACCTCGGCATCGACTCCGACTCGCAATTGCTCTGCCCCGGCTGCGGCGGCATCATGGACGCCGAACACGCCGCGGGGGTCGAGTTCGACGTCTGCCTCAGCTGCAGCGGCGTCTGGCTCGACCCCGGCGAACTCGAAGCATTGCAGGTGGTCGACGCGGCGGAGCTGAAGGAGCTGTCGCCGGAGAAGCTCGCCGAGCTTTACGACGCTGGGCAGGCGGTCCCGGGCGGTGGGCTGCTGGCGTGGCTCTTCCGCCGCTAGTCGTCGACGTCGAACTGCTCGTAGACGTTGTTGGTCGTGCGAGTGACGCGCACGAAGGTCGTGCACTTCGGTAAATCCTTGATGCGCCAGGCGCCGACGTAGGAGCAGGCCGAGCGCAGTCCACCAAGTATCGCTTGCAGGCTCGGCTCGACCGGTCCGCGATATGGGACGCGCACCTCTTTGCCCTCCGGTGCACGGTGGGCGGCGACCTCGCCGAAATACTCCTCCATCGCCTTGCGGGAACTCATGCCGTAGAACGACTTGAACTGGCGGCCGTCCTGCTCGACCAGTTCGCCGCCCGACTCATCGTGGCCGGCGAGCATCCCGCCCAGCATCACGAAATCGGCGCCGGCGCCGAACGCCTTCGCAATGTCGCCCGGCGCGGCGCAACCGCCATCGGACATGACGTGGCCGCCGAGCCCGTGTGCCGCGTCGGCGCACTCGGAAATCGCCGAGAGCTGCGGATAGCCGACGCCGGCGACGCGGCGGGTCGTGCAGACCGAACCGGGGCCGATGCCCACCTTGACTATGTCGGCGCCCGCGAGCACCAGCGCCTCGGTCATCTCGCGCGTCGCGACGTTGCCGGCGATGATAATGAGCTGCGGGAATGCTTCGCGCGCGCGCGCGACGAATTCAAGGAACTCCTCGCGGTAGCCGTTGGCGACGTCAAGGCACGCCATCCGGAGCCCGTCACAAGCGGCGAGCTTGCGCTCGAGCAGCGCGAAGCTCTCGTCGGTCGAGCCGGCGGTGACCGCGACGTGGCGCGGCTCGACCCCGTCGGCGAGCGCCTGCTGCAGCTCGCGCACCGAGTAGAACTTCTGCAGGCAGGTGAGCATCCCGTGCGACTGCAGCGCCTGCGCCATCGCGAAAGTTCCTGTGGTGTCCATGTTGGCCGCCACGACGGGGACGCCGTTCCACGTGACGTCGCTGTGCGGGAACGAGAATTCGCGCTCGAGAGTGACATCAGCCCGCGACTTCAGGCGGCTCCGCTTGGGCCGGATTAGCACGTCGTCAAAGGTCAACTTAAGGTCGTCTTCAATCCGCATCTGACCTTTAGCCTCCTTACGCCTGCTGTATAAGATGGTTTAGGTTTGATGGTACGGGGGCGGCGCCAGCCCCATATAGCGCCAGCGCCGGTCGCCGGGGATGCTCGTGACCATCTCGGGGCTGCCCGGCTCCGGCACGACGACCGCCGGCCGGCTGCTCGCCGACGCGCTCGGCTGGGAGTTCCAGTCGAGCGGCGAGCTGTTTCGCAGCATGGCTGACGCGCGCGGCGTAACGCTGGCAGAGTTTGGCGCGCTCGCCGAGAACGACGGGCGCATCGACCGCGAGCTCGACGAGCGCGCGGTGGCGCTGATGCGCGACTCCGCAGGGCTGGTGATGGAAGGACGGCTCGCCGGCTGGATGGCGTTTCGCAATGCCTTCGGCGAAGCCCGCGTCTGGCTCGAATCGGGCGCGGCGACGCGCGCCCGGCGCGTCGCCGACCGTGACGGCGGCTCCGCCAGCGAACAGCAGGCGGCGATGGCGGTGCGCGAAGCGTCCGAAGCGGCGCGGTATCGCGACTATTACGACATCGACATTGGCTCGCGCGAGCCCTACACGCTCATCATCGACTCGGCCGCGCTGGCGCCGCAGGCAATCGTCGCGCGCATCCGGGGGGCGCTCTGATGGCGCGCGGTCGCAAGCGCGACGGGATGCTGGCGGTCGCCGACGCCGACGCGGGGCCGTTCGGCTCACCGCCCGGCGAGCGGGACGCGGCGCAGCTGCTCGAGTCGTCGGTAGTCGTCATCGACAAGCCGGCCGGGCCGACCTCGCACCAGGTCGCCGCGTGGGTGCGTGACATGCTCGGCGTGAGTCAGGCGGGCCACGGGGGCACGCTCGACCCGCAGGTGACCGGCGTGCTGCCGGTCGCGGTCGGCCGCGCGACGCGCGCGCTGCGGGTGATGCAGGAGTCGCGCAAGGAATACATCTGCGTTATGGCGCACGCGCAGCCCGTGGCGGAAGACGCGTTGCGCGAGCAATTCACGAAATTCACCGGACCGCTGTTCCAGGTGCCGCCCAAACAGGCCGCCGTCAAGCGGCAGCTGCGCGTGCGACGCGTTTACGAGCTGGAGCTGCTCGAGCACGCCGGCCGCGAATCGCTCTTCAGGGTCGCCTGCGAAGGCGGCACCTACATCAGGAACCTCTGCCACGATATCGGCCGCATCCTTGGTAGCGGCTCGCGCATGGCGCAGCTGCGCCGCAGCGCCTCGGGGCCGTTCGGCGAAGGCGACGCGGTGCCGCTGGTGGCACTACGCGACGCGTTCGCCGCGCATACCACGGGCGACAGCGCACCACTATGCGGACTGCTGCGGCCGCTCGAAGAACTGCTCGGCGAGTTGCCGCGGATGGAGCTCAAGGACAGCGCGGTCGACGCGGTCTGCCACGGCGCCGACCTCGGCGGGCCGGGCGTCGCTGCTGTCTCGAGCAGCCTGCGCCGCGGGCAGCTGGTGGCGCTCATGACATTGCGCGGCGAAGCCGTGGCCTTGGCGCGCGCGACGCGGCACGCCGACGAAATGCCGGGGGCGGAAGGAACGGTGGCGCGGCTTGAGCGGGTGCTGATGGAGCGCTCGACCTACCCGCGGCAGTGGAAGTCGCGCACGCGGAAGTAGCTTAATTAGCGG
>CAYMDK010000026.1:0-7162 GCA_964389465.1 uncultured archaeon | reverse complement strand
GTTGGGGAAGGTGTAGACCGTCCGCCCGCCGTAGAAGGTGCCGTTGTATTCCTCGCCATCGGTCAGTCCGTCGTCATCGGTGTCGCGGTCGTTGGGGTCGCTCGTGAAGCGGATGCCGTAAATGGTGAGGACGTCGAGCACTTCGTCGCCATCAGTCAGTCCGTCACCGTCGGAATCAGGGTTGAGGGGGTCGCTGCCGGTGTCGTATTCAGCAACGAAAATGCCGGTGAGGGTCTCGACACCGTCGAGCAGCCCGTCATCGTCCGAGTCGGGGTCGAGCGGGTCGGTCCCGATTTCGAGTTCCTGGTCATCCGTGAGGCCGTCGTCGTCGCTATCGAGCTGTTCGTTGTCGGTGCCGGGCTGGGTGCCATTGCCCTGCACGGTTTCATCCTCGCCGGTGGTGTTGGTGCCGAGGTCGGTTCCACCGGGAGCGACTTGCGAACTGGTGGGCTCGAAGGTGACCCAGCCGAACTGGTCGAAGTAGACCTCGACCCAGGCGTGCGCGTTGCCAGCGGTAATCACGCGCACCGGCTCGCCCTCCCACTCGGTCAGTTCGCCCAGCGCGAAGCCGACGACGAAGCGGCTCGGGAGGTCGTTGAGTCGCGCCAGCGCCACGAAGGCGGAGGCGAAGTTGGTGCACTTGCCGCGACGCGTGTCAAACAGGAAGCGGTCGATGGCATCCTCGCCCGGCGCGGAATCCTCCATGTTGAGGTCATACTGGTAATTCTCGCGAAGATGCCTGACGATGGCCTGCGCAATATCGTAGTCGGAATCGGCGCCTTCGGTCAGGACTGGTGCGAGGTCGTAGATGTCGTTGTCGGGGCCGGCCCGTTGCGGGAGGTCCGGCAACGCCAGGTACTGGGACCCGGGCGCGCCGACGCTGGCATTCATGATTTCGGCCGGGTAGCTGAACTCGGTGACGGTGAAGCTGTACTCCTGGAACTGTCCGTCGGCGACAAAGCTCTGTTCGGAATCCATGCGCACTCCCTGCTCCCACGACGGACCCATGGTGACCGAGGTGGCGTAGAGCGCGGTCGGAACGTGGCCCTGTGACGGTGCTAGGTAAGTAATTGTGTAGCTCGCCTCGCTGCTCGTGACGCCGGGGTGGCTCACCTCCCCGGAGAAGTCGTACGGTGACTGGCCGTTGTGCCACCAGCCGGGGTCCGGGTCGTAGCTGGCGGAGGTGCGCCACTGCGCACCGGTATATTCGTCGAAGGCGGCGGCGCGCCAGTAGCGCGGGTTGTAGATCGGGTCGACGACGAAAATCGGCGCCGCCAGGTTCTGCTCGTTGAGCCCGTAGAATCCATCGACCGGCGCCGAGTCGCCGATGCCGTCTGGCGTCAGCATCTGCTCGAGGCAGTCGCTGATGCCGTCGCCATTGCTGTCGTGCTCTCGGTCCGCCTCGTCGATGAAGCCGTCGCCGTTGAAGTCCTGATTGCACTCCATAGAGTCGAGGATGCCGTCGCCGTCGATGTCATCATCGAGGTAATTGGGAATCCCGTCGCCATCCAGGTCGCCGTCGGGGCCAATCAGGTCCTCGATATTGGGTGGCACCAGCCCCGAGCCGGCCAGGTCTTCGAGCATCTCGCGCTCGATGCCGTCGGGAATGCCGTCGCCGTCGGAATCGAAATCAAACGGGTCGAAACCGAGCTCCATCTCGTAAGTGTCGTTGAGCCCGTCGCCGTCGCTGTCCATTTCCGGGAACGAGGCGTCGCGTTCCTGCGTGGCGAGGTTGGCGTGCTGTGCGCTCTGGATATTCATCAGCGGGGTGTACGGCAGCGCCGTCAGAAGCAGGATTACGACAATCAGCGCCTGGTAGCGACCGCCCCGCATCGACTTGTAGATGTGGGGCAGCCCATAAAACTGTCCATGTGCAATGGCGCCCGAGCCGGGATTTGAACCCGAGTCCTCAGCTCGACAGGCTGAGATGATAGGCCAGGCTACACCACTCGAGCGCGACGCGGCACCTGAGGGGGGTGCTTAAAGTTTGCAGCCTTGGGGCTACATCCCCATGTTCAGCCGGAAGGAGGGGCCACCGCTCTCCCCGCCAGCGAACCAGCGGTCGTCGCCAAAATCCTCGTCGTCAGCCAGCGCCAGAAGCGAACCGACCGCTTCCTGCAGCAGCCGCACCTCAACCTGCAACTCGTGAATGGTCTGGTGAAGCTTGGCGATTTCATCAGGCTCTTCTGACATATTTCGGGACGGGTTTGCCTGCTACTTAACAGTATCCTCAGTCGTCCAGCGCATCCATCAGCGCCGGGACGACTTCGAACAGGTCATGCACGATACCGTAGTCAGCGACCTTGAAAATCGGTGCCTCGGAATCCTTGTTGATGGCGACGATACATTTCGAGCCGGACATGCCGCCCAAGTGCTGGATGGCGCCCGAAATCCCGACCGCCATGTAGAGCTCGGGCGTGACGGTCTTGCCGGTCTGCCCCACCTGGTGCGAGTGCGGCACCCAGCCGGCGTCAACGATGGCGCGGCTCGCTCCGCAAGCCGCGCCCAGCGCCGCGCCGAGCGGTCGTATCAGCTTGTCATAATTCTCGGCCACCTCGAGCCCGCGTCCGCCGCTGACCACGATGGCGGCCTCGGTCAGCTCGACCACCCCCGAACCGGCTGATTCCATGCCAACCGTCATCGCGGGCGAGTCAGGAACCTCGCCGCCGAATTCCTCGACCGCGCCCGCAGAGCCGTCGGCTGCCGGGAACGCGTTGGGCCGCAGCGTTGCGACGAAGGCACCGTCGGGCTCCAGCCGCGCCAGCACCTTGCCGGCGTAGTTGGGGCGAATCCACGCCCCGTCATCGTATTCGAGCGCGTCGGCGATGTAGCCCCATCCCAGCTCCGCCGCGAGCCGCGGGCCAAGGTCCTTGCCCATGGCGGTCGCCGCCATCACGACCGCGGTCGCGCCCGCCTCGCGCGCTACCTGCGCCGCGACCGCCGCGAATTGCAGCGCGTCGTAGCTCTCGAGTGCGCTGGCGCTGACGACGCGCGGCGCGGCGAGCTGGCTCGCCGCGCCGCTCGAGCCGAAAACCAGCCCGACGGTGTCACCCAGCTGCGTCGCCAGCGCGGACGCCTGCTGCGACGCCGGTTTCAGGGCATCTCCGTCGGCCTCGCCGATAACGATAACGCTCACAGCACCTTCGCCTCCGTGCGGAGCTTGCCGAGCAGCGTCGCGACCTTCGCGGCGGGCGTCTCGCCGTCGATGATTTCGCCGCCACCGCGCGCCGGCGGGAGTGATGCCGTGGCGCAGGGCAGGTCGGGGCCCGCCGCTTCCGCGACGGGGCGGTTCTCGAACGGCTTCCGCTTCGAGAACATGATGTCCTTGAGTGCCGGGAAGCGCACCTTGTTCAGGTCCTTCTGGCAGGTGACCAGCGCTGGCAGTGGCGTCTCGACCACCTGCAGCCCGCCCTCGACTTGCCGCCACGCCTTGAGCTTGCCATCAGCCAGCTCCAGTTTGGTCACCGACGCGACGTGCGGTATGCCCAGCTTGTGCGCGACCATTGGCCCGGTGGCGCTTTGGTAGAAGTCGATGCCCTGCACCCCGCAGAGCACGATGTCCGGTTCCAGCGCCTTGAGCGCTTCAGCCAGCGCCGCCGCGTTGGCGGCCGGCCGGTCGCCGCGGTAGCCCGGCTGGCGCAACACGAGCGCCTCGTCGGCGCCGATGGCGAGCATCTTGCGCAGGTCGGTATCTATACTGCTCGCCTCGGAGAAGAGCGCGACCAGCGTCACCTTGCCGCCGCCGGCCTCGCGGAACTGCACCGCCTGCTCGACGGCGAACTCGTCGTAGGGGTTGACCATGTACTTGAAGCCTGATTCGTCGAGCACCCCGCCGCGCACTTCGAGTCGCGACTCGGTGTCGGGCACCATCTTCACCAGCACGGCGATATTCATGCGCCGCGCGCAGTCAGCCTGCTGTATTTGTTATCACGCCTCGAGCTGCTCCGCCATGATTTCTGAAACGTCACGTACCACCATGTCGGAGCCGAGGCTCTTCATCCCGTCGGTGAGCATGGTCATGCAGAAGGGGCAGCCGGTGCCGACCTCGTCGGCACCGGTGTCGAGCGCCTCCTGCGCGCGAATCAGGTTGACGCGCTTGTCAGCGTCCTCCTCGACCCACATCCGCGCCCCGCCCGCGCCACAGCAGAACGTCTTGTCGCGGCAGCGGTGCATCTCCACAATCTCACCGCCCAGCGCCTCCCGCGGCGCGTTATGGCTGTTGTCGATGCGCCCCATGTAGCACGGGTCGTGGTAGGTGAGCGTCGAGTCGCGGTCGCCGACCTTCAGGCGGCCCTGCTCGCGCAGCTCGGCCAGCAGCTGGGTGTGGTGTATGACTTCAAAGTCGCCGCCGTAGTCGCCATATTCCTTGCCGAGAGTGTGGAAGCAGTGGGGGCAGGCGGTGACGATTTTCTGCACGCCAGCTTCCTGCAGCGTTGTGACGTTCATCTCGGCCAGCATCTGGAACAGGAACTCGTTGCCGCTCCGGCGGGCAAGGTCACCGTTGCACATCTCGGCCTCGCCCAGGATGCTGAAATCGACGCCCGCCCTTTGCATCAGCCGCGCCAGCGTGCGCGACACCGCCTTGTTGCGGTTGTCGAACGACCCCGCGCAGCCGACGTAGAAGAGATACTCCGCGGGCTCGCCCACCTTCAGGCCGAGCCCCTCGGCCCAGTCACCGCGCATGTGCGCGCCGAAACCCCACGGGTTGGAGTTGCGCTCAAGGTTCTCGAAGACGCCCTGCAGTTCCTCCGGGAATTTTGCTGCCTCCATCACCAGGTGCCGCCGCGCGTCGGTCAGCTTCGGCACGTGCTCGATATGCACCGGACAGGCGTCAACGCAGGCGAAGCAGGTGGTACAGGCCCAGATGGCTTCCTCTGAGAAGCGGTCGATGATGCTCTCCTGTGGGGTTTCGCCCGCGAGCAGCTGCCGTCCGTGCTCCTGACCGTAGTCCTTGACGTCGAAGATAATCTGCATCGGGTTCAGCCCCTTCCCGCTTGCGAAGGCGGGGCAGACGTCCTGGCACCGGGCGCACGCCGTGCAGGCCCAGCCGTCGGAGAGCTGGCGCCAGCTGAAGTCCGTGTAGTTGCTGGCGCCCAGCACCAGGTTTTCGATGTCCAGCTCGTCGGTGCTCACCGCACGGCCATCCGCAGCCATCTGCAGCGGCCGCTGCTTCCCGAGCGGCGTGTGGTCCTGGAACAGCACGTTGGGAATTGTTCCGAGCAGGTGCGAGTGTTTCGACTGTGGGATTTCAATCAGGAATCCGCCAATCAGCAGCATGTGCAGCCAGTAGCTGGCGTCCACCAGCAGTTGCAGTGTGGCGCCATCCATCCCCGCCAGCAGCCCGGCGAAGAGCGCGCCGACCGGCTCCCAGCCGTTGCGCTCCACAACCGCTCCATCGGGGCCGAGCATCGCCGCGCCCTCTAGCAGAAACGCAGTCAGGACGATGCCCATGATGGCGAGCAGAATAAACTCGCCCTCGATGCTCGCGCCGCGCAGTTTGGCGGGCCGCAGCACCACCCGTCGGAAGAGCGCGATGGTGATGCCGACGCCCGCCATCGCGTAGCCGATATCGACAACAAGGTTCCAGAAATCTTTTAAATATATATCTTCGAGAAACCGAGCCAGCATTCCGCCCGTTCCCAGATCGAGCACGTCGCTCACCAGCAGCAGGAAACCCCAGAAAATCAGTGCGTGCGCGCCGCCCGCCAGCCGGTCCTCAACCACCTTGCGCTGGCCGAACCAGTCGCGCAGGAATTCACGTAGTCGCACCGGCCACGCGTTGAAGCGGTCGTCCGGCTTCCCGAGCCGGATGAGCCGCACGATGTGCCCCACTTGCCACGCGTGCGCGCCAATCGAGAGCGCCGCCCACGCCCCGAGCAGCCAGTACCACTCGATTCCGAAGTAGTCGTGGTAGGGGTCCATCGCCGTGCCGGCATGGCCCGACGACCGTTAAAACCCTGTCAGTCCCGCGCCAGTTGCACCGTCACCGAAAGTTCCTGACCATCCTCGACGCCCAGCCGGTCACGCAGGTATTCCGGTGAAATCAGCTCGATTACGCGTCGGTAATGCGTACGCTTGGGCGTAATTAGTGCACACCGCGACTCGCTGCGGTCGCCGTCACTGACGCTGGCGGGGAAGAGCCAGGCGCGCCCGAAGGTGCGTCCCTCTTCCTCGAAGCCCTCCACCAGCATCCCTTCGGCGGCGCGAATCGCCTCCAGCTCGGGCGTCCCCGCCTCGCCGACACGCAGGTTCAGCGTCCCCTCGTAGGGCGTCCAGCCCAGTAGTGCCTTGAATTGCGTGGCATAGCTGTCGCGCGAGATATAGTAGCCCCCCTCGCCCAGCCCGGTCTCGAGCACACCCGTCAGGGTGACTTCGGGCTGCGCGTCGAAAATCAGGTTGTAGTCGGCGAACTCGCGCCGCAGCAGGTCGCGCGCCGGCGGCAGCAGCGCCACCATCTGCCCCCCACGCACCAGCCGCCTCTCGACCAGCCCGCGGTCGGCCAGCTCGAGCAGGTAGCGCGCGCCCGACTGCTGGCCGACCCCCAGCTCCATGGCGAGCCGGCCCGACGAGACGTGCACCGGCCGCCGCACGCCGCCGCGCAGCGCGAGCCACTTCAGCGCCGCCAGCAGCGGGGGCTTCATGCACCACCCCTGAAACGGCGCTCCAGCTCCGCCTTCTGCTCAGGCGTCATATCCTCCATCGCCTGGCGGGATTGCTCCATCAATTCGCGCATTACCAAGCCGTAAAGAACAGGGAGCGTCGCCGCGCTGCTGCTGCGAGCTTCGTATTCGTTGCGCGCGCAGTCACGCTGCGCGCGCAACTTGTCGGCGGTCATCTCTCCCTCACCCAGCCCCTGGCATGCCTGGTCGACGACGTAATACTTCTCGCCGTTGTATCCGAGCGGATACGCCTGACAGTTGAGCGGCAGGTCGTCGTAGAGCCCGCACGCCTTTTCCTCGGCGTCATAGACCGGGCACCCCTGCTCTGCGCCTTTGGGAGGCTTCAGCACCAGCCGCGGGAAGCCCGAGCTGGCCTCGAGGCCGAGGTGCTCCACCAGTCGCCCCAGCTCGCCATTGGCCTGCCAGCGCAGCAGGTCCTGTAGTGTTACGGGAACGCCGTCAACGCTCGAGCAGTATTGCCCGCAGCGGACGCAGTCGTAGAT
>CAYMDK010000025.1:0-10718 GCA_964389465.1 uncultured archaeon | reverse complement strand
TTTAGATAAAAACCACCGTCTATTACTTGATTATGGCCTCTGATTTCCCCGCGGTCGTCGCTGTCGCCAGCGCCGCAATCGCGCTGCTCTTTATCGGGCTCGGGCTGCTGCTGGCGCCCGCCGGGGAGTCGCCGGTCGCGTTGCCGTCGAGCTGGGCGCTCGTAATCCTGCTCTGTGGCCTGGCGGGGCTGCGGCTGGCATGGCGGTTGCAGGGGGGCGACGCGAGCGGGGCGCGCGCGTGGTGCCTGCTGATGGCGCTGTTCTCGCTCCCGTCGCTGCCGTATTCGCTGCCGGTGGCGCTGCCGGCGCTCTTCGGCGCATGGCGGCTGTGGGGCGGCGTCCGCTGAATCGGGCTTAAATATCGGTCGCCGCAGTCGACGGCATGACCGGGCAGGGAACGGACAGCCGCATTCGGGGCGCGACCGCCCTGTTCGCCGTGCTGGCGGTCATGCTGCTACTGGCGCCGCTCGTGGCGGCCAGGGACCCGGTAATCAGGTACGACCCGCGCGAGCGCGACTACCGTGGCGTCGCGGTCGAAGAAGGCGTCTACCACTTCCACGCCCTGTCGGGCGGCGACGAGCGCTGGGCCAACATCACCTTCAGTGTCAACGGCAGCGGCCGCGCCGATATCTTCCTGCTGCGCAGCGACGTTTACTGGGGCGAACTGGGGGGCGACCTCGGCAACGCCAGCGCCGAGTTCCAGCCCTACCGCGAGTGGCTCGACGTCTCGACGCTCGCCATCAATGTCAGCTTTCCCAGCGATGAAGAGATGGTGCTGGTCGTCGACAACGCCGACGTGCCGTGGAACGACACGGCCCCGAACGGCAGTCTCACCTACGACCTTTTCATCCTCGACTGGGAATTAGATTTGGCCGAACTGCTCTCCTGGATTGAGGATTTGGTGCAGCAGGGACTGCTCATCTGTGGTGGCATCTGCCTCGTGCTCGTCATCGCAATTGTAGCCATCTTCGTCTCCTCGCGGCGTGGCCGGGGCGGCGGCGGTGGCGGGCCGCAGCTGGACCTGGACGGCGACGGGCGCGTCAGCGACACCGAATGGTCGGTCTACAAGTCGCGGCGCGACTCGGAAGACCAGCGCTGACACGTGCAATCCGCGACGTTCCTCCAGCGACTGCTCGCGTTCCTGGTCGATGCGACGTTGCTGCTGCTGGCGCAGGCGCTGGTGCTGTTCGTGGTGCTGCTGGTTTTCGGGCTGGAAATTCCCGACGCGCACCTGCTGGCGATTGCCGAGCTGGCGGGGCTGGTGCTTGACTCGGGGCTGGCATGGCAGGAAGCCAATGGCGGCGGCACGTTCGGCAAGCGGCTCCTGAAGATACGCGTCGTCCGGGCTGACGGTGGCAACGTGGGCTACCGCCAGGCGTTCATCCGTAACTTTGCCCGGCTTGGCTGGCAGGTCCCGACTTTCGGCCTGCTGTTCCTGCTTGCCGATGCGTTTCTGCTGCTGGCCCAGCCGCGCCGGCAGCGCATTGGTGATCTGCTGGCCGAAACAAGGGTCGTGCGCGTTCAGTAGAATATCGATAGACAGGTGGGCGACCCGTCGGCGGCGCGGATTTGCGACATCTCGAGCGGGTGCAGCCGGAAGCCGCGCTCCACGAGCAACGCATGCGTCGCAGGGTAGCCGTCCGGCAGCAGCAGCTCCTCGCCAAAGGCGATGACGTTGCATGCATACGTCTCGGCCGCGGGGACGCGCAGGACCTCGGCGCAGCGCTCGAGCTCCCCGTCGCGCAGCGCGTGTTCGGGTGCCAGCAGCAATCCCTCTCCGGGCGATGTACAGATGGATTTCAGGTGCAGCTGGTCGTCGGGAATCGCCACTTCGTGCACCGGTAGCGGCGCGACAAAATCGCGCAGCGCCTGCGCGCCGGCGCGGGTGGTGCGGTTCGAAATCCCGACAAGGTAGCAGTCGCCGACTTGCAGCACGTCGCCGCCGTCGAGCACGGCGGGCGGCTCCATCTCGACCAGTTCCAGTGCTACACCCAACGCCGCGGCGACCGGCGGCTGCTCGCCGCGGCGCGACGCCAGCCCGGAGTGGGTCAGCAGCACGCGGCCGTCGTGGACCACCGCATGGTCCTCGACGAAGATGCAGTCGGGGAACGCCTCGTCAGCCGCCAGTTCGGTGACGGTAACGCCGAAGTCGCGCAACGCCGCGACGTAGGCGGCGTGCTGCCGTCGCGCTTCCGCCACATCAGTCGGCCCGCTGCCGAAATAGCGCGCGGTCGCCTGCTCGTAGGAGTCGGGAACCCCGCGGACGATAGCGCGCGCCATACTTGGGGAGCGCGCCATGGCTTTAGTCTAGCGCCCCCGCCAGCAGCGGCAACAGCACCGTCGCGTCGCCCTCGACCGTGACGCGGCGCGCCTCCGGTTTCACCTTGCCCCATGAGACCGCCTCGCGGACGCGCGCGCCGGAGAGCGAGCCGTCCCACTCGGGGGCGGTGGTGACCTGCACGGCGTAGTCGAGCCCGTCGCGGAACTGGTTCCACCAGATGACGTGGTGCTTCGAGATGCCGCCGCCAATCATCAGCGCGCCTGTGGCGGGCGCGTCGTGGACGATGTCTGAAAGCGCGTGCTCGTCCGCCAGTGTGTCGGGAGTGAAGTCGCGGTGCGACTGCCAGAACTGCCACAGTTGCGAGCCGACCGCGCCATCGCTGAAACCCGGGACGAAGACCGGCACATCGTGCTCTGCGCACGTCGCCAGCAGCGACTCGTCGCCACGCTCTTCACGCGCCAGCCGTGCGCCCAGCTCTCGCCAGATTTCCCACGGAGTCCAGCGCGATTGTTTTTTATACAGGTCGTCGAGAAATGGCTGCACCCATTTCTCGATGGGAATCCCGTAGGAATCGTCGGGTACCAGCACGTTCCCGAGCCGGTTGACGCCGCGTTCACGGAGCGCGGCGTCATCCATTTCGAAGTCGCCGTGATGGTAGTCCGCCAGCGTCCGCGCGATGTCGTGGTCGAGCGTCCCGCAGGTGGTCACGACCACGTCTGCGAAGCCGTCGGCGACCAGCTGCCGCAGCACACCGCGCGTCCCGGTCGCCATGATGTCGGCCGGGAAGCTCAGGAAGACCGTGCAGTCGGCGTCATGCATGCGGCGCATGATGCCGGCGGCGGTCGCCAGCTTGGCGGCGGTGAAGCCGCCCGCCGTGCCGAACCGCTCGAGCAGTTCGGTCAGCGTCGTTTCGGGGCTGGCAGTGAAGTCGCGAACCGGTTTTTCAGGCATCGATAATCAGCCCGCAGGTGCCGCAAATAAGCTTGTCACCGTCCGGTTTCAGGCGGCCCGAGCGGCACTCGGGACAGAGCCCGGCCGGCGTCGCCTGCTCGTCCGCGGCGGCCGGCTCGTCGTCGTCGCTCTCGACCTCGGTGTGCAGCGCGACTGCGACCACCTTTTCGCCCTTCTCGAGCGACATCACCTTGACGCCGCGGCCGATACGCTTGATTTCGCGGATTGTATCTATCTCGGTGCGGATGACCTTGCCGCTGCTGGTCGTCGCCAGTAGCTGCTGCGCGTCGCCCACCGGCAGGCAGGCGATGACGGCGCCGCTCTTCTCGTCCGGCTTCAGGTTCAGGACGCCGCGGGCGCCGCGCTTCGTGAGCCGGTAGTTGGCGACGCTGGCGCGCTTGCCATAGCCGAGTTCGGTAATCGTCAGTAGTGTTCCTTCATTGTCGACCAGTGCCATGCTGATGACCGAATCGCCCTCCTTGAGCCGGATGCCGATGACTCCCTGTCCCCCGCGGCCGACGACGCGGATTTCGCCTTCACTGGCGCGGTTGGCCATCCCGTTACGGGTGGCGAACATCACCTGGCTCGAGCCGTCCGAGATGGCGACGTCAATCAGCTCGTCGCCCTCCTTGAGCGTGATGGCACGGAAGCCCTGGTCTACCTTCCAGCCGCGTGCGATGCGCTGGGTGAATTCCTCGAGCCGCGTGCGCTTGACGATGCCGTTGCGCGTCGCCAGCACAAGGTAGTGGCCTTCGGCTTCCAGATTGGCGACCGGCAGCATCCGCAGCACCTTCTCGTCCGATTCGTGCCGCTTTTCGTCCAGTTTCTGGAGTAGCTGTACTAAGGGAGTTCCCTTCGCATAGCGCGAGACGTCGGGAACCTGCCATGCCTTCAGGAAATACATCGAGCCGTCGCTGGTGAAGAACAGGACGTGGTCGTGCGAGCCGAGCGAGTAGATTTCGACCGGCGTGTCGCCCTCCTTGGCCTTGATGCCGATGCGCCCCTTGCCGCCGCGCCGCTGCGCGCGATATTCGTCCAGCTCGACGCGCTTGATGTAGCCCTCCTGCGTCCGCATCACGACTACCTGCGAGCGCGGTATCAAATCTTCAGTGTCGATGTCGCCCTCCCAGTCAGAAATCTCGGTGCGCCGCTCGTCGCCATATTTCACCTTCAGCTCGAGCAGCTCGCCGCGGATTATTTCGCTCACCCGCTCGGTCCGCTTCAGCACGTCCTGCAGGTCGGCGATAGTTGCCTTGAGCTCGGTCAGTTCGTCGCGCCGTGCGTTGGCATCCTGCCGTGAGAGCTGGTAGAGCCGCATCTCGGCGATTGCCTTCGCCTGTGGCTCGCTCAGGTTGAACACGGTTTGCAGGCCCGAAACGACCGCGTCACGTCCGTCCGCCTTGCGGATGAAATCGATAATTGCGTCGAGCTGCGAAATCGCGAGCAACAGCCCCTCGACGATGTGCGCTCGCTCCTGTGCCTTTTTTAGCCGATAACGGCTGCGCCGCTCGACCACTTCGCGCCGGTGCTCGAGATAGACCGCGAGCAGCTGCGGCAGCGCCAGCCGGACCGGCTGTCCCTTCACCAGCGCGACGGAGTTGACGGCGAAGCTGCTTTCGAGCGCCGAATGCTTGAAGAGCAGGTTCTCGACGATTTGCGGCGACGCGTCCTGCTTCAGTTCGACCACGACGCGCATCCCGCGCCGGTCCGACTCGTCGCGCAGGTCGCGGATGCCGGCGACCTTCTTGTCACGTACCAGCTTCGAGATTTCCTCGAGCAGCCGGTTCTTCTGCAGCCCGTAGGGAATCTCGCTGATAACCAGCCGCTGTTGCTTGCCCGCCTCTTCGTGAGCTACGCGGCCGCGCAGCTTGATTTGCCCCTGCCCCTTTGAGAATGCGTTGTAGATGCCCTGCCGCCCCATGATGGTCCCGCCGGTCGGGAAGTCGGGGCCGGGCAGCACTTCCATGATGCGCGACAGCGAGACCTCGGGGTCGGCCAGCTGTAGCAGCAGCGCTTCCACGACCTCCGAAATGTTGTGCGGCGGCATGTTGGTCGCCATCCCGACCGCGATGCCGGCCGAGCCGTTGACCAGCAGCCCCGGCAGGACTCCCGGCAGTACGGACGGCTCCTGCAGCGAGCCGTCGTAGTTGTCGACAAAGTCGACCGTCTCTTCGTCGATATCGCGCAGCACGGTCTCCGCGATGGGCGCCAGCCGCGACTCGGTGTAACGCATCGCCGCGGCGCGGTCGCCGTCTACCGAGCCGAAATTGCCCTGCCCGTCGACCAGTGGGTAGCGCAACGAGAAATCCTGCGCCATGCGCACCATCGTGTCGTAGATGGCCTGGTCGCCGTGGGGATGGTATTTCCCCATAGTGTCACCGACGATGCGCGCCGATTTCTTGTAGGGCGAACGCGGTCCCGAGCCCATCTCGCGCATCGCGAAGAGCACCCGCCGGTGGACCGGCTTCAGCCCGTCGCGTGCGTCGGGCAGGGCGCGGCCCACGATGACCGACATGGCGTATTCAAGGTACGACTTGCGCATCTCGGTCTCGATGTTGCGCTCCAGTACTGTACCGCTTTCAGTCTCTGCCAAAATAGCTCCTCCCGACGATGCCGGTGGGCCAGCGCAGGCCGGTTAAAAGGGGGACGGGCGGGCAGTGCTCCGCACTGCCCGCGCGCGCGAGAGCGTGGCCGCCCGGTGTTTCGCCCTGAAACAGTTCAGCCGGCGGCCGCAGCGCCTTCGTAGAGCACGGTGATGAACAGGTCGTAGCTGTTGGGCGCTGAGCCGAAGTTAGTTACTTCCGCCGTATAGTCGCCAGTGCCGCAGTTGGCAAAGTCACGGTAGGTCATGGTCACCTTCTCCTCGTCGCTCGGGTTGCCCGACGAGCCGCACTCCTGCCCTTCGGTGCCGTAAATTGCAAGGTCGAGGTCGCCCGAGCCATCGCCCTTCAGCTCGATGATTGCTCCGGTCGCATACTGTTCGACGGGGAAGTCGTGGTTGTTGGTCGTCGCCGGCCCGCGGTAGATGCCGCCGCCCGGTGCATAGACGGTGTCGGTGATGTGGTCTTCGAAGGGTGGCAGCACCGGCCAGCCGGCGAGTTCGCCGGAGTCGGGAACATCGCCAGTCGGGCCGCCGTAACTCAATTCGCCGTAAGCCATGCCGGCCAGCACCAGCACCGCCACACCCAGCGCTACGCGCTGCATCAGCCGGTCGAGCTCCGATGCCATCGCTGCGCGAACGCTCTCTGCATTATAAGTGTTTCAGAAGAGCTGTAGCGCCTCTTCGAGCCGCCCCAGCTCGATGCCGGTGCTGGCGCGGCCGCAGACCGCCCCCGTCGCGGTGGCGACTACTCCCGCGCCGACGAGCGGCATCCCGAAGTTGGCAGTGCACTCCATGATTTCCACGCCGAGCCGCTGGCCGAGCGCCTGTCGGTCCTCGTCGGGGATTTCGGGATGGCAGACGCCGCCGCGCGGCGTGACGCAGGCGAGCATCCCGACGTTCTCCATTTCGGCCAGCGACTGCGGCCGCAGCTCGACCCCCAGCACCACTTCGGCCGCCTCGCGTGCCGCCGGCGAGAGCCGCGGGCTGCAGACGCCGCCGGAGTCGCTGACGAGCAGGTTGTTGCCGGCGGCGTTGGCGCGCTCCTCGAGTACGCCGAATTTCAGTCCGTGCTTTTCAGCAACGGCCGCGAGCGCGTTGCGCTCGCGGTCGGTCGCCAGATTGGAGACCAGCAGCCCCTGCGAATTCAGCGCCACGAGCGTCCCGAGCACGCGGCTGCCGCCGACGGTCGCTTCGATAACTGGCGCGCCCAATGCCTCGGAGATGGCTTCGCGGTCGTCGGCCGGGATGCCGGGCGGCAGCAGCGCAACGGCTTCAGAGACGGCGCAGAATACGCCGACGTAGGGTGAATTGAAAAGGTCCTGCCGCAGGAGCGCCATCTACTCGGCGAGATGCACGACGACACTGCCGTCCTCGAACTTCAGCGCCCGCACCCGGATGCGTGACGGCGGCTTCTCGATGCCGCGCGCCCAGATCGCCTCGTTGACCGGCGGGTCGATAAAGAGTGCCCGCTCCTCGGACTTGCCCTTGCGCGCCTCGGCGGCGGTGCGCACCGCGACACCATCGCGCTCGGGCTTCATGTGCCGCACCAGGAAATCCTCGACAATGCGCATCGCCACCGGCGCGCGGCGGGTGCGCGGCACGCGGTAGAGCTTGCGCAGCGGAATGGTGTAGATGCGCTCCAGCTGCAGCTCGTCGTCGGCCATCAGCGGTGGAGTCTCCCGCGGCGCCAGAAGTGCCGCTTGGGATGCGCAGTGAAGCGGCGGTTAGTGCGCTGCATCACCCACGCGGGAACGCGCCGGTTGCGCTTCACCAGCTTGTTGAGCCGCAGCTTCTTCGCGTAGGGCTTGCGACTAGACATCGCGATACCTCCGGACTTCGACCGTCGTCTCGCGCTTGCGCGAAAGCTGCGCCAGCATCTGCTGCAGCGTAGCGTCATCAATCGGCCCTGTAAGCTTCCCGTCGCCCGCCAGCGCCAGCACCTGCTGCTCGACGGTGGCGGCCATCTTGGGGCGAGCGACGCGTACCTGCGCCAGCCGCTCTTTCGCCTCGGCGCTCATCAGCTGCCGCAGCGCCCCCTGCACCTGCGCGTTATGGTTGAGCTGTTCCTGCTCCTGCGCCAGCTGCTGTTCAGCCTGCGCCTGCATTTCCTGCAGCCGTCGCTGCCGCAGCTCCTCGAGCTCGCGGTCCTCCATCAGTAGCGCTCCAGCCGCACGTAGGCGGCGTTAATTTCGGGGCGCAGCGTATGCGCGGTGTTGTCGAGCAGCGACTGCCCTCGGGGCGCAACGCGGCGTCCCTTCGACGAGCGCTCGACCAGCTCCGCCGTCTCCAGCTGCTGCATCATCAACCGCAGCACCTTGCGGCTGCCGGGGTGCGAGCGGTTGGGCTTGCTGCCGCGGTCGACCGGTCCCGAGTAGAGCCGCGCCAGCCGCTCGGTGCCGAGCGGGCCGCGCAGGTAGAGCTTGCGCAATACCGACGCCGCACGGCGATACCACCAGTCCGATTGCTCCGGTGCCTTCTCGCGGTGCGCCGCGGTCTTGGCGAAGGGCGCCCACTCGGGCGGCTGCAGCGCCTTCTCGCTTTTCAGCGCCTGCGCCAGTTTGCTCACCAGCTTCTGTCCGGGGACGTCGTTGACGGTAGTCATCGGGAAGTGGGCGGCACCCAGCCTCCATTATAAGCCTTTTCAGACGAGAGCGTAGCTCTCGCAAACTTCGCCCGTCACCCCGCCGCGGGAATCAAAGCTGCGCTCGCGGAATTCGACGCGGCCGTCGCGTCCGACCAGCAGCAGGCTTGAGCAGCGCGTCCCGAACTCGGGCGTCGCGACGAAAGCGGCCGACCATGGTTCGCCCGCGATGGGAACGCTGCGGTCGGCCAGGATGGCGAACAGCGCTTCCGGGTCGGGTTCGGGACCCCGCAAGGCGACCCGCAGCGCGTCCCGGCCGGCGACGACCTTGGGCCATTCGGTCCCGGGCGGGGCGTTGCTCAGCGCGTGGATTCCCGGCTCCAGCCCGGCGACGGCACCGCCGGTGCTGCCCCACGCCGCCACGCCGGGAGCGCCGGCGAGCAGGCAACATCCGCTTACGTCACGCCCCAGCAGTTCCGTGAGTGCCGTGGTCGGCTGCGCGTCGCTGTGCAGGTATTCCAGCACCAGCCCGCCGCGTGACGGCGTGTCCTCCCGCACCGGTTCCGGCAGGTTGGTCAGCACCGCCCAGCGTCCGTTACGGGTGACGCCGAGCCAGCTGCCGCCCGCCTGCCGGTCGCGCCCCGCCAGGATACCGCCGTCGCGCCAGCGGGCCGGCTCCGCCGGGCGGTCGTGGAACTCGTCGCGGTTGGCCGCCAGCACCAGGCTGTAACGGGAATGGCAGTCATGCGCCAGCAACGCCAGGCACACTAGTCGGCGAAGACGTTCCAGCGGTGGAACAGGACGATGACCAGCACGAAGGCGATAATCAGCAGCGTAATCAGCCCCAGCCCGACCGCCTGCGGCAGGTGCTGGAAGACGAAGAGCACGAAGAATCCCACCAGCGCAGTCCACCCCAGCAGGTAGGCGAGATAGGCGTGCGGCGCCAGTTCGGGGTCGCGCGCCGCCTTGCCGGTCATGAACTTTCCGAGCGCACCGATGGTGCGCGTGACCGATTGCTGCAGCCCCGCCGCATCCAGCTTCATGCGTTACCGATGCGCGGTGCGCTAATAACGCTCACTGTCCGCGCAGCGCGGCGGTGAAGCTGCCCTCGATCAGGTTGCGGCGGCGCAGGAAGTTGTAGTTCACGAGCAGCAGCACCAGCATCCCGCTGGCTAGCACGATTACGTGAGCCACTCGCCCGACGGTCTTCGTATCGCTGATAACTCCCTCGTCAGCGGTCAGGAAGAAGCTGCTCGCGCCGTAGGCAATCGTGAACGCGGTCGCGTAGAAGATGACGTTGTGGCGGTTGATGATGCCCTCCGCCTTGAGCGCCTGCACCGAGAGCGAATAGATGGCGACCAGGATGGTGACGAACATGAAGAGCAAATCAAACATGAAACTGGGGTCGCGGCTCAGGGAATAGAGCAGCACCCCTGCGTGGTAGGCCAGGAACCCCCAGTAGCCGAGCGCGAACCAGCCCGAGAAGGCCGCCACCCCGGGGTTGGTCGCCGCGTCGCCCTGCATACGGCGCAGCAACAGGAAGACCGCCGTCCCGAGTCCGAGCATCAGTCCCACCCAGGTGAACTGGAAGAAGGGGCTGAACTGGTCGCTGAAGCTGTCGCTGTAGCGCGCCAGCACGATGAAAATCACGAAGCCGGCGACCATCCAGAGCGCGGGCGAGAGCGCGTTGAGCAGCTGCCCCTGCCGGCTCGCGTCGGCACCGCCGGCCTCGACACGGGCGAGCGCGAACTCGCGGAACGGCACTCGCATCCACCACGCCTGCGCGAACTGCCAGACGATGAAAATCACCACCAGCCCCAGCCCCAGCGTTGAGCGCAGGCTGTCGCCCCAGTCGGGATTGCGCAGCCCCCAGAAGATGCCGCCCGCCGACAGCGCGCCCAGCACCAGCGGCAGCGCCAGGCTGGTGGGATGCTCGCTGCGCGACAGCTCGCGCACTGCCTCGAGCCGCGTCAGCGCGCCGGTCAGCAGGTAGCCCAGCGTGCCGCCGTAGCCCAGCATCAGCAGCAGGTCGACCGAGATGTTCCGCAGCAGCATGAACGCAGCGAGCAGCGCCAGCAGCGCCATGAAGTGCAGCTTGGTCTTGCGCGAAAGCAGGATGGCGACCAGCTCCGCCCGACCGATGCGCTCCGGCGCGCCCGTCACGGCGGGCGCGCCGCCAGCGTCGTCCGGCTCCGCTGCCTCCCCGTCGTAATCCCCGCCGAAATCAAAGTCGGCCAGCGGCGCTTCGTCGCCGTCATCCTCCGCTTCCGCCTCGCCCGCGTCCGCCTCTGACTCCGCCTGCG
>CAYMDK010000024.1:5317-12309 GCA_964389465.1 uncultured archaeon | reverse complement strand
GCGTCGGTGGCGAAGCAAACTCCAGCTGGATTCCGGCGTTGCTGCTCGGATTGGCGGGCGCCAGCGTCGTGGCGTGGGCGGTCACGCGGCGGCAGCTGCTGTAACGCAGGCGGCGGTGCCCCCGCACTTTTATTACGCGTACGACTCCGTCCCGGCCGTGCTCCGCTACGTCGTCGTCGCGATGCTGCTATTGCTCTCCGGGGCGCCGGCGCTGCCGGCACCCGTCGCGGGGGAGTTCGCGCCGAGCTATTTCGACGGCGACGGCGACGGCCTCGATGACCGGCTGGCGCCGCTGGTCGCGCGGGGCGAGAGGGTCGATGTCTTCCTCGTTTTCGAGAGCACACCCGGCGCTGAACAGCGGAGGGCACTGGCGGCGCTGGGGCTGGCGCCCGGCTACGAGTCGCACTACCTGCCGGTCTGGCAGCTCGACGACGTGCCACCGCACAAGCTGGGCTGGCTGGTGACGCTGCCCGGCCTGCGGCTCGTCGAATGGCAGGCCATCTACTACCCGCTGCTCAGCACTTCTGTACCCGCCGTCAAGGCGCGCGACTCCGAAACATATGACGACGTCGCGTGGGACCGCGGGCTGCAGGGCCAGGGCATTAACATCGCCATCCTCGACACCGGCGTCGACAACGAGCATGAGACCTTCGAGGGGCGGTTCATCGCGGGGGTCGACTGCGTCGGCGGCTGCGGCACATATACCACGGAGGAGGACAGCGGCGGCGACCCCGATGACCGCAACGGCCACGGGACGCACACCGCTTCGACCGCCCTTGGTACGGGCGGCGAGACCGACGAAGACGGCGACGGCGAGCCTGACTACATCGGAGTCGCGCCCGAGGCACGGCTGGTGGATGTCAAGGTGATGACCGACCTCGGCGCAGGCGGCAACATCCTGCAGGGCATCGAGTGGTGCACAGACCACGCTGACGAGGACTGGGGCTCCGGCACCGCCGGCATCCAGATCATGTCAATGTCGGTCGGCACCGGTGGCGGCAGCGACGGGTCCGACACCCTCTCACAGGCGGCCAACATGGCGGTCGCCGCCGGCATCGTAGCAGTGGCGGCGATGGGAAACGACGGCGACAACGAGGTGCCGGCGCCGGCGGCGGGTGACTGGGTTATCGCGGTCGGTGCGACTGACGACCAGGATACGGTCGACCGTGACGGCGACCCGGTCGCAAGCTACTCCAACTACGGCCCGCGCGAGGACGACGGCGACGACGACCGCTGGGACGAGCTGAAGCCCGACGTGGTTGCCCCGGGAAGCGGCATCCGCGCCGCGGCGGGCGCGCCGGCGCCCTTCACGATTGCGACCGACGGCTACAGCACCCAGAGCGGTACCTCGATGTCCTGCCCGCACGTGGCGGGGCTGGCGGCGCTGATGCTGCAGGACGACCCCGGACTGGAGCCGGGCGCCGGCTACAACGAAGTGCTGTGGCGCATGCGCAATTTCTCCGAGCAGTGGGGCGCCGCTTCGGAACCGGAGAACAGCTCGAAATACAACTACGTCGCCGGCTGGGGCTACGTCGACGCGTGGGCGTTCGTCAACATCGCGCAGCCCGACGGGAGCATCGCGGCGCTCGCGGCCGAACCATCGACGCCGGTCGAGGGCGACACGGTGCGCGTCAGCACCACCGTCGAGAACGAGGGCGATGCGCCGCTCGAGGAGGCGACGCTGACACTCCACGCCGATTCGACGCAGCTCGGCTCGACCGCCGTCCCGGCGCTAGACCCCGGCGCGACGTTCGACTGGGGCGTCGACTGGGAACCGTCGCAGGGCGATTACACGCTACTGGCCAAGGTCTCCGCCGACGGAGATGGCGACAGCGGCAACAACGAACTCGAGCTGGAAGTCAGCGTCGCGCCGCCCCCGCAAGGTGTTGACCTTGCGGTCGCAGCGCTTGCGACCGACCCGGCGGAGCCAGTCCACAACGAACCGGTCACGGTGACGGCGACGGTGCGCAACCAGGGTGACGAGCCGGCCGACAGCTTCGAGGTGCGCTTCTACGACGACGGCAGCCGCTTCGCAACAATTGGCGGAGACGTGCTGGCGGCGGGCGGTGAAACAGAAATCGCCGCCGAGTGGACCGCCAGCGAAGGCAACCGCTCGCTTTCGGCACGCATCGTCAACGTCGAGCCGCAGGACCAGAATTCGGGCAACGACGAGCGGTCGCTGTCGGTCAGCGTCGCGCCGCCGCCCGACGAGCCGGACTTCGCGGCCGCCGCGCTGGAAATCGACGGCACGCTACAGGAAGGCGTGACGGTCACCATCAATTTTATCGTTCGTAATTTAGGACAGACCGACGGCGAGGTGGACGTCACGCTCGAGCTTGACGGCAACGCACTCGAGGCGTGGGATGGCCTTACGGTGGACGCAAACGCCGAAGAGGCGCTCTCGGCCGACTGGGAGGCGACAGCGGGCGACCACCGGCTGGAGGTGCTGCTCTCGGGCGCTGACCCGGCCGAGGCGTCGACCGAAAACAACGAGGCCGAATTCGATTTCGCGGTCGAGGAAGCGGGACCGCTCTTCAGCGTCGAGGCCATCTCGACGAGCCAGCCGCTGACGCAGGGCGTCGCGGCGACCGTGACCGTCACGGTCGCCAACGATGGTGGCGGCGACGGGAGCGTCACCGTGCAACTGGCAGAGTTCAGCGGCGCCATCGGCGAACAGTACCTCGAGATTTCCGCCGGCGACAGCGATGACGTGCTGTTCAGCTGGACCCCCGCCAGCGCCGGTTCAATCCAGCTCACCGCGACCGCCGACGAGAGTTCCCGCGAGGCGATAGTCACAGTCATCCCGCCCGCGAACGAGCTGCCGCTGGCGGTCGCGCAGGCGATGCTGCCCGGCGGCGGCTGGACCGCGGTCCAGCTCGCCGCCGTCACGGGGCAGGAAGTCACCTTTTCGGCCGCCGGCTCGAGCGACCCCGACGGGAACGACGCGCAGCTGGCGTATGCGTGGAGCGTCGTCAACGAAGGCGGAATGCCTTTCAGCCAGCAAACGACAGTAAGCTTCACGACCATCTTCAACACGGCGGGAACCTACACCGCCACGCTCACCGTCACTGACGAGCGCGGCGGCGTCGCGACCGCGGCGGTCAGCGTCGTCGTCAGCCCGGCCGTGACCGGTACGGGCGGCGGTGGCGATGCGGGCACCGACTGGGTGCGACTGCTGGGGCTGCTGCTGCTCGCGACTGTTGCGCTGGCGGGCGGTGCGCTGGCGTGGAACCGGCTGCGCGAGGATGATGATTATTTCGACGATTTCGACGACGGCCCGCTCGAGCTGGCGTGCCCTGCCTGTCAGGGGCAAATCAGCGTCGCGACACCGCAGCGGCCGGTCCAGCTCGGCTGCCCGCACTGCCAGGGGCAGTTCGTCCTGCACGAGTAGGCGCCCCTCATGGCTGGCCTTTAAGTGGGGCCGGCACGACTGCCCGCCGGAGGCGTAGCGTGGTCGAGATGCGTGTGGAACTGGCGGGGCTCGAACTCGCCAATCCCGTCCTGCTCGCCTCGGGAATCCTCGACTCGACGCCGGGCATCCTGGCGCGAATGGCCGACTCCGGCGCTGGTGCGCTCGTAACAAAATCAATCTCGCTGGAACCGCGTCCCGGCTACGCCGGCCCGACGGTGGCGGAAGTCGCGCCGGGGACCTGGCTGAACGCGATGGGGCTGCCCAATCCCGGGCTGGCCGAATTCCTCGACGAGTTCGACCTGCGTGGCGGCAAGGTGCCTATTATCCCGAACCTCGTCGCCGACACGCCGGCGGAGTTCGGCGAACTGGCGGCAGGCGTCGCCGGGGCGGGCGCGAAGCTGGCCGAAATCAACCTGAGCTGCCCGCACCCACAAGCGGCCTACACGGGGCTGTTGACTGCGCAGGACCCCGACGCAGCGGCGGCGGCGACCGCTGCCGCCGCTGCGCACTTGCCAGTCATCGCCAAACTCTCACCCAACGTCAGCGACATCGGCGCCATCGCCGTCGCCTGCGCTGAAGCGGGCGCAGCTGCAATCAGCGCCATCAACACGATGCCGGCGCTCGACATTGATACCGAGCTGGAAGCGCCGGTGCTCGGCAACGCCTTCGGCGGCCTTTCGGGACCGGCGCTGCTCCCCATCGGCCTGCGCTGCGTCCTCAAGGCAGTGCGCGCGCTGCGCGATGCGGGCCACGCAAAGCCGGTCATCGGCATCGGCGGCATCACCAGCGGCGAAGACGCGGCGAAGTATCTCCTCTGCGGCGCGCAGGCGGTGCAGGTCGGGACCTCACTGGGCGGCAACCCGGAGCGACTGGGCGAAATCGCCGCTGAACTGGGCGACTGGATGGAGCGCAAGGGCTACGCCAGCCTCGAGCAATTTCGCGGCAACGCCTCGGAGTGGCTGCCGTGATGCGGCCCGTCGCGGCCGAAATCACGGAAATCGATAATCGCACTAGTGTTGGCCATTCGTTCTGGCTCGCGCCACGCAACGGCTGGCAGCAGCAGCCGGCACCGGGGCAGTTCGTGATGGTCGCGCTGCGCCACCCGCCCGCCGGGTTCGGCCGTGAAGTGTGCGACGCGGTGCCGATGTCGGTCGCCGGCTGGGAACCGGGGCGGCTACGTCTGACAATCAAGGATCTCGGCCCGACCACGAAAGCGCTGCTGGCGTGCCGGCCCGGCGACGCGCTCGCCGTCACGGGGCCGCTCGGCCAAGGCTTCTCGCTCGGGGCGCAGCGTCCGCTGCTGATGGGGGGCGGCGTCGGGGCGCCACCGCTGCTGTTCCTCGCGCAACAGCTCGCCGCGCGCGGAGTCGAGCCAGTCACGCTGCTGGGCGGCGCGACCGGCGATGAAATCTTCCACCGCAACGAATTCCCCGGGACGGTCAAAATCGCGACCGACGACGGCTCCGCCGGCCACTACGGTTTCGTCACCGACATGCTCGATGGTCGCAGCCCCGACAGGCTCTACAGCTGCGGCCCCGAGCCGATGCTTGTCAAAGCTCTGGCATGGGCGCTCGCGAGCGGCATCCCGGCCGAGCTCTGCCTCGAGCGCTACATGCCGTGCGGCGTCGGCCTGTGTGGAGTCTGCACGATTGACAGCGACCTCGTCTGCCAGGACGGACCCGTCCTCAGCAGCGAGCGGCTGGCGCAGTCAACCGAGTTCGGCAAGGTCGTCCGCGAGGCGGGCGGCGTCGTGCGCCACACCCCGGCCTAGAGCCGCATGGTGCGGAACGCCCACGTGCCGATGGCAAGCAGCACCAAGCAGAAACCGCCCAGCACCGCGAGGTCGAGCGCCAGCCCGAACTCGTTGAACGCCTCGACCGGCAGCAGCGTGTAGCGGATGGCATCGACCGCGTAGCTGACCGGGTTGGCGACCGTGGCCCAGTAGAGATAGGGCGCGTCGTTGACCAGGTTCTTCTTCAGGAAGAGCGCGCCACTGAGGAAATACATCGGGAACACGACCAGACTCACTATTAGCGAAAACCCCTCAGGGGACTCCATACGCGAGCCGATAATCAGCCCGATGGAGGTCATGGTGACAGCCAGCAGGAACATGAAGAGATAGACAATGGCGAGGCTCTGCACGGTGTAGTTCTCCCGTAATTCGGGGAATATGAAGTAGCCCAGAATGACGATTATCGTGACCTGCACCATCGAGTCAGTCACCCCGCCCAGCACCTTGCCGAGGAAGATGGTCGAGCGGTGAAGCGGCGCCGCGAGCACTTCCTTCAGGAAATCGATTTTCCGGTCCCAGACGATGTAAAGCCCGTAGAATACCGACTGGAACAGAACCGTCATACAGAGAATTCCGGGGAAAATAAAGGTGTCATAACCGTATCCCCCGAAGCTCTCCTCGTCCTCGATGGAAGCGCCGATGCCCTTGCCGACCACGACGAGCCACAACAGCGGCGTCAGCACGCTCCCGATGAGCCGCGAATACTCGCGGAAGAACACCTTGACTTCGCGCAGCCAGATGGCGTACAAGCCGGAGAGCTGGCTCATCTGGACACCAGCTGCACGCGACTCATGTGCTTCGCGACGTCTTCGGCCGTTTCGTCGCGGATGTCGTGGCCGGTGAAGTGCAGGAAGACGTCGTCGAGCGTGGTGTTGCGGACGCTGAAGCTGGCGATTTCCCCCGCGGCAGCAAAGACCGCCGGCAGGTTGTGCGCCACCTCCTGCACCGCGACGTCGAGCCGCCCGTCGCGCACCTCGCAACGGCTGACGCACTCGAGCGCTTCGAGCGCCGCCGCGGCGTCATTCGCCGCGGCGGCAGGAACCTCGAGCTGGACCGTGTCGCCGCCGACGACCGCCTTCAGCGCCCGTGGCGAGTCGAGCGCAACGATGCGGCCGAAGTCGATAATCGCCAGCCGGTCGCAGAGCCGGTCCGCCTCCTCCATATAGTGCGTCGTCAGGATAATCGTGACTTTCCGTTCGGCGACGATTGACTCGATGTGCGTCCAGATGCGCTGCCGCGTCTGCGGGTCCAGCCCCAGCGTCGGCTCGTCAAGGAACAGGATACGGGGGTGGTGCAGCAGACCTCGCGCCAGCTCGAGGCGGCGGCGCATCCCCCCCGAGTAGGTGCGCACGAGGTCGTGCTCGCGGCCCTTGAGCTGCACCAGTTCCAGCGCCTCCTCGATGCGGCCCGGGATGACTGCGCGCGGGACGCCATACATCAACCCGTGCAGGTAGAGGTTTTCCGCGCCGGTCAGGATGTCGTCGCTCGACGGGTCCTGGAACACGATGCCAATCTGCTCGCGCACCTGCGCCGGCTGCCGCACGACGTCGAAGCCCGCCACCGAAGCGCTGCCCCCGTCGAGGCCGAGCAGTGTCGCGAGCATCGAGATGGTCGTGGTCTTGCCGGCGCCATTGGGGCCGAGCAATCCGAAGATTTCACCTTCCGCGATATCGAGGTCGAGGCTGTCGACCGCGACGAGGTCGCCAAAGCGCTTCGTCAGCCCGTGGGTCTCAATCGCTCCCATCGCCGCGCCACCCGCCGCGGGGATTTAAGGCGCGGAGTCGCGCA
>CAYMDK010000024.1:0-5217 GCA_964389465.1 uncultured archaeon | reverse complement strand
GGCGCGGAGTCGCGCAGCGCCTGCACCGCCAGCACAACGCCGCCAAGGGTCATTGCCAGGCCCACGGCGAGGAGCAGCGGCGTTCTGTCGGCCCAGTGGCTCCAGACCAGCATCGTCATCAGCCCGAGGAAGAGCGACAGCGCCGCCAGCAACTTGCGCAGGAACAGCTTCACGCCAGTCGAGCGTGGACGCCCTTAAAACGGGGCCGCCATCCGCCAGCCGATGCGGACCCTGACTGTCGTAATCCCGACGCTAAACGAGGGCGAATCCATCGGCCCCACCATCGACGCCATCCCCCGCGACCTGGACTGGCTGGATGTAGATATTATCGTCGTGGACGGGAACTCAACCGACGGCACCGCGGCCGAGGCTGAGCAGCGCGGCGCGCGCGTTATCAACGAGCCCCGCAAGGGATACGGTCGCGCCTACAAAACGGGCTTCGCCGCCGCCACCGGCGAGTTCATCGCGACGCTCGACGGAGACACGACCTACCCGGCCGAAGTCATCCCGCACGTGCTGGCGCTGCTGCTCAACCGCGGGCTGGACTTCATCACCTGCAACCGGCTCTCGATGATGGACGCAAATGCGATGTCGATGACTCACAAGATAGGCAACTGGTCGCTCACGCAGGCTACCAATATCCTGCACGGAATCCACATCCACGACTCACAATCCGGTATGTGGATTTTTAGACGACGCATATTAAAAGAAATCCGACTCACCAGCGATGGAATGCCGCTATCGGAAGAGATAAAAATCGAGACCTTCCGGCGCGGGCTGAAAGTGCTCGAAATCCCGGTCGAATACCGCGCGCGGATTGGCGACGTCAAGCTGAATACTATGGAAGACGGCATCCAGAACCTGTGGTTCCTGGTGACCAAGATGGCGGACTTCCAGTGAAGCGGCTCGACTGGTATCTCGCAGTCAACCACGGCTACACACACGCCGTGCTGCTCGGCATCCCGGTGCTGATTCTCGGGCTCGTGGCGACCGACGGCTGGACGCGTGCGGAACTGGTAGGCTGGTTCGCGCTGGGGGGAATGGCGTACGGCTTCGGCGCCTTCCCCGCGGGCTGGCTCGCGGCGCAACGCCCCGGCGAGACCATGACTGGCGGACTGACGCTCGCGGCCGCCGGCCTTGCGCTGGCGACCGCGTCGCCCGCGCAGACCGGTCCCGCGCTGGTCATCTGCGGCGCCGGGCTGGCCGCCTACCATCCGGCCGGGATGGCAGTACTGGCCGAGGCTTACCCACAGGGCACCGGCCGCGCGCTGGCACGCAACGGCGTCGGCGGCAACATCGGGCAGGTTGCCGGCCCGTTGCTCGCCGCAACGTGGCCGTGGGTCGGCCCGCAAGGCGTTCTGGGGCTTTTCGCCGCCGGCGCGGTCGCGACGCTGCTGCTCGGGCTCGGGACCGTCCCGGCGCCTGCGGCTTCCGCCGTGCGGGGGCGCAGCGCGCTGTTGGCGCTGCTGACGCTGCCGGTCATCGCGCTGCAATCCGCTTCGACGCTGAACGGCTTCGCGTTCCGGTCGGTGATGGTCATCACGCCGCTCGAGGTCGAGGATTTCCTGGCTTTGCTGAGGGTGACCCCAGAAGACGCCGCGCCGACGGTCGCCTTGCTGATTGCGGTCGCGACCGTCACCGGTATCCCCGGCACGCTGGCGGCCGGCCGCGCCATCGAACGGTATGGCGCCGGCGTGGTGATTTTCGTCGCCGCACTGGGGGTCTTCGCCGGCGCGACGCTGCTGGCGGGTGGCCTGACGGGGGCACTTCCGGGCGGACTCTGGCTCGCGGCGGCAGGGATGGCGGTTTTCGGCGCATTCACTTACGGCAGCCAGCCGGCGCTGAACACCCGGCTGGCGGAGCTGACCGATACCGAAGGGCGCGCGGTGCTCTACGGCTTCACCTTCGCACTGCGTTTCGGGCTCTCGTTCGGCGCGCCGCTGCTGGTGCTGGCGCTGGTGCAGTGGGAAGCCCCGCTGGTGATAGCGGGGCTCTGCGCGCTGGCGGTGCTGCCGTCAGCGTGGGCATGGAAGCAACGCTAGCGTTTTACTGCCCTTCGAGCGCGAACCACTCCCAGTCGGAGCGGCCATCCTTTTCGGCGCGGTCAAGTTCACGGTCGCAGTCCGTGTTATCGATGTTGCCGCAGTTGGCTTCAGCGAATGTGTTGGTGAAGTGGATTACGATGGTGAAGTCAACCTGTTCGTGCTGGCGGAGAGTCTCCTTGTCGAGCGGGATGGTGTAGTCTATGCCACTGCCGTACTGGATGCCCTCGTCCTTCAGGTTCCAGGAGTAGGAGTCGCCGGAAACGTTGAAGAAGAAGCGCTGGACGAGGTTATCCGCATCATTCCAGTCGGATGAGGAACGGCCACCGGAAGGGGAACAGCCGCTTACAGCGCCGTTCCAGTAGCAGCTGTTCCACTTGTTGTTCTCGTAGTTGTCATCGCAATCGCCGTCGCAGCTGTCCTTGTTGTTGTAGTCCGAGTTCTCAAAGTAGAAAATATCGAAGTAACCGTTGGCGACCGGGAACACCAGTTCGCCTCCGGGTCCGGCCGAGTCGGTGAAACTGAGCGTCACCTGCGGGTCGCTTGCGAACGACTCGGTGTAGCGCGAGTCATCGAAGGTGCCACCGAAGAAATTGATGATTCCAATCGCGTAGTCGGCGTTGCGCGAGATATCCATGCTTACGGAATCGCTCGCGTCACCAGCGCTGACGGTGATGGTATATTCGCCGTTGGCGACGAAGAAGTCGGTGACCGGGATGGTCACGGTACCAATTCCCGCCTTCGAGTAGCTGAAGCTGCCGTGCGCGCGCACCTCGCGGTCGTAGCTCACGGCGTAGCTGCCCGAATCGGTCGCAAGGCGGCCAAGGGTGGGCGAAGTCAGGTAGACCTTGAACTTGAGTTCCTCGTCGAGCGGACCGAAGCCATCGTAGTTGGCGGCGATGGTCACCGAGCCGACACCGCTGTAGAGGCCGAAATTGGTCGAGACCAGCGAGGCGACAAGCAGCAGCAGTACCGCGAGGACGGCTGCCACGCTAATCCGGAAGGTGCGCACCGGCATACCGAATATGGTCTCCTCGTAATCGTCGTCCCAGTCTTCATCCCAGGATTCGTCAGCTGACATTGCGAGGCGACCCCTGACTACGGTTCTTATAGGTTTCGACTTCAGGCTGCGGGCGACTTGACCTCGGGCACCAGGACCTCACGCCGCTGCAGGAGCGGCAGGACATCCTGCCTAAGCACGCCCTCCGCAATCAGTGCCAGCACCCTGTTCTTGATTTTGTAGGCGGGCATCGAGCCGACGAACATGTGGGTGAAGAACATCTTGGTCTCCTCGTCGAGCGCGGCGTAGCGGATGAGCGAGGAGGGCATGAACATCAGCAGGTGCCACGCCACTTTGAGCCACTCCAGGTCGTCGCCCCACTTGTTGCGCCACGCGCGGTGGTAGTCCATCAGCTCCGCCTTGGAGAACTTGCCGCCCCCGAACAACCCCTCCAGCGTCTCTGCCGCCAGCTGTCCCGAGTCGAGCGCGTAGTAGAGCCCCTCGCCCGAGAGCGGCGAGACGAAGCCGCCGGCGTCACCGACGACCAGCATGCGGTCGCCGGCGCTCGGCTGCAGCCCCATGCCGACCGGGATGTTGGAGCCAGCGAGCATGTCGCGGCTGACTTCGAGGTCGCGCGGGAACCACCCTTGTTCTTTGAGCGTCGCAACGTAGTCGAGCAGGTATTGCCGCTCATCCCACCCCGGATTCTCTGCCTTCGCACGGCGGATGGTGGAGCGAGGGCAGCCGATGCCGACGTTCAGCACCGTGTCCTTCGAGAATGACCAGCCGTAGCCGTCGAGCCCGTTGAACTTGATATGCGCCATCGAGATGCGCTCGGGACCGTAAACCGCGTCCATATATTCGCGGCCGACCTCGATTTCGAAGTAGAGCGCGGTCGCGATATCCTCGTCAGCCCACTTCATAGGCAGCCCCTCATCGGACCGGATGCGACGCGCGACCATGTCGAACGCGCCGCCGGCACCGATGATGACCTCACTCTCGAGCGTGCGCCCGTCGCGCAATTCGGTGACGACTCTGTCGGAGGTTACGTTGAAGTCCTTGACCGCGACGCCCTCAATCAGCGTCGCGCCCGCCTCGACCGCGTATTCGACCAGCTTATTGTCGAACGTAAAGCGGCGGATGTTGTAGAAAAACGGGGTCTCCTGCGTGTAATCGACGGCGAGGCCGTCCGGCCCGTAGACGATGCCGCGCTTGCATTTCGACTCGAGGAAGTCGTCCCAGTTCTCGATGATGTGGTCGAACTCCTCGATGTGGACGCAAAGGCCGCCGCCGCACGCCTTCTCGCGCGGGAACTTCGCGCGGTCGACCAGCGCCACCGAGCGGCCCTGCTTCGCGAGGTAGTATGCTGCCGTAGCGCCTGCCGGTCCCGCTCCTTCAACGACGACGTCGAACCTGGTCACGCCTGTTCCTGCTTGCGATAGCGGGTGACGTAGCCGGAGATACGGTTGCGCATGGAGATGGAACTGACGTCGGTCAGCTCGGCGACCTGCAGCTTGTTGTGGTCGAAGTCATCGGTAAAGCGGTCGCCGTGGTTCTTCACCAGTTCGATGGCGATGCGCTTGATGTATGTCGGCCTGACCTGACCCATGCAGCCGCGGCACCCGCACCCCATATAAATACGCTGTGGAACGAAACGCCTTAAGCCCGCCTGCAATCGGCGGCCATGCTCCACGAGGCTTCGCGCATTATCGGACTGTCGGTCTACACCCGCCGTGGCGCCCACCTCGGCACGGTCCACGACGTACGGCTCGATACGACCTCGCGCCGCATCGACAGCCTCTACGTTACCGGCACCGAGCCGCGGCTGGTCCCCGACGGCGCCAGTATCATCGTGCCCTACCGCTGGGTGCAGGACCTCGACGACGTCGTCGTGCTGCGCCACTTTCCCGAGCCGCTCGAGTTCGACGAGGTCGCCAACGCGGAAATGGAATTCGAGGATTAACGGCGTGGAGCTGCTCACCGAGCGGCTGCGCTTGCGCCCCTGTCGCGAACCCGACCTTGAGTCGCTCACGGCTACCATCGGTGAACCAGCGGTCAGCGACTGGCTCTGCAATCTGCCGCAGCCCTACACGCTCGCGGACGCGCGCGAGTTCATGCAGCGCACCGCCGCGCCCGGGGCTGGCTGGGAGGGCATCATCGCGCTGCGCGACTCCG
>CAYMDK010000023.1:0-13153 GCA_964389465.1 uncultured archaeon | reverse complement strand
ACGACCTGTTCGCGCAGAAGGTGAAGCTGGAAAACACCCTGCGGCACCTGATGGGAGAGACACTCATAACGCACCTCGGGCTGGACTATTACGAGGACGAATGAACTCCCCCGCCTACTTCACCCGCTGGCGCACCATCTACCAGACCGCCAACCCGCTGCCGGGCGCCCCGCTCGACGCCGTCAGCCGCTGGATGCTCATCACGCGGGCGTGCGTCTTCAACATGACGCTCTTCTCGGGGCTGGTGGGGGTGATGCTGGCGGCGCAATTGGGGGCCGGCGTGGTCGCCCCGTTCGACGCGGTGCTCGTTGTCGTGGGGTTGCTGCTGGCGCACGCCGGCAACAACATGGTCAACGACTACTTCGACACGCTGCACGGCGTCGACACGGCTGACTACCCGCGCGCGAACTACGCGCCGCACCCGCTGATGCACGGACTGATCAGCAAGCCGGGGCTGATTGCCGCCATTTTCGCCTGCTACCTTGCGGATTTGATGATTGCCGGCTGGTTCGCGCAGAAAATCGGCGTGGTTATCTGGTATTTCGTGCTGGTCGGCTTCGCGATTTCGGTGCTCTACGTCGCCAAACCGCTGCGGCTCAAGTCGCTCGGCCTTGGAGAAATCGGCATCTTTTTCGTGTGGGGACCGCTGATGGTTGGCGGCGCCTTCTGGGCGCTCGCCGGCAGCGTTGCGACCGAAGCGCAGCTTCAGCAGGCGATGCTGGTCTCGGTGCCGTACGGCCTGACGGTGATGGCGGTCGTGATGGGCAAGCACATGGACAAGCACGACGACGACGCGCGCAAACGCATCCACACGCTGCCGGTGCTGCTCGGCCTGCGCGGCGCCGCATGGCTGACGCAGCTGCTCATCTGGGTCTTCTTCCCAATCTGTTTCTGGCTGGCGCTGCCGGCCGACGCGCCGCTGGTGGGCGGCGGCGGCCATCCCTTCATGGCGCTGGCGCTGCTGGCGCTGCCGCGCGCGATGCTCTGCACGCGCATGCTGGGGCGGCCGGTGCCGGCGACCCCGCAGGAAGCGTTCCGGCTGGCGTTCGTGGCGATGCCCGACAACCTGAAGGAAGGGCGCACGCCCGACGACCCGCCTGACGAATACCCCATCTGGCCGCTCTGGTACGTGGCGTGGGCGTTCCACTTCGTCAAGCTGGGCGGGCTGCTCTTCACGCTGGGGCTGGTGCTCGACACGCTCTGGCAGCGCGGCGCGCTGCCGTTCTAATACCGCCGCCGCTCCGGTAACGTGGAAGCGATAATCCTTGTCGGCGGCTTCGGCACGCGGCTGCGGCCGCTGACGCTCGCGACACCCAAGGCGCTGCTGCCGCTCGCCAACATGCCGATGCTCGAGCGGCTGGTGCGCAGCCTGCCCGAGCGCGTCACGAAGGTGGCGCTGGCGGTGCATCACCAGGCCGACGCGATTGCGGCACATTTCGCCGCAATCGATTGCGGACGCGAGGTCGTGACGGTCCCCGAGACGGAGCCGCTCGGAACCGGCGGCGCGATGCGCAACTGCCGCGCCCACATCACGGGAACGGCGCTGGTCTTCAACGGCGATATTGTTTCGTCGCTCGACATCGAGGCGATGCTGGCGCAGCATCGCGCGACCGGCGCGCTCGGGACGCTGGCGCTGTGGGAGGTCGACGACCCGAGCCGCTACGGCGTGGCGGAGCTGGACGGCAACGCGATTGTCGGTTTCCAGGAAAAGCCGGTGGCTGGCAAGGAGAAATCGAACCTGATTAACGCCGGGACTTACCTGCTTGAGTCGGAGGTTCTCGCGATGATTCCCGCCGGCCGCAAGGTCTCGGTCGAGCGCGAAATCTTCACGCAGCTGGCTGGCGCGGGACTGCATGGCTTTCCCTTCGCCGGCAGCTGGATTGACGCCGGGACGCCCGGGAGCTTCCTGGCGGCGAACGCGATGCTGCTGGAGCGCGAGGCGACGGCGGCGCATCCCGGCGCGAGCGTGCGCGGCAACGCGCTGATTGCGGCCGACGCTGAAATCGCGAGCAGCATCGTCGGCCCCGACACGGTCATCGGCCCCGGCGTGTCGCTTGACAGGTGCGTCATCCGCCGCTCGGTGCTGCTCGCTGGCGCCAGCGCGACCGGCGCGGTCATCGAAGACTGCATTCTCGGCCCCGGCGTGGCGGTCGAGGGCGACCGCAGCCGGATGGTGCTGGCGGCCGAAGGCGAGCTGCGGTTCTAGCGCAGCTCCATTTCTATAAAGGGGCCGCAAGTGGCGCAGCATGAAGCTGGAGTTTGACGACGGGAAGCTCGGGGCGATTGCGGCTGACGCGCTGGCGGTGCCGGTTTTCAGAGAATCGGAACCGGACGCGGTAGCGGCGCTGGTCGCGCCGCTGCGCGACGCGAGCGAACTGAAGGGGAAGCCGGGCGAACTGACGGTGCTGCATTCCCCAAATGGCTTCGCGGCGCGACGGCTGCTGTTCATCGGCTGCGGCGACGGCTGGGATACCGAGGCGGCGTTCGCCTTCGGCGGGCAGGCGGTGCGCGCCGCCGAAGCGCGCGGCTACGGCCGGCTGGCGCTGGCGCTGGAGGGCGACGCGCGCAGCGCGGTCGCGGGCGCGGTGGCGGGCGGCTTCGGGCTGCGACAATACCGGCTCGAACCCGAAGAGGGGGCACTGGAAGCGCTGGTCGTCTGCGGCCCGCACGACGGCGCCGAAGCGGGCTTCGTCGTCGGGGAGTGCGCCAATCTGGCGCGCGAGCTGGCGTGCCTGCCGGCCAACGAGCTCGGCCCCGAGGAGTTCGCCGCGCGTGCGGTTGACGCTGGGCCAGCGCATGGCCTGACGGTGAGCGTCATGGGCGAGGCGGAGCTGCGCGCGATGGGCGCCGGCGCGCTCTGCTCGGTCGCCGACGGGTCGGCGCGGCCGCCGCAGCTGGTGCGGCTCGACTGGTCGCCTGGCGGAGCGCCGGAGGCGCCGCACCTGTGGCTGGTCGGCAAGGGGATTACGTTCGACACCGGCGGGATTTCAATCAAGCCGTCGAAGAACATGCAGAAGATGAAATACGACATGTCGGGCGCCGCCTGCATGTATGGCGCGATTACCGCCATCGCGCGGCTCGGCGTGCCGCTGCGCGTGACCGGGCTGCTGGCGCTGGCGGAGAACATGCCGTCGGGGACCGCGACGCGGCCGGGCGACATCGTGCGCGCGATGAACGGCAAGCACATCGAGGTTGACAACACCGACGCCGAAGGGCGGCTGGTGCTGGCCGACGCGCTCTGCTACGCCGTCGCCGAGGGGGCGACGCACATCATCGACTCGGCGACGCTCACCGGCGCGGTCACCTACGCGCTCGGCTCGACCCGCGCGGCGGTGATGGCCAACGACGACGCGCTCGCGGGCCGCGTGATGGCGGCGGGCGACGCGGCGGGCGAGCGCTACTGGCAGCTGCCGATGGACGCTGAATATGGCAAGCTGATGAAGGGCGAGCTGGCCGACCTGAAGAACGTCTCCGGCACCCCCGAGGCGGGGACCGTCACGGCCGCCAAGTTTCTCGAAGAATTTGTCGACGGCACGCCGTGGGTGCATCTCGACATCGCCGGCACCGCCTGGGACAACAAGGGCAAACCGCACCTGCGCAAAGGCCCGACGGGAATCACCGTCCGCACGCTGGTGCAGCTGGCCGAGACGTGGGCCGCCGAGGCGCGCTGAACCGCGATGGCGCTGCGCATTCTCCAGCGCGCGGTCGGCGCGCTGCAGATGAACGCGACGGTCGCCGTCGCGGACGGCGAGGCGGTCCTGTTCGACCCCGGAGCAGAGTGGTCGCGCATCCGGGAGATGCTCGACGAAGCCGGCGTCCCCGTCAGGCGACTCGTCGCCACCCACGGCCATCTCGACCACGTCGGCGTCGCGGCGCAGGCGGTCGCCGAACTGGGGCTGCCGCTCGAGTGCCACCCGCTCTGCGCTGACTGGCTCGCCAACCTTGAGGGGCAGGCGCGCATGTTCGGAATGCCCGTCCCCGAGCCGGTCGAGCCGGGCGGCTTCCTGAACGAGGGCGATACCGTCGCCGTCGGTGATTCGGAATTCGAGGTGCTGCACTGCCCCGGCCACAGCCCCGATTCGCTCTGCTTCTTCGCACCCGCCAGCGGCGATGCGGCGTCAGGCGACGCCGCCGCAGAGTACACGCCGCCAATGCTCGTTGGCGGCGATGTGCTCTTCCGCGACTCGGTCGGGCGCACCGACTTCGTCGGCGGTGATGGCGCGCAGCTGATGGCGTCCATCCACGACAAGCTAATGCCACTGCCCGACGAGACGCTCGTCTTTCCGGGCCACGGCCCGCAAACGACTATTGGCCACGAGCGCGAGAAGAACCCGTTCGTGACGGGAAGGCTGCAGCTCGCCTAATCACGGCGGCGCAGCGCGACGACCGCTAGCGCCGCCAGTCCCGTCATCAGCGGGAGGCCGGGGGAATCTTCCTGCTTGGACACTGGCGCACGCTCATCGAGCAGCACCACGCTGGCAGAGTCAATCGGCGACATCCGGTCGGGCGCCGCGACGAGGCGCGCCGCGAGCGTCTGGTTGCCCTTCGCCACTTCGGGCGGGACGCGGATTTTCCAGAACGTCCAGTCGCCTTGCGGGGACGTGTCGGTAGCGGGATACCAGCCCGAGGCGCCGAAGCGCACTTCGACGCCACCGGCGACGGGGGCGCCGCCCGAGTCGGCGCCCCCGTAGAGCCAGGAGCCGTTGTGGATTTCGGGCTTGACTTCGACGTCAGTGCCGTTCACCGTCTCGTAGCGCTCCGGGATGACCCAGAGGACTCGCAACAGCGGGTCAACCTGCCCCGCCACTTCGACGAAGGTGCGGGGGTCCGCCTGCCCGTAGCCGTATTCGTTGTCGGGCCGCGTCTCGAGCAGCGAGCAGTCGTTGGTGTAGAGGTCGCTATCGTCGATGATTTCGCGCTCGATGGAGTATCCGGCGACTATTGTGTCCTTTACCTCGGCTGGAGTCAGGTCGGGGTTCGCCTCGAGCGTCAGCGCGACGATGCCCGCCATCAGCGGCGTCGCCATGCTGGTGCCCGACTTGGAGGTGTAGCCCGTCCCCGTCCCTTTGTTGGGTGCCATGATATTGGAGCCGATGGCCGCGACGTCCGGCTTGACACGGCCGTCGGAGGTGTAACCGCGGCTGCTGTAGACCGCCAGCGAGAGGTCCTTGTCGAGCGCGGCGACGGTTATCGGCAGCCGCGCATCGCCCGGCGAGTCTATGGTGTTGCAGCCGGCGACGGTCGCGGCGCCGAATTCGTTGCCCGCCGAGAGCGTCACGACGAGGCCGGACTCGACCGCCGCATCGACCGCCTGGCTCCAGGCCGAACTGCCGTCGTTGTCGATGTGGAACTCCACCTGCTGCTCGCCGAGGCTGGAGGTCATGACGCGGATGCCGAAGCGGTCCTGGTTGGCCATCGTCCACTCGATGCCGCGGATAATATCTTCAATGTCGCCCGAGCAGCAGACGAGCACGTTCGCCAGATTGGCCTGCGGCGCGACGCCGACGTAGCGGCTGCCGTCGGGTGCGGTGTCGCCGTCACCGGTGCCGGCGGTGATGCCGGCGACATGCGTGCCGTGGGTGCCGCTGTCTTCCGACAGGCGACCGTCGTATTCCTGGTCGTCGTAGGCGTTGTAGTAGACGAGGATTTTCGGGTCGTCGGTGAGCGGGTTGTCGTCCATGTCGTCCAGCCCGGCGTGCAGGCCGTCGACGCCGGTGTCGACTATGGCGACGGTGACGCCGGTGCCGTCGAAGCCCAGCTCCCACGCCAGGTTGACCCCCATCGCCGGGACCGCTTCGTTCATCTGCGGCTCCCCCTTGCCGATGTCGTCGAGCATCACAACCCCCGGCCACTCCGCTACGACGGGGACCAGCGACCGCGGCATGGTCGTCCCGAGCAGGTCGAGGTATTGCGCGCGGAAGCTCACGGTCGCGCCCGCTGCTTCGAGTTGCGCCACGTCGCCGTCGTCGGGACGGTGGTCGTAGCGCACAAAGACGCGCGCTTCATCCGGCGCGAAGAAGCGGTCGCCCTGCGCCAGCTTCCACATCAGCAGGTCGCTGATGCCATCGCGGTCAACGTCGCGCGAATAGGTCTCCCACCAGGGCAGTTCCGCCGCGCCAGCGGGCGGAACCGCCAGCGACGGCAGCGCCGAGAAAAGCAGCAGCGCCGCCAGCACGGGCACGCGGGTATCCATGGGCCGGCAGGGTTGCAGAATAATAATAGTTGCTCCCCACCGCTTTAATATCGGCGGAAGCTGGCGCCGCCCGATGGACTGGGACGTAATCGTAGTGGGCGCCGGGCCGGGCGGTTCGACCGCCGCCCGCTTCGCTGCCGAAGGAGGCGCGCGGACGCTGCTGCTCGAGAAGCGGGACGAAATCGGCGTCCCCGTGCGGTGCGGCGAGGGCATCGCCCCGCGCTGGCTCGAGATGGTCGGCGTCGAGGTCGAGGGCGACTGGGTCGTCAATCGCGTCCGCGGCGCGCGCATTTATTCGCCGAACGGCACTTGCCTTACCATCGACGACGATAATCTCGGCACCGAGGTCGGCGCGGTCATCTCGCGCACCGGGCTCGACCAGCATCTCGCCGACTTGGCGGCCGACGCTGGCGCCGAAGTCCGGACCGGCGTGACCGTCACGGGGCTGCTGCGCGACGGCGAGGCGGTCACGGGCGTGCAGCTGCGCAATTCCGACGGCTCCAGCGAGGAATTGCCTTGCGGGGTCGTGATTGGCGCCGACGGTTTCGAATCGCAGGTGGGACGCTGGGCGGGGCTGCCGACGCACCGCAAGCCGGCCGACATGTGCGGCGCGCTGCAATACACGATGGTCGACCTGGATATCGACCACACTTACTGCGAATTCTACCTTGCCAAAGGCTCGAAGGGGGCGTACATCTGGTCCTTTCCGAAGACGGCCAAAGAATCCAACGTCGGCATCGGCTGCATGCTCTCGCGAGTCAAGCAGCCGGGCGAAATCAAGGCGCTGCTCGACTCGTTCATCGCCGAGCATCCCGACTTCGCCGACGGCAGGATAATCGACACCATCGCCGGCGGCGTCTCGCTCTCGGAGCCGCTCGAGCAGACTGCCGCGGCGGGGGTAATGCTGGTCGGCGACGCGGCGCGGCACATCGACGCGATTACGGGCGGCGGCGTCGCCAACGCCTGCCTGTCGGGCCGCGAAGCGGGGCGCGTCGCTGTCGCCGCGATGGAAGCGAGCGACTTCAGCGACGAATTCCTGCAAGCCTATGACCGGGGCTGGCGCGAGGAGATGGAGGACCGGCTCTACCACTCCTATCTTGCGAAGACGAAGCTGACCGAGGTCGAGCCGGAAATGATTGATGCCGTCGTCGCCACGATGGTGAAGGTGGGCGTCGAGGAGCCGACGGTGCAGGGGATTCTCGAGGTGCTGGAGGAGCACCACCCCGAAATCCTGGAAAAGGTCGGCGCGATGCTGTGAAGGCGCTCGTCGCCGGCGACCGGCCGCTGTCCGCTGATATCGCGGAGCTGGCGCGCGACGCGCTGGTCGTCGGCGCTGACGGCGGCGGCGAGCGACTGCTCGCCGCCGCCATTCAACCAGACGCGGTCGTCGGCGATATGGATTCGCTCTCCGCTGCCGCTCAGGAAAAACTGGCCAACCGGCTGGTGCGCGACAACGACCCCGGCCGCTCCGACCTGGAGAAGGCAGTCACGTGGGCTCGAGCAGAGGGCGCCGACGAAATCGTGGTCGTCGGCTGGAGCGGCGGAAGGCTCGACCACACGCTGGCGGCGCTGGCGCTCGCCTTCGAGGGCGTTGCGCTTCATGACGACCGCTTCCGCGTCACCGCCGTTGACAGGAGCGCTGAATTTACGGCGGAGCCGGGGACGCTCTTCTCACTGCTGGCGCTGCCGGAAGCCAATATCTCGGTGAGCGGCGCGCGCTGGAAACTGGAGCGCAAAACGCTCGCGATGAGTGCGCGCGGGCTGCACAACGAAGTTGGCGCAGGCGGCCGCGTGCGGGTCGAATGCCACGCGGGGAAGCTGCTGCTGCTCGAGGGCAATTTCCGGGCGCTTCACGACTGACGCGCTTTATTTACTGGTCGTCAGAGCTGAGCGCCAGCGAACCGCCCACCGTGACGACGCCCGAACCGACCAGCGCCGAGAGGAAAACACCAAGGTTGGCAAGCCCCCACTCATTGGTCGGCGAGGTCAGGTAGCCGATACCAGTCTCCCAATCGGCGGTCGCGGCGCCGTAGGCCACGACCGAGAGCAGCCCGGCCACGGCGCCCGCCAGCGCCGCCTGCGGGACGACGCGGTCCCAGAGCGAGAGCAGCACCGGCAGCACCGTCGCGGTCGCAAGCAGGTCGGCGAAGAGGAATATGGCAAACACCGACGCGGCCTGCATCTCGAGCGCCAGCCAGATGGCGGGCAGGATGAGCAGCAGCGACACCTGCCGCGCCTGCGCCAGTGTCAGTCGCTGGTCGGAGAGGTCCTGCGAAATCGAGGCGACAATCGCGTTCTGCAAGGTGTCGACACTGGAGCAGACCAGCGCCACTCCCAGCACGACGAAGAACGCCAGCAGCAACGTAGGATAGCTCCCCAGCAGGTAGAAGAACGCCGCCGACGGGTCTTCGACGGCGCCATCACCCGCGACGACGGTGCCGAGGAACCCCATCACCAGCACCGCCACGAAACAGAGTGCCGCCGCGAGGAAGGCGCCGCGCCGCAGCGCGTCGTCGTCGCGCGAAGCCCAGGTGCGCTGCCAGTTCCCCTGCGAAAACATCTCGGCGGCGGTAATCGCGATGAGCAGCGCCAGCCCGCTCTTCAGCGTCTCGGTGCTGGTGAAAGTGATGCTACCAATGCTCCAGTCGTCTTCCGGGTTCAGGGCCACGGCGCGGTCCCACAGGTCGCGCGGACCTTCACCCAGCATCAGCAGCGCCACCACCAGCAACAGCCAGATGATGAACCAGGCCTGGAAGCGGTCCGTCCCCAAGGACGCCGGCAGCCCGCCGTAGGCGGTGTAGGCTGCTGTCACCGCCGCAACGGCGAGTATCGGGATAATCGGCTCGACACCGGCGAGGACGTGCAGCGCTTTGCCGATGGCGGTAAATTCCGCAAAAAGGAAAGTGAACATGTAGAGCACGGCGATGCAGCCGACGTAGACCTGCATCGGCCGCCCCAGTCGCGTGCGGACGTAATCCGCGAGTGTGATGCCGTCGGGCAGCCGCTCGCGTACCATCGGCCCCAGCCGCGCCAGCAGCAGGAACGGCGTCGCCGCCGACAGGGCATACGCGAAGACGTCGTAGAAGCCGGAATAGTAGCCCACTTCCGACGGGCTGAATAGCAGCCAGATGCCCATCCCCGATGCGAAGAGCGAGAGGCCGATGACCTGCCACGACTGCGTTCCGCGTGCCGAGAGGTAGTAGTCGTGGTCGTTTTGCCGCTCACGGCCCGCCTGCCAGCCGATGAAGCCGAAGAAGCCGAGCGTCGCCAGCATCAGCAACAGCGCGAAGCCGCTGCTCATGCTGTCAGCTCCGCCGCGACTGCCAGCGCTTCAACCTGCGTCGCCACTTCGTTGAGCGAGTCGCCGTGCAGGTAGAGCGCCGGCTCCCAGCCGACGCTGCCCTCGTCGACCAGCGCCGGCGCGAGTCCCCCGCCCGGCAGCTCGAGGCGCTCGCCCCGGCGCACCAGCTTGGCCCGCCGCAGCCCGGCGCGCGGCAGCGCATCGGCGACGACCGCGTCCCAGCGCAGGTTGACCATCGCCTTGCGGTCGGGCATCCGCTGGCGCAGCAACAGCAGCAGCTCGGCGAGGTGGTGCGAAGCGCCGAACTCGGCCGGCGCAAGCGGACGCGCTTCACCGGCGACCGGTGTCAGCCGTCCCGGGAAGGCGGCAACGTCGCCCACCGCTTTCGCTTCGGGCAGGGCGCACGCCAGGTTGCAGCGCACTTCGGGCGAGAGGTGCGCCAGCAGCGGCGAGAGCCGCTTGCGCGCCCGTGCCAGGTCGGCCAGCACCGCTTCGCGCGCCCCCCCCGAAGGGAGCCGGATTGTCAGCGGCTCGCCGTCGAGCAGCAGCGCCAGCGCCCACTCGCGCACCGCGCCGTCACGCAACGCCCCCGCCAGGCGATGCGCAGCCTGCTGGAGGTCGCTCTCGGTCGGCTCGGGCAGCGGCACCGGCATCCCGGCGAGGTAGTTGCCCGCCATGACTTGCGAGACGCCGAGCGCGCGGCCGAGCTGCGCCTGCGTCCAGTCTTCGCGTGCGAGCAGGCGGCAGGTGCGGCCACGCAGTTCCTTGAGCAGGTTTCCGTTCAGTTCGGTCGGTATCATATTAACCGTTTATCAGATTCCAGAAGTAGTTTTTAGGTATATCGGCGGTGCAACGGTTATTAGCCGAGGCGCGCTGTGCCACGCGAGGCATGGACGGTATCCCGATTCCCCGGCAGACGCTGGAAGCGCTGCTCGCGCAGACCGGCTTCGACAGCGGGCGGCTCGCCATCCGCGAGGTGAACCGGCTGGCGGGCCTGCTCGAGGCGCAGACCGGCATCAAGTTCGTGCGCATGGAGTTCGGCGTCCCCAACATCCCGCCGCCCCCGCAGGCGGCCGCCGCGGAGCGTGAGGCGCTCGAGGCGGGAACGCATGGCGCGTATCCCCCCTTCGACGGCATCCCGCGGCTGAAGCGCGCCGGCGCGCGTTTCCTGAAAGCTTTCCTTGACTTGGAAGTGGGCGAGGAATGCGTCGTTGCCACCTGCGGCTCGATGCAGGGCGGCTTCGTCGCGCAGGCGCTCGCGGCGCGGATGCATCCCGGGCGCGACACCATCCTGTTTCTCGACCCGACCTTCCCGGTCAGCCAGCTGCAGGCGCGCTTTCTCGGGCTGCCGCGCGACGGGCTCGAGCTGGGCGACCTGCGCGGCGACGAACTGCTGGCCGCGCTCGAGGCACGGTTGGCGCAGGGCGACATCGGCGGCGTCTTCTGGTCGTCGCCCAACAACCCCAGCTGGGCCTGCCTGACCGAGGCGGAGCTGGAGGGCGTGGCCAAGCTGTGCGACGCGCACGACGCGCTAGCCATCGAGGACCAGGCGTATCTCGGGATGGACTTCCGCGAGGATTACTCGCAGCCGGGCAAGCCACCCTTCGTCCCGACCGTCGGCCGCTACGGGCAGAACTGGGTGCTGCTGCTTTCGTCGTCCAAGGCGTTCTCGTATCCCGGCCAGCGCTGTGCGCTGGCCGTCATCTCGCCGGGGTTGCGTGAACGCGAATTCTCGGCGCTCGAAGCGAGCTGCGGCACCGCACAGTTCGGCCACGCCTTCGCACATGGCGGGCTCTACGTCACGACTTCGGGTGCGTCGCACACCGCGCAGCACGGGCTGGCGGCGATGCTCGAGGCGGCCAGCGACGGCGAGCTGGACTTCGTCGCGCGGACGCGGGAGTATGGCGAACGCGCCCGGCACCTGCGGAAGATGTTCCTGTCGGTCGGCTTCGAGCTGGTCTATGCTGACGACAACGGCGCAGCGATTGGCGACGGCTTCTACCTGACGGTTGACTATCCCGGGCTCAAGTCGGGGGAATTGCTGCTCGAGTTGTTGCGCTACGGTATTTCGACCATCACGCTAAAGTCGGCCGGCTCTTCCCGGGACGGGCTGCGAGTATGCGTGTCGTTCGTCAGCGAGAAAGAGTATCCGGTGCTGGAAGAGCGGCTGGCGCAGTTCAGCGAGGCGAGGGCATGAGCATCGATTTCGGCGAGCTGACTTTCTCGTTCACCCCCACCCGCACGATGTTCATCGCCCGCTGCGAGCTGGGCGATGAGTGGCAGCCGGGCGAGCTACAGCCGTTCCAGAACCTTGAGCTCTCGCCGGCGGCGTGCGTCCTGAACTATGGGCAAGGGCTCTTCGAGGGCATGAAGGCTTACCGCGCCGACGACGGGCGCATCCTGCTCTTCCGGCCGACGATGAATGCGGCGCGGCTGCGCGATGGCTGCCGCCGGCTCTCGATGCCGCCCGTTCCTGAAGAGATGTTTCTCTCCGCGGTGCGCGACGTCGTCAGCGAAAACAGCGACTACATCCCGCCCAACAACAACGGGGCGCTCTACATCCGCCCGCTGGTGTTCGGCAGCGGCGCCATCCTGGGAGTCGCACCGGCGCCGGAGTTCGCGTTCCTGGTTTACGCGTCGCCGGTCGGCCCCTACTTCAAGGGCGGGCTGAGCCCCATCCGGCTGCTGGTGACGCGCGACTTCCACCGCGCCGCCCCGAAGGGAACCGGGGGCGTCAAGGCGATCGGCAACTACGCCCCCGGGATGCTGCCGAGCAGCCACGCCAAGCGCAAGGGCTACGCCGAGGTGGTCTACCTGGATGCCGTCGAGGAGCGCTATATCGAGGAGGTTGGCGCCGCCAATTTCTTCGCAATCTTCGGCGACACGCTCGTGACGCCCGCCCTGAGCGGCTCCATTCTGTCCGGCGTGACCCGCGACTCGGTGCTGCAGCTGACCGCCGAGCGTTTCGGGCTCAAGGTCGAGGAGCGGGACGTCTCCGTCGACGAGGCGCTCAAAGCGGATGAACTCTTCTGCTCCGGCACCGCCGCAGTCATCTCGCCCATCGGCTGCATCAGCTACGAGGGCGAGGACCACCAGTTCAGCGGCGGCGAGGTCGGCCCGCGTACTCGCGCGCTCTACGAAGCGCTGACAGCCATCCAGCACGGCAACGCGCCCGACGAGTTCGACTGGGTCGTCGAAGTTTAAAATCCCCGCCGGCTGGCGAGCGCCGTGACCACTCCCGCCAAGCAGCTCCAGCAGCGCATCAAGTCCCGCAAGGCCACCATCGGTGTCGTCGGGCTCGGCTACGTCGGACTGCCGCTCTCACTCAGCTTCACTCGCGCCGACTTTCCCGTACTCGGCTTCGACACCGATTCGCAGCGCGTCGCGCAGGTCAACGACGGCGAGCAGGTGATGCGACACATTCCCCGCAAGGCGATGCGCGAACTGGCGCAGGGCGGCGAAGCGACCGCTGACTTCGCGCGGCTGGGCGAGGCGGACGCCGTGCTCATCTGCGTCCCGACCCCGCTCGACCAGCACCACCAGCCCGACATGGGCTACGTCGAGGCGGCTGCGGACGACATCTCGGCAACTCTTCGGAAGGGGCAACTGGTCGCGCTTGAATCAACCACCTGGCCCGGCACGACACGCGAGCTGCTGCT
>CAYMDK010000022.1:0-13965 GCA_964389465.1 uncultured archaeon | reverse complement strand
CTCGACCTACCCGCGGCAGTGGAAGTCGCGCACGCGGAAGTAGCTTAATTAGCGGTGCAGGGTCGCGCGCCGTGATGAAGTCGCACTCGATTACCGGCGCGCTCGGCGCGACGGGGTTCGTGCTGGTGCTGCTGACACTCTGGCAGGGGTTGCTGGTGCTGCCGCCGGCGCGCTTCTTCACCGCGCCCAACGCGCAGCGGCTCTTCTACCTGCACGTCCCGTCGGGGCTGATGGCCTATCTGGCGTTCATGCTGGTCGTCGCCGGCAGCGGCTGGTGGCTCTGGAAGCGCAACCCGCAAGGCGACCGGCTGGCGCGCTGCGCCGCCGAGCTGGGTGTCGTCTTCGGCGCGATGTCGCTCGCGTCGGGCACCTTCTGGATGCGAGCCGAATGGGGCGCGGACATCGTGATGCGCTTCTTCAGCGATATGCGGCTGGCGACGACCCTCGCGATGTGGCTGCTGCTCGTGGCGTACGTCGCGTGGCGGCGGCAGCCCGACTCGGAAGCGGTGCGCCGTGGCGCGGCCATCGTCGGGATGCTCGGGCTGATTTCAGTGCCGCTCTCGTATCTTTCATCGCGCTTCCTGCGCTCCGACCATCCCGTCATAATCGGCACCGACGACCAAAACGCGCTCGCCCCTGAGATGCGGCTGGTGCTCTATGCGGGGCTGCTGGGGTTCCTGCTGCTCTTCATAGCGCTGCTGCGCACGCGGCTCGAGCTGGAGCGGCTCGAGGAAGAGCTGCTCGCGGCGCGACTGGCGGACGCCGCGTGAGCGGCGCCCGTGCGGTGGTCGTTCTGACGCTGGCCTTGCTATTGATGCCGTCCGCGGCGGCCGAGACGGTGACGCTCACCGACGGGGACGCTAGCGTCAGCGTGAGCTACGACCCGGTCTTCCGCGCCGGCGAGGCGTGGTTCATCGACCTCGAGGTCGAGAACGGCGACGGCTACACGGTCGAGGCCGAATTTTCGGGGGCCGAGCCGCGCTCGAAGGCGCTGCCGGCTGACGGTGAGACGAGCTTCTCGTTCCCCGGCGCAACCTTCCACGGCGAGGCGTTCAACGTCCCGCTCGAGCTGCGGCTGGTGCATGGCGGCAACACCGTCGCCAGCACGACAGTCGAGGTCGACGTCAGCGTCCCCCCGGCGGAGGACCTGCTCTGGCTCTGGGGCGGGATGACCGTCTTCTGGCTTGGCATCGCTGGTTACGCTGGCTGGCTCCACCAGCGGCAGGCAGAGCTGCGGCGGCAGCTGGAAAGCCATATTGCTGCCGCCCCCGATGGAGGACGCGATGGAGAGTGAACGGCGCACGCGGCGGCCGCTGCCAACTTGGGCCAAGGGGCTGCTGGCGCTCGCGATTCTCGTCGCGACGGGCGCAGCTGCGTTCTACTCGGTCGATGAGCAGGTCGATTACGTTTCCGTGGAGACCGCGGTCAGCGGTGAATACGACGCAGGCGAGCGTGTGCAGGTCCACGGCAACGTGCTCAACTGGACTCGCGAAGACATCGAACTGGTCGAGGGCGACTATACGCTGCGTGTCGAACTGGGAGGCGTGATTATTCCCGACACTTTTGCCGAGGACAAGGGCGCCACGATTACCGGCACGCTGCTCGAGGTCGAGGGCGAACTGGTGCTGCGCGCCGAACTCATCCAGATGGGGTGCCCTTCGAAATACGAGCCGGCCGAGGCATGAGGGAGCAGCTGCGCCCCGCTGGCAAAGGCGTCTTCGAGCTGCCGCAGCAGGGCAACATGCGCGTTCCCGGCCGTATATATTCGACGCCCGAACTGCTGGCGCACCCGGGAATGGACTCGGCGCTGCAGCAGGTCGCCAACGTCGCGACGCTGCCGGGAATCGTCGACGCCAGCCTGGCGATGCCGGACATCCACTGGGGCTATGGTTTCCCGATTGGCGGCGTCGCCGCCTTCGACGCTCGCGAAGGCGGTGTCGTTTCGCCGGGCGGGGTCGGTTTCGATATCAACTGCGGCGTGCGGCTGCTGCGCACCGACCTTGAACTTGGCGACGTCCAGCCGCGGCAGAGGGAACTGGTCGACGAGCTTTTCAAGCGCGTTCCCGCCGGCCTTGGTTCGAAGAGCACGCTGGCGCTCTCGAACCGCGAGCTGGACTCCGTGCTGGCGCGCGGCGCGCAGTGGGCTGCCGAGGAGGGGTATCTCTGGGACCGCGATGTGGATGTGCTCGAGGAACGGGGGGCGCTCGATGTGGCGCAGCCGGAACATGTTTCGGACTTTGCGCGCAAGCGCGGCCGCAAGCAGGTCGGCTCGCTCGGCAGCGGTAACCACTTCCTTGAATTGCAGGTGGTCGAAGAAATCTGCGACGAGGCGGCTGCCAAGGCGTTCGGGCTGCGCGAAGGCCAGATTGCGGTGATGATGCACACCGGCTCGCGCGGCTGCGGCCACCAGGTGTGCCAGGACCATCTCGAGTGCGTCATGGACGCATCGAAGGAAGCAGGTATCGAGCTCGCCGACCGGCAGCTGGCGTGCGCGCCGCTCGAATCCCGGGCGGCGCGCAACTACGTCGGCGCGATGTCGGCCGCCGCCAACTACGCCTGGGCCAACCGCTCGATGATTACGCACTTCACCCGCCAGGCGTTCACGCAGGTCTTCGGCACCGAGGCGGAAGCGCTCGGTCTGGAAACGGTCTACGACGTCGCGCACAACATCGCCAAGCTCGAGCAGCACGGCGGCCGCGAAGTGTGCGTCCACCGCAAGGGCGCCACGCGCGCGTTCGCGCCCGGCTCGGACGAAATCCCGGCGCAATACCGTGACGTCGGCCAGCCGGTGCTGGTGCCGGGCGACATGGGCAGCGCGTCATGGGTGCTGGCGGGCGCCGACGGCGCGATGCGCGACACCTTTGGTTCGGCGTGCCACGGCGCCGGCCGCGCGATGGGGCGCAAGGCGGCGGCGCGCAAGTTCGACTCGAAGCGGCTGCTCAAGGACTTGTGGCAGAAGCAGCGCGTCTACGTGCGCGCCCGCTCTCCGCGCGTCGCGGCGGAGGAGGCGCCGGGCGCCTACAAGGACGTCTCGCAGGTGGTCGAAGTATGCCATCAGGCAGGGCTGGCGCGCAAGGTAGCGCGCATGCGGCCGCTCGGCGTCGTGAAGGGCTGAAATGGGAATCAAGCTGGGTTCGATAATCCCGGCGCGCCCCATTGATGTGGCGCAGCTGCGCGGACAGCGGCTGGCGGTTGACGGCTACAACCTGCTCTACCAGTTCCTGGCATCCATCCGGCAGCGCGACGGGATGCCACTCGCCGACGCCCATGGTCACACGACGTCGCACCTTTCGGGGCTGCTGTTCCGACTCTCGGCGCTCGCTGCCGAAGGGCTGCGCTTCTGCCTGATTTTCGACGGCAAGCCGCACGCGCTCAAGAAGCGCGTGCTCGACGAGCGGCGTGACCGCAAAATCAAGGCGCAGGCGGAGTGGGAAGCGGCGCTCGCCGCAGGCGACCTGACGAAGGCGCGCACCAAGGCGCAGCAGACTTCGCGGCTGACGCCCGAAATGGTCGCCGAAGCGCAGGAGCTGCTCGACGCGCTGGGCCTGCCGTGGGTCACCGCGCCGTCGGAGGGCGAAGCGCAGGCGGCGGCGATGATGGCGGCTGGGGTGGTTGACGCGGCCGTGTCACAAGATTTCGACACGCTGCTCTTCGGGGCGCCGCGGCTGCTGCGCAACCTGACCGTCTCGGGCCGGCGCAAGCTCCCCGGACGGCAGGCGTGGGTCGAGGTGACTCCGGAAGAGCTGACGCTCGCCGGCGCGATGGAGACGACGCTACTCACGCGCGAGCAACTGGTCGACATGGCCATATTGATGGGGACCGACTTCAACCCCGGCATCCACGGCATCGGCCCCAAGAAGGGGCTGAAGCTGCTGCGCGAGCATGGCCGCGCCGAGCCGGCGCTGGCGAAGCTGGGGCACACGGTCGAGAACCTGGACGAACTGCGACAGCTCTTCCTGAACCACCCGTCGGTCGAGTTCACCCCAAAGTGGGCCGAACCGCGCCGCGGACGCGTCATGGAGCTGCTCTGCGACCGCCACGGCTTCTCGCGGGCTCGAGTCGGTGCAGCGTTTGAGAAATTCACCCAGCCGCCCCCGCCCATGGGCCAGCAGGCGACGCTGGGCGATTTCTGAAGATTTTAAGTAGTTCGAGGCGGTCGCACGGCCGTGAGCGAGAAGGCGTTCGAGTTCCTGCCGATGCCGGAGCGCAGCATGAAGCCGCGCAGCGCAGGGCTGACGATGGTCATCGACACCGGGCTCGGCTTCCGCTACACCGGGGACCTGCTCGAAATCTGCGCCGACTACATCGACCTGTGGAAACTGGGGTGGGCGACGACGCAGCTCCAGCCGCTCGATATCGTGCGGCGCAAGGTGGAGCTGCTGCGGTCGCACGACATCTCGGTCTGCAACGGCGGGACGCTGCTCGAGCTTTCGGAGCATCAGGGGAAGGCGGGCGAGCTCTTCGCCGAGCTGCGCGAAATGGGCGCCGACGCGACCGAGATTTCGAGCGGCAGTCTCGATATCGCGCCAGACCGCGTCTGCGAGCTGATTGGCGAGGCGCGCGAGGCAGGGCTGGTGCCTTACTGCGAAGTCGGGCGCAAGCACCCCGGACGCGACCTCGCAGCAGGAGAATACAACGCGCAGCTGAAGCAGTTCCTGGCGGCGGGCGCCGAGAAGGTCATCGTCGAGGCGCGCGAATCGGGTGCCAGCGTGGGGCTGATGGACGATGCAGGCGAGGTGCAACTCGCCCGCATGCAGGCGGCGCTCGCCGGCGTCGACCCCGCCCGCGTCATCTTCGAGGCGCCGCGCAAGTCACAGCAAATCTTCTTCCTGCGCGAGTTCGGCCCCGAAGCGAGTCTCGGAAACATCGCGCCGACCGATGTCATCTCGGTCGAGACGCTGCGGCGCGGGCTACGCGGCGACACCGTCGAGGATTTCTACACCGTCATCGGCGAGCGGCACCTTGCCGCGAGCGGCCGGGGGAAGCCCGGGAAATGAGGCGCTACGCGGACGCCGGCGGCCGCGCAGCGCCCCGGCAGCCGCGCCCGGACGGCTGATGCGCATCGCCATCGAGCAGGGGCTGCCCGGCGCCGAGGCGGCGGCGGCACGCGGCGACGCGGTGGTCATCATCGACGTCATCCGCGCTTCAACCACCTATGCCACGGCGCTCGCCGGCGGAGCGGCGCGCATCGTGCCGTGCGCCAGCCGCGCGCATCTCGAGGAGCTGCGCAGCCGCTACCCCGGCGCGCTGCGGTCGGGCGAGCGCGAATGCCGCCGCATCGACGGCTACGACTTGGGGTCGTCACCGACCGAGATGGCGGCCGCCGACCTGCGCGACCGCACGCTGCTCTCGTCGACGACCAACGGCTCGCGTATGGTCGTCGCGGCGGCCGGGGCGCCGGTCGTGCTGATGGCCGGCTTCTGCAACGCCCGCGCTGTTGCAGGGTTCCTGCGGGCTCGGGGCGCCGACGTCGCGCTGGTCTGCTCGGGGCGGCTCGGCGAGCCGGTCATCGAGGACTGGCTCGGCGCAAGCTGGCTGGCGCACCTGCTCGACGGTGGCGATAGCGACTTCGAGCTCTCCCACGCCGAAATCCGCGAGCGCTGCCGCGCTTCGCCGAGCCACGACGCGCTCTTGGCGGCGGGGCTCGAGCGCGACTTCGAGCGCTGCCTGGCGTTCGACGCGTTCGACGTGGTGCCGCTGCTCGACGGCGACGGGTTCGTGGCGGCGGATTAGCGCCGCGTCCGCCTTAACTCACTCCCGCACGTCGGGCACTCGCCGTGCGGTTCGTCCCAGCGCTGCCGGCATCCGCCGCAAGTCCAGCGCCAGCGCAGCTGTCGCGTGATACCATCGGTCTCGACCGGCAGCCACGCGATGCCCATGGCGGCGGCGACGTTCTGCATCGCGAAGTCGTCGGTGAGGAGTGTTGCGTCGCGCTCGAGCGCCAGCGCCAGCAGCTGCGCATCGACGGGCGAGAGCACGCCGGCGTCGCCCGTTTCCTGCGCGGCGGCGGCGACGCGCTCCTGCGCCGGTGCATCGGCGGACGCGACCTGCATCCCGGCCGCGGCGAGCTGCGCGTGATATTCGCGGCTGCGCCGGTTCACCAGTTCGGGCTCGACGCCCGGCGCGGTCAGCAGCTCGCCTTGCGGGTGGCGGCGGGTGAAGAACGCGACGGTGTCGAGCACGAACACCGCGCGCCAGCGCCAAGGCTGATATGAAGCGTACCCCCACGGCGGCGTGGGCGACCGCAGGACGGCTAGAAGAGCCCGAACAGCGGCCGGCAGGTAATCGCGCGCCACGCGAACGGCCGCGCCAGCCGGCTGAAGGCTAGGTTGACGAGCGAATCGGGCAGCCGGAAGAGCAGGCCGCCGAGCCACGCGGCGCGCTGCGACGCGCGCATCTCGCGCCCCACCTGCGCGTCCCAGCGACGCTCGTACTCGGCCAGCGGCGTCTCGTCGCGGACGTGCGCGGCGATAACCTGCCCCGCGATGCGGCCGGCGACCATCGCCGTCACGATTCCGGCGCCGTTCGACGGGAATACCATCCCCGCCGAGTCGCCGACGAGCAGGTGCGGCGGCTTGACGAAGCGCCGGATGGCGCCAGACATCGGCAGCAGCCCGCCGCCGCGATAGGTGATGCGGCCGCCGTAGCGTGACAGGAACGCCGCGAGGTAGTCGCGCAGCGGTCGCCCGCGCGCGAAACGGGGCTGAACGCCGAGGCCGATGTTGGCGCCGCCCTGTTTCGGAATCATCCAGCCGTAGCCACCCGGCGCGACCGAGCCAAAATGCAGCTCGACGCGGTCGGGGAAGTCGCCTTCCATCAGCACGAAACTGACGGCGACATGCAGGCTGCGCTCGCGCCAGCGGGTGCGCCGCAGCAGGTCGTGCGGTCCGCCGGCCCCGACGACGACGCGCCCCCGCACGACGCTGCCGTCGGCGAGGTGCACCGCATGGCCATCCACCGCGGCGACGGCGGTCCCGAGCCGGAACTCGGCGCCGGCGTCGCGCGCCAGCGCTTCAAGCGCCCGGTCGTGCGCCACGCGGTCGAGGATTTGCCCGCCGAACTCGAAAGCCAGCGCGCGGCCTGACGGGGGGACGAGGCAAAGCTCGTCAGTGCGGCGCGAAATCGCGGCGGACGGCGTCCGCAGCAGGTCGTCCAGCTCCGGGACGCGCGGGCAGAGCCGCGCCATCTCCGCATTGGTCGGCACCAGCTCGCCGCACTGCAGCGGCGCACCGATTGCGCGACGGCGGTCGATAACCATTACGCGCGCGCCACCTTCGGCTGCGTAGCGCGCGACGGTCGCGCCGGCGGGGCCACCGCCAATGATTACCGCGTCCCACTCATCGTCCACAATCACCGACGGTGGCACTGCTTTAGCGGTTTGGGGAAATCGTAAGGATGATATACTCCCCCACGTGCGGCGGGCCATGCGCGGGGTTATCCTGACCGCCGGCGAAGCCGCACGCCTGCGGGGCTGGACCGCCAGTCGCCCCAAGGGGATGCTGCCGCTCGCCAACCGCACCATCCTGGAGCACCTTGTCGCCGGACTGCGCGACGCGGGCGTGCGGCAGCTGGTGCTGGTCGTGGGGCACGGTGCCGAGAGCGTCATGAGCCTGTTCGGCGACGGCGGACGTCACGGCGTCGCGGTCACATACGCGCGACAGGAGAAGCTGACCGGCACGCTCGACGCGCTGCGGCTCGGCGCCGCGGCCGCCCCCGATGAGGAACTGCTGGTGGTCCCGGGCGACAACTATGTCGCACCGCAGGGATTTACGGCGCTGCTCGAGCAGCCGGGCGAGGTGCTGCTCGCGAGCGAGGCGCTGCGCTGGTCCAAGTGGGGCGGGCTCGAGCTCGAAGGCGACGCGGTGCGGCTCAGCTTTGAGAAGCCCGACGCCGTCGGGCGGCTGCATTTCACCGGCATCGCGCGGCTCGCGCCGGAGACGGTCGCCAAGCTTGCGAAAAGCAAGGAGCGACACATTGGCAAGGGACTGCAGCCGCTGCTCGCCGACGGCACCACGGCGCCGACGGTCGCGATGGCCGAGGCGTGGCACAACATCGTCTACCCGTGGGACATGGTCGGCGGCAATCAGGTCGCGCTGCGCTACCTGCCGCAGGAGCTGGCTGGCACCTGCGAGCCGGGCGTCATGATTCGCGGCGCGGTCGCCATCGGCGAAGGGACGCGTATCGCCGCCGGCTGCTACCTACAGGGGCCGCTCGCGATTGGCAGCGGCTGCCGTATCGGCCCCGGGAGCGTGCTCGGCCCGTCGACCGCCATCGGCGACGGGGTCGAAATCGGTGCACATTGCGAAATCGCCGACACGCTCGTAATGGACTCGGTCGCGGTCGGCAGCTACACCCACTTGCAAGCGTGCGTCGTCGGCGAAGCGAGCGAACTCGGCTCGCACGTCGTCGCGCTCCCCGGCCCCGAAGAGGCAACTTACCTGCAGTCGCAGCACTCGGTCATCGACCGCGGCGCGATGTTCGGCGACGGCTGCCGCATCGGTGACCGCGCCGTGCTGCAGGGCGGCTGCGTGCTCTGGCGCGGCGCCGTCGTGGACGACGGCGCCGCGATTGACGGCGAGTTCCCGGCGGAGGCCGCCTGATGTGCGGCATCGTCGGCTATGCCGGGAGCGGTGACGCGCCGCAAATCCTGATTGAGGCGCTCAAGCGGCTCGAATATCGCGGCTACGACTCGGCCGGAATCGCGGTGCAGGAAAACGGGGGGCTGGCCATCCACAAAAAACAGGGGCGCATCGCGGTGATGGAGGAATCGCTGCCGAAGCTCGAGGCGACGGTCGGCATCGCGCACACAAGGTGGGCGACCCACGGCGAGCCGTCCGACGCCAACGCGCACCCGCAGGTCGATTCCAGCGGCGACATCGCCGTCATCCACAACGGGACGCTCGAGAACTACGCCGACCTGCGCTCCAGCATGGAGGCGGCCGGCATCGAGTTCAGCTCCGGGACCGATACAGAGGTGCTGCCGCACCTTGTCGCGCGCCATTACGACGGTGACCTGCTCGCGGCCGTGCGGGCGGCGCTGGGCGAGGTGACGGGAGCTTACGCGATTGCGGTGCTGCACGCGGCGCACCCCGGCGAAATCGTCGCGGCGCGCAACGAGTCGCCGCTGGTGGTCGGCTTCGGCGAAGGGGAGAATTTCCTGGCAAGCGATGCGCCGGCGATTGTGAAATACACGCAGCGCGTCGCGTATGTCCACAACGGCGAACTTGTGCGGATTACCGCCGACAGCGTTGAAATCAGCGACATGGCGGGCGGGACGCGCGAGCCCGAAATCGAGGAGCTGGAGTGGTCGGTCGAGGACGCCGAGAAAGGCGGCTACGCCCACTTCATGCTCAAGGAAATCTTCGAGCAGCCCCGCGCCTTGCAGGAGTCGCTGCTGCCGACGCTCGCCGAGGCGATTGTTGACGGGCTCGACCTGAACTGGCGCATCGGCTCGATTTCGGTCGTGGCGTGCGGCACTTCGTTCCACGCCGGGCTGGTCGGCAAGTATGTCCTCGAGCAGCTGACCGCCATCCCGGTCAACGTCTACCACGCTTCGGAATTCCGCTACTCGCCACCAGTGCAGAACGTCGGCGGGATGCTCTCGGCGCGGCCGCTGGTGGTGCTGGTTTCGCAGAGCGGCGAAACGGCCGACACGCTCGCCGCCGCCCGCGTGGCACGGCAGCAGGGGTCGCATACGGTCGCCATCTGTAACGTCGGCGGCAGTAGCCTGGCGCGCGAGGTCGACGGTATCCTGCTGACGCGCGCCGGCCCGGAGATTGGCGTCGCGGCGACAAAGACCTTCATGGTGCAGATGCAGGCGCTCTACATGCTGGCGGTGCATCTCGCCTACGCGCGCAGGAGCATGGACCTGCCGCAGCTACGGCGCTGGGAACAGGAGCTGCGGCGGCTGCCGCACTACGTGGGGCAGGTGCTCGAGCGGCACAGCGCCATCAGCAAGCTGGCCGGGACGCTCCAGTCAGCCAGCTCCATCTTCTTCATTGGCCGCAACCTGAGCTACCCCGTCGCACTCGAAGGGGCATTGAAGCTGAAGGAGATTTCGTATCTCCATGCCGAAGGGTATCCGGCCGGCGAGCTGAAACACGGGCCGCTGGCGCTGCTCTCGCCCGATACGCCGGTCGTCGCAATCATGAACCAGGACCACACCCACTCCAAGCTGGTCTCCAATATCGAGGAAGTGGCGGCGCGCAAGGCGCCGCTACTGCTGGTCGCGCAGGAGGGCGACGCGGACGCGCAGCGGCTTGCGGAGAACGTTATCACGGTCCCGGCGACCGACCCCGTGTTGCTGCCGTTCACTGCCGGGGTCGCGCTACAGTTGCTGGCTTACCACGTTGCCGACGCGCTGGGGTGCGAAATTGACAAGCCGCGCAACCTTGCGAAATCGGTAACCGTCGAGTAGGGCGCACCGCGCGTTCAGCGCCATCTTTTTCGACGCGCGATGACCGCCAGCATCGCGACTCCCAGCAGCAGCGGCAGCGCCGGCAAGCCCTGCCCGGAATCGCCGTCGCCCGATGCGGGTGGCGGCGGCGGCGCGGAGCCGTTGGCAAGTTCCCAGTCGTCCCAGAAGAAGATGGAATAGTAGCTCGCGACTGCGGTCGAGTCGATTATCAGGCCGATTTCGCGATTCCAGGCGCCGCCCCCGACGCCCCAGTTGATGCTCCCCACGAGGGTCCAGCGGTCGTCGACGACCAGCGCCTTGTTGTGGAGCCGCAGGTATTCGTCGCCGCGGTAGTAGCGCACCGCGATACCCGCGTCCTGTAGCGCGAGGAGGCCCTGCCGGTTGTTGTCGGCGACTGCCTGCTCGGTGCCGTCGAGCATCACCGTCACCGCGACGCCACGCGCGTGAGCAGCGAGCAGCGCGTCGAGGTAGGGGCTTTCACCGGTTGACCACCACGTCGTCAGGTGGTGCTGCTGGACCAGGATGCGGCTCTGGGCGCGCGCCAGCAGCCCCAGCACGCTGTCGTTGTGCAGCGTGTTGTCGGGGCCGGCCACCAGCTGCACTTCGAACAGCTGCTCCAGCTCGAGCGGCGGTCGTGACGCGACCGCCGCTTCACGGATGAACGGCTCGGCCGGCGTAAAGTCGGCCGGCGCCGTAGCGGGGTCGAAGGCGACGACGTCACCCCAGCTGGTATCGAAATCGGCTTCAAAAATCGCAGTTAGCGATGAGGCAAGGCTGTCCGATTCGACGACGACACCCCAGCCGCGGTTGCCACTGCCTTCGGTGGGGATGCCGGTCGAACCCCAGTTCTCCGACATCACCGCGCTGTAACGGCCGTCGACGACGAGATACTTGGCGTGCAGGTAGGGATAGCGCGTCGGCTCGTCGCCGGCGCGCAGCATCAGCCGCACGTCGACGCCAGCCGCGACCAGCCGCGCAGCGTTGTAGCGGTAGTGGTCGGTGAAGCCGGCGACCGGCGAGCCTTCCAGCAGCACTCGCACCTGCACCCCGCGGTCGCGCGCGCCGAGCAGTTCGTCGACCAGCGTGGTGTGGTTCAGGTAGTAGAGGCTCAAATCGATGCTGTTGTCAGCGTCCTGTATCGACCCGCGCAGCACTCCGTAGGTCGAGTCGGGCGACGCGAAGGCGGTGACCGCCTGTGCGGCGTGCAGGCTGCTCGCAAAGTCACTCTGACCGGGGCGCAGCTGGCGATAGCTGGCCCAGTCGACCGCCGTATCGGTGTCGCGGTAGCCGGCGCCGGAAGCGTTGTTGCGGTGCAGGTAGCGCCCTTCGCCCGGCAGCGCCGCCGTGGCGTTGCTCCAGCCCGCCGGCAGCTCGGTGTCGCCCCATGCCACCGCGTCGGCCAGTGCCCCGCGCCGGTCGCGCAGCTCGACGATGTCACCAAGGTTGCGCAGGTAGAACGGGTCGCCCGCCAGCACCGGGACGTCGTTGCCGTCAGGGAGCATCTGGAAATCGGGCCACGCGTGGTGCGAGCGGAAGAAGGCGGTCGCGTTCTGCGCCACGACGAGCCGCTCGCCGGCGGCGAGCGTCGTGCCCCATGGGAGGCAGAGCTGGCCGCTCGCGTCGCCCAGCGACCAGCCGCCGACGTCCTGTACCGGGCCAGCGTTGAAAATCGAAATCGCTTCGTCGGCTTCGCCGGACAGCCACGGGTCGAACCAGACCCACTCCAGCAGTACCGCATGGCCGCCGCTCCCGGGCGGCGTGTACCCCAGGTCGAGCCGGGCGGTCGTGCCGGCCGCGATGGAAACCGGCAGCCACTCGCCGGTCGGTTGCTGCACCGTATAGTCGCCGGGCGGCGCTGCGAGCGAGTAGTGGCCCGAATCACAGCCCGTCCCCCACGGGCCGGGCTGCGACAAGTTGGCGGCGACGAGCCCGCTGGCGTTGCGCAACTCGACGCGTATCGCGGAGTGGGGGGCGGTGCTGTTGCCGACGTAGCCGGCAACGCTACCCCACACGGGCGGGACGGCGAAAGCTGTGGTTTTCAGCTCGATGGAATCCGCGGTATCGGCAACGTTGCGCACCTTGACCTTGAGGTAGCTGCCGGGCGGCAGCGCTGAATCGAGCCGTAGCCAGAGCGTGCCTTCCCAGCCGAGCGTGGCGTTCAGCGCCAGCGGCTGGTAGGCGTTGCGCCATTCGCTGCCGTCCCACGGCTGCGACCGCATCGAGCCGTTGCCGTAGAACCACGCCTTGATTTCGTAGTCGGTGCCGGGAACGCCCTGGAAACGCGCCTTGACCGGCAGCAGCGTCCCCGCCCCGCCGGCAATTGCCCCGGGCAGCTCGAGCAGCTCGAGCAGCTCGAGCGCTGCTTCCGGCAGTGGCTCGCCCGGCTCTAGCAGCGTCGTCTCGCTCGCGACGATTTCGACGAACTGCTCCAGCACGCCTGCCACCACCAGCCGGTAGCTGCCGGGCGGTGCCGCCAGCGTCAGGTTGCCGGCGTCGCCAGCGGCGGGCCACGGCAGCGGCAGCGTCTGCGTCCGCGCAACCAGCGTCGCGCCGTTCCACAGGCTGGCGCTGCGCGAGCCGTTATCCGGGCCGAGCGCACCGGCGAGCCAGCCCCACTCGCTCGCTACTGGAAGCGGCGCGCTGGCGTTAGCCACCGGCTCTTCCGCGCCCGCTGCGTATGCGGCGGCCGCCAGCTGCAGCTCGCCTGACGGGACTTCCGCCAGCCGCAGCCAGACGGCTTCGCGCCAGCTGCCGTTGCCGTCGAGCGTCGCGTCGAGCGCGTCAGCCCAGCCGCTGCCGTTCCAGAGCTGCGAGCGTGAAGCGTCGGACTCCCGCAAGGCGACCTCCAGCCGCAGCTGCGCATCGGCGTCGCCGTGCAACCGCAGCTCGACCGGGAAGAGCGTCTCCGTCTCCGGCACGATTTGCGCGGGACGCTCGAGCAGCGACAGCACCATCCCGGCGTCGTAACCCAGCGTCGTCTCGGTAGTTTGACCATTCACGACACTGACCGCCCGCTCGGCGCTGCCGTCGGCCATGCGCAGCGTGTAGTCGCCGGCCGACGCCGCGAGCCGGAAGAAGCCGGCATCGCCCTGCGACTGCCACGGCTGCGTCTCGGTCAGGTTCCCGGCCACGAGCGCGCCTGATGCCCGGAGCTCGACTCGCTCGCCCTCCCACACGCTCTCACCGTCGCCAGCGTAGCCCTGCACCCAGCCGAAGCTGGTGGAGACGGGGATGTCGTCGACGCGGTCCTCGCCGTAATCTCCGGTCGAGTCGGCGTCGCGCACCTTCGCCTTGAGGTAGCTGCCGGCAGGCAGTTCCTGCTTGAGGCGCAGCCAGATTATGCCGCTCCACTCGCCGTTGCCGTCGAGGAAAATCGCGAAGTAATTCACGCGGAACCAGCCTTCGCCGTCCCATCCTTCCGAGGGCCATGCGGCGGAGCCGGAGTGGTAGAACCATGCCGCCACTTCGTAGTTGAGGCCGAACTCGCCCGCGACCGAGACGGCGACCGGGATTACGATCCCGGCAGCGCCGGCGACCGGCGCCGGATA
>CAYMDK010000021.1:12087-14566 GCA_964389465.1 uncultured archaeon | reverse complement strand
TTCTCCGGCTCGCGCCAGCAGCTGACGGCGCTGGTGCGCGCCGCGCTTTCGCATCGCGGAATGGCGGTGATTGACGTTATCTCGCCCTGCGTGACATTTGCAAACAACGACGAGTCGCTGAAGTCGTACGGCTACGTCAAGTCGCACGACGAGGAGCTGCACGTCGTCGACTACATCCCGCACTTCGAGCCGATAACCGAGGTGGAGGTGCCGGAGGGCGAGTTCCGCGAGGTGCAGTTGCACGACGGCTCATTCATCCGGCTCGAGACGATTGGCGATGCGCACGACCCCGCCAGCGAGATGGCGGCGCTCGAGGCGCTCCACCGCGCCGAGGTCGCACAGAAGCACGTCACCGGGCTGCTCTACTTCAACCCCGGCAAGCCGACGCTCGACGAGACGCTGAACCTGGTCGAGACGCCGCTGGCGGAGCTGCCCGACGAGCGGCTGAAGCCGTCGCGCGAGTCGCTGGAAGAGCTGCTGGCGGGCTTCCGCAGTTAGGCCATTTCTGCCAACTGTTAAATACGGGGCGAATTCGGGCGCGGCATGGCCGACATCAGCTGCGACATCGAAATCCTGCGCAGCGGAGGCGAGTATGAGGCGCGCATCGAGGGCGTCATGCCCAACATCATCTCGCTCAAGAGCGACAACCTGGAGGAGCTGCTCGAGCAGCTCTCGCTCGAGCTGGAAGACAAACTCGCCTAGGAAGGACCGCTCTCTTCCGCTTCGTCGCGGTAGGAAAGGGCAGTCAGCGCAATCCCGCCCAGGATGAGCGCCGCCGAGAGCAGCAGCCGCGGCGACAGCACGTCACGACCGACGGCGATGCTGGTCGAGGTCGCAATCAGCGGCTGCAGGTAGATGAACAGGGCGACCTGCGACGACGGCACCCGGCCGAGCGCGTAGTAGTTGAGGCTGTAGGTGACGACGGTCGCGAGGATGATGGTGTAACCGACCGCGAGAAGAACATGCTGCGGCAACGCACCCCACGCATCGGCGTGCGCGATTCCGCTCCAGAGCGCCAGCGGCGCCATCACGAAAGCGCTGGCGCCCATCACCAGCGCCGTGAGCCCCATCGCGCCGTGGCGGTCGACCGCCTTACGGGAGAGCACGAGGAAGAGCGCGAACGAGGTGGCGTTGATGAACACCAGCAGGTCTCCGACAAGGTATTCCCCGGCGAGGTGGAAGCGGTCCGCTTCGAGCAGCACCAGAGCGCCGCCGAGCGCCAGCGCGAGGGCGGCCTGCTGGGGGCGGCTGGCGCGCTCGTGGCCCAGCGCGACGGCGAAGGTGAGCGTCAGCACCGGGACCATACACATGATGAGCGCGCCGTGCGCCGGGGTGGTGCGCGCCAGCCCCAGCGCGAAGAAGACCATGTTGACGACGACCCCGAGCGCCGCCAGCAGCGCGACCTGGCGCCATTCGGCACCGACCGGCCAGCGCACGATGCTGCGGCGGTGCAGCAGCACCAGCAGCGCGCCAGCGACCGAGATGCGCACTGCTGCCCACTCGACCGGGTTGATGCGCTCGACCACCAGCTGCGTCGTCAGGTAGTGCAGCCCGAACAGCAGCTGCGCCAGCAGCAAAGCACCGTAGACGCGCCAGAGCGGAGCCATCGGGCGGCGATGGTGACGGGGTTATGAAGGGGGGCGGCGAGGCTAATATATCGGCGACGCTCCGCGCCGTGGACCGCAAGGCGCTCGAGCAGGCCGTCGCCGACTTCCTGAAGGCGACCGGCGTCCCGCCGGAGGAGCACCACCCCGGGACGCCAGCGCTGGTCGCTGAGGCGTGGGAGCAGGAACTGCTCGCCGGCTACACGCAGTCACCCAAGGAGGCTCTGGGCGAGCCTATTGGCTCTACAGAAGAGGGACTGGTGCTGCTGAAGGGCGTCGAGTTCCACTCGATGTGCGCGCACCATCTGCTGCCGTTCCGCGGTACGGCGCACGTCGGCTACCTGCCCGGCCCGAGCGGAATAATTGGCATCGGTGCGCTGGCGCGACTGGTCGACTGCTTCGCACGCCGGCTCCAGACGCAGGAGCGGCTGACATCACAGATTGCCGACGCGCTCGAGGAGTATCTGGTCCCGGTGGGGGTTGGTATCGTCATCGAAGCGGACCACGCCTGCATGCAGGCGCGCGGCCCGCGGTCGCCGGCGACGACCATCACGTCGCAGTTCCGCGGCGAGTTGCACGCGCGCAGCGGCGAATTCCTTGCACTGACGGGGGTCGGCGATGGCAACTGAAACCGCCACCTTCGCCGCCGGCTGCTTCTGGGGCGTCGAGGCGCACTTCGCCGCTCTGGCGGGCGTGGCGGCGACCGAGGTCGGCTACAGCGGCGGGGAGACGCGCCAGCCGACCTACCGGCAGGTGTGCAGCGGCGCGACCGGCCACGCCGAGGTGGTGCGGGTCGAGTTCGACCCCGCAGCCATTGGCTACGACGAGCTGCTCGCCGCCTTCTGGGAGTGCCACGACCCGACGCAGCTCAACCG
>CAYMDK010000021.1:0-11987 GCA_964389465.1 uncultured archaeon | reverse complement strand
ACGACGAGCTGCTCGCCGCCTTCTGGGAGTGCCACGACCCGACGCAGCTCAACCGACAGGGGCCCGATTCCGGGACGCAATACCGCTCGGCCATCTTCTGCCACGGCGAGACGCAGCTCGCCGCCGCAAGTGCGTCGCTTGTGGCGGCGCAACCGCGCTTCGGCGACCGCATCGTCACGCAGGTCGCGCCGGTGGGCGAGTTCTGGCGCGCCGAGGAGTATCACCAGCGCTACTTCGAGAAGAACCCGGCGGCGGCCGCCTGCCACATCTGAGTCTGCAAAACACTATTCATGGGCCTTCGCTGGGGCCGCCGTGAGCGGCCATCCGGCTAACGAGCCGATACTCGACTACGCCCCCGGCAGCGACGAGCGCGCGGCGCTGCAGGCGGAGCTGGAGCGACAGCTGGCGACGGTGGTCGAGGTGCCGTGCATCGTCGACGGCGAAGCGGTCCTAACGGGCAACACCGTCGCGCAGGTCGTCCCGCACGACCACGGCCACGTGCTGGCGCGGGTGCATCTGGCTGGCAAGGCCGAAATCGAGCGCGCCTGCACGGCGGCGGTCGCGGCGCAGGGGGACTGGATTGCGCTCGGGCTCGAGGCGCGTGCGGCGATTTTCGAGCGCTGCGCCGACCTGCTCGCGGGCGACTGGCGCTACCGCGTCAACGCCGCGACAATGCTGAACCAGTCGAAGACTGTGTTCCAGGCAGAGGTTGACGCAGCGTGCGAGCTCATCGATTTCTGGCGCTTCAACGCCCACTACGCGCGCGAATTCCACGACCAGCTCCAGCCGCTGGTTTCCCCGGAGGGGGTCGAGAACAGCACCGAAATCCGCCCGCTCGAAGGCTTCGTGCTGGCAATCACGCCGTTCAACTTCACCAGCATCGCCGGCAACCTGCCGAGCGCGCCCGCACTGGTGGGGTGCACCGCAATCTGGAAGCCGAGCCGTAACTGCTACTACTCGAACTACGTCCTGATGCAGCTGATGCTCGAAGCGGGGCTGCCGCCCGGCGTCATCAATTTCCTGCCGGGGTCGGGGGCCGAAATCTCCGACGTGGCGCTCGCGAATCCCGACTTCGCAGGGCTGCACTTCACCGGCTCGACGCCCACTTTCCAGGGCTTGTGGCAGCGCATCGCCGCTGCGCTGCCAGGATTGCGCAGCTACCCGCGCATCGTCGGCGAAACCGGCGGCAAGGATTTTGTTGTGGCGCACCCCGAGTGCGACGAGCGGGGGCTGCTCGTGGCGCTGCTACGGGGTGCGTTCGAATACCAGGGGCAGAAGTGCAGCGCGGCGAGCCGCGCCTACATCCCGAAGTCGGTCTGGGACCGCATCGGCCAGCCACTCGGCGACGAGGTTGCCAAGATTGCGATGGGCGACGCGTGTGACTTCTCGAACTTCATGACCGCGGTAATCGACCAGCGCGCCTTCGACAAGATTACCGGCTACATCGAACGCGCGAAAACGAGCGAAACCTGCGAGATTGTCGTTGGTGGCGGCAGCGATGACTCGGAGGGCTGGTTTATCGAGCCAACCATCATTGTCACCAGCGACCCGAAGGCGGAATCGATGGTCGAGGAAATCTTTGGTCCGGTGCTGACAATCTTCCTCTACGAAAACGATGACTTCGAGGGCGTGCTGGAAATGTGTGACAAGGGTAGCCTCTACGCGCTCACGGGCTCCATTTTCGCGACGAAAGAAGCGGATATCCAGACGGCCTGCGATGCACTGCGTTTCACCGCCGGCAACTTCTACATCAACGACAAGCCGACCGGGGCCGTCGTCGCCCAGCAGCCGTTCGGCGGCGCGCGGGCGTCGGGAACGAACGACAAGGCGGGCGGCCCGCTCAACCTGCTGCGCTGGATTTCGCCGCGCAGTATCAAGCGCACGCTCGACATCCCGCAGGAGTGGGGCTACCCCTTCCTGGCTCCCGACGACTAGGATATGGGGCATGGCAGCTGAACAGATACTCACCCTCGCGGTTGTGGGGGTTACGCTGGGGGTCGTGGAGGGGGTGAAACCAGGTCCCCTGCTCACGGTGGTAATCCGTGAGACACTGTCGGGCGGACTTCGGGCGGGGGTCCGGGCGGCTGCTGCACCCCTGTTCACCGACGGTCCGATGATTGTTGCCAGCCTGCTGGCGGCAGGCTGGATTGCGACACAGCCGGCCGTGCTGTTGCTGATTTCGGTGCTGGGAGCACTGTTCCTGGTGAAGATGGGGGTCGAATGTTTCTCCATCGAGCCACCGGAAGTCGAACTTTCTGATACGTCTACATCCGGCTCGTTGCGGCGCGGCGTCCTGACCAACCTGCTCAACCCCAATGTCTACGTCTTCTGGTTCCTCATCGGCGGGCCTCTGATGGCTTCCGCCGCGGTGGAGGAGCCGCTCGCGCCAGTGGCCTACGCGCTTACGTTCATCTTTACGCTTGTCATGGCCAAGGTCACCATCGCCTGGATGTTTGACCGGTCGCGCGGCCAGCTTTCCGCGCAGGGCTACCGCATCGCACTTGGAGTCTGTGGCATCGCCATGCTCGGGTTCGCGGCCGGCTTCGTGTACCAGGCGTACCTGCTCTACCCGCAGGTCGTCTGACGCGGCTCAGTCGAGCCCTTCGGGCGGCTGCGTGTTGACCAACCTGACGCCGGCGTAGACCAGCGCGAAGCTGGCGATGTGCGCGAGGCCGAACTGCTCGTCGAGCGCCGGCCAGAGGACGGCGGTGGCGATGCCGAAAATCGGGACGAGGTTGATGAAGCTCGCCGTGCGGGGTGCGCCGATGTCGGCGACGCCCATCGCGTAGAAGGCGTAGCAGACGACCGTGGAGAGGACACCGAGGTAGCCGAGAAACACCCATTCGGCGGTCGTCCAGTCGTGCTGCCACGGCTGTTCGGCCAGCATCAGCGGCAGCAGCAACAGCGTCCCGATGAGCGACGCCCATGTCAGCGCGCCGAGCGCCGACTGCGAGCCGCCGCGCAGCAGGTAGCCGCGCAGCGTGACGGTGTAGATGCTGTAGGCGGCCGCGCCGAAAAGGATGAGCGAATTGCCGTAGAGCCGCTGCTCGAACGGAATCTGCTCGTTGGGCGATGCGAGGAAAATCAGCGCCACTCCCGCAAAGCCGCTCGCCAGCCCGATGCTCGCGTTGCGCGTCAGCCGGTAACCCAGCAAGGGCACGGAGAGCAGCGCGACCATCACCGGGTTCAGCGCGATGACCAGCGACGCGTCGGAGGCGGCGGTCTCGCGCATGCCGAAGATGAAGCCGACCTGGTAGAGCACCACGGACATGATACCCATGACCGCCAGCGCGCGCCACTCACTGCGCGGCGGGAGCCGCACGCCTTCGGCGAAATGGAGCCAGACAAATAGCAGCGGGGTCGCGAGGCAGTAGCGCAGCGCCATCGCTGACCAGGGCGGCGCCGCCAGCGCCAGCGCGCGGCCGACCGGCCACGCCGCGCCCCAGGTGACCGCGACGACGAGCAGCATCGCGTAGGTCGTCCAGACCGGCCGCTGCTGCTCCATGGCGCGCCACTCTGCCGGGGGATTAACTGCTGCCGCCCGACGGGAGCGCGTCGAAAAGCGCGGCCGGCAGAGAGAGCAGCGCGTGGATGGGCGCGTCGAGTTCCGCCAGCGGCTTGTCGCCTTGCGGGTCTTCGAGCGTCGCGTGCAGCTGGAAGTGGCCAGTCGCGTCGTAAAGCACCCCATCGTGGACGCCAAACGACATCACCGGCGACGCGCGCTGCGCGACCGTCTCGCCGCTGCGAGTTTCGCACACACCGTAGGCGCCGCCGTCGAAGGCGGCGGCACCCAGCACAGCCATCGCCAGCACCGACGCCGGACGCTGCGCGACCGGGGCTCCCGTCAGGGTATCACAGACACCGTATTCGCCGAAGTCGAGCAGCGCTTCCCCGACGGGGGCGAAGCCATAGCAGGCGCCGGGGCGGCTGCCCATCTCGCGGCTGGTGCCGGTCTGCCAGACGCCGTAGTCGCCGCCGTCATAGAGCGCGCCGCCGTGCGAGCAGAGCGCGCGTACCCAGTTGTCGCGCCAGTTGACCAGCTCGCGCTCCTGTGTGCGCCACACCTGTGCGTAGCGACCGCCGTCAAGGAGCGCGCCTTCGTGCGAGCAGAGCGCGTAGGTCCACGAGGCGCGCTCCGCCACCAGCGTCCCGGCGAGCGTGTCGTAGACCGCATTAGCATCGCCGCCGTCGTAGAGCCGCCCGTCGTGGAGGCAGAGCGCGCGGACGTGGTCGTCGCGCTCTGCGACAAGCCGCGGCTCGCTGCCGGGCGCCCATGCAAAGAGCTGCGGCCCGGAGGCGACAAGTAGCCCGCCGCTCACTGCTTGCGTTTTTCCCAGTCGGCGAGGAAATTCGCGAGCCCGATATCGGTCAGCGGGTGCTTCACCAGCTGGTTGAAGACGCTGAAGGGGATGGTCGCGACGTCCGCGCCCGCGAGCGCCGATTCGAGCACGTGCACCGGGTTGCGAATTGAGGCGGCCAGGATTTGCGTCCGGAAGCCGTAGTTGTCGAAGATGAGGCGCATATTGTGAATCAGGTCCATCCCCACTTCGGAAATATCGTCGAGCCGCCCGATGAAGGGCGAGACGTAGCTCGCCCCCGCCTTCGCCGCCAGCAGTGCCTGGTTGGCCGAGAAGCAGAGCGTAACGTTAGTGCGGGTGCCCGCGTCTTCAAGGGTCTTGCACGCCTTGAGCCCGTCGGGCGTCAGCGGCAGCTTGATGACTGCGTTCTCGCCCCAGCCCGCCAGCTCCGCCGCTTCGGTGAGCATTCCCGCCGTGTCGAGAGCCGTGACTTCGAGCGAGACGGGGCCGTCCACGAGCTCCAGTATTTCGCGCGCGACTTCCTCGAAGTCGCGCCCGCTCTTCGCTACAAGCGAGGGATTGGTCGTGACGCCGTCGAGGATTCCCAGCGCTTGCGCTTCGCGGATTTCCGCCACGTCGGCGGTGTCGATGAAGAACTGCATGCGGCCCGCAGCAGGGACGGATTAAAGGCAGGTTGGTCTAAACCGGGGCGCTGCCAGAATGATTCAGTCTTGCAGGGTGCCGAGGAAGTATTCGTTTATATGCGGGTCGTCAAGAATCTCGGAGGCAGCCGCGGTGTGGACCACTTCGCCGTTGGCGAGGATGTAGCCGCGGTCGGAGCGCGCCAGCGAGAGCCGCGCGTTCTGTTCCACGATGAGGATGGTGATGCCCTTCTCGCGCAGCGAGTCGATACGCTCGATAATCTGTTCCTGATAGAGCGGGCTGAGCGCCGCGGTCGGCTCGTCGAGCAGCAGGAAGGTGGGGTCGCTGATGAGCGCGCGCGAAATCGCCAGCATCTGCCGCTGGCCTCCCGAGAGCGAGGCGGCGGTGTCGTGCAGTCGCGGCTGCAGGTCGGGGAACATCTCGAGCGCGCGCGCGACACGCTCTTCCAGCAGTGTCGGCGGCAGCCGCACCCCGCCCATTTCGAGGTTTTCGCGCACGTTCAGCCCGGGAAAAACGTTGTCGACCTGCGGCACATAGGCGATGCCGCGCTGCACCAGCTGGTCGGTGCGCCAGCCGGCGATGCTCTCGCCGCGGTGCCGGACCGTGCCGCGGTAGTGCGTCGCGATGCCGAAGATGACCTTGATGAAGGTGGACTTGCCGCAGCCATTGGGGCCGATTATGGTGATGAATTCACCCTTATCGACGTGGAGCGAGATGCCATTCAGGATTTGCACCGAGCCGTAGCCGCCGTCGAGCCCCGCGACGTCGAGCACCCGGCTCATGCGTTGCCTCCGGCGCGACCGCCGAGGTACGCCTCGATGACTTCGCTGCTCGCCTTGACCTCGTTGGGGGTGCCCTCCATCAGCACCCTGCCGCGGTCCATCACCACGATACGGTCAACTCCCTGCCGCAGGATGAAGTCCATGTTATGCTCAATGACTACCACTGAGATGCCGGTCTCGTTGACGATGCGGTGCAGGTCGTTGAAAATCTTGTCGGCCAGCGGCCCCGCGACGCCTGCGACCGGCTCGTCGAGCAGCAGCAGCTGCGGCTCGCCCATCAGCGCGCGCCCGATGTCGACCAGCTTCGACTGCCCGCCCGAGAGCTCGCTGGTCAGGTTGTGCGCCATGTGCCGGATTTGCAGCTGGTCCAGCACCTCGTAGGCGCGCCGCACCCGCGCCCGCTCCTCCGCCCGGCGCCACGGCGTCAGCAGCGCCCGCAGCGGGTCGAGCCCGAACTGGTTGCGCGGCGGAATCAGCAGGTTCTCGATGGCAGTCATCTCGCGCCAGAGCCGCGTATGCTGGAAGGTGCGCGTCAGCCCCAGCTGCTGAATCTGGTCGGGACGCAGCCGGCCCGCCGGCTGGCCGAAGACCTCGACGCTGCCGGCAGTCGCATCCAGCAACCCGGAGACGCAGTTGAACGTCGTCGTCTTGCCGCAGCCGTTCGGCCCGATGAGGCCGACGAACTCGCCCGCCGAAACCGTGAGCGAGAAGTCATCGACCGCGCGCAGCCCGCCGAACTCCTTCGAGAGGTTGCTGACCTTCAGCACCGTGCTCATCCCGCCTCGCCTCCCGGCTCCGCGCCGCTGCCGGTCGCCCCGGCAGGCTCGCCCGCAAGGCCACCCGCCGGGTCCTCCGGCCGGCTCGGGACCTCCGGCAGCAGCCCCTTGGCGGAGAGCTGGAGCGAGAGTACGATGACCAGCCCGACCAGCGCCAGCTTGATGTAGGCAAAACCGGCCGCACCCAGCGCGACCGAATCACCGAAGACCTCGGTTATCGAGAGGTCGCTGGTGAACGGGCCCATGACGTCGGTGACCCACCACGCGAAGCTCCCCTCCATCCACATAGCCTCATCGTGGAAATCAGCCGAGGTGTCGCCCTGCGCAGCGACCATGGCGTTGAAGAGCATGTCCACCAGCACGATGATGAACGCGCCAATAATCATCCCGCGATTATTGGCGCGGCCACCGACGATGAACGCCGCCCAGACCAGGAAAGTGGACTTGACCGGGCTGATGAACTCGGGGAACACGGCGCCGTTCAGCCAGACCCACAACCCCCCCGCCAGGCCGGCGATGCCGGCGCCCAGCGCCAGCGAGTACGCCTTGTTGCGCAGGACGTCGTGCCCGTGGTGCTTGGCGACCTCCTCGTCCTCGCGGATGGCACGCAGCACGCGTCCCCACGGCGCCCGCAGCACCACCTCGAGCAGCAGCCAGACCAGCAGCAGCGCGACCAGCGCCAGCGCCGCCAGCAGCAGATGGTAGGCAGCCGGTTCCCCCAGCCCCAGCCAGCCGCCGACGGTCGCGCTCGCGCCGCCTTCCCACCAGCCTTCGAGCGGAAGGTCGTAGTTGGAGATGCCGACCGCCGAGGTGGGGGTCCCGGCGGCGAGCATCGGCTCGGCCAGCAGCGAGACCCGCAGCACCTCGCCGAGGGAGATAGTGACAATCGCGAAATAGTCCATCCGCAACCGCGCGGTGGGATACGCCAGCAGGTAACCGGCGGTGGCCGCGATGATTACCCCGAACAGCAGCGCCGCGAAAGGCGACCAGCCGTGGCCTCCCGGACGGTCATCGGGAACCGAGAGCAGGGCGACCGTAACCCCGCCCAGCCCGACGAAGAAAATCACGCCGAAATTGGTCATCCCCGTAATCCCTGTGTGCAGGTTCAGCGAGAGAGCCATCAGCCCGAAAATCGAGACCAGCACGACCAGCCGCGCCACCTGCATCGACTTGGAGAAAGCGGTGACGCTCGGCAGTGACCAGCCAATCCAGGCCAACAGCAGCAGCATGACGGCGAAGGCAAGCCACGACCCCCGCTCGCTCTCGCGGCCGTAGGGCGCGAACTCCCGCCAGCGCCGCACCGGTTCAGCGACCGCATCGCGCACGCCGTCCGGAATCGAGACGCTGGCGCTGGATCGTGCGTCCGCCAGCAGGCCAGTCGCGCGCGCCGATAGCGCCCCCGCACGGCGATATACGGCCGATAGCGCCCGGTCGAGTGCGTCAAGCACCCCCTGTCGGGCAGCGTGCAGCCCGTCGAACAGCCCGATCGGAACCAGCGACAGCTGCCGCCCGGAGGCCGCTTCGCCCCTGAACGGCCACCACGCTGCCAGCCCCAACAGGCTCACGGCTCCCAGCAGCAGCAGCCAGAGCACCGGCCGCGGGTAGCTCCGGTCGGGGTAGAGCGCCGAGAGCGCCAGCAACAGCATGAGGGCGCCGCACGCCACGAACGCAAACCGCATCGGGCTCATGCCACCCGCCTGCTTGTCCCGCGCGGCACGCCGGCGGTGGCGCTCGATGGTCCAGTTTTCAAGGGCGTTTCCAAGGCCTTGCGGCATCACCAGCAGGACGCCAATCAGGAAGAGGTAGGGCATGATTTCGCCGAACGCCGAGAAGGAGGCACGGTCGAGCGGGTTGCCGATGCCAACTAACACCGGCTCCGATGAGGCGCGGACGAAGCCGACGATAATCGCGGCAATCACAGCTCCGCGCACCGAACCCATCGTCCCGAGCACGACCACCGCGAAGGAGGGCAGCAGGATGCTGAGCCCCACTTCGGGGTTGACGCGCGTAACCATTGCGAAGAGCACGCCGCCCAGCCCCGAGATACCGGCCGAGAGGAAGGCACTGGTGGCGTGGATACGCTCGACGTGTATTCCCGAGGAGGCGGCGAGGTCGGGGTTGTCGGCCACGGCACGCATCTGCCGCCCCAGCCGGGTGCGGTTCAGCAGCAGCAGGAGCAACAGCACCGCGCCGAAGACGCCCAGTATCAGCAGCGCCTTGCTGTAGACCAGCGCGTAGAGGTAGGGGTCACCGTTCGTCTTGACGGTGACCCACTCGTAGAACGGTACCTGCTCACGCAGCCCGAAATGGAACTTGAGCAGCGCCGTGTCGAACTGAAACGAAGAGGTCACCAGCCGCCAGTCACGGTCTGGCACGAAGAGCCGCATCGGTGCGCCGTAGCGCAGGTAGAGCAGCGCGCGCAGGACCATCGAGACGCCCAGCGATGCAATCATCATCACCTGCGGGATTGCGTGCTTGTCCCGGAAGCGGCGGTAGACCAGCCGGTCTATCAGCACCCCCAGCAAGCCAGTGAGGAAGAAAGCGGCAACGCAGGCCCAGATGAGCAGCTCCCAAGCCAGTTCCCCGTCCTTGACCGCGTCAACGCCCGGGAAGAAGGGGACGCTCCACATCAGCGTAATCGCGACGAACGCGCCGAAGAGCATCATCTCCGCCTGCGCGAAATTGCCGAAGCGCTGCACCTTGTAGGTCAGCGTGAGGCCGGCGGCAATCGAGAGGTAGGCGGCCGCCCAGTAGAAACCGGTGAAGCTCAGCGAGGTCAAGTTGAATATGACGTTGGCCGTGTCGTCGCGGCCCCTGAACAGCAGCTCAAAACAGGCGCCGAGAACCAGCAGGATAACGAGCGGGATTGCGGCGATTGCGGCAGTGCGGTAATTCCCGGTCAGCCGCTCGACCACGGCGTGCAGCAGCAGCAGCCCGCCGATGATGAACTCGACCGACTGCGAGAGCCAGAGCAGGTCACCGCCAATCCCGAGGTCAAGCAGGCTGCTGCCGTAGAGCAGCCCGATGCCACCGTCCAGCAGCATCAGCGTCGCAAGCACGCCACGGCGCGTCGTCGCCGGCAGCGCCTGCCACTTCTGCCACTGTTCCTCCAGCATCGGGTACAAGTGTCGACCGTTAACCCCAACAGGGCCCAAGCTGGGAGTGCAGGGGGCTGCCTATAACCGGCAGCCCTGCGGGCTGACAGGGCGCGGCTGTGCCGCCCTGTCAGCCCTTGTCAGTGTTTGCCGATTTAGGCGTCCTGAAGGCCGTCAGCCAGGTTCCATGTTTGGTCGCAGCTGAATGATACTGCGCTTCCGTCGTAGGAGAAAGCACAGACAAGGTAGCCACTGCCGACCACGTCACCGCTCGCCATGAACGTGTGAACACCACTGGCGCCCGCGTAGTTCGTCCCGACCGCTGCGAGGTCGTCGCGCAGGTCGCCATCGCTGTCGGCCATAGCCGCCATGGCAATGATCATTACTGCGTCGTAGGTCTCAGCAGTGTAGATTCCACCGGGGTCACCACCAGCTGCTGCATAGGCTGCCTCGAAGGCTGTCTTCTCGGCTGAGTCACCGCCGGGTGAAGGCTTGGTTGCTCGTACTCCATCGAGCGTGCTGTTGTCACTGAACTCGGCTTCGAAGCCCATGTCAGCGATTCCGTCAGCGCCTAGGAAGGGGACTTCGACACCCTGTGCCGCCATCTCTTCGAGTATACCAGCACCATCAGTGGCGTAGGTGACAGCAACGATGGATGCACACTCGTTATCAGCTATTTGCTGGACGATTGAGGTGAAGTCGGTCGCGTCCTGGTCGTAACCAACCTTGACACACAGGGCTTCGCTCCAGCTGGCCTCGAAGGCGTCAGCCAGACCAGCACCGTAGTCGTTGGTCATGTAAATCAGCGCTACATTCTCGAACCATTCATTAGATGCTACAGCTGCCAGCGCCTGTCCCTGCTGGGCGTCGCTCGGGACGACCCGGAACAGGTAGCCATTGTCGTCGTGGTCAGTAATGGCGGGAGAGGTCGAGGCGTAGGAGACCATCGGTGTAGAGGCTGCCTTGGCCACCTCGATTGCACCGAGGGTCGCGCCGGAGCAGGCTGCGCCCGCAATGCCAACAACGCCCGCGTCAATCAGCGTCTGCGCAGCGGTACCAGCAATCGTGCCGTCACAGCCGGAGTCGCCCACTACCAGTTCGAAGTTGTAGTCCGGGTTGTTGGCGTTCAGCTCTGAAATCGCGACATATGCCGCGTCCGAGAAGCCGGGTGCGTAGACTGCAATCGGCCCAGTTATCGGGGAGAGCAGGCCAATCTTGATGGTAGTCCGGGTGTCGGACCAGCCGCCACCGAGGCCGTCAGCCAGATTCCAGCTCTTGCCGCAGTCCAGGTTCGTTGAACTCCAGAAGAAACAGACCTGGTAACCGCTGCCGACCACGTCACCGCTAGCCATGAACGTGTGGACGCCGCTTGCACCAGCGTAGTTCGTTCCGACCGTCGCGAGATCATCGCGCAGGTCGCCGTCGCTGTCAGCCATCGCCGCCGCGGCAATGATGTTGACCGCGTCGTAGGTCTCGGCGGTGTAGATTCCACCGGGGTCACCGCCAGCTGCCGTGTAGGCCGCCTCGAAGGCTGCCTTCTCGGCCGAGTCGCTGCCGGGCGAGGGCTTGGTCGCCATGATTCCAGCAACCGCGCTCGCGTCGCTGAACTCACCCACGAAGGCCAGGTCAGCGATTCCGTCAGCGCCCAGGAAGGGGACGTCGACGCCCTGCGCCGCCAGCTCCTCGACTATGCCCGCACCGTCAGTGGCGTAGGTCACGCTGACTACCGAGCCGCAGCCACCGTCAGCTACCTGCTGGACGGTGGAAGTGAAGTCAGTCGCGTCCTGGTCGTAGCCGACCTTGACGCAGAGTGCTTCGCTCCAGCTGCCCTCAAAGGCATCAGCCAGGCCAGCACCGTAGTCGTTGGTCATGTAGATCAACGCTACATTGCTGAAACTCTCAGCTGCAGCTACAGCGGCCATTGCCTGGCCCTGCTGGGCGTCACTCGGGACGACCCGGAACAGGTAGCCATCATCAGCATGGGCTGTAATCGCGGGTGAGGTCGAGGCGTAGGAGACCATCGGGGTCGAGGCCGCCTTAGCTACCTCGATTGCGCCAAGGGTCGCGCCGGAGCACGCTGCGCCAGCAATGCCGGCAACGCCTGCGTCAACCAGCGTCTGCGCTGCGGATGCGGCGGTAGTGCCGTCACAGCCGGAGTCGCCAACTACCAGTTCGAACACGTAGGCGGCGTTCGCGGCATTCAACTCTGCAATCGCGACGTTAGCCGCATCCGAGAAGCCGGGCGCGTAGACTGCAATCGGCCCCGTTATGGGGGAGAGCAGGCCAATCTTTACGGTAGTGGTCGTGGCCGCAAATGTGCACGAACCATCGTCCTCGGTCGCGTTACCGTTGTAGTTCTCCGCAGTAGAGTCT
>CAYMDK010000020.1:13783-17646 GCA_964389465.1 uncultured archaeon | reverse complement strand
AGCTGCAAACGTGGTTCATGAGCTTGGGAGTACCGATATTGTCATAACTGGCGCGGGAGTCCCCAACTGTAGTGCTGCCTCGTTTGGTACACCATCACCAACTCTCATCGATAATGGTGATGAACTCTATTGGTATGGCAACGGAACTTGGGATGACCAACGTATCTTGGGTTCAGCCGGTGAATATAATCAAACACTCACTGTCAGGGTTGTTCATTGGTTTACGCAGGAAATCGCTTTCTATGATTCTGACTCGGCTACGGGAGTAACAGCACCACGAGGTAGTGGGAGCTACAGCAGCAGTCTTACTTGGACGGCTCAGACCGAGCAACACGATGTGGACTGGTGGTTAAATGTGACCTGGTCACAGCCTGTTCCGCCCCTTAGTTGTAGCGACGGAACGAGTGGAAGCTATTCAATTACAGTTACTTGAGTTGGATTGAAACATTGTTGCAAAGCTATAACCCTGCATCTATGTATCAAGCCCGAAAATGAATACGTTCTCGTTGGCTTTTCACCTGATTGGAATCTTCGCTTTGGTTAGTATTTGCGTTTCGGACACTACCGCCGAAACAATCATCGTCCATGCCAGCGGTCGCGGCGATTACACGACTATCCAGGAGGCGATTGACAACGCCACGGATGGCGACACCATCCGGGTCTGGAGAGGCACCTATCGAGAGAACGTGGTTGTCAACAGAACCGTTTTCTTGATAGGGAATGGTTCTCAGGATTCAAGAATTGACGGCGAGGATAGCGGCCCTGCCCTCACTGTGGAAAGCGATGGGGTGGAGATTGCTGGCTTCAGGATGAAAACCGCAGCCAGCTGGACGACTGGGGCGCTGGTCATTCATGGTGATAACATCACCGTTTCTGACAGCAGTTTCAACGCCCGTGAACGGAACACGCTGGGCAGGAATTGCATCCTTATCGATGGAGGAAATGATGTCTCCATCACCAATAGCACGTTATCGGGCTGCGATGGGGGTGTGGATATCCGGAACAGCAATTCAATAATTATCCAGAACAGCGCCATATCTGATTCCCAGCAAGCCATCTCAAGCCAGAGCTCCGGTCGTATTTACATCGGGTCAAGCGACATTGGTCACAATAACAACGGCATTACCATTAGCAACGGGGCGGACGCAATAATCAGGGATAACGTCATTCACAATAATTCAGGAACCGCTCTGTCGGTCACGACCTGGAATAATGTCTTGGACAACAATATCGTGATGTTCAACAATTATGGCATCTCCCTTGGTTCGACTGGGGGAAATTCGACCTTGGTTAATAACCGGCTGGTCGCGAATGAACGAAACCTCGAAGCCTTGGACCCCACCAGCAGCATAGACTCGTCAAACACGATTAACGGGGTCCCCGTCCACTACCTGTTCAATCTGGTGGATGGGGTCATCACAGGTTCCACCGAGTTCAGCTATTTTGCCTGTTTCTTCTGCGACAACATCACCATTTCAGACGTGGAACTCTCCAACAACGGCTACGGCCTGGCCTTCTGGAATTCTAGCCACATTAACGTGACGAACTCGACATTATCAAACATGACTTACGGCCTTTCTTTCCTGGGCGAGGGGGAGTGGTCCTGCCAGGACTGCGCCGTGCTTGGAAATGACTTGCATGATAATTATTATGGTATAGCTGTGGACGGGGGTAGCGGATATCGATTTGGAGATAACCGAATCAGCCGGTCAATCGCAGGAATTTACCTTTCCGGGGCAACTGACGTCATTCTGGAATCGAATGAATATCTCGATACCGCCTATACGTCAGTAATGGCTACGTCAGGTTCCACGGTGCTGGTCGTCAACGAAACCCATACCAGCCCCTGGTGCGACGAAACCTCTTTCATGAAATTCGTCAGCTACCTCACGCTCAGGGTAGTCGACAAGCATGGCAACCCCTATCCGGGTGCTGACGTCAGGATTGGCGATGATGGTAATGTGGTGTATGTTTCGACTGGTTTCGGTGGCGTGGAAAACGGAACCGGACCGGCGGGGCAGGTGCCGGCACTGCTGGTGACTGACAGGATTTTCGATGGCGGCCCGGAACCGCAGGAGGCCAACGTGTCTGTGGAAATTGCGACCGGCTGGTATTACGAGAACCGGACAATCCAGGTCGAAGGCGCGCACCTGGAAATTTTCCAGCTGCCCAACCGCCAGCCCCTGATAACGTCCGTCAATGTTTCGCCGGCAGCGATTGAGCTTGGCCAGCCGGTTAACCTGGCTGCGGCTGCGCTGGATTATGATGGCACCGTAGAACAGTTCGTATGGAATTCGAGCCTGGCCGGCTGGCTGGGAAATGGCTCCTCGCTCATCCTGCCGGATTTGCCGCTCGGCCACCACGAAATCTCGCTGACTGCCTTTGATGATGATGGCGCCGGCAGCGAACCCCACCTTGTCGAGGTCCTGGTCTACGCCAGACCGACAATCTGGTTCCTGGTGCCCGACAATGCGACCGCCGGCGAAACCGTGAACTTCTTCGTCACGGCCAGCGACGAGGACGGCCACATCACCAGCGTCGCCTGGGACTTTGACGGCGACGGCTTCGCTGACCTCACCACGGAAGAGGGCGGCAACGTAACGCACACCTACACTGCGGCGGGGAACTACACCGTCACAGTCACCGTCACCGACGATGACGGCCACATCGCGACCGCGACAGCCGTGGTGGAGGTGGCGGCCGCTGAGGTGCTGCCGCCCTCCGCGCCGCCGGAGGCAGAGCCGGGACCACCGTGGGGCTGGCTCGGCGCGGCGGCGCTGCTCGCGACGCTGGCGCTGATTGCATGGGGAAGCTCTAGACCTTCCGCCAGTATTGCAGCACTTCACGGCCGCGGCGCGGCTCGATTGAGTCTTCAGGGGCTTCCTCGCGGTCAAGGTGCCAGTGCAGGCTGAAGAGGGCGTGCAGCTCGCTGATGGTGACGCCCCATGGCGGGCCGCCCTCGGCGAGCGGCTTGTCGAGCGGGAAGAACGCGCCGACGAGCATCCCGCCCGGCTTGAGCAGCTGCCACGCGACGCGGTCGTATTCGAAGCGGCGCGGGGGCGAGACGGCGCAGAAGCAGGTGTATTCGAGCAAATAGTCGAACTGCCCGTGCAGCTCCTCCGGCAGGTCGAAAATATCCTCCTTGAGGACCGTCACCTCGACCCCTGCCTCGAGCGCGTTGCGCCGCGCCGCGAGCACCGCCGGCCCGGCAAAGTCGATGGCGGTGACCGTGAAGCCAGCCTTCGCGAAGGTAATCGCGTCCCAGCCGCGCCCGCAGCCAATGAGGCAGATGCGGCCCGGCTCGAGCTCCGACGCGACGCGCTCGAACAGCGGCGTCGGCTGGCCCAGGTCCCACTGGTCTTCACCGGCGTGGTAGCACGCCTCCCAGAAATCAGGGGTGCTGACGGGGTCCTCCACGCTCGGGCAAGGGTCTGTTTCAAAAAGCTTCCCGCAACGCTTTATCGCCCGCCCGGGTGGCGGCGGCATGACCACTCTCACGATGCGCACCAGCGCCGGCGACATCTCGCTGAAGCTCTACGTCAACCGCGCCCCGCAGACCACGGCCAACTTCCTGAAGCTGGTCGACAAGGGGTTCTACAACGGGCTCCATTTCCACCGCGTCATCCGCGACTTCATGCTGCAGGCAGGCTGCCCCCACTCGAAAGACCCGCGCAGCCCACGCGCCGGGACCGGCGGCCCCGGCTGGCAAATCAAGGACGAGTTCAACACGACGCTGAAGCACGACCGCCCCGGGCTGCTGAGCATGGCCAATGCAGGGCCGAATACCGGCGGCAGCCAGTTCTTCCTGACGACCGTCGCGACCCCCTGGCTCGACGGCAAGCACGCCATCTTCGGCGAGGTTA
>CAYMDK010000020.1:0-13683 GCA_964389465.1 uncultured archaeon | reverse complement strand
GTCGGTCTCCGCGGTCGTCGGGAACCAGGCCGAGTCAAGGTTGTGCGGGCTGAAGATTAGCCACCGCTCGCCTTCCGGGATGTAGTGCTCGGTCCCGTAGGGGTTCTCCCACGCGCTGAGCAGCTGCGGGCGGAACCGCAGGTTGCCCCCGGTCATCTCGTAGTCAGTCGTGTCAAGCACATAGACCAGCCCGGTGCCGTGCGTCGTCGAGAGCACTTCGGTGGCGAGGAAGGTGACGTGACGTGGCGCAGCGCCGAGCCCGAGGTGGCTGGCGTCGACCATGGCGGGGAACGGCTCGACGTAGTGGATGTAGGAGGCGCGGCCGCCGTTGACGTTGCCGGTGGTGCTCGAGTCTACCTCCCCGTCGCCGTCCAGGTCGGCGAACTCCATCCACTGCCCCACCTCGGGCGCGCGCCAGCGGCAGGTCAGCGGGTTGCCGAGGCCGGTCTTGCAGAGGGTCGCCATCGGCAGGTAGAGCTCAGGCGAGTTGGTCGGGTGCGGAACGTCGGTGACGTCGAATATGCGCAGTCCGGCTTCCCAGTAGGCGCCGTAGATGTATGTATGCCCGTAGCGGGGGTCGAGCGGGTCATCGCCCGGCCAGCGCTGGACGGTCATGTCGTGGATGTAAATCCAGCCGCCGCGGGTCGTCTCCCACGCCACTTCGGCTTCGCCCACCTTGATAATCGTGTGGCCTTCGCCAGAAGCGGGCACCCCCGCCAGCAGTCGCGAGGCGGAGCCCTGCAGGTTCAGGTGCGCGATGGTGACGCCGCCGCACGCCTCCTCGCCGGTGCCGATAGTGCACTCGTCGTAGTCGGGGTTGGCGACGAAGATATACCACTCGTCGTCAATCATGAGGGTGTAGAGGTTGTGCGGCCCCGACGGATGGTCGATGTCGTTCCAGTTGTCGACCCAGGTCGGGTTGGTCTTGTCGGTAACGTCAATCAGCGTCACCGCCACCTGCGCGAAGTCGTTCCATTCGCCAATGTTGGGGTCGGCCGCGCCGGGGTCGACAATCTGGTTCTGGACAATCACGTATTCGCGTGCGTCATACTCGATATACTTGACGTCGAGCACCTGCGTGTTGGGGTCGTTGTAGCGTCCGACCTCGGTCATGTTGTGCGGGTCGGTGGCATCGATAATGCGCATGTCGCGCCAGCCCGCCTGGTAGACGTAGGTGCGACCATCAGGCGCCTCGGCGACCTGGATTTCGGCGTTGCCGAGGTTGGCGTCGAATCCAACCAGCTCCATGTTGGGGGTCGAGAGCATGTGGTGGGTGTAGTTGCGGTGGTTATGGCAGCCGGGCGGGAATTCCCCGCTCCAGTCGATGCTGCCGTCATCCTCGAGCGGCTCGCACCCCTCCTGCTCACCCAGGTTCTGAAGCAGCGCGTCGTCGAATGGATGACCTGTGGGGGGGGCGGTTTCCGGGGTGTCGTCGTCCCCCTCCAGCACGTATGCTGCGGTCGCAGCAACGGCGACCACCAGCAGCAGGGTGGCGGAGACGCGCAGGATGGCCTGTTCCATCTGTGGCGCGCGGATTTATGGCGGCTATTTATACCTCGGGCCGGTCGGCCGCAAATGGCTCCGGGCCACGGTCTCCAGGCATTGCTGCTGGTGCTGGCGCTGCTGCTGGCGGGCTGCCTCCACGAAGGCTCCAGCCGTGAACCGTTCTGGGGCGTCGAGCTGCCGGGGGACGCAGCCCCGGACTTCACGCTGGTCGACCAGCACGGTGATGGCTTCAGCCTCAATGAGACGACGGGAAAGTTAGTGGTGCTGACCTTCGTCTTTACCCATTGCCCCGACGTCTGCCCCGCCGTCACCTACCAGCTCGGCAAGCTGCAGGTGGCGCTCGGCAGCGACTACGGCACGAAGGTGGAAATCATCTCAGTGACGGTCGACCCGGCGCGCGATACCGTCGCGCGCCTCGCCAACTGGTCCACCGACCGCAACGCCAGCTGGCCGCACCTCACTTCCAATGCCCCGGAACCGGAGGCGGCAATGAACGAATCGGTCTGGGCGCCCTACGGCGTCTACGTCGAGCAGGTGCCCGCAACGGAGCACGACCACGGTGAGGGCGACGGAAACGAAACCGGCGACTACAGCATCAACCACTCGACTATCCTCTACATTATTGACCAGCAGGGTCGACTTCGCGTCGCGTGGCCGGGACTCGACTGGAGTTACCGCGACATCCACCACGACGTCGCGCTGCTGCTAGCGGAGTAGCCGCGCAGCCTGCGCTCCCGTGCTCCGCACGGCAACCGGCTGCTGCTAGCGGAGTAGCCGCACAGCCTTGCGCGCGCTCGGCGCTGATTTATACCACTCCCTGCTGCCGCCGCCATGTCCCTTGCAAAAATGGCGGTCGTCGGGTCGGTTATGCTGGCGCTGGCGCTGCTGGTGCCGCAGGCGGCGGCGCACGACGGCGAAGTTTTCACCGTCATCCTCCGCTCCGACGGACCGGTGCCGGCCAGTTTTACGATTGACGAGAATGTCTCGGTACTCTGGATTAACGGTGACGACACAGAGAATGTAACGCACCGCATCCTGCTCGACGTCGATGGCGACGGCGTCTTTAACGGCTCGGCCGATATCGATTCGGGCGAGCTGCAATCGGAATGCGAGAAGGACGAGAACGGGACACTGGTCGACGAGGAGTGCAGCGTCTCGTTCGAGCTCACCTTCAACGGTACGCTCACCAACAGTACTTTCGCCTACCAGGACCGGCTCTCGAGCGGCGTCACCAACAACGGCAACGTCACCGTCATTCTGCACGTGGATGATGCCGGAAATGGCACCCACGTCCACGACGCTTCGCACACGCACGGAGAAGCGCCAGCGGAGGAAGATGAAGGTCGCGAGAAACCGGCGTGGCTGCTGTGGGTCGCCGGCCTTTCCGCCGGTGGCGCGGCGCTGCTGGCGCTGATGCTGCGACGCGCAGGCAGCTAAGGCCGCTTAACCCCCCGGCGCACTGGCGAATTGTGGTGTTACCGGAATCAGCGCTGCCGGAAATCCTAGAACTGCTTGAGGGGCGGTGCGAGACGCACCTGTCCGAGCTGGCGGAGTGGACCTCAATACCCTCCATCTCGGCGCAGTCGCAGCACGCTGGCGACCTGCAGGCAGCGTGCGACTGGGCGGCCGACTACTGCCGCGCGATGGGGCTCGAGACCGAAATCCACCCGACGGCGGGGCATCCCGCCATCATTGCGCGCCATGACACCGGCAGCGACGCGCCGACAGTGCTGCTTTACGGCCACTACGACGTCCAGCCGCCCGAGCCACTCGAGCTGTGGGAAAGCCCGCCGTTCATCGACAACTGGGGCAGCGGCGAAGCGGTCGGCGGCAGCGCGGAGCCGGTGCGCGACGGCGCGCTCTACGGCCGGGGCGCGAGCGACAACAAGGGGCAAATTTTCGCGCACCTGGCGGCGCTGCGCGGCTGGTTCGAGGTCGCCGGGGGGCCGCCGGTAAACCTGCGGCTGCTCATCGAGGGCGAGGAAGAAATCGGCTCCCCGTCGCTGGGCGAGTTCGTCGCGGCCCACGCCGACGAACTGCGCGCCGAATGGGCGGTGGTGAGCGACGGGCCGATGCTCTCCGCGGGGAGGCCGGCCGTTTCCTACGGACTGCGCGGACTGGCGTATTTCCAACTCGATATTACGGCGGCCAGCGCCGACCTGCACTCGGGGACGCACGGTGGCGCGGTGCCGAATCCCGCGACCGTGCTGGCGGAGTTCATCGCGACGCTGCATAACCCGGACGGCAGCGTCAATTTATCCGGCTTTTACGATGACGTGACGCCGCTAGAAGCGGCGGAACGCGAGGCGCTGGCAAGGCTTGAATTCTCTGACGACGAATATTTAAAGGGTCTGGGCGCCCCCAGGCTCGCCGGCGAGGCGGGTTTCACAACGCTCGAGCGGCGCTGGGCGCGGCCCACACTCGAAGTAAACGGTATCTGGGGCGGCTACACCGGAGAGGGAGCCAAGACGGTGCTGCCGGCCTGCGCGTCCGCCAAGCTCTCCTGCCGGCTGGTGCCGCGGCAGGAGCCGGCCGCGGTTGAGGCGGCGTTGCGCCGCGCCTGCGCGGAACGGCTGCCGGTCGGCGTGCGCTGGACGCTCCGGGTTTTCGCCGGCGCGCCCGCCGTGCTGACGCCGACCGACTCGCCCGGAGTGCAGGCGGCGATGCGTGCGCTGCGCGCCGGCTTCGGGGCGGAGCCGGCGTTCATCCGCGAAGGCGGCACGATTCCGGTCGTCGCCGATTTCCAGGCGGTGCTGGGGGCGCAGCCGCTGCTCATCGGCTTCGCGCTGGCAGAGGATATGCCGCACTCGCCCAACGAGCATTTCCGGCTCGACTGCCTTTACGGCGGCATCCGCACCAGTGCGGCGCTGTGGGATGAACTGGCGCGGCGCGGCTGACGGAGCGGGCTTAAAGTCGGCGCACCGTGGGCGAGCATGGCGTCCGCCATCTCAGGACTGGAGCCGGCCGCGCTGTGGGAGAACTTCGCGGCGCTGAGCCACATCCCGCGCCAGTCGAAGCAGGAAGGGGAGGTGCTGGCTTGGCTCAAGGAGTTCGCTGACGCGCGCAGCCTTGGGTGGCAGCAGGACGAAACCGGCAATATCGTCATCCAGCGTCCCGGTAGCGGCGGCGGCGAGGCGGCGCTACCGATAATCATCCAGTCGCACGTCGACATGGTGTGCGAGAAGAATTCCGACGTCGAGCACGACTTCAGCCGCGACCCGATCCGGCTGCTGCGCGACGGGGAGTGGCTCACCGCCGACGGTACGACGCTCGGCGCGGACAACGGCATCGGCGTCGCGACCGCGCTGGCGCTGCTCGAGATGGCGGCCGACGCGCTGCTGCCGCCCCTGGAGTGCCTGTTCACCGTCGACGAGGAGACCGGGCTGACGGGGGCGTTCGCGCTCGACGGCGCGCTGCTGCGGGGGCGGACGCTGCTCAATCTCGACACCGAGGAGTGGGGGGCTATCTGCATCGGCTGCGCGGGCGGCGGCGACAGCGAGCTGGCGCTGCCGGTTGGCTTCGAAGCGTCGCCGGGCGACTTCCTGAGCTTCCAGCTTGCGGTCGAGGGGCTGATGGGCGGCCATTCGGGAGTCAATATCCACGAATACCGCGCCAACGCGATTGTGCTGCTGGCTTCGCTGCTCGAGCCGCTCGCCGCAATAGGCGCGCGGCTCGTCTCGGTCCGGGGGGGCGACAAGACCAACGCCATCCCGCGCGAGGCGTTCGCGACGCTGCTGCTGCCGCCGGAGGCGATGGCCGACGCGCAGATTGCGGTCGGCGCGCGTGCCGCGGCGTTGCAGGCGGAGTTCGGCACGCTCGAGACAGGATTGCGCGTCACGCTTTCAGGGCTGGAGGACGCGCCGGCGGAGTGTCTCTCCGCCGGCGCGCAGGGCAGCCTGCTGGGGCTGCTGCGGGCGCTGCCGCACGGCGTCCTGAAGTATTCGCACGCCATCCCCGGGCTGGTCGAGACGTCAAACAATCTGGCGTCGGTGGCTGCCGACGGGGGGCAATACCGCATCGTCTGCTCTTCGCGCTCGTCCATCATGGAGGCGCTGGAGGACGTGCGCGACCGCATCGCGACTATCGCGGCGCTCTGCGGCGCGACGGCGACGCGGAGCAGCAGCTACCCCGGCTGGCAGCCCGACCCCGCATCGCCGGTGCTGAAGCGACTGAAGCGCATCTACGCCGAGCAACTGGGCGAGGAGCCCGAAGTCGGGGCAATCCACGCCGGGCTCGAGTGCGGCGTCATCGGCGAGCGCGTTCCCGGCCTGGACATGGTCTCGTTCGGCCCGACGATTACCGGCGCCCACTCGCCCGATGAGCGGGTCGAAATCGCCAGCGTCGCCAAGTTCTGGAACCTGCTGCTGGCGCTGCTGGCGGACATGGCCGGGGCGTGAAGCCGGCGGCACTGCGCGCCCGGCTCGCCGGCCCGCTGCCGGGAGTCGCTGCGTGGCGCGAGATGGCGCCGGGCAGCCGCGCGTTTCCCCCCGACATGGCGGGCTACCGCGACGCGGCGGTGCTGCTGGCGCTCTTCCCGCGTGATGGGGCGTGGCGGCTGCCGCTGATTATTCGCACCGACGACGGCGGTATCCACGCCGGACAGGTGGCGCTGCCGGGCGGCGCGCTGCAAGCCGGCGAGAGCCCGGAGGCGGGCGCGCTGCGCGAGGCGCAGGAGGAGACCGGGCTGCCGCCCGACGCCGCGGAGTTGCTGGGGCGGCTGTCGCCGCTCCCCATCCCGGTCTCGCGCTTCCGTGTCACGCCGGTCGTCGCGACGCTGGCGGGCGAGCCCGCATGGCGGCTGGACGCGGGCGAGGTGGCGTCGCTCTTCAGCGTCCCGCTGGCGGCGCTGCGCGACGCCGGCCTGCGCCGCAGCGAGTCGCGCGAGTTCGGCGGCCGTCCGGTCGCCATTCCCTACTTCGCGCTCGGCGACGAGAAGGTGTGGGGCGCGACCGCGATGGTGCTGGCGGAGCTGGCGGCGCTACTGGAATAGCTCCCCGAGCGGCACAACCAGCAATTCCGAGAAGAGGTCGCCGACAAACGCCGCCAGCAGGAACGCGACGCAGAGCGGGATGATGTAGGGAATCTTCAGGCTCACCCACGGGCGCTCGACGCCCGCAGCGTCGAGCGCGTCCCACTCGGCCGGGAGGTCCAGCCCGCGGCGCACCATCGGCGCCAGCACGGTACGGCCGCCAACGACGCGCGTCATCGGCCAGACGTGGCTGTCGCGCGCCTGCGCCAGCTCCATGCGGACGCCGAGCAGCGCCTGCAGCCACGGCCGCTGGAGGTCGCCGTGCGCGAGGTTCCACGCCAGCAGCCCGAGCGGGATGGCGAGGTAGAGCAACAGCGAATTCATGAAGACGACCCACGGGAACGGGAAGCCCTGTTCGCCGAAGGCGTGGAGCGTCGCGCCGGCGTCGGGGGCGAACGGAACCAGAACAGCGACCGTCAGCAGCGCCTTGACGTCTGCCCCCCCAATGGTCGGGCCAAAGTAATACCAGCCATACATCATCGCCATCAGCGCCAGCGCCGCGACCAGGTCGACCGCGTGGCCGCCGGCGAGCAGCGACTCCCAGCCTTCGAAGAGCGCGAAGTAGCCCATCCCGGCCACTCCCGCCACTTGCGCCGCGCGCCACGCCGCCAGCTCACGGCCGGCGATGGCGTCGTCGTCAACCTGCGAATACCAGAAGAGCACGCCGACGGCGAGCGCGAGCCCCCACGTCCCCGTGCTCGCCTGCGCCTGCCACAGCTCGGCCGCGAGCAGCGCCAGGCCTGCACCACCGGCAATCTGCCAGGTGCGGTCGGGGACGCGCCGCGTCTGCCAGTCGCTCCAGGCGCCGTAGCCGAGCGCCGCGGCTCCAATCGCGAGCCGTATCCCGTCGAGCGGTTCCACGGTGCGGGGAGCAAGGGGGAGTTAAATATCGCACCATGTGGTGCCGAACGCGTGGACCTGCAAGAGCGATTCCTGCCGGGCGAGGAGTTCCTGAAGGAATATCCGGCACTGAAGGTTGACCGCCGCGGCGGCTGGTCAGCATTCCTGACCAGCCGCCGGCTCTTCATCGGCTCGCGCGATGAATTGTGGGACATCGACACCAGCCGCATCGACTACCTTTCGCGCGGGCTGCGGCCCCGCTTCTCGCCGGCATGGCTGCTGCTCTGCCTGATTCCGTGGCTGGGGTGGCTCGCGTCGCCGTTCCTGATTGCGCTCTGGTACTACATCCGCACCGAGGCGCTGGTCGTCGGCACCCCGTCGCGTCGCTGGCTGCTCTTCGCCGAAGCAAAGGAACTGGACGACCTGGTCGACAATCTGCGGCTCAACACCGTGATGGCGCTGACCCCCGAGGGCGAGCGCGCCATCGCCGAGGCGGAGGTGGAGCGCGAGCAGCGGCAGCTGCTGCTTGGCCCCGACGGTGAGGCGGCCGACTGGGGCGAGAACGAGTCGGGACCACGACGCAGCGGCCATTTCTCGCTGATGATTGCGTGGATTGCGTGGTATGCCGGGACCTTCGGCGGCAGCGGCGGCTTCTGGGTGCTGCTGTCGCTGCTCGCGGCGGCCGGCAGCTACTGGCGCTGGTGGAACCGCCGCACCCATAACCGGCTCGCCGGGCGGCAGCCGAAGCCGGGCTGGCTCGAACGGCTCTGGTACTGGTCGCTGCGCAAGCTGCGGATGCCGGTGCTACCGGCGCGCTGGGAGTTCTGGGCGCTCGGCCGCAAGTGGCGCGCCGCCGAAGTGGGCGGCTGGGGCGCTGTCGCGCTGCTGGCGCTCGGCTTCCTGTGGGCGCTCTGGATAGCGAACCTGCGGCCGTTCCTGTTCCTGTTCGCGCTGGCGGCCATCGTCGCGCTCGCCGGTAAGGTGGCGGCTGGCCTGCCGGGACCGCGATGGCGCATCGCGCTGCGGTCGGTAACGGCAGTCTTCATCGGGCTGCTGCTGGTGGTCCCGGCGCTGGCGCTGACCGGCCTTTACGAAGGCGCCAGCGCGTCGCTGCCGCACTCGGCGGTGCAGGGCGACGGCGGCAACGGCTGGGTCGCCGCGTTCCAGCAGACCGAATCGTTCGGGCTGGGGCTGGTCGACGTGCGTGTCAGCTTCTATATGGATGACGGCGAGGACGCGGAGGGTGAGCAGGAGGGCTACCCGGCGTTCCTGGTGCTGGCGGCGGTCAAGGTGCCGTTCGACCTGGACCAGAAGGTGCTGCTCGACGAGATTGACAACCAGTTCCAGGAGATGGCGCTGGAGGAGAACATCAACCTGACCGCGCAGGTGCTCAACGGCAGCCGCACCACGGCACAGGGCTACCAGACGCAGTATATCGTCTACAACGGCACCGCCGCGGGGTGGCGCGAAGGGGTCGGCAACATCGCCTACAACTTCACGGAAGGCGCCGAGTCGCGCTACATCGGCGAGGCGTGGAAGGTGCCGGAGCTGAACCTGCTGGTCGTTGCGATGGGCATCGCGATGATATCGAGCGAGGAGCCCAATACGGGCATTCCACCGCTCCCCGAGCAGGCGCCCGATTTCGCGCAGGATATCTGGAACGACGCCGGCGAATTTGCCGAGGAGCTCTTCCCGAACCCGACCAATTCAACCGACCCGCGCAACTGGGTCGAGCTGTTTGAACTGATTCCGGAGACGGTGTGTTATGCGCTTTAGGCGCCATAACCTATAACTACTATAGTTACCATAGCAGTCATAATATGACCACCACCATCGCCGTTGCCCAGGAGACTCGCGAGCTGCTGCGCCGGCTGGGCGAGAAGGGCGAGAGCTACGACAGAATCATCAACCGGCTCATCACCGACGCCGGCTGGAGCGAGCTGGACAACCGCTGGAACGCCATTCTGGCCGAGGATGAGTTCATCCCGCTGGAAGAGCTGTGACGCGGCCGGTGTTGGTTTCGACCACCTTTCGGCAGCAGTTCCGTAAGCTGGACAACGCGACGCAGGCGCGGCTGCGAGAGGGATTAGCGGCGCTGGCAAAGGACCCGGTAACGCCGCGGCCAGGCGCCGACATCCGGTCGCTGCGCAGCACCGTGCCGCCCAAGCACCGACTGCGGGTCGGCAGCTATCGCATTATTTACATCATCGAGCCGGAGGCGGTAAAGGTGCTGGAACTATTCCGCCGTGGGCGCGGCTACCGCTAATCCCCGAACTGGATGCCCTGCGCCAGCGGCAGCTCGTCGCTCCAGTTGAGCGTGTTGGTCTGGCGTCGCATGTAGACCTTCCACGAGTCGCTGCCGGCTTCGCGGCCGCCGCCGGTATCCTTCTCGCCGCCGAACGCGCCGCCGATTTCGGCGCCGCTCGTACCAATATTGACGTTGGCGATGCCGCAGTCGCTGCCGGCGTGCGAGAGGAAGCGCTCGACCGACTGCATGTCGCGGGTGAATATTGACGACGAGAGCCCCTGGTCGACCGAGTTGTGCATCGCGATTGCCTCCTCGAGTGAGTCGAACTCGAACAAGTAGAGGATAGGCGCGAAGGTCTCGTCTCCCACTATTTCCATGCTTGGCTTAGCCTTGACGATTGTCGGTTCGACGTAGTGTCCCGGCTGGTCGAGCACGTTGCCGCCGCAGAGCACTTCGCCCCCCTGCTCGCGGATGGTCTCCAGCGCCGCGCTGTAGGTCTCGACCGCGCCGCCGTCGACCAGCGGCCCCATCAGCGTCGCGGGGTCGAGCGGGTCGCCGATGGCTACCTGCCCGTAGGCGCTGACCAGCCGCCCGGTGATGTCGCCGGCGATGTCGCGGTGCAGGAAGAGGCGTCGCGTGCTGGTGCAGCGCTGGCCGGCGGTGCCGACCGCGCCGAACAGGACGCCGCGCAGCAGCAGCTCCGGGTCGGCGTCCGCGAGCGCGATGATGCCGTTGTTGCCGCCGAGCTCGAGCAGCGTGCGGCCGAGCCGTTGCGCGACCGCGCCGCCCACCTTGCGCCCCATGTGGCACGAGCCGGTGGCCGAAACCAGCGGCACCCGCCGGTCGTGAATCAGCAGTTCGCCGACGTCGCGGCTGGAGCCGACCAACAACGACATGACGCCGTTCCAGCCGAGCGGCTCGAGGACGCGGTTGACGATGTGCTGGATGGCGATGGCGGTCAACGGCGTCTTCGACGACGGCTTCCAGACCATCACGTCGCCGCAGACGGCGGCAATCATCGCGTTCCAGGCCCAGACCGCGCCGGGGAAGTTGAACGCCGTTATGATGCCGACCGTTCCTAGGGGATGCCACTGCTCATACATGCGGTGGCGTGGCCGCTCGGAGTGCATGGTCTTGCCGTAGAGCTGCCGGCTGAGGCCAACGGCGAAGTCGGAGATGTCGATCATCTCCTGCACTTCGCCTTCGCCTTCAGCCTGGATTTTGCCCATCTCCCAAGCAATCAGCTTGCCGAGCGGTACCTTGTGCCGGCGCAACTCGTTGCCCAGCTGTCGCACCACTTCGCCCCGCGCGGGTGCCGGCTCGAGCCGCCAGCAGGCGAACGCACGGGCCGCGTTGGCCATGATGACTTCGTAGTCGCCCGCGTCGCACTGCCGCACCGCGGCGATGACCGACTCGTCGGCTGGCGCGACCGACTCGAGCAGCCCGCCGGCGCCGCACCATTCCTCGGCGTAGCCGCCACCGTTCTCCGCTTCGATTCCCAGCTCTGCGAGGAAGTCGAGCCTGCCCATGCGCGGCGCATTCGCGACTGCGTTATAGCGGTTGGGCCGCCGACGGGCTTTATAGCGGCGCCACCTGCCGGCCAGCATGGAGGCGAAGCCGCTCGCGGGGCACGACGCGGAACAGGTTGCGCTGATGGCCGAGGAGTGCATCCTCGTCGACGAGCGCGACACGGTGCTGGGCAGCGCGAGCAAGGTCGCGTGCCACCACGGCGCGGGGCAGCTGCACCGCGCCTTCAGCCTGCTGATTTTCGATACGCGGGGCCGGCTGCTGCTCCAGCAACGGTCGCCGGGGAAAATCACGTTTCCCGGCGTCTGGGCCAACACTTGCTGCTCGCATCCGCTGCACCGCGAGGCGGAGCTGGAGGAGGGTAATGCACTGGGCGTCAAGCGCGCCGCGCAGCGCAAGCTGGAGCAGGAGCTGGGCGTTCCGCCGGCCGACGCGCCGCTCGAGCGGATGGTCTTCATGACCCGCATGCTTTACCGCGCCCGCGCCGACGCGGAATGGGTCGAGCACGAAATGGACCACATCATCTGCCTGCGCGCCGACGTGAAACCAGCCCCAAATCCGAACGAGATTGCCGAGGCGCGCTGGGTGACCGAGGCCGAGCTGCGCGAGCTGCTAGACAGCGAAGCCATCGGCCCGTGGTTCCGGCTGATTGCCGAGCGGCTGCTGCCGGCGTGGTGGGCAGACCTGGATGGCCTGGCGGGGATGGCCGACGGGGAAATCCACGACATGGGCGAGGTGGCATGGAGCTGAAGGCGGCGCTCGCCGCGCGAGCGGCGCCGGTCGAGGCGGCGCTGCGCGAATACCTGCGCGTGCGCGAGCCCGAGCGGCTTTACCGCGCGATGGCGCACATCCCGCTCGCGGGCGGCAAGCGGCTGCGGCCGGTGATGGCGCTGCTGGCGTGCGAGCTGGTCGGCGGCGACTCGGCAAAGGCGGTGCCGTATGCCGCCGCGCTGGAAGCCATCCACAACTTTACGCTCATCCACGACGATGTAATGGATGAGGACGAACTGCGTCACGGGGTGCCGTCAGCTCACGCTGAGTTTGGCGTCGCGACAGCCATCAATGCCGGTGACGCGCTCTTCGCCTATGCTTTCGAGATGGTAACCGACAGCGACTGCAGCCAGGAAATGCGTGCCGAACTGGTGCGCCACGTCGCGTCCACCGTGCGCGAGATTGCCGAAGGGCAGCAGATGGACCTTGATTTTGAAGAGCGGGAGAAGGTCGCACCGGCTGAATATCTCGAGATGGTACGACTGAAAACGTCGATTCTCTTCGGTTCAGCCGCCTATGGAGGTGCACGCATAGGTGGCGCGAGCGAGGAACAGGCACGCGAACTGCGGCAGATGGCGATAGACGTCGGTCTCGGCTTCCAGATATGGGACGATTACCTCGACGCAACTGTCTCCGAGGAGTTACTGGGTAAACCGTCCGGATCCGACATCCGACAGGGCAAACGCACACTTCTGGTCATTGAAGCGCTTGACCGCGCCACGTCGGAAGACCAGGACCGGCTCACAACCATCCTCGCCGGCGACAACAGCGACGATGATGTGGCCGAAGCCGTAGCAATTATGGAGCGCAGCGGTGCACTGGCAGCATGCCACGAACAGGCGAACGACTACTTGCAGGACGTCCGCGCCACGCTCTCGAAATACCCGCAAGGCGAGCCGAGGCTGCTATTCGAGGCGTTGCTTGAATATATGGTCACGCGGGGACATTAACCCACATACAGTTTGCATTTCGGGATGAAAATAATTTTTTTTTACGTGAAATGTCCTGCTAAACGTCCAGAGCCTACCACTCAAACGGAGAGGGTGGTATTCCGGTTACCCAGGAAATGTAGAACCATACCCATAGTATACTGATAAACGCGTGTTGCTTCCATTTGTATTTTGGAATGAACATATTATTCAGAAAATAGAAATATGTCAAAAATAACAGGAATCCGAGGAGTGAGGGGAGAAAAGCTCCACCTCCTAAAAACCAACTTCCCCAAATAGTGGGCTCATGGAAATTTCCAGTGAATACATCGAGCTGGAGTGACGGCGAAGAAGGAACAATCACCCTGAGGGGTGGTAAAAGTACGAACCAGAGCCAGTAACTGAAGTAAGGAATGAGAAGCATGGATGTAGAGATGGTCGTGAGTCCAAGTTTCAGTTTCCATTGTTCAACAAGTTGAACTCCGCTCCCCTGATATAAGCCGTAACGCCCAGATTCACTCTCCAGGTACGCGTGCGGATGCGAGGCGTGTGCGTCACCCTCCTTCCATTTTCTGTATTTTTCGGCTCTTTCCCCTTCCGTCTGCTCGGGGCGGCTTTGTGCAATTCCATCATAACGGGGCTCTGCTTGTCCGGGTGACATTTCTAGTCCACAGAAATTCAGGCGTATTAATGGACTGGCCTTAGGTCCTTGTCACCGGCAGGAAATAATACCTAATCTCGCGGCAATTACCTAAATAGCGCTGCATTTGCCGTATTAATGGCGGACGAGGAGGAGGTCTGGGACCCGACGCCGGGCGACATCAATTCGCGGC
>CAYMDK010000019.1:0-18150 GCA_964389465.1 uncultured archaeon | reverse complement strand
TTGTGTTCAACACCCTTGGGAACCACGCACAATTCACCTTCACCCAGTTCTACCGTACCATCCCGGAATTCAATACTCATTTCGCCTTCAATTACGATGAAAACTTCGTCCGTATCTTTGTGGTCGTGCCAGACAAACTCGCCTTTGATTTTTACAAGCTTGAACTGGTAGTCATTCATTTCCGCGATTATTCGCGGAGACCAGTGTTCGGAGAACTTTGATAGTTTGTCTTTTAAATTAATTTTATTTACTGGCATTTCTCGCATCCGTCGCCATCTGGCATGTGGAGTTAGTGGAAGGCCGATTTAAACCATAACAACGTATGGAAAACGATTAAGTATGACACTCCAAGTCGCGAATATGTTCGATGGCATAAAGAGTATGCCGGCTAAGGTCTGCCTAGGCTTGTCGTCGGTCATAATGCTAGTATACACCGTGAACTTCATTTTTTTCGCGGATTGTCATGTCATAAATGGCACAGGCTGTACATCAATATTGACGTCCGGAGCGGCTGAAGATCATTCATCTTATGGTCGCGGAGCAGGCTTCCTTAACGTTGCAGGATGCCTAATGTTGGGTCTTTTCATGGGGAATCTCCTCATGTTGAACGAGGGTGCACGGGCAAAATGGAGCCTGATGATTCCTGGCCTTATCGGATTCGTCGTACTGACTCTTGTTCTGGCCGTCACCGGAGATTATGAGGCGCCAAGCGACAATCCAATGATCGCTGCCGGGATCGCGACTCTACTCTATGGTGCAGCATATTATTTCCTGATAGAAGAAGGGGTGAATGAGGGGCTCGACTTTGGATTTAATGGAATTCAGGTCAAGGACTCGGTTGCAACCGGTTTACTACTCGTCGCCGCATTGATTGGAGTCTTTTTCGCAATCAACAATCTATTCTTCGCCGAGAGTTATCTCGGTAGAACAGATGGGCCACTACCTACTTTTGGCAATTATGCGGACAACTACTATGCAAACGAACCAACTGCCCCTGCGCCAATCGTAGTGAAAGTTCTTGGAGCTTTGATTATCCCATACACTCTTTTCGCAGTAAATATCCTTAGAACGGGAGCTAGTGGAAAATGGCCCATTATGCACATCAGCATGTTCGGTTTGGGCGCCTTTGCAATCAACAACGTCTTCGGTTTAGTCTTCTTTGATGATGCTGAATGGGCTGCCGCGACGCTCGAGGCAACCAGAGCTGCATTCATACAGAACACAGTAATCTCGCTTTTCGTCTGGTTTGCGGTAGTTTACGGTTACTACCGTCTAAGGGACGAGGGGGCGGAGGACGGCATGACCATTATGGGGGAACCTGCTGAAGATAAGGACTTCTTCATGTTCAAGATGTATCCTATGGTCATGGCCGTGATAGCCGTAGTCATTCTATCAACACACCTGTACTCATTCTCAGGGCTGGACTGAGGGAAGAGTCATGCCATGGCCAGACGCAAGAAGAAAAACTTTTGTCTAAAGTGTGACACTGCTGATCGCAATGAAATAGGAAAAGGCAAAACTTGCAAAGTATGCGGCAGTAAATTAGCTGTAAATCCTTATTTTGGAAACTGGAAACCCTATACCCATTACCGCCCATTTGCCCAGATAAGGCTAGCAATTCCTATATTTTTACTAATATTTTCTTGGGGCGCCTTTCTTATAATTCAGAACGATGCCTATGTTACAGGAGAACCATGTGATACACAACTTGAAGGTACTTCCTGTGGAACTGCATTGGGGATGGTGTTTGGGCTTGTTTTTTGGGCTCTCATCACCGGTTTCCTCAGCTGGAGTTTTGGGGCAGGCCTATTGATTGATTATGTCTACAATCACCCAGGATGGACATACCATAAATGTCCAGAATGTGGCCACGAGGGAAAGAAAGGGCAAGGGACAGGAGGTGCTGAAAATTTCGGAGGATTTATGTGGAATAGAGTTATACCTGCTAAATGTCCAAAATGTAAACTTAAATTCGAAATTGAAAATGTTTCACAATGGGGTTGGCCATACGATGATGAACCCCATGAAGGAAAAATATATGGAGATCCAACAAAAATTAGAGTTAAACCTGAAATTCCCTTCAGGTTCCTGAAATTTGTTATCAAAAAGAATGAACGTTTTCAATCTAGCCATTATGAACTAATCAAAGTAATACCTATTACAGCTACCATCCTTGGAATTGCTTGGTTCTTTGGCATGTTGGATTTACTCATTCTTCTGAGTCTTGTAGCTATAGCCATTCACATCTTCGTTTGGGATAACGTACTGTTCCTACCTATTAGAGAATTTTACAGTGATATGTTGGATGAAGCCTTCGATATCAAAGAAGGCTATGCCGGAGTCATGCGCTTGCCGAACACACTCCTCAAGAAAGCCGCAATAGCTTTTACATTTTTATTAACTTGTATCTTGGCGTTAGTAATTCTACCAGGAGGCATTATTCAAAATAGTGATAATCCATGGATTAGAGCTATTGGTGAACTAATTTGGGACATCATAATTTTTATACTGGAATTGATATTCTATGGAGGATAAAATATGGAACCTACAATGATTGGAGCATACGGTGGTATGTTAATGGTACTAGCTGCTTTTGCAGTTGAAACAAGAGGTATTGTCTCCAGTAGATCATTTACTTACCTGATACTGATGGCAATTGGGGAAGCCCTGTTGACCATCAGGGCCTATATAACAGGTGAATGGCCTTTTGCCGTTCTGGGCGGAATATGGGCTGCCTTTGCTATATACTCGATTCTCAAGCCTCCTGAAGAATAGCCCCAATCACCTATTTGTGTGTCTTGTACATTGACAAAAGTTGTAATTCATCCTTGTCAAACCAGAAGGTGCTACAATATTGACAGCCGTCAAAAGTTACAGTCTTGACATTCTTCTTGCCAAAAATGTCCCGGGATGCCGCATATATAAGTATAATTGGACCATAGACTATGTCGGCACCCGGAATAAGCATGGGCAGATGAAGAAGGGAAGGGGAACGCATCAAAAATTCCTTAACCCTCTTTTCATCGTAAGTCAAGGCGATTTCGACCATGTTACTTGTACAATTGGGGCAGTTGAGTGAACATGGAGTACCACGGTGTAAAATATTATCCAATGTATTTTTTTTAAAGTTTTTACTTACTAATCCCCAAGCCTGGATTTCATCAACATCAAGCTTAAGCCCTTTGCACTTCTTGCAATGATAATGCCTGTGTTTCTTCCCGCGCCATCTGTACGGACGTAACGGTCCACATCCTCTGGGGCACAGGAATTGCTGTTCAGGCATCTATACGTAGGTCCTGCCCGGATTACGCATCGCCTCCCGGATGTCCAGGAGGCCATGCGTGGCATTCTCCTCAGTAGCGTCTTCCAGGTCGATGTAAAGCAGCTGCTCGATTCCTTCGCAGGGATTTGCCATTTCGGCTGCGCTGAGTGGCATGGCCGTCTCGAACAGGTAAAGCAGGTACCAGTGGTTTTTCTCGTCGTTCCAGTGCGACTGCGTACCAGCCAGGCGCAATTCCCGGTCCTCGATTTCCAGCTCCTCGGTCAGAATCCGATGACCTGCTTCTTCAGGATGTTCACCGAACTTCATTGAAACACCCGGAATGTAGTATTTCCCGGCAGAGGCTGTCGGATAATCGGATGATAATTTTTCAACCATGATTCTGCCGTTCTCATCCCGATTAATCAACTGCGCCTGCATCATGACAAGGTCGGTTGTATCGTAGTCGATTTCGTTCTGTTTGATGGCGTATGCCATTTCATTCGTATCGGCCATACATCGGGAACAGGATGGCGATATATGGATTTGCTGTTGAAAAAGACAACATTGGCAAGCCTGCGCGCTGGTGGGAGCGCTGGGATTTGAACCCAGATCGGCGGGTCTCACCTATGGTGGCGTGCAGGTCAGCGCTCCAGTCATTCATCACTGTTCAGCAGACCTAGTTGCCATCATTCCTGCATAACTGGAGCCCGCAATGATGCCGAGTTACACCACACTCCCGTTACGCGCAGGCGAGGGCGCATTGTGTACCGCTCTTAAAGTTCACGGCCGCGGAGCGTTTATTTACGGGCAGCCGTCGCGGGCCGCGTGGCGAGCGCGAAACCGCAGCCCTCCGCCGGTCCCGAAGAGCGCGAGCCGGTTCCCGACACGCCGGAAACGGTGGAGAGTGAGGAAGAGGAGCGGCCGGAACACGAGCCGTGCCATCCACTCGACAAAATCTGGTTGCCGACCTATGCCGATGAGAATACGCAGGACGCGAAGCACGACTGGTGCCTGAACACCGGCATCATCCGCAACCAGGGCGGCGAGGAGGCGCGGCCGCGTGGATTCTGGGTGGCGGTGCTGCACAAGCTCCAGCGGAGGCTGGCGAAGGAATCGGACAAGACCCGCATGTCGGCACAACTGACCGACGCGCAGGAACGCATCATCCTGCACGAACTCGACGCGCTCGAGGGATTTTACGACCACTGGTGGCGCACCGAGTCGTCGCAGGTCCACAAGTTTGTACAGGTAGTCCAGAAATGGCGGCCTGACGTTTCGGAGCGCGTCATCGTTGATACCATAACCCGGATGTGGTAACGTAGCGGTCGTCGCCCCCTCGATGCTGGGCGCGGACTTCGGCCGTCTGCGCGAGCTGGCAGAGCTGGTCGCGCCGCACAGCGGCTACCTGCACATGGATGTCATGGATGGCCACTTCGTCCCTAACCTGACCATGGGGCCCGACACGGTCGCCGCGCTGCGCGGCATCGCGCCGCTGGACGTGCACCTGATGGTCACCGACCCGCTCGACTTCATCGAAGTCTTTGCCGAGGCCGGCGCCGACATCATCACGGTCCACGCCGAGGCCAATGGCATCGCCGCGGCGATCGACGCCATCCACGCGCGCGGGCTGAAGGCGGGAGTCGCGATTCGGCCTTCGACGCCGGTCAGCGCGCTGGACCCGTGGCTCGACGCGGCAGAGCTGCTGCTGCCGATGTCGGTCGAGCCCGGCTTCTGCGGACAGCAGTTCGACGAAGGCACTTACGACCGCGTCCGCGCGCTGCGCACAGCGGCGCCGGACGCGCTCATCGAGGTTGACGGCGGAGTGACGCGAGAGAACGCCGCCGCGCTGCGAGAAGCAGGTGCCGACATTCTGGTCTCCGGCAGCGCCATCTTCGGCGCCGACAACCCGATCGCTGCCGCGCGCGCGATTGCGGGCCTCGAATAACTTTTATATGGTTCACGGTACCCGAGTCAGCATGCGCGCTGCCTTCCTAGCCTGCCTGCTCGCCTGTTTCACGATACTGCTGCTGCCGGGAAACGCGGCGGAACGGCCGGTGGAAGACTTTACCCACGCGGTTATCGGCGAGGAGTTCACCGCCACCTGGTGTGTCTACTGCCCAAGCGCGGCCGAGAACCTGAACAAGGTCTGGTTGCCCAAGTCACAATTCCCGGATGACCCTTACTACCACGACCAGTTCTTTTTCGTGGCGCTGATTACCGACAAGAACGACAAGGCAGATGACCGCACCGGTGACTATCCCGACTTTGCCGGCTACCCCACCGTCTATTTTGACGGTGGCGACGAGAAGGTCGAAGGAGGCCAGTCTGACACTTCCAACTATGAAGAAGCCATTGACAGCAGCGGCGGCCGCAGTGACACAGACATCTCGCTGCGCATCGCAATGCAGCACCTTGGTGATGACCGGATAGGTGTACAGGCGTATATCACCTGGAACGAGGACGCCGGCTTAGGCAATCCTACTTTCAATGGCTACATCAGGGCGTACATTGTCGAACCAGTCTCGCGCTACGACAACTACGACGGCAACCCATACCACTTTGGCTTCCTCGACTACGCCTTTGACCAGCAGGTGGAGCTAGACCCCCACGAGGAAGTTGTACTCGAAACTATCTGGATCGGGGGAAATCACACCGATTCCGACGGTAACGACTTTTCTGATATCAGCTATGATAACCTGAACATTTTCGTTTCCTTCTTTAACGATGAGTCCGCCTCGGCTGACAATTATGCGTTGCAAAGCGCTTTCGCCATCCCGCCACAAACCAGCTTCGAGTTCCCGACAGGGAATCTGAGCGACACAGTCAATCTGCCGGGCAGTGCCAGCCAGCCTCGAAGCGCAATAGCTGCGGTAGAGTACAGCGTCGACGGCGGCGAGTGGCAGCTCGCTGACGGCACGGACGAATTCGGCCTGATACTTGACACGACCGCTTACGGAAACGGACAGCACGAACTGGTGCTGCGCATTACTGACACAGCCGGCACCACGCTCGAGCTGGCGGGAAGCCTCGAAATCCTGAACGACAGCGAGCCCCCGATCGTGACGTGGCTGGAACCAGCTGCGAACAGCGAGGTCACGGGACTTGTGGCCCTTGTCACCAGCGCATCGGACAATAGTGCGGTCACAAAAGTCGAGTACCGCGTTGGAGAAGGCACCTGGCGCCAGATGACCTCAGTCGGTGATGACCACTGGGAAGCCGAGTGGAACAGCGAGGAGACAGGAATTGACAACGGTATCCACACGCTGGAAGTGAGCGCTACCGACACCTACGGCAACAAAGCCACGGCGAGCCTCGAGCTGGAGGTCCAGAACGAGGGAGACATCACCTACCCGGTGTTAGAAGTCAACGGCATCCCCGGGGCACTCTTCGCGGGGCCACTAGACTTGACGGTAACGGCTTCGGACCCGGACGGGATTGCCAGTGTTGAATACCAGATTGATGGCGGCGCGTGGCACAGCATAGACGAAAATAGTTTCCGGGTCATCACCGCGGCCCTGGCCGACGGGGTGCATACCCTGCTGGTGCATGCTGTTGACGGGCTGGACTATGCCACCGAAGTTTCCACGCAGTTCGAGTGCGACAACACCGCTCCCGTCATCCTGCTTGATGCATTCCCCGACCCCGTCACGGCCGGGGTGACTATCAGCTTCACGACCAGCGATTACGCCGGGATTGACCTGTTGCAATACCGGGTTGGTGGCGGCGACTGGACCAGTTTGCCGGCCGGCGCGAGCGAGTTCACCTGGGATTCGACCCTCGCCAGCGACGGAGGCTGGCTGCTCGAGCTCGAAGCGGCCGACAGGCTCGGTAATCGCGATACACTCTACCGCACGCTGAACGTCGAGAACAGCGGACGCATCGCGCACATGCCGGTGGCAAATGCTCAGGCGGGCACCCCCGTCGAGATTCGCGCCTTCGTGAACTACCCCGACCCCCCTGCAGTCTACCTGCTGGTTGCTGGCCAGCGGCTCCCGATGCAGGCAGGCCCTGTCGGCTGGAGTGCTGAAGTGACCTTGGCCGAAGCCGGGAACTACGGCTACCGCGTCGAAGTCGATACCGGCCACGGCAGTTTCCAGGGCGAAGAGCAGATGCTCAACGTCGGCGCCGCGGCGCCGCTCCCCGACGGGGATGAGCCTCTGCCGGCGCCCTCACTGCTGGCTGTCAGTGCCTTGCTCGCCGGTATCGCGCTGCGGCGTCGCCGTTAGGCGTCGCGCAACACCAGCGACACTTGTGCAGCTACTTCGGTCGCCAGGAATCCCGCGCCGTGCAGTTCGGCGGCGCGTTCACCAGCGGTGCCTAGCAGCCATGCCGCGACGCGCGCAGCCTGGAACCCCGTAAGGCCACGCGCCATCGCCGCGGCGCACATCCCCGCCAGCACGTCACCGGTGCCACCGACCGCCAGCCGCGGGTGGCCGGTGCGGTTGCGCCGGGTGCGGGAGCCGTCGGTGATAATGTCCTCCGGCCCCTTGGCGAGCACCGTCGCGCCGTAAGCGCGCGCGACGGTCGTGATCGTAGCTTCGCGCCCGTCAGCGTCGATACCGGCCGCCGCTGCGAGCCGTGCCAGTTCGCCCGCGTGCGGCGTCAGCAGCGCATTCTGCGCTGCCTCGGGCTGAAGGCCGAAGAGCGCATCGGCGTCAACCACGCGCGGCTTGCGCCATTGCCGCAGCAGCGCGTCGACCGCCGCGACCGTTTCAGGGTCGCGGCCCAGCCCGGGGCCGACCAGCAGCACGTCGGCCCGTGCTTGGGTATCGAGCACGGTTGCGATATGCTCCGGCGCGAAATGGTCGCCCGGGAGCGGATGGACTATCAATTCAGGGGCGTGCTTCGCGACGATGCCCGCAGCGCTCTCGGGAACGAACATCGGCACCAGGTCGGCGCCCATGCGGTACGCCCCGATGGCGGCTAGCGACGGCGCGCCGGTGTAGGGACCGCCACCGACAAAGGCAACGACGCCGTTCTGCCCCTTGCGCGCGGTGGCGGCAGCGGGCGGCAGCAGTTGCAGCTCGCCCGGTCCCGTGAAGCTCTCCGCATCTGCGGGGAAGCCTATGTCGACGACGATAATTTCGCCGCAACTGGCGGCGTCCATGCCCTCCTTCAGCGCGTGGAACGTGACGGTCAGCTTTGGCACGACCGCCTCCGGCAGCCCCAGCCCGGACGGCACATCCATTGCCACGACAGATGGGCCGTCATTGAGCGCGGCGACCATTTCGCGATACGGTTCGCGCAGTTCGCCGCGCAGCCCCGAGCCGAGCAGCGCGTCGACGGCCACGTCCGCCTTCGCGAGCAGCTTTGCGAGCGCCTGCGGTGGATGTACCTCGCCCTCCCAGCGGTCGCGCGCCCGCTGCGAAATAGCAGAGCGCGACTCGCCCGCCAGCACGACCGCGACCTCGAGCCCCGCCTCCGCCAGCAGTCGCGCTGTAACGAAACCGTCGCCGCCGTTGTTGCCGCTGCCGCACGCTATTACCACGCGCTGCGCGCGCGGGAACCGCTCGCGCAGCGCGTCAGCAACCGCCTTTCCAGCGGTTTCCATCAGCTCGCCCAGGTCGGTGTCGAGCGCGACGGCGTTTTGGTCCAGCACGCGAAACTCGGCCAGCGAGAGCATGCCCCGGCAGGCTCGCCCGGCTAAAGAGCCTCTGCCGGGAAAGGCGATGTCACAGCAGCTCGAACAGGAACAGCAGGAAGAAGCCGGCCAGGATTGCGCCTGCGGCGCGCCCCATCGGCAGCCGCGCCAGCCCCATCGCGGCGAGCGTCGCCAGCAGCAGCAGCGGCAGCGTGACTGTGATGACGAAGTTGCCGACCGGGACCGGCGCCACCAGCGCCAGCAGCCCCAGCACCAGCCCGATGTTGGCAATGTTCGAACCGATAACGTTGGCGACCGCGATGTCGTGGAACCCCTTGCGCGCTGCCGTAAGGGAACCGGCCAGTTCCGGCAGCGAAGTGCCGACCGCGACCACCGTCAGGCCAATCACCAGTTCTGAAATACCGGCCCACTTGGCAATCGCAACCGCCCCCTCGATAGTCAGGTGCGCCCCGAGCAGAAGCCCGGCCACGCCGAGCGCCAGCCGCGGCAGGCTCCCGTTGCCTTCCGGGCCGGCACCGCCGGGTGCGGGGCGGCGGAGCAGCCACGTCACGTAACCCAAGTAGAGCAGCAGCAGGAACGCGCCTTCGACGCGCGAGACGCTGCCGTCGAGCGCGACGCCGTAGAGCAGGAAGGCGAAAGCCAGCATCACCTGCCCGTCGGTGACCGCGCCAGCCGCCGGCAGGATGCGCTGGCCGTAGCGATACCAGCAGAGCAGGCAGGCGCAGGCGAGCACCAACCCCAAATTGGACATGTTCGAGCCGATAATATTGCCGAGCGCCAGCGCATCGTGCCCGCGCGTCCCGGCCAGCAGCGAGACCAGCACTTCCGGCAGGCTGGTGGCGAAGGCGACCAGCGTCACGCCGATAACGTGCGTCGAGACCCCCCACTCGCGCGCCAGCTCGACCGCATTCTCGATGAACGTGTCGGCGCCGCGCATCAGCAACAGCAGCCCCACCGCGAGCAGCACCAGCGCTTCGAGCATCACGCCACCCCCACCGCAGGCGCTACGCGGCTGCCGCGCAATTCCCGCATGTGCGCCATGCGTCGTTCCAGCAGCGGTGGCGTGGCGATGTCGTGCCGCACGTGCAGCCCGCGGCCGCTGACCGCCGCCAGGCCAGCCTCGCACTGCGCCTCCGCGGCAGCGAGCGTCGCGCCGCTGCCGACGACCGCGACCGCGCGTGAACTCGTCGTCTCGAGCGCGCCGCCGGGCGGCTGGTTGACCGCCGCATAGAACAGCGAAGCTCCGCTCGTGGCGAGTCGCTCCTCGTCGATGACGAGCGTGCAGTCGCTGCGCGGTTGTGCGCCGTAACCCTCGGGGACGATGTATTTGCAGACCGTCGCCTCGGGGCGGAACGAAACTTCGCAATCGCCAAGCGTGCCGGTCGCCATACCGTGGCAGATTGTCAGGAAATCGCTTTGCAGGATTTCCAGCACGTTGAGCGCCTCCGGGTCGCCCAGCCGGGCGTTGTATTCGATAAGTTTCGGACCGTCAGAGGTGGCGATGAATCCGCCGTATAGAAAGCCCCTGTAACCAGTGCCGCACTCCACGTGCAATGCGGCCGCGGTGGCTTCGTTAATCGCCTGTGCAGCGCTTATATCCTCGTCATCGAGAAACGTCAGGATGTGGCCAACATCGCTGTAGGAGCCCATTCCGCCCGTGTTGGGCCCGCGGTCGCCTTCCAGGGCACGCTTGTGGTCCTGCACTGCCGGCATGTGGCGCAGCGCCGTGCCGTCGCAGAAGCTCATCAGCGAAAACTCCTCGCCAATCAGCTTTTCCTCGACCACAAAACGGCCTCCCTGCGCGACCAGTTCGCGGCAGTAATCCAGAGCTTCGGCATGCGAATGGAGATGGTCACCCGCCACCTTTACGCCCTTGCCGCCCGCAAGGCCGTCGTACTTGACGACATAGCCGTCGCCCAGCTCCGCCAGCCAGTCGGCGACGCCCTCGAGCGCGTCGAAAGTGCGGTAGCGCGGGCAGCCGGGAATCCCGTGCCGCACCAGCAGGTCGCGCGCGAACGCCTTGGAAGTCTCGATTCGCGCCAGCTCGCGGCCGGGACCGACGGTCGCGATGCCGGCTGCGCGCAGCGCGTCGGCAACTCCCGCAGCGAGCGGCGCCTCGGGGCCGATGACCGCCAGCTCCGCCCGCTGCCGGGTGGCGTAGTCGGCCACCGCCTGCGGGGCGTCCAGCTCGCCCAGCTCGAAGCCAGCGGCGAGTGTCATGATGCCGGGGTTCAGGTTCGATGCGAAGCAGCTGACTTCGGCGCCCGAGTGACAAAATGCGCGGGCAATCGCGTGCTCGCGCGCGCCGGAGCCAACGAGGAGAACGCGAGTCATCACTCTTCCCGCAGCAGGCTCCCGATGCGGACCAGCGGCAGCAGCTCGATATCGACCGCGTGCAGCGCCTCGTCGGCGCCCTCCTCGCGGTCGACCACGACGATAGCGCGCGTGACAGTGCCGCCCGCACGGCGGATGACTTCGACCGCGTCAACCAGCGAGCCGCCGCTGGTGGCGACATCCTCGACCACGACCACGTTCCCCAGCAGCTCGCCCTCGATGCGGCTGCCGGTGCCGTGGACACGCTCGTCCTTGCGAATCATGACGTAGGGCAGCCCCGTCTTCAGCGAAAGCGCGACCGCCAGCGGCACGGCGCCCAGCTCCATCCCGGCGATGACCTCCGCCTCGTCGGGGAGCAGCTGCGCCATCTCGCTTGCGATGCGCTCGAGTATCTGCGGCCGGGTCGCGGCCAGCTTCAGGTTGACGTAGAATTTCGAGCGGCGGCCCGAGGTAAGGCGAAAATCGCCGAACTGCACCGCGCCGCACTCCTGTAGCATCCCCGCCAGGTCCATCCGCGGCCACTGCAGGGGCTGACAAATATGGCTACCCCTGCCCCCGCATGCGCATGGCACGGGACGAGCCGGAGCTGGAGCGGGATGCACAGCGCTACTCGACGCAGACGCTGCCGCCCTACCGCTACCTGCCGGGGCTGCACCCGCACCCGGTCGCGAACCCGCACGGCCACAGCTACGGCGCCGATGACGAGCCGCACGCGCCATGGCGCCCGGGGGAGTGGCGCACGCTCGACGGCTGGCGCCACGGTGTGGACCTCTGCAACGCCCACTTTTACTGGGAATCTCACGAAGCGTGGGAAGCGCTCTGGCTGGCGGTCCCGCGCCGCAGCCCGCCGCACCGTTTCCTGCAAGGACTCATCAAAGTCTCGGCGGCGCTGCTGAAGGTGCGGCTGGCGATGCTGACCCGGAAGGACATCGCCGGCGCGCAGTCGCTCGCGCCAGCCGGGCTGGAACTGCTCGCGTCGGTCGACCGCGAGCGCTACATGGGGCTCGCGCTCGGCGAACACATCGCGGCGCTGCGCGCTTACTTCGCACCGCTCGAGCGCGACGATCTGCCCGACATCCGCGCCAGCCCGCTAATCCTGCTCGACGACTAATTCCAGTGCCCCGGGCACCACCCGCACATCGAGCCGCCGCACCCCGTCGCCGGGGAGGCAGTAGAACTCGCCGTCGGCCTGGACGCAGAGGTCGCTCTCGCTCGCCAGCGCCAGCCGCGTGGTCGAGACGAGCCGCACCGCCGGACTGCCGAGATGGGTGCCGGCGAGCACCTGCGGCAGCAGCCCCAGCATCTGTAGCCGGTCAACCTGGCCGGCAATCAGGAAATCGAGGATGCCGTCGTCCATCTGCGAGTCGGGCGTCGTCAGGAAGCCGCCCCCTTCGCGCGGGCCATTGCCGACCACCAGCATCATCACGCGGTAAGCCGCACGGCCACCTTCCCAGCGCAGTGCCATGCGGGGCGCCCCGAAGTGATAGAGAATCGTCCACAACGTCGCGACCAGGTATTTCGGGAAGTCGCGCAGCAGCACGTAACGGCTCTGCACATTCACGGTCGCGTCGAAGCCGATTCCTGCCGTATTGCAGATATACTCATCGCGTCCCGCACCGCGCAGGTGCGCCAGGTCGAACCGCTTGCGCGCGCCGTCACGCAGCGCCGCCAGCGCGCGCGTGGCGCTCGGGGGTGCGCGCGAGCCAAAAACGAAGTCGTTGCCGGTGCCGCTCGGGATGACCGCCAGCGCCGGCCGTTCGGCAACGGAGAACTGCATCAGCCCGTTGACGACTTCATGCACCGTGCCGTCGCCGCCGACCGCCACCATAATTTCGCACCCGGCAGCGTTAGCTGCCAGTTCGGTCGCGTGGCCGGGGCGTTCGGTAATGAGCCATTCGCCGCCAAGGTCGGCCGCCTGCCGTCGCAATTCTTCCAGATGGCGGCCGGTACGTCCCATCCCGGAAGCGGGATTAACTATGAAGCAAATCGCAGCCATCGGATGGGCACCAGCCTGAAGCTTTATAATCAGGGGGCGGTCGGCGCGATGCGGGAATGTGGCTGCGGCTGAACCCGTGAAGCGAGGATATCGCGATGTCGAAATCAGTATACTCCTACATCGGGGACGCGTGGAACCGCCCGGGCGATTCCATCAGGGCCATGCAGCGCGAGCGGCTGCTCACATTCCGGCGCGAGCGAGCCGTCGAGCGCATCGAGCGACCAACGCGGCTCGACCGGGCGCGCAAGCTGGGCTTCCGCGCCAAGCAGGGCTTCGTGATGGCGCGCACACGCATCCGTCGCGGGAGCATGCGCAAGCCCGCCATCAAGGGCGGCCGGCGTGCCAAGCGCACCGGCATCGCCAGGATTACCGTCGCCAAGTCACTGCAGTCAATTGCCGAGGAGCGGACTGCGCGCAAGTTTCCCAATCTCGAAGTGCTCAACTCCTACTGGGTGGTTGAGGACGGGCGTTACAAGTGGTTCGAGATTATCATGGTCGACCCGCACCATCCGGTCATCATGGCCGACCCCAAGATTAACTGGATTTGCGGCCGCGCGCACAAGGGCCGCGTCCACCGCAGCCTGACATCCGCCGGCAAGAAGAGCCGCGGGCTGCGCCGCAAGGGCAAGGGCGCCGAGAAGGTGCGCCCCAGCCGCAAGAAGGCACACGGCCGCCGCAAGGCTAGCAGCACGCCGCACCCGCCACGCAAGAGCTGAAGATGGAATACGGCCGCAAGAATCCGTTCCCCGCGACCATCAAGGAAGCTTATTGCCTGGCCCGCGACGACGTCAAGGAAACCTTCCACTACGTCGTTGATATTACGGGGAGCGGACTCGAATACAAGGCGGGCGACTCCCTCGGACTCTTCCCGCGCAACGACTCCGAACTCGTTGACGCGCTGCTCGCCAAGCTGGGCGCCAGCGGCGACGAGGTGGTCGAGCTGAAGCGCAAGGGCGAAATGAGCTTCCGCGAAGCCCTTGAGAACCATTTGACCATCCACCGCGCCAACCGCAAGTTCCTGAAGCCGCTGATGGCGAAACTCCCGTCAGGCGACCAGCCGGGGCTCGAACAGCTGCTGGCGGACCGCACGGCGCTGGACCAGTACCTGAACGTCCGCGACTACATCGACATACTGGACGAATACCCGACCGTGAGCTTCAGCGCACAGGAGTTCGCCCAATCTGTAGGCGGCATCACCCCCCGACTATACTCCATCGCTTCCGCTCCCGCCGCCCACCCGGGCGAGGTGCACCTGACCGTGGCGGTCGTACGCTACCACAACTTCGAGCGCGACCGCGCCGGGCTCGCGACCGGCTTCATCGCCGACCGCGTCACCGTAGGCGAAACAGAAATGCCGGTCTTCATCCAGCCGACGCGCGAGTTCGTCATCCCCGAGGACGGCAGCCGTGACGTCATCATGGTCGGCCCCGGCACCGGCATCGCGCCCTTCCGCGCCTTCCTGGAACAGCGCGAACTCGACGGTGCAACCGGACGCAACTGGCTCATCTTCGGAGAGTGGTTCGAGAAAACGACCTTCTTCTACGAAGAGGAATTTCGCGGCTGGCAGGAATCGGGACTGCTGACGCGGCTCGATACTGCTTTCTCGCGCGACCAGCCCGATAAAATCTACGTCCAGCACCGGCTCCAGCAGGCGTCCGCCGAGATCTGGAAGTGGCTCGAGGGGGGCGCCTACTTCTACGTCTGCGGCGACAAGGACTACATGGCCAAGGATGTCCATCAGGCGCTCATCGATATCGCGCGGGAACACGGCAGCTTCTCCGACGAAGAGGCGGAGCACTACGTCAACCGCACACTGATGAAGGAAGAGAAGCGCTACCTGCGCGACGTCTACTAATCTTTCTTTTTCTCGCCGATAACTTCGCCGGTCGTTGCGTCGTAGGTTATGCCCGACTCTGCATCGTAGCGGAAGGTAGCCGAACCGGACGCCTGTCCCGGCGCGCTACCCCCTGACTGGCGCCCGCGGGTGCCGGGGAGGAAGTCGTCATCACCGCGCAAGCGGTAGTATGCGAACATGCCGGCACCGATGACCGCCAGCGTTGCAAGTGGTACCCAGACTATGGGCTGCGTGATGAACGAGTCATCCTGGATTACTGGCGGAGTGACTGGCGTGAATTCCTCGTTGGTGACATTCACAACACCCGTCGCGAAGTTGTCGTCTTCATTAGGCTCGTCATGGATGTTATCAGGGTCAATCCGCGCCTCGATAACGTAGGGGCCGGTGGCGTTGGGAGTGCAGAAGAACTCTAGATTATCCTCGCCAGTGGCGCGTTCAAGTCCGCGCGTACGCAGGAGCCCCGGCTCGCACTGCGTGCCGTTACCGGTTACTATCACCTCCGCTCCCTCGGACAGAATTTCAGGTCCAAAATTGAAGGCGTTGACGATGACGCGTACAGTCTCGTTCAGCCGGATTTTTTCGGGAAGTGGCTCAATCTCAAGCGAAAGCTGGTAGAAAATCTGTTTGAGATAGAAACTGGTCGTATTACGGTTGTCGCTCAGGTTCAGGTCGGGATAGGTATGGTCCATGACCTCGACTTCGACAGTCAGGTTATGCCAGCCGAAACCGACGGTGTTGTACCACCAGATTGAGACAACGCGTGATTCGTTGTAGGCCAGGTTGAAGCCCTCGACGTAGTATAGCTCCTGCATCTGGTCAGGGTCCTGGTATTCGGGTGCGGTTGCGTTATCGACAAAGAGCGAAAGGCGATAATGTGGAACTTCTCCAAGCAAGTTCTGGAGCTCGACATTCAGCTCGACCCATTGCCCCTCGAAAGCTTCGCCGGCGTGGGTGATTGCACCCAGTTGTACGTCGTGGCGTGGAGCAGCAATCTCAACCCAGATTGACTTGTAATTGTTGGACTCGTCCAGCTCATCAATTACTTTCTCAGGGTCGGCATAGCCCATTACGGTAGGGTTATGCTCAGCCCAGGTATAATCATAATCAAGCTCGCGTAGTTCCCCCTCTGCGAGGGTGATATTCCAGCTATTTACTCTTTCACCATCGACTCGCAATTCGATGTAGGCACCAGAGACAGTCTCCGCCCCACCGTTGAGCACCGATACAGTAACGGTTGAGGGTATCCCGCGAGCTGGTTCCCCGGCAACTGCGACCGCCGTGACCTCGAGATCGGGCTGCGGCTCCAGCACGGTTACGTTGAAGAAGCGGCGATTGTCATCCTCATTCCATTCCTCGATGGTGTTCAGCGGGTCAACCTCGACGATGATAGTGTGGTTGCCAACGATGGATGTCCCACTGTCCAGATCCCACGTAACCCATGCGAGTTCTTCGCCCGGGATGTAGATTATTCCGCGCGTGGTGCCATTCTCGACCGTACCAATCACGAAGTCGGCAATTTCGCTAGCGCTACCTCCTTCGGGCTGGTCCCAGAAACGAACCCTCACGTCCGAAGCCGCTTCGACGCTGTCGTTGTTATAAATCAATACCGAGAGATTGATGGCGTGGTTCTGGAACGGCATTTCCAGCCAGTCATCCAGCGGTAGTGCCACCAGTCCCCGATTGACACTGACAGTAAGTTCGGGAGTGTGAGGGTGAACAAAAATAGCCTCGTCGAAAACATTGTTGTTCTCATCAGTCTCCTCGAGATCGTCCTGCGAATCGAGAATTATGCGAATCGTATGGTTGCCTTCGTCTCCAGGTCGCCAGGTGATGTTGACCTGAGCCGGGCTGCCCTCCTGAACGTTACGCACTTCCAGCGTCTCGATTTCGGTCGTCACGCCGTCAAGGATATCCTGGAACGTGACGAAGAACTGGGGTGCCGAAGCGCGACCTGAATTCTGGAACAGCACCACGATATCGACGACATCATCTACAGCCGGGTCTGACGGCGCTGCGATTACAGTCGTCCCCTCGATGAATTCAAGGTCAGCTGTTGGTTCACCAAATACCTCAAAATCATAGTAGAGTGCGTTGTTATCCTCGTCGGTTTCAATGATGTCGTTATTCCAGTCGAGATGTACCGAGAATGTCCGGGCGCCTTCACCGTGGTCGGTCCAGTCGAACTCTACCAAGATGGCCTTGTCGCCGCCAATGACCTCAACCATCTCGTCATAAACCACGTCGCACCACTCATCGCCAACCTCGCAATCGCTAGTGTAATTCATCACCAGGATTGTGACGTTGACTGCCGGCTCATCGCCATTGTTTTTTACTTCAAAAGAGGCCTGAAATACTTCGTGTGCCACCGGGTCCTCAGGGTCAAGCGTCATATTGGAAGGCTCCAGGTCAACATCATTGTGGAATGCGGAGACAGGAGTTGCCAACATCAGCAGCGCTACGGCTGCGAGCAACAGCGCTGCCAACAGGGAGATTCGATTTAGTCGCACGCCCGCACTCTCCATGCCGGGGAAATAAAGGTTTCTGGCGAGAGGAGGGCTTTAAGATGAGGGGCTGTGCGCCAGCGTGGACCCCACCTGTGTACTCGACTATCGCTACGGTCGCGAGCAGATGCGCACCATCTTCGGCGCCGACGCCTGGCTGCGAGTGTTGCTCGAAGTCGAGGCGACCCTTGCCGAAGAACAGGAAGCGCTGGGGCTGATTCCGAAAGGGCACGGTACGGCAATCCGCAAGGCGATTCCGAAGGTCAAACGCGACCGCGTCGAAGCCATCGAGGCGGAAATCAGGCACGATATCATGGCGATCGCGAAAGCCCTCGCAGAGCAAGCGGGCGACGCGGGCGGGTCGGTGCACTTCGGCGCGACCAGCTACGACATCGTCGATACCGCCCGCGCGTTGCAGCATCGCGACGCGCTGGTGCTGGTCGCCGACGGTCTCGAGGCGCTCATCACCGCACTGACGGGACAGGCACGCGAGCACCGCGACCTGGTGATGCTGGGGCGCACCCACGGCCAGTGGGCGACGCCTGTTACTTTCGGGCTGAAGATGGCGGTCTTCGCCGCCGAGGCGGCCCGGCAGCGCGA
>CAYMDK010000018.1:0-18680 GCA_964389465.1 uncultured archaeon | reverse complement strand
GATGTGCGGCAGCAGGTGGTGCGTCATCTGTTTCTGGTAGAATATTGCGGATTCGACCGGCGCCAGCAACCCCGCGACCGCGCGCTGCCAGTCGGTCTCGCCGGCGGCGATGACCTCGTCGCGGCCAGGGTGCTCGATGCCAGTTTCCGCGAGGAAGTGCGCGTAGAGCGGCTCGTCCACGACAACCGTGTCGGGGCGATTCTCCCACGCGCGCATCATCGCCGTCGAGATGTTGCGCGGGCCGGACCACATCGCGATGCACAACGTCACGCTTGCTCCAGCATTCGCTCGTAGAGCCCGCGCAGCCGCGCCGTCACCGGTCCGGGCACCGGGAGGGCGCGGCTGTCAATGCTGCGGGCGGGCGTTACTCCCCCGAAAGTGCCGGTGACGAACGCCTCTTCCGCTTCGACGAGCGCCGTGGGTGGGAAGTCCGCCTCGCGGCAGGCGATGCCCGCTTCGTGGCAGAGGCGGAGTATCGCCTGGCGGGTAATCCCGCCGAGGCAGTAGCGGCCGGTCGAGGTGCGCACCTCGCCGCCGGCGACGTGGAAAAAGTGGGTCGAGTTGCAGGTCGAGACGTTGCCGTGCGGGTCGAGCATGATGCCCTCGTCGCCCCCCAGTGCGGCGGCCTCGCGGCAGGCCTGGATGCAGTTGTGCTTGCTGAGGCTGTTGATGCGGGGGTCCTGCACTTCGGGGCCGGGCCGCCGCGTCGCCACGCTGACGAGCGCGATTCCGCGCGTGTAGAGCGCCGGGTCGGGCGTCTTCCACTCGGGGATGATTACCAGCGTCGGCCCGCCCGCCGAGGCGCGCGGGTCCTGGAACGGCGTCGCCTTGGGTCCGCGCGAGACGACCAGCCGCACGTGCGCGCCATCCTCCATCCCGTTCGCCGCGACCGTGCGGTAGAGCTCGCCCTCCAGTTCTGCCAGCGATAGCGGTAGCTCGAGGCCGATTGCCTCCGCACCGGCGCCCAGCCGTTGCAGGTGCTCCGGCAGGAACGCGAATTTCCCTTTGTGCAGCCGCAGTCCCTCCCAGACCCCGTCACCGAGCAGGAAGCCGGCGTCGAAGACCGAGACCGTTGCTTCCTTGCGCGGCAGCAGCTCACCGTTGACGTTGACGAGCACGCTGGCGTTGCGTTCGTCCTCGAGGCAGGCGTGCGTCCCGGTTGCCATCACCCTGCCGATGCGGCTGCGCTTATTGAGAACGCGGGTAACCGCCACTCTAATTTAGCAGCCAGCGGACTCGCCCGCGATGACTCGCCGGGCGACCGCGTTGCTGTTGGTGCTGTTGCTGGCGCTGCCGTCCGCCAGCGGCGACTGGGCCATGTTCGGCGGCGACGCTACCCACAGCGGCCTCGCCGCGCCGACCGACCGCTCGATTGACAAGCGCGAGCCGGTCGTTTCATGGGACCGCGGTAACGGTGACCCCGGCAACGACTGCAGTGGCGTGGCCGAGTGCGAAACGGTCTTCTCCTGGGGCAGCGTCATCGGCAATTTCTCGGCCGGCGTTGACGGCGAATACGACCGCAACGTGCTGCATATCGCCTACGCCACCGCCGAGGAGGATGGCGACGACCTGCGCGGTTTCCTCGAAATCCGCGACGGCGGCTTCCCCGGCCGGCTGATGTGGAAGCGCGACCTCGGTATCGTGCGCGACAGCTCCAACAATTCGCTCGAGACCGAGTTCGCCAGCTACGACGCGGCGTACGCGACTCCCGTGCTGGGCGACTTCAACGGTAACGGACGCCCCGATATCGCCATCGCGACCCCGCACGGCGTCGTGGAATTCTTCGAGCCGAAGATTAGCTGGAATTCGGGCTCGGGCACCTACGGCGGTTCCGGCGCAGTCTGGTCGAATGGCCACTGGTCATACGATACCGGTCTCACGATTATCCGCTCTAACCCGGCTGTCGCCGACCTTGATGGTGGCGATGACCTGGTTATAAGCGGGCTGACCGACGAAGGCACCGCGGCTGTTATCGCGCTCGACGGCAACGGCACCCGCCTCTGGCGCTACGAATTCGACGCGACCGAGGTATCGTCGCCGGTGGTGCTGCGCGAGAGTGCCAGCCGTAAAATCTTCGTTTCGTTCCATGACAACGGCAACCTGAAAGTCTACGGTATTCAGGGTGGCAACGCGATTTCGGGCTGGGGGCCCAAGACCGTCGGCAGTATCGTCGACCCCGATGACGGCAACCTGCACCCGCTGCTGCCGAGCCTGCTGCTGGCCGACTTTACCGACGACGACGGCACCGAGATTATCGTGCCACGCCCGGCGCCCGAGGATGGCGGCGACGCCAGCCTGCACGTCTACCAGCTGGACGGGACGGCGGCGGCCGACTGGGGCTCAAGCTACACCTTCAGTGACGGTGGCGACATGGACGCGACGCCCGCCATCGGCGACGTTGACGGCGACGGCGACCTGGAGCTGGTGGCGGTCACCTGGCTCGACCCCAGCGCGACCTCCAACACTGAGGAGACGCATGTCTGGGCGCTCGAGGCGGACCGCACGCAACTGTGGCACACCACCTACGACACCTCGTCCGGGGGCGGCTGGGATGACGACGAGCACGCGATTGCGTCGCCAATCCTGGCGGTCATCAACACTGAGGACAGCCTCGGCAGCGACAACTGGGACGTCTTCAGCTGCACCACCCCCGAGTGCTTCGCGCTTGACGGCAGCGACGGCCGCAGCGGCGGCGGGGGGCAGTCCGAGCTGTGGCACGTAACGCTCGAGAATCGCGAGAATTCCAACCGCATCTTCAACTCGCCTGCAGCGGCCGACGTCGACGGCGACGGGCTGCTCGACCTCGTCGTGGACGGCTCGGTCTGGTCGGCCGACCTGGCTGACCTTGCGGTCTACCGCGATGACATCACGATTACCAACGCCGACGGCGACGAGGTTGACGCGGCGCTCGAGGGCGAGGAGCTGACTTTCTTCCCGCTCACGGTGCGCAACGAGGGCAACCACGACGCGCTTGATATTACGGTCGAGGTGCGGCTGGATGACCCCGCCAGCGGCGAGCTGCTGCATGAGGAACAGGAGCTGGACATCGACGCCAACTCGGTGCTCGACCTGACCAGCTTTGATTGGACCGCGCCTGCACCGGGCGAGTACCGTATCTGGGTAGTCTGCGTCATCGACGCCACCAGCAACGAGGAGGTGCGCTACGACAACAACAACGCCAGCCGGCCGCTCACCGTTCGCCCCCAATATGGAGTCGAGCTGGAGACCGCCAACGCGAGCCGCGACGCCGACCCCGGTGGCGCGGCCGTCTTCAGCGTCACGCTGCGCAACAGCGGCGTCGTCGCCGATAACTACACGATTACGGCGACGCTCCCCACCGGATGGGGCGGCAGCTGGCCCGCCAACGCCAGCGACGTCGCGCCCAACGCCACGGTCGCGCTGGCGGTGACGGTTGACGCCAACGCCAGCGCGTCTGCCGGTGAGCACCTCGTAACGCTCGTCGCCACTTCGCAGGGCGACGCCAACGCCAGTGCCAGCCTTGCGCTGCGCGTCAACGTCTCGCAGCACTACGGCGTCGCGCTCGAGCTGCCGGTCGCGGCGCAGCGGGTCTTCCCTGACACCTGGGTTTCCTACCCGGTGCGCGTCACCAATAGCGGCAACGGCAACGACACGTTTGACCTCTTCACCGGCACCAACTGGCAGGCGCAAATCCGCATCGGCGGCGCGCCCGCCGGGCAGGCCAGCCTCGGTCCCGGTGCAACCGCGCAGGCCGAGCTGCAGCTGCGACCGCCCGCCGACGCCGGGTGGAACGAGTCACGCGAAATATTCTTCACTGCCACTTCGCAGGGCAATTCGAGCCATAGCGCGAGCGTCGTGACCAATACCTCGGTCGGCGGGATGATGGCTGCTTCGCCGGTCGCCGGCGCGTTGCCGGGCGGGGTCGCCTCGTTCCGGCTCGAGCTGGCGAACCTCGGGGACGCCAGCGATGATTTCGAGCTGGCGCTGGTCGCGGGTGACCCCGGGTGGGAGTCCTCGCTCGAGCCGGCGTCGCTGACGCTGGCGGCCGATGAGCACGGCTTCGCGTGGCTCAACTTCACCATTCCGCGCGAAGCCTCTCCGGGGACGGCGCACAACCTCACCCTGCGCGCCAGCAGCAGCGCGATACAGGAGCAGGTGGCGCTGCGGCTGGAAGTGCTGGCGCCTTCAGGGCTGGGCCTCTGGCCGCTAGAGGAGGGCAACGACCGCGCTTTTGTCGACCCCGGCGCGACCGCCTGGTTCGACCTGCAGGTGCTGAACCATGAGGACGAGCCGCTCGATGTTACGCTCTCGGCAACGCTGCCGGACGGCTGGAGCGCCAGCTTTGACAACAGCAGCGGCTGGTCCAAGTCGGTCCCGGCCGGCGGCGCGGCGACCGTTTCTCTCGGAATCACCGCGCCCGATGACGCCGAGGCGGTCGAGACCGCGCACGCCGTTATCGAGGCGACTTCGGGTTCGCGGCTGGCGCGATTCCACGCCAACGTTACCGTCAACCAGGATTTCGGCGTCGCGGTCGCGATGCCCCCGGAGGCGAAGCTGCTCGGCAACGTCTCGACGACGCTGCGCTTTACCGTGACCAACGACGGCAACGGCGCCGACTCGCTCGAAATCACGGTCGGCGGCGCATGGGTCAGCGGCTCGACCGAGGAGCTGCCGTTCGCGCCGTTCGAGTCGCGCGAGCTGACGGTAATAGCCAATCCGGGGATGGCAGCGCCCGGGACGCTGGCGCAGCTGACGGTCGATGCGCGTTCGCTGACTGCCGACGAGGCGGGGCTTGATATCACGGCAGGCAACAGCAGCACACTGGTCGCGACCGGCCTCCAGCTGCTGGCCGCTCCCGAAGGACCGGTAGCGCCGGGCGAGACGGTGCAGTTCCTGCTCGGTGCGGTCGCACTCTACGACCCCGGCAGCGCTACGACGCGGCTGGTGGTTGAAGCGCAGGGCGATGACGCCGGCTGGGCGACGGTCGCCGGCATCGAGGAGTTCGAGGGTCGTGATACCCTCGTCGTCGGAGTCGGCGTGCCGGAAATCGTGACGGTCAACGTCAGCGTCCCGGCCGATGCCAGCGCCGGCGCGCACGTGATTACGCTGCGCGTCGAGGACAATGAAGAGTCGGCGCACGTCTCGACCGTCGCGCTCGAGCTCGAGGTTTCGCAATCCCACGGATTCGCGCTGCTGCTGGTTTCCGGGCCGGCGACCGCCGCCCCCGGTGGCGAGGCGAACTGGCTGGTTGACCTGCGCAACAGCGGCAACGGTAATGACAGCGCCACTTTCACGCTCGAGGGGTTGCCGGCCGGCTGGAACGTTACCTTCACGCCGGACAACGCCACGCTGGGCGCCGGTGCAAACGTGGCCATCGGCCTGCGCGTCACCGTCGGCAGCGACGCGACCGCCGGCAGCCACGGCTTCACGCTGGTCGCGCAGGGGGTGGACGCGAACGCCAGCCTGCCGCTCGAGCTGAACGTCAGCTCGACGCGCGGCGTTTCGCTGGTGATGACCGACCCCGCGTCGCAGTCCGGCCGCGCAGGGCAGACCCTGTTCTACCGCTACACCGTCACCAACAGCGGCAACGCGGCCGACACCATCGAGCTGGACGCTAGCGGACTGCTCGCGACACAGGGCGGCGCGGTCCTCGACTGGACCGTCGCGACCCTCGGCGCCGGCGTGGAGAAGCCGGGCTACCTGCGCATCACGGTGCCGGACGGTTCCGGCCCCTGGAGCGGCACGCTTTCGGCGCGCTCGAGCAGCGACTCGGCAGTGGTTGACACCGTCGCGCTGAGCCTCGCCTCCGAGTCGATCTCCGACGCCTACCTCGAGGACTTGCGCATCTCGCCCTCGTCGCCCGCGGAGGGCGACCGCGTCACCGCGTCGGTGACGGTGCTGGCAGGCGGTGCTGACCTGGAGAGCGTCTACGTCGGTTTCTACCTCGACGGCACCTTCATCGGTGGCGAGCGGGTCAACCAGATTGCCGCCGGCTGGCGCGACAATGTCGTGGCGGTCAGCTTCGACGCGACCGAAGGCAGCCACCGGCTCGAGGCGGTGATTGACCCCGACAACGAAGTGGCCGAGAGCGACGAGTCCAACAACGAGCTCGAGCTCGCTTTCACCGTCGAGAGCGGTGGCGGGCTGCTGCCGTTCTACCTTCTATTCGTTGCGCTGGCCGCGGTCGGCGGCGCAGTCTTCTATCGCTACCGCAACCGCGAACGGAAGCCGGCGCTGCCGAAGCGGTCCGGTCCGACGCTGGCCGAGCCGAGCGTCAAATTCCCGCTGGTGCTCAACTGCCAGCAGTGCGGCTCGCGCGTGCGCGTCCCGCGGCCGGGCGCCTTCCGCTGTCCGGCGTGCAAGCACGTGGCTCGCGTAGAACCGGACGGCGCCGTTGTCGACCACGACGCGCCGCGCGCTGAAGCGCCTGCCGAAGAGGCAGCCGGCGCTGCCGAAGGCGCGCCGGCTGCCCCGCCGCAAGTTGACGCTCCCGCCGAGGCTCCCGCGCCCGCACCGCCGCCGAGCGAACGCAGCGAGCGCATGGCGGCGTTCTTTGGCGACGCGGCGCCCACGGCGCCAGCACCGCCGTCGGCCGACCCCCGGTCACGCGACGAGCGGTTGGCGGAGCTGCGTGCGACTCGGCCCGTTGCGGCGCCCGAGCCGGTCGCCACCGAGCCGGAACCGGAACCGGCGGAGGCGGAGCCCGCGGAAGCTGACGAGGCCGAGGCCGAGGCCGAAGAGAAGAAGCCGAAGAAGAAGGGGCCACGCGATTTCGGCCCCAGCATCGGCGGACTTGGATGAAGGTCGGGCTGGTCGGCAAGCCCAACGCGGGCAAATCCACCTTCTTTTCGGCCGCAACGGCGGCCGACGCGCAAATCGGTGACTACCCTTTCACGACCATCGACTCCAACGTTGGCGTCGCGCACGTCCGCCGTGAGTGCCCCTGCGGCTCGCTCGGGGTCGAATGCGAGCCGCACAACTCGCCCTGTCTCGGCGGGACGCGCTACCTGCCGGTCGAGCTGGTTGACGTCGCCGGGCTGGTGCCGGGCGCGCACGAGGGGCGGGGGATGGGCAACCAGTTCCTCGACGACCTGCGGCAGGCGGACGTGCTCATCCAGATTGTCGACGCCAGCGGCAGCACCGACCTCGAGGGCAACCACGTCGAAGGGGCGGACCCGCTGCGCGAAGTGGAATTCCTCGCTGGTGAAGTGCACCACTGGCTCGCCGGGATTATCCTGCGCAACTGGAGCCGCTCGGCGCGCGCGGTCGAGTCGGGCCGCTCGCTCGAGGATTTCCTCGCCGAGCGGCTGGCCGGCCTCGGCTTCTCGCGCGAGCAGGTTGTCGCCGCGCTGCGGGAGTGCGACCTGCCGGCGAACGTGCAGGCGTGGGGCGACACGGAGGGCCTTGCCCTTGCGCAAAAAATGCAGGCGCTTGGAAAACCAATCATAGTCGCAGCCAACAAGGCCGACATCGCGCCGGCCGAAAATCTGGCGGCGCTGGCAGCGGCGGGCGGAATCCCGGTCGCCGCCGACTACGAGCTGGCGCTGCGCAACGCCGCCAAGGCCGGTCTTATCGCCTACCGGCCGGGCGACAGCGGGTTCGCGCTCGCCGACGGTGCAGCGCCCACCGACGCGCAGCGCGCCGGCCTCGAGCGCATCGCCGCGTTCATTTCAGGGGATGGAACCGGCGTCCAGCATTGCCTCGAGGCGGCGGTGCTCGAGCGGCTCGACCTGATTGCCGCCTTCCCGGTCGAGGACGAGACGCACTACGCCGACTCACACGGCAAAGTTCTGCCGGACGGCTACCTGCTGCCGCGCGGCGCGACCGCGCTGGAGCTGGCGTACAAGGTGCACAGCGATATCGGCGACGGCTTCATCCGCGCCATAGACTGTCGCACGAAGCGCATCATCGGCAAGGACCACGTGCTGCAGGACGGAGACGTAGTGAAGATAGTCGCGGGTTGAGCGCTATAACCCCGCCCCCTTTCGGGCAGCATGGACCCGGTGCGCGCGCAGCTGGACGCAATCGCGGCGCGGCTCGCAACGCACGGCAGCGCGCCGCCCGGGGCGGAGTTCGTGCCGCTGCCGCCCGCGACGCCGCCCGCGCTGGTCGCGGCGGTCGACGGCTCTTCGCGCATGCTGCTCGACGGCGGCGCCTTCGCAGTCGTGGCGCTTCGCGCGGGGCGCGTCGTGGTGCGCGATGGCGAGGAGGCGGCCGCCGCCGACTCCGGCGAGGTGCTCGAGCGCGAGGCGGTGCTCGAGGTGCGGCTGCTGGAGGCCGACAGCTTCGCCGACGAATGGAGCGAGCGCTACCGCGAGGCGACCGGCCGGCTGCCGGCAGAGCAGCCACCCGACCTGGCGGCGGCGCTGGAGTGGCTGCGCGAGCTGGCGGAGACCGAGGCGGCGCTCGCCGCACTCGAGGTGCTTGCCATTGCGGGCGCGGCCGGATCGGACGCGCCCGGCTCCCTGCTGCTGCTCGACGGCGCGCTGACCAGCCCGCACGCGCCGGCGCGCGACGCGCTGCGGCTGGTGCTCGACCGCGCAGATACCGCCGGCGTCACGGTCGCGGCGGTCGCCAAGCGCTCGTCGCTGGCGCGCAACGGGGCGCCGGTACTGCCGGGGCTGATGCGCGACTCGCCCGACGGCTGCTGGCGCGCACCGCTGGACTGCGACAGCCTGGGGCGGCCGGGCGCGGTGCGGCTCAACCCCGCTTCGGAGTGGGCGTTCCGGCTGGACGTCGCCGGCGGCGATTACGGCGCGGTCGCGGCGTCGCTCGCCGCGCTGGCGCGCGACGCCGTCTATCCGGGCTACCCGTGGCCGCTGGCACAGGCGCACAATCTGGTCATTATCGATAGCGACCTGACGGATGCGCTGCGGCAGGCGTTGCAGGGTGCGGCGCTCGAGCAGGGGCTGGCGCCGGGGGCGTGGGACGTTTTATTCAGCGACTACCATGCTGTCCTTGACAGGAGTGCATGATGGGACATAATCGGGGCGTATAATGGAACTGGGACGAATTGTCGGCCGCAACGTAACCGAGGCGAAATTCCGCTGCCCCTACGGGGAATATCTGGCGCTGGGCGAAATCGTCGTGGTCGAGGACGCCGAGAACGGCGAGCCATATTATCTGCGGGTCTTCAACGTCACCTACGGTGCCGAGGCGTCGGGCGAGGACTGGTTCGAGCGCACTGCCGGGCATATGCTGGCGATGGACGGCGCCGAGATGGAATACGGCTTCGCCGACAAGGAGCGGCGGCTCTACAAACTCGCTTCGGCCAGCGTGCTGGGCGTACTGCGCGACGGCCGTTTCCGCCGCGCCAAGGGGCTGGTGGCGCACTTCTCCGGCGTGCGCCGCGCGCGAGAGGCGGATTTCGAGTTCCTGCCGTCGGAGACGCTGACCGTCGGGCGCTTGCGCAGCGGCGACGAGCCGCTGCCGCATCGCGTCGGGCTGGCGCCGGAGGCGCTGCCCTACCACATCGGCATTTTCGCGACGACCGGTATGGGCAAGTCCAACCTGCTCAAGTGCTTCTGCGCATCCGCGCTGGAGTCGGGGCAGGCGGGACTGCTGGTGCTCGACCCGCACGGCGAATATTTCGATGGCGGCGTCCCCGACCGGCGCGGGCTCACCCACCACCCGCGCGCCGAGCGGCTGGCGGTCTACTCGTCGCGGCCGCTCTCCGGCAACTACAGCCAGCTACGGCTCTCGGCAAGCGAGGTCGAGGTGCGCGACCTGCTGCACCTTTACGATTTCTCGGGGCCGCAGCGCGAGGCGCTCAACGCGGCGCGACAGCGCTACCAGCGCAACTGGCTGGTCGAGCTGAACGAGCGCAACGCCGAGCAGGTTTCCGAGGAATTGCACGGCGAGTTCCACCCCGGGACGATTGGTGTCATCAAGCGGCGGCTGCGCTACCTGTGGCAGTTCGACCTGCTCTCGGGCGACCCCGACGTCACGGCGTCGGAGGCGATTATCGCGCACCTTGATGCCGGGAAGGTGGTGCTGGTCGACACCAGCAACATGTTCGAGACCGAGGAACTGCTGGTCTCGATGGTGCTGGCGCGTGCGGTCTTCGAGTCGCACAAGGCGAAATACGCGCAGCCGAAGGAGTTCGCCAAGCTGCCGCCGGTGCTGGTGACGCTCGAGGAGTCGCAGCGGCTGCTCTCGGAGACGCGCGGTAACGTCTTCGCGCAGATTGCGCGCGAGGGGCGCAAGTTCCGTGTCGGCCTTTGCGCGGTGAGCCAGCAGCCGAAGCTGCTCCACTCCGAAGTCCTGAGCCAGTTCAACACGCTCTTCGTGATGGGACTGGCCGACCGCCGCGACCGCGAGTCGCTACAGGCGTCCGCCAAGCAGGACCTGACGCGACTCGACATGGAAATACAGACGCTCGCGGCGGGTGAAGCCATACTGACGTCGCCGCACGTCCCGTTCGCGCTGCCGGTCGCGGTCGACCTTTACGAGGATTACCTGCAAGCGCTCCCGCCCCCGGAGGAGCAACCGCAACGGGCGAGCGATGATGGCTTCTTCTGAAATCGCCAAGCGGCTCGCCCGGGTGCGCGCGGCGGTCGCGACCGCCGCGCGTGACGCCGGCCGCGATTCCGACGCGGTCACGCTAATCGGCGTCAGCAAGCGCCAGCCGCTCTCCGCCATCGAGGCGGCGTTCGACGCGGGCCTGCGCGACATCGGCGAGAACCACGCCGACGAATTCCTGCACAAGACGGCTGCATTCTCGCCCGAGGGGCTGCGCTACCACTTCATTGGCCGGCTCTCGTCGCGCCGCGCGCGGAGGGTCGCTCGCCAGGCGACGCTCATCCACACGCTCGACTCGCTGCGGCTGGCGCGCAAGCTCTCGCTCGTCGCGCAGGAAGAGGGACGCGAGGTCCGCGCGCTGGTGCAGGTGAACCAGGGCGGCGAAGCCACCAAGGGCGGCGTCGTCCCCGACGCGGCTGCAGCGCTGGTGCGCGACGCGACCGCACTTCCGGGGCTGCGCGTCGCGGGGCTGATGTCGATTCCCCCCTTCGATGACCGACCGCGCGACTGGTTCCGGCAGCTGCGGCAGCTGCGCGACGCGGTTGCCGAAGCCACGAGCGTTGCGCTGCCGGAGCTCTCGATGGGCATGTCGCACGACTTCGCGGAAGCGATTGCCGAGGGGGCAACGCTGGTGCGGGTCGGCACCGCGATATTCGGGGCGCGCGACTAGATTACGACCCGCGGCTCCTGCTTGACGGTATTGAGCACCAGCGAGGTGTTCGTCCGTTCAATGTGCGGCTGCGAAAGTGTCGACTTGATGAACGCGTCCATCTCGGCGCGGTCGCGGAACCGCGCCAGCACCAGCGAGTCCCACTCGCCCGTCACATCGTAGACGCCGAAGACGCGCGGGTGCTCGGCGACGGAGGCCTGCACGGCGATAATCTGGCCCTTGGCGATGCGCAGTTGCATGATGGCAGTCAGCGTGAAGCCCGCCTGCTCGGCGTCAATATCGGGCAGGAAGCCGCGCAGGACGCCCGTCTCGTGAAGCCGGCGCAGTCGGTTGCTGACAGTCCCCAGCGCAACGCCGGTGGCGGCCGCCAGCTCGCGCTGCGAGGCGCGGCCGTCGCGGTTCAGCGTCGCCAGCAGGGCGCTGTCCGTCTTGTCAAGCATGGATTGAACATTTGTTCAGCCTTTATAATATTTTCTGCTGGTTTGCCTACTTTTTCCGCTTTTATTATATAGGGTGTTCTACTCTACGGCCTGTTATTTATGGCGATGGCCGAACCCCGCAAGGGGCAACTGGAGGGCGAAACGGAGCTGGTCCCGGCGGTTGGCTACCGCCGCTACCACATTGACACCGCGCCGACGCCCGACCTGGCCGACCTGCCTCACCGCTTTCTCGTCGAGGTGGACCGCGTCGAGCTGCTGAAGCTGCTGGTGAAGGAGACCTGGGAATACTGGGGCGACTGGGACGTGGTCGCCGCGCGCCCCTGTGTCTACGGCGTTTTTTCTGGGCCGATAGGCGGCTTCGCACCGCGGCCGGAGCATTGTGTCGGCTGCCTGCGCTGCACCATCCAGCACCCCGAGGCGGTCACCATCCGGCACAATCCCGAGTGGAAGGCGTGGGGCGATGCCTATCTGGCGCCGAAGCTGGTCGAAACCATCCTGAGCGAGGCCGCCATCGGCGCGGTGCCGGTCAAGGGGCAGGGCTACCGCGGGCGGTTCGGCGGCCCCGGCTGGGACCGCATCTGGACCGACATGTCCGAAATCGTGCGGCCGACGCGCGACGGCATCCATGGCCGTGAGTCCATCTCGACCGTCGTCGACATAGGGTCGCGCCCGATGCACCTTGCGACTGACGGCGACGGCGAACGGCCGCGCTGCCTGCAACTGCAGCTACCCATCCTGTTCGACTCGCCGCCCAAGGCGGCGCAGAGCGTCGAAATGGCGCGGTTGCTGGCGCACGCTGCCGAGGAGCTCGAAACGCTGGCATTCCTGCCGCTGCCGCTGGTGCGCGAGGCGGGCGCCGCTTCGCCGGCGGTGGTGCCGCAGCTCAGGGCGTCCGAGCTGGAGGCGCTGGCCCCAGCGCCGCGGATGGTCGAAATCCTGGACGATGCACCCGCCGCGCTATCGCTCACTGACTCTATCGTCTGCGAGCGGCTCCCGTTCGAGCCGGGCTGGCGCGAGGCGTTGCTGGCGTCGATTGCCGCCGGCGTGCGCGTCTTCCACCTTGTGGCCGATTACCACGGCCGCGGCGACGGCCGCTTCGTGCGCGACCTGGCGTTGGAGGCGCATTTACTGCTGGTCGAGAAAGGGCTGCGCGACATGGTGACGCTCATCGGCAGTGGCGGCATCGCCGCCGCCGAGCACGTCCCGAAGGCGATTATCTGCGGCTTCGACGCTGTCGCGCTTGATACGCCGCTGCTGGCGGCACTGCAGGCGCAGCCCGAGGGAAGCGTCACCGACGCCGCTACGGCGCGTTTCCGGCTGCCGCCGTCGCTGACCATCGAGTGGGGCGTCCAGCGGCTGAAGAACCTGTCGGCTGCGTGGCGCGACCAGCTGCTCGAGATTCTGGGCGCGATGGGGCTGCGGGAAGTGCGGCGGCTGCGCGGGGAGCTCGGCCGCGCGATGTTCCAGCGCGACCTTGAGCGTGAGGCGTTCGGAGGGATAGATGGCTATCGCTAGCCCCAGCCCGCAGCTGGTCGAGAAGGTCACGCACTACCTGCACCAGGGTTTCCACGACCGTTCGCACGCGCTGCTCGAAGCCCCGCCTGCCCTGGGCGACCCGCGCTGGACTGACGAGCTGATTATGGCGACCTGGTTCCAGGCCGAGCACGGTCGCCCCCCCGAAGGCATCGAGCACCGCATCGGCCGCTCGGGTGGCGGCTTCGACCGACTCGATTTCAAGCTCCTGTCCGAGGCCGACTGGCTCGCGCACAGCGAGGATATCGGCACCGCGATTCCGCTCAACCGGCGCGATCCCGCACGGCGAACGCTCGAGATTGCACTTCCGATTTACGGTGGCGGGATGTCCTACGGCTCGGTCTCTGAGGAGGTGATGGTTTCCCGCGCCATCGCGGCGCAGGAGTGGGGCACGCTGACCTGCACCGGTGAGGGGGGCTACCCCGACGGGCTGAAGCCGTATGCCGACAGCGTCATCACCCAGGTTGCGACCGGGCTGTTTGGCGTGCGCGAGGAGACCATCCAGCGCGCGCCGATGGTCGAGTTCAAGTATGCGCAGGGCGCCAAGCCCGGTCTCGGTGGCCATCTGCTGGGCGACAAGTCCACCACAACTGTCGCCGACATGCGCGAATCGGTTCCGTGGGTCTCGCTCTTCTCGCCCTTCCCGTTCCACTCGGTCTATTCGGTCGAGGACCACCGCAAGCATATCGACTGGGCCATGACCATGAATCCCGGGGCGCTGATTTCAGTCAAGGTCTCGACGCCGGTTGACGTCGACATGGTCGCCGTCGGCTCATACTACGCCGGCGCACATGTCTTCCACATGGATGGCAGCTACGGCGGCACCGGTGCCGCGCCCGAAATCGCGAAGAAGAACATCGCGATGCCGATTGAGCTCGCCATTCCCCGAGTGCACCGCCACCTTGAGCAGGAGGGCATCCGCGACGAAATCACGCTGATTGCCAGCGGCGGCGTGCGCACGGCGTGGGACGTCGCGAAGGCGATTGCGCTGGGCGCCGACGGCTGCGTGCTCGGCACTTCGGAACTCGTCGCGATGGGGTGCACCCGCTGCTCCAACTGCGAGCGGGGGCGTGGCTGTCCCTTCGGGCTGACGACCACCGACCCCGAGCTGAAGGAGTGGGTGCACCCCGACTGGGGCGCCATGCGGGTCGGCAATCTCTATGCTTCATTCCAGTGGCAGCTGCGTGACATCCTGCGCAAGCTCGGGCTCAAGGCAGTTGCGGAACTGCGTGGCCGGCGCGACCTGCTGCGCTACATCCCGGAGGAGTTCGACGCGTGAGCCGCGCCGGCTGGATTGAGGCCGTGACGCGCTCCCGCGCTGCGCTGCCGGAAGCGCAGCCGCCCGACGATGGGGCGGCCGAGGGCGGCTGCGGCGTCATCGGCTTTGCGTCGACCGTCCCGGTCGCCGGCCGCCACCTGCTGCAGGCGCTGGAACAGATGCGCAACCGCGGCAACGGCAAGGGGGGCGGCGTGGCCATGGTGGGTCTCGACCCGGCGCAGTTCGGCGTCGACACCGAACTGCTCGAGCAGGACTACCTGCTCGCGGTCGCCTACCTTGACGCGGAAGCCCGCGCCGAGGTCGAATCACTTATCAGGGGCGCCTACGAAATAGACCATACCCACGAGTTCCCGGTCAGCGACGACTGGGAGTGCATCGATGGGCTCGAGGTGCGACCGCCCGATGTGGCGGTCTACTTCGTGCGGCCGCGCGCCGGGATGCTGGCGGCCTTTGGCGAGGGAGTCGAGATGCCGCACGGACTGCCGCCGACCGGGCGCGAGTTGGCCGACGAGTATGTCTTCCAGACTTCGTTCCGGCTCAACCGTGAATTCTACGCCGGCGACCGCGGGACGCAGGCGTTCGTGTTGAGCCACGGGCGGAACCTGCTGGTGCTGAAGATGGTTGGCTACGGGGATGACGTCATCCGCTGCTACCAGCTCGAGAACCTGGACGCGCATGTCTGGATTGGCCACCACCGCTATCCCACGAAGGGCAAGGTATGGCACCCCGGCGGGGCGCACCCTTTCGTCGGGCTGAACGAGGCGCTGGTCCACAACGGCGACTTCGCTAACTACGAGTCAGTCTGCGACTACCTGGCGCAGCGCGGGCTGCGGCCGCTGTTCCAGACCGATACCGAGGTCTCAGTGCAGGTATTCGACCTGCACCATCGCCTCTATGGCTACCCACTCGAGTGGGTCATAGAGTCACTAGCACCGACGACCGAGCGTGACTTCACATTGCTGCCCCCCGACAGGCAGGAGCTCTACAGCCAGCTGCAGGCGACTCACATCCACGGCTCGCCAGACGGCCCCTGGTTCTTCATCATCGCGCAGTCGGTTCCGGACGCGTGGCGGCTCATCGGTATCACCGACACCAGCATGCTGCGCCCGCAGGTTTTCGCGCTGCAGGAGGGCGAGGCGCAGATTGCCTTCGCTGCGTCCGAAAAGCAGGTAATCGACGCAGCGCTCGAGTCGCTCTCAGAGGAGGACGGCCGTTTCTGGCCTCGCGCCGACCGCTACTGGAACGCGCGCGGTGGGTCGCATACCGACGGCGGCGCATTCATCTTCTCTGTCGTCCCCGACGGCGACGGCTTCCGGCTGCAGTGTACCAACAAGTTTGGCGAGCGCATCACTCTCGGCGACGCGCCACAGCCGCATACGCTCCTGCATGAGGAGGCGAGCGAGGCTGGCGTCACCCCGGACGCGCCAGCGGAGGAGGCGTTTGCCACCTTCCGAGAGGCGGTGCCGGAGTGGGGCTACGGAGAACTGCACGGCTTCCTGCACCAGGTCGAAAAACGACCGCGCCACGAGGCGGTCGCGCTGCTGACTCTGATGCTCGACCGGCGCTACCCGACCGGCCGGCTGCGCCGCAGTTCGCTGCTGGCGCTCGTCGATGAATCGTTTGAGCGCGCCTTCACTTCGGTCGCTGCCGAAGAGTGCGATGCATACTGCGCCGGTAGGGGCGACCCGGACGACCGTACGGTCGCGCTCGACGCCCGGGACTTCGACATCGAGGGGCCGGGCTCGCTGGCGATTGCGGTTGGCGAACTGGTGAAGACGGGCTGGCACAATTTTGTTATCTTCGGCTGTCACGGACACCGCTTCATCGCCAACGGCTTCGGCGCCGACAGCGACGACATCCGCATCGACGTCTACGGCTCGTCGGGCGACTATCTCGGCTCGGGGATGGACGGCGCACGCGTCGTGGTGCATGGCAACGGACAGGACCAGCTCGGGCAGATTCTCAAGGCTGGCGAGCTGGTGGTCCACGGCGACGTCGGGCAGACGTTCATGTATGGTGCCAAGGGCGGACACGTCTTCGTCATGGGCAACGCTGCCGGGCGACCGCTCATCAACTCGGTCGGCCGCCCGCGCGTGGTCATCAACGGCACCTGTCTCGACTACCTGGCAGAGTCGTTCATGGCGGGCGACCCGCTCGACGACGGCGGTTTCGTCATCCTGAACGGCCTAGAGTGGGATGACAACGGCGAGTTGCGCGAACTGCCGACACCCTACCCGGGCGGCAATCTGTTTTCGTTAGCGTCAGGCGGCGCGATTTACGTTCGCGACCCGCACCAGCGCGTCACCACCGACCAGCTCAACGGCGGCGATTTCGCCCCTTTCACCAGTGCCGACTGGGCGGTCGTGGAGCCGCTGCTGCGGCAGAACGAACGCGAGTTCGGCTTGCCGGTCGCGCGGCTGCTCGAGGTTGACGGGCAGCCGCGCCGTCCGGGCGAGGTCTACCGCCGCATCCAGCCCGCAAAAGTCAAGGCACTGCAGGCCGAGGAGATGTGGGTCGCGCACGCCCGGAACGGTTGACGACCAGTATTTAAAACAGGAGATGTTGTTTCAGGGCGTTAGCGCAGCAGCCCTGCGACCGCCCCGGATGTTGCCCCCTCCAGCGAGTCTAGTAGTAGCTCAGCCTCGCTCAGCAGTTCACGCGGCCGCGTCGTCGCGACCGCCAGGCAGGCAAAGCCCCCCGAGTGCGCCGCCGCTACTCCGCTTGGTGCATCTTCCACCACGACACAGCGTTCCGGTGGCAGCTCGAGCAGCTCCGCGGCGCGCAGGAAGACGTCGGGCGCCGGCTTGCCGTGCGGGACTTCGTCGCCGCACGCCGCGGCCGCGAACGCGTCGCCGAAAGGCAGCGCGTCCAGCACCAGCTCCAGGTTCTCGCGCGGAGTCGAGGTGCCGATGGCGAGCAGCCAGCCGTCGCGTTGCAGCGCCGCTACCAGCGCGGCGACGCCCGGCAGCGGCGCGAGCCGCCCCCGCGCCAGCTCGCGGAAGTGGCGCTCCTTGCGCATTGCATGCGCTTCCAGCTCCGTGGCCGGCAGCGGGCCAAGCGTGGCGGTGATGATGGCGTCGTTGCGCTTACCGTGGTGCTCGCGGAACCATGCCTCGTCTACCTCTTCGATAATGCCGATTTTGCGCGCCCAGTGCTGCCATGCACCGAAGTGGAACATCGAGGAGTCGACAATCACGCCGTCCAAATCGAAGATAACGCCGCGGGGAGGCATGGGGTCGTACCGAACTCAGTAGTTATTGACTTCAGTCCTGAAGTACCTGTAGAAGCAGAACATCGCGACCGCCCCTAGTATGTGCCATAGTGCATGTCCTTGCAGCAGAGAGTCCGGCTCGCACATCCCACCACCTTGCTGGCTCGCTCGCCAGATGAAGCTTGCTAGCAGGTATGCTGCGGAGCCACACCAGAAATAGGGTGTATGGGTTCGTTGCAGTCTGATTTCGTCAAGCCGGTAAAGGAACCACGCCAGCAGCGCCATGAAGATTATGACGCCGACCTGCTCGCGAACGAAATCGACAGGATTGTAATTCACGAGTATAATTATCCCTGCAATCGGTACCAGGAAGATTGCAAGCGGCTGTTGCTGGTATCTGATAGCCGTCTCCTGCGCCAGCCAGATGGCGATGGCGAAGCCATAGACGAAGAGCCCGATGCCGTATTGCCAGTGCAGCGCGCTCAATACGGCGTTGGTCCCGAGGTAGCCTGCGAGGAATTGTCGTTCATCCCATCCGAGGAAGCGCGAGAAGTTGTAGAAGACCGGCAGCGTGATGTAGAGCATCATGCCGGTCAGGTCCATCCAGCCGCCCCAGCCGGTGTTGAAGCCGTGCATCGCGAAGCTGCCGACGCCGACCGCGACGCACGCGACGCCGTACATGAGCGTGAACCAGCTGCGGGTCGCCAGCGACGGCCGCCCGCCGACCGGGTCGTGCTGCATCCGCCACAGCACCCACAGCCCGACCAGCACGAAGGGGATGTTCGACAGAGTATTCGCCGGTTCACGGATGAAGCCGGCCGTGATGCGCTCGCAATACCGCGCCGCCTCGCCAATCCTGCTGTCCGACTCGGCGCCCCAGCTAGCGTCGTTCAGCACATACGCGAGCACGAACGCGACAAAGATGGCGACAACGGCGGCGAGGCCGACACAGAACTCGCGGCGGGCGCGGAGGTATTCTCTGTCAATCACGGCCCGCGAGTCCTTGCCTGTTTAACCATTCCGCGCTGGTGGGCCCGTCCCGATTTG
>CAYMDK010000017.1:14094-20431 GCA_964389465.1 uncultured archaeon | reverse complement strand
AGAAGGAGCGCGGCAGCGGGCGCTCTGCCAGGACGACAACGCCGGTGGCTCGGCAACCGGTGCCGAGCCACCGACCTTAATTCCCGACCTTCCGCAGCCACCGCTTCCCCGGCGCCCAGTCAGTGAACATCGTGAGCGCCATGCCGCCCGTCGTTAGCAGCGCGCCGGTCCAGACCAGCATGATGCCGGGAATCTGCCGTATGGTGAGCGTCGCGCGGCTCGGCTCGTCGCCCTCGCCGGGGACCGCCTCGTCCAGCGTGACGTAGATGTCGCGGTCCAGGTGGTGCTCAAGGTAGATGAGCGTGCGCCATTCGGCGGTGCCGGCGGTGTTGACCCGCGCCGCGGTGCCGTCAACCACGAGCTTGTCGCCGCGGTGCAGTCGGAACTGCGCCTCGAGCCGGTTCTCCTCGCCGGGGCGCATTGCGACGTCGTCGAGCGTCACCGTGAAGCCGGCCGCCTCGGTCGAGCCGCCCTCCTCCAGCTCGATGGTCTCGACCTGGTCGAGCCCGTAGGAAACGCCGTAGCCGAGCGCTACCAGGATGATGCCGAGGTGCGCGATATACGGCCCCCACGCACGCAGCCGCGGCAGAAGCGGCTTCCCGCGGAAGCTCCAGAGATAGCGCAGCGCCGCGTAGCCGGCGAGCGCGGCCCACGGCAGCGCCGCGCCCGCCATCCATGAGCCGGGGCGTGCGCCGAGCAGCAGCAGCCCCAGCACTATGCTCGCTCCCGCTGCGGCGACGCACCAGCCGAGCAGCTGCCGCGGCGGATGCCAGCGCTGGAGCGTGTAGATGGCGAAGAGCGCCGCCAGCAGCGCGACGAACAGCGCCAGCCGGGACTCGAAGACGGAGCCGGGCAGGTAGCCGTTGACCCCCATCAGCAGCAGCACCAGCGCGACGGTCAGGATTAGCAGCTGGGTGTAGATGGCCCCGAAGAACGTCGTGTCCTCGTCGAGCCACTCTTCGACCGTTTCGCGTTGCCGCGGCTCGGGCGACGGCGCGCGCGAATAGGCGCGCGCCGTCGTGAAACCGGTCGCCGCCAGGCAGCCGCCGAGCAGCAGCACCAGCCCCTTGACCGACGCGTCGTCGGCGATTATGCTCATGAACCGCTGTGCGGCGTCCTCGCCCTGCGACGGCAGGAAAGCGTGCACCGAGAGCCAGATGCCGCCGCGGGTGACGAACGACTCGAACAGTACCAGCAGCAGCACCATCATCGCCAGCAGCGGCCCCAGCAGCGCGTAGTGGCGCTTGCGCTTCCCCATCACCGCCGCGTGCAGGAAGGTGGTACCCGCCAGCCACGGCAGCAGCCCCGATGTCTCGACCGGGTCCCACGCCCAGAAGCCGCCCCAGCCGAGCGTGGTGTAGGCCCAGTAGCCCCCCATCGTCAGCGCGCTCGCGGTCAGCAGCCAGAACCAGCGCGCCCAGCGCCGCCCCACGTCGAGCCACGCGTCGCCGCGCGCCACCAGCGCCGCCAGCCCGGCGGCGTAGAGCGGTACCGCAAAGCCGTAGGCGGTGAAGACTATTGGCGGATGGATGGTCATCCACGGCGATTGCAGCAGCGGGTTCAGCCCGCGCCCTTCGGTCGGCAGCGGGTCGGAGAGCGTGAACGGGTTAATCGCGAGCTGGATGGCCGCCAGCGCCAGCAGGATGCCCGAAGCGAAGAGTACGAACAACCGGTGCTGGTGCGCGTCACCGCGGCGACGCGCATCCTTGCCCGCCGTGCCGCTCCCGCGCCACAGCTCCCAGTTGAGCGCCAGCGCGGCGGCCCAGCACCAGATGAGCAGCGTCCCGTCGCGGCCGGCCCACACCCCGGCCAGCTTGTAGCGCAGCGGCAGCTCGACCGCCGAGTAGTCGGCGACATACTCGAACTCGAGCGCGGTGCGGTAGAAGTAGGAGCCGAGCAGCAGCAGGCTGGCGGTCAGCGAGCCCAGCAGCAGCCCCAGCGAGACGCGCTGCAGCAGCCGCTTCTCCGCGTCTCCGTCGCGCAGGTGCAGCGCCCCCATCGCCAGTGCCGCCAGCAGCAGCAGCGGGTTCAGGTGCAGCAGCAGGTCGCCCGGGTTCATCGGCAGGCGCAACCGGGGGTGGTATTACGGCTGTTCCGCCGCCTACCGCCGCCGCGCGACCCACGCAATCGCGATGACGGCGACTGGTAGCGCGAGTGCCGGCAGCCCTTCGTCCTCTTCCGCGGCGGGCGCTGCCTTGCGTTCGACCTTGAAGTAGTAGCTGCCGCTGTCGTCCAGGTCCACGACCTCCAGCCCCGGATACTGGTCGTCGGCGCCAGCGGGCGTCTTGGTGCGATTATCATCCTTGCAGTCGCCGGTGCAGAGCTCGTAGCGGTAGCCGGGGTAGGTCCCCTCATTCACCTCGTGCGTGAAGCTGTAGCGGTAGCTGCCATCGCCGTTGGCTTCGGCCTCGTCGCGCGGTACCTTCTGCGGCGCGTAGCAGGTGAACGGCTCCGCCAGCGTGCAGACATAGAATTTGACTTCCTCGTAGTCGCCTTCAACGTCAATCCACGCCTTGAACTGGTCGCCGTCGCCGACCTCGCCGGGGGTGTGCCCCACCTCGGCCGCCGTCGCCGGCAGCAGGAACAGCAGCGCAAGCAGCACGCCCGTGGTGCACCGCGCCAGCGGCGGCACGGTCGTGTTGCGTCGTGTTAGCAGGAGCGTGAGCAGGCGCACGGCGGCGGTCTCGCGGACGCGCCTTTAACGGTTGCGTCGCCAGCGCCGCAGCGCCGCGACGCCCAGCAGCGGCAGCAGCGCGCCGGGCGCCGGCAGCGGCTGCTCCTCCGCGGTGCGGTGGAACTCGGGGCCGCTGACGCCCGCCACCAGCACCTCGCGCGTCGCGTTGTGCTGGATGAACGCCACGACGCCCAGATTCTCGCGGTCCCAGTCCGGGTCGAGCACGACCGTGCGGTTGACCGGTTCCGTCGAGAGCGGTGCCGGCTCGGCAATCGCGCGGACGGTCCAGCGGTGCAGCCGCATCCCGTTCGAGCCGTTGCCCTCGCCGTCCCAGCCATGCCAGTAGCGGTGGTCCTCGTAAAGTACCAGCCACAGCTCCCAGCCGTCGCCCTCCGGCAGCGCGCCGGTCGCCTGTGCCGCTAGCGTCGCGCTGCCGTTGGCGACCTGCGGTGCGGCGACGCGCACGCCGACGCCTTCGGCCGGGGGGTTCGCCGCGAAGAGCTGGCGGTACTGCTCCCCGGTGCCCGACTGGCTGCTGGCGCCCTCGAGCCGGCTGCCGCCGTTGATGACGAAGGTCGGGAAGCCGGTGACGTCGTAGAGCTCGAGCCGCTCTTCGATGGCGGCCGACCCGAACGGGTCATCCTCGAGCGGATGGTAGGCAAGCACCGCCACCTCGTCCATGTCGGCCACCGCTTCGAGCGCCAGCCCGCCCGGCAGGCAGGGCGGGCACCACGTCGCGGTGAAGTATTCGACCAGCGCCAGCCGCTGCTCCGGCGCCTCCTCGGGCGGCTCGGCCGGCAGCTGCGGCAGGAGCAGCAGCGCCAGCGCCAGAAGCAGCACGGCCGCGGTCCGGCCGCGCATCACGCTCCCTGCCGCCACCGTATCCAGCCGGCGGCGAGCAGCCCGGCACCGACCAGCACCAGCAGCGGATACATCGAGAAGAGCCAGAGCAGCACCGCCGAGCTGGCGCCGACGCCGAAAGTCCAGCCGAGCGCCGCGCCGGCGTAGCAGCCGCACCCCAGCACCAGCAGCGGCAGCGCCGCCCGCAGTTTTTCGTTCATGATGGGTTATCGGCGGCCGGCTAAAGTGTCCTTCGCCGCCGCGCCACGGCCGCCAGCACGGCGACAGCGCCAGCCAGCGGCAGCGCCGGGATGGAGCTACCGTCGTCCAGCGGCTCGCCGCCTGACGGTGCTTCCGGCTCGCTCCCGTCCTGCGCCGCAACGACCTGCACTTGCAGGTCGGCCAGCGAGATGTAGCCGCGGTGCAGGAAGGCGACCTCGCCGTCGGGGCCGATGACTGCCAGCCGCGGTACCGGCAGCGCCTCGTAGTTCTCGGACATCCGCGCGCCCTCTGTGTCGATGGCGTGGCGCCAGCCGTAGCCCCCCGCGGCCGCCAGCTCAGCCAGCATTTCGCTGGTCTCGAGCCGGTCGGCGCCGACCGAGAGCAGCGCGACGCCCTCGAGCGTGCCGTTGTCGATTTGCGCCTGCAGCGGCGCCAGCGTGTCGCCGGCGGTCGCGGCGCAGATGGTGCACCAGGTCGCCATCATTTCGAGCACCACCACCTGCCCGCGGTAATCCTCGAGCGAGAAAATTTCGCCCTCCGTATCGACCAGCGTGAAGCCGGGCGCCGGCTCGTCGACCACGGCGATCGTGGCGGGCGGCTCCACCGGCGGCTCACCGTCAGGCGACCCGCCGCCGGCCGGCAGGAGCACCGCCGCAATCTCCCACTCGCCGCTGGCATCGGTGCGGAAGATGGCGACACCGCCGGCGATATCGGGCTCAATCTGCTTCCCCGGCAGTGCCAGCATTCCCCCTTCGTCGCCGACGCTGAACGAGACGTTGCCGTAAGCGCCGCCGCCGGCCATCCAGACCGTCGCGACTTCGTCGCCGGGCTGCACCATCGGTCGGGAACCGGCGCCCAGCACACTCGGCGGCGAGAGCGCCCCGTCGCGCAGCGTGGCGTAGCTGGCGCTCCCGTTGTGGCTCCACGCCAGCAGCAGCGACCCGTCGGGCTGCGCCACGATATCCGGGCCGGACTCGGGGCAGACCACCCCGCCGGTCGACCAGAAGGGGGTGACACGCAGTCCCGCTAGCGGCTGGCTCGCGCCGTCCCAGCGCAGGTAGGCGATGGTGTTGAACCAGGTCTCGTTGCCCGGCCAGTAAGAGATGTTGCGGTAGACCAGGTGGATGCCGCTCTCGGGGTCGCCCGCGATACCGGGCGCGCAGCATTCGCACGGGTAGCCCAGCTCCGGCTCGCGCTGCCGGTTGCCGCGGTCGAACGGGTTGAGCACGACGGGCTCGCTCCAGTTGCCGCCGCCGTCGCTGCTCGAGATGGAGTACAGCTGCTTCAGGCTGGTGAAGCGCGTCTCCTCGCTGGAGTTGGCGTGCTGGTAGACCAGGTGCAGCACCCCCTGCCCGTCAATCGCCGCGGCGGGGAACTGGCACGCCCGCTCGTCGGGGCACGCGAGCGCCTCGCTTTCGCCGCTCCAGGTCAGCCCGCCGTCGTGCGATGCCGCCATCAAGAAGCGCATCGGCTCCGCGCGTTGCTTCCAGAAGACGTAGACGTCGTCGCCCTCGGCGACCAGCGCCGGTTTCTGCTGCTGGTAGAGCACCGACGCCGCGCCGGTGTTGAGCCGTAATGGCTGGTCCCAGTTTTCGCCGTCGTCGAGCGACCGCGAATACCAGATGTCCAGCGGCCTGTCCCAGCCCTGCTCGCCGCCGACCCACAGCGCGTGCAGCGTGTCGTCGCTCTCGACCAGCGTCGGATACATCTGCTGCGCCGGCACCCCCGCCGAGAGGACAACCGGCTCCGCCGGCTCTTCCGCCGTCGCGGGCGTCGCCAGCAATGCAGCGGCGGCGAGCAAGGCCCCCGTCAGCAGCAACAGCGGTCGCGGCGGGCGCATGGCCGTGCGGTGCTCTCCAGCTATATTAAGGTCGTGGAACGCGATTTTGCGTGATGCGGCGGCGTTTCAGCCGTCTTCCGTCGCGGCGGGGACCATGTCCTTGCCGCGACGGAGATAGTCGATGAGCCATATCAGGCCACCGAAGAACAGGCTGATGTAGGCCATCAGCATCGAAATGGTGGTCATTGGCTTGTATCGCCATGGAATTTCTTCAGAACTTAGCTGGTCTCCGTATACAGCATCAATGATAATGTATTCATAAATTCCGCAGCCGAGTAACAGGACGCACATCGCCACCGTGCTGCCAAGGAGCGCTTTCGGCGCCCATGCGGTGTTGATGAAGGTCGCAATCGAGGAGACGATGATGGCGAGACAGAGAGCCGCCACGAGCTTGAACAGCATCTGCATAATCCGGATTTGGTCTGAAAACTCGTCTGGAATATCGCTGCTGAGTGCCCAGCCAATTTCCGTCAATCGATAGAAGGTAGCCAAACTAATCAACAACCCCAGCAGCAGGCCCAGTATCCCCATCAGGATGCGAGAGAAGAGGCCGCCGCCCACAGGCGCCGGCGTCGCTTCGCTTTCGCTCATCACTGGAATATTTCCGAGATTGGATCTACTTATTACGGAATCCCTGATTTCTATTTTGATGTTTTTTGCATTTTTGTTTTGTTTGGTTCCCATTCTATTCACATACTGAAACTACGCGGGTGGGAGTCATAAGTGCGACTGGCGGCCGGCCGGTCAGTGGCACGCCGCCC
>CAYMDK010000017.1:0-13994 GCA_964389465.1 uncultured archaeon | reverse complement strand
GCGGGTGGGAGTCATAAGTGCGACTGGCGGCCGGCCGGTCAGTGGCACGCCGCCCCGTACTTCTTCAGACGCCAGTAATTGTAGGGCCACGGCGTCAGGAAGCCGACGACGAGCATTGGCGGGATGACCCACCAGGTCATGCCGAGGTCGCCGGTCAGCAGCCAGTCGGTCGCCTCCATCGCGATTTCCATCCCCAGCATCGAAATGAAACTCATCCCGAACGCTGTCGAGAGCGCGTTGGCGAAATCCATCTGCCCGCGCATCAGCAGCACCGTCTCGAGCGCGATACTGGTCGCGAGCCCGTTGATGAGCGGGAGCACCACCAGCGCCCAGAACAGGGCGGTGCCGACTGCCACTTCCAGCGGCCAGCCCGCATACTGGTAGTAGCCGAGCGTCCCGAACTCGCCGATGGAGCAGCCTATCAGGCACCACTTGGTGTTGTTCGCCGCCTGCCGCCAGGTCGCGCCGTCGCCCCAGTTAAAGCCGGCAGCGGCCGCCGGCGCGCCCCCGAGCTGGTGCAGCGCGTCCGCGCCAGCCGCTCCGCCGCCCGCGCCGTCGCCGACGGAGTAGCCGGCGGCGGCGACCGCCGCTTCGAGCTCACCCTGTGCGACTCCCGCGTGCATGACGCTGGCGATGCCGGCGACGTGGTCCACCGCGGCTGACGTCACGCCCATGACGCCTTCCAGCGCGCGCTGCACGTTGTCAGCGCAGCCGCCGCAGGTCATGCCGCCGACGGAGAGCGCCGTCGTGGTTTCGCCCATGTGCGGCGCGAATCCGGCGCGCTGATAAGGGTGCCGCCAGCGGTTATTAGGAACGGTCGCCTGCCACACCGATGAAGCGCGTCTGTCTCGGTGGCACTTTCGACATCCTGCACGCCGGCCATGCGCGGCTGCTGCTCCGCCTGCTCCCCCCGGTCGCAGGCTCCGCGATGCGGCTTGACGGCACGTCGCTCCACGGCGACGCTGCCGCAGCCGCTATTAGCAGCCGCCACATCCCGACGCAATGAAGCGTGTCTGCCTCGGCGGTACCTTTGACATCCTGCACGCTGGCCATGCGCGGCTGCTCGACGCGGCGCTCGCGGCGGGCGAGACGCTCGTCGTCGGACTCGCCAGCGACAAGTTCGCCGCCAGCCGGCGGCCACCGGACCGCGAGCTGGCGCCGTACGGCGAGCGCGAGAAGGCGCTGCGCGACTGGTTCGCGGCGCGCGACGCGCTCGACCGCGTCGAAATCGTGCCGCTGGCCGAGGAGTGGGGGCCGGCCGCCGAGGGCGCGGATATTGACGGTATCGTCGTCTCCGAGGGGACGCGCGAGGCGGCGACGCGGCTCAACGCGCGCCGCCTCGCGCACGGGCTGGCAGTGCTGGAAGTCATCGAGGTACCGCACCTGCTGGCGGCGGATGGCTTGCCAGTGAGCGCGTCGCGCATCCGTGCCGGCGAGGTTGACGCGGACGACCGGCAGGCGTAACGACCTCTGCCGACGACGTCACTCTTATAGGGAACCCCAAAGTGGCGACGCCAGTTCGTATGGAGGCGTTCCCATGGTCACGGAAGAAACGATTAACAGCCTGTCGCAGGATATCCGTCAGGCGATTGCCGAGGACACTTCAGTCCCGCGCAACGTGCGCAGCAACGTAAGCGACGCACTCGAGACCTATCTCCTGAACAAGGGCGATGAACTGGACCTGCGAATTTACTCGACGATTTCCATTCTCGAGGAGCAGATAAATGATACCAACATCCCGTCGCACGCCCGCACGCGGCTCTTTGAGTTTATCCGCGACCTGGAAGGCGTGGTCCGCAAGTGGGAGACCAATGGCGGCGCCTGAGGTCCCTGTAGTAGCCGGTATCTCCGCGAAGGAGCGGCGAAGCGGGGGCGCGTCCTACATGTAGATGTTAATTTCCAACACCGCCAGCGTGTCACTATATTTGGTCAAACCTGCCTAATTTCAGCTATGGAACTAAATCCTTGAATACAAATACATCCCATTCACCATTGTGAAAATTATCATAGGCTCCGGGGGTCGTGGGAAAGTCGATAATAACTCCGTCATAAGTTTTTCCTGTAATTACCGGATTCAATAATTGGTCCAAAACAATACACCAACCTTCATCCCTTCGATCCCCACCTACAAGGCTAGAATAGATTAATTCAGATCCATCAAAATTAAGTTTTAAATTGATCACATCTTCTCGACCACTGGGTGGAAGACCACCTTCTTCTAATGTCACTGGAAAGTCAAGCGAGTCACTCATACCAGTGATATATGCGTTGTTGGAGGGGTCGATAACGAGGCTTAATCCTGCCTCAAATTGACTGCCTCCAATAAAAGTGGAATATATTAGATCCGTGCCATCGTTATTTAATTTGAATAATATCACATCATATAGGCCGTTGTGAGCATCATCATAGGCTCCAGGGGTTGTGGGGAAATCAACAGATAGAGAAGTCCCAACAATGTATGCATTTCCCTCAATATCGACTTCGATGTCCATTCCTCCATCGCCATCGATTCCTCCAACATAAGTAGAATAAATTAACTCTGAACCGTCTGAACTTAGCTTGAATACTATCGCGTCGTGACAAAGGGCAGGGGGCGGAAGGCAACCGTTATAGGTCATATCAAAAGCTCCAAAGGTAACAGGAAAATCCGGTGATTTTGTGTTGCCAGTAATATAAACGTCTGTATTCACATCCAAGCTAATTCCCCATCCAACATCGCTATTGCTTCCCCCAACATAGGTGGAGTAAATTAAATTTGATCCGTCTGAGCTTAATTTGAATACAACTATATCTGTACGGCCGTTATAAGTTTCATCATAGGCACCCTCAGTAGTAGGAAAATCGTTTAAAAAAGTTTGAGAAAAAGAATTACCCACAATAAATACGTCACTACTAACGGGGTCCAGCTTTATGTTATTTCCTCCCTCGAGTGTATCTCTCTCAGTTCCACCAACAAATGTAGAAAAAATTAGGTTTGATCCATCAGAGTTAAGCTTGAATACGACTATATCAGATTTACCGTTATGAGTTGTATCATAAGCATCCTCAGTAGTAGGAAAGCCGGGGGAAGAAGTTTGACCTGCAACATAGGCATTGCCAGATAAATCTACAGCAATTCCACGTCCAAGAGAACTGTTTATATCTGCACCGACATAGGTGGAGTAAATTAGATCGGTACCCAAATTATTTAGTTTAAAAACAAATATAACTGGGCTTGAGCCACTATTGTAAGTTGTATCATATGCTCCTGAGGTAGTAGGAAAATCGTTTGATTCTGTATCTCCTGTGACATACACATTACCAAGAGCATCTAAAGCACCTCCATATCCCTTATCCGTGTCAGAACCCCCAACAAAAGTTGAGTAAATTAACGGATCAATAATTAAAGTAAGAGTAGGATCATAATCAATGATATTGTATGAAATAGAGATCTGATCCAATATATCAAACTGGATGTTGATCTCTTGTAATAAACCATCCTTTATTTGATAGCTATATGGCTTTGCCTCGATAAGCTTCCCGACCGTTGATGTAATTATCAATCCTCCTTGCCCGTTAATTTTCACGGAGGTTGCCCCCATAAAGCGTTCTTGTATATTGGAGGGATCTCCTCCTGACGCCACAACCCAGTCATATTTCAATCCATATTCTGAAGAGTAATAAACCAAGTCAATATTATCATAAATATTTCTGTAAATCACTTTTTCATAATTTGGCACATCACTTTTCCATTTGGATGAGTCAATACCCATAAAATAGTTACTCTTATGTTCCAATTTCTCTTCCCCCTCCGGAATCACTTTATTTGAATCAGGGAAAACAAGTGATATCCAAGTATTTTTTTCACTCCCTTTTATCTCCATTAAAACCTCGCTCTCCAAGAAAGCTATGCCACCCTCCGAGTAAGTATAATAAATCTCACCATTTTCTACCTGCCCTTGATTTTCTGTGAACCAACCATTAAATTGAAGCGATGATTCGTCAACCGCATTCTCTTCTAGAAATTGGTTTTGCACCTCAAGGCTGTTTTTCTCGTTACTGGAAATAAAACCTGTAATATTTGTAGCCACCATAATTAAGGCAACCATGAAAGGCCATGTGGCTCGTCGGATAATCAATATTTCACCTTACTTTTTTTCTGGATACTCCTTCCTCCCTTATCAAAACCATTTTGGGGTGCAGGAGCGTATGTGAGAACAACACGTAGGGAAACAGGTAATACACTTTATAATTTTATGGTTACCGCTATCAAGGTCGCCTAGCGGAAGTTATTATTGCATCCCCTTTCCTCCACCCCCGGAGAAGTGTGCATGCCTGCCGTCCGCTGGTCGACCCTGTTGCTGACCACCCTGTTGCTCGCCCCGTTCCTCCTGGGGATCCTGCTTGCTGACACCGCGCACGCCGGGGCGCCGGATACCCCTGCGACAAACATAGACCTTTTTCTCTGGTCGGAGAGCGGCGAGGGCAAGCTGCACACCTGGACCACCGGTGGCCACGGCGACTCCGAGACAGTCACCATCCCCAGCGGCAGCTCGCTTTTCTTCGCGTTGCATCAGCCACTGCGGACCGACCTGCCGGTCGAGTCCTATAATCCTAATCCACCCGAGATTGGATTCCGAGCCTACGTCTACGTCAGCACGCAGCTCTTCACGGACAGCCACCTGACTCTCAGGGTGCGCGACGGCACCTCGCCCACCGGTGGGACGGTCATCGCCAGCGGCGATACCCCCGTGAGTGGAAAGCTCGGTAACCCAGATTCGGATAACGAGCGGCGGGTCGACCTCTACTGGGAGGACGACTTTGGACCGGACTATATTTTCGATTCAGGGCACTACGTCGTGCTCGAGCTGGAGAACGACGACAGCGACGACGACGTTACCCTGGGCCTTGATACGGGCGAGGGCGGCGAGACTCCCTCGCGCCTGATTACCAGGACCAACCCCATCCGTGACATCACAGTCCTGACCGAGGCGTTCAACCTCGAGACTTCGGATGACGACGACCGGCAGGCGACCGACCGCTTCGAGCCTAACCTGCCGGCCGAGCTGGCGCGGGCCTTCTTCTCCGGGACCGCGCTCAACGCCTTCGGGGCCTACGACGTCGCCTCCATCCGCGTCCAGATCGATGACCCGGACGGCGAGGAGCTGTTTGACAGCGAGCTGGCGCCGACCGACCGCGGCGACGGCAGCGGCACGGTCGAGTTCGACGACATTACCTGGAATTACAACGACCCCGAGCAGCCGGGCGCGCAGCAGACCGGCTCCGGCGCCTACACCGTGCGCGTCTCGGCGGTCGACCAGCAGGCCAACGCCTACTGGGTCGAGCTACAGGTCGAGATGGACGAGTATGGCGTCTACCTCTGGACCGACGAGCGGCAGCAGTCGGTCGCGGTCGGCGGCTCGGTCAGCTACCAGCTGACGGTGCGCAACAGCGGTGACAGTTCCGACAGCTTCGACCTCCAGCCGAGCGACACCTCGGCCAACTGGACCGTCGAACCGCAGTCGTGGAGCAGCGGCAGTCTCGCGCCGGGCGGCACCGAGACCGTGACCTTCACCGTCTCCGTGGCGGACTCGACCGAGATGGTCGGCCGCTACGCGACCGTCAGCATCCTCGCCACTTCGCAGAATTCGCCCACATCGCAGAAGAAGACCTTCGACCTCGAGACCAAGACGGTCGTCGGCGCCGAATTCATGGTTGGGCTCTACTTCGAGGAGGGGACGCAGCACGTAACCACGACCGAGGTTGACGCCGTCGCGGGCAACTGGAACGACTTCGCGCTCCGCGTCGCCAACCTGGGGCAGGCGACCGATTCCATCGACCTGAGCGCGACCAGCATGCTCCTCGACTGGGACGTCGAGTTCGAGTATGACGGCGACCGCGATTCGGGTATCACCATCAACGGGCTGCCGCGCCAGGGCAGCGGCGACCACGTTGCCAACGTCACCGTCTGGGTGCGTCCCGCCGAGGGTGGCGACGACGACACTTCCTCCATCCAGCTCAAGGGCACCTCGCAAGGCAACGCCACGAAGACCTCCACGGCAACGCTAGAAGTGAGCCGCACCTTCGGCCTCTCGCTCAACGTCGCGGGCGGCGGCTCGACGATTTACGCCAACCTGCAGCCGGGCGGCACGCAGACCGTGCATCTCTCGCTCTACTCGGCGGTCGAGGGCGATCGCGACGTCCAGCTCGACGTTGTGGACCTGCCGTCCGGCTGGTCGGCAGTCTACAAGGATGGCGGCGAGACAGTGACGCAAGTCACCATCAGCGAGGATGAGAGTATGCCGCTGGACCTGCTGGTCACTGCAGGTAACTCTGCCACCTATCAGGAAGGAGGCTACCCCGTCGTGGCCGTTGCCGAAGATTTGCATGAATCGACCGCGCGAGGCCGCCAGGAACTGACTTTCAACATCGCTCTGCAGGACGACCTGTTTCAGGTCACCGCGTCGAAGTATCGCGCCGCGCTTGAGCCGGGCGGCAGCTACGAGTTCACGCTCGAGCTGCACAACCCGCTCAACGCCGACGACACCTATCAGTTGCAGGCACCCTCGGTGCCCAAGGGCTGGCAAGTCTCGTTCCCCGACGGGAACTCGATTCCGGTCGGTGCCAGTCGCAGCGGCGACGCCACGGTGCGTATCACCGCCAGCGACGAGGTGCGGCACGGCGACAGCGAGAAAATTCTGGTCACCATAACCAGTTCAGTTACCGCACACCGGGTCGAGAAGACCCTCACACTCGAAGTCGAGCAGGGCTTCGGCGGTCGCCTCACGACCACGCTCGGCGACCTCTGGTACGTCTTCGTGCTGCTGGGGCTGGTGATGGCGGTCGGCGCTGCGATGTACTACCGCTCCGAGGAGTGGGACGATGAGGAGTGGGAGGATGAGGACGAGGCCGACGACTCGGCTCACGCGTCCGCCGCCGAATCCTCGGGCGACGACTGGGACGACTGGGACTGAGCACGTGGAAGCTACACTTACATTTCTGGGCGGCGCGAGCGAGGTCGGTCGCGTCGGCGTGCTGCTCGAGGGCGACGCCGGCCGGCTGCTGCTCGACTACGGCATCCAGCCCGACGACCCGCCGCGCTTCCCGGCACCGGCACCCGACATCGACGCGCTGCTGCTGACGCACGCACACCTCGACCACTGCGGACTCGCGCCCGAGGTGGCGAACCGCGGGACGCCGATTGTGTCGACCCCGGCGACGCGCGACCTCGCGGTGCGGATGGCGGAGGATACGCTGCGCGTCTCCGAGAGCGAGGGCTACCCGGCGCCGTTCCCGAAGGTGGCTATTGGCGAGCTGCTGCGACAGCACCGCCCGCTGGTGCCGGGGCGCAGCGCGTTCCACGGCGGCTTCGAGTTCAACATCCGCAATGCCGGCCACATTCCGGGGGCCGGGATGTTCCACTTCCCGGAACTGGATTTCCTCTTCACCGGCGACATCCACACCGTCGACACGGGGCTGACGCGTGCGGCGCAGCCGCTGAAGTGCCGCACGCTTGCCATAGAGTCAACCTATTCCGGCCGCGAGCACCCCGAGCGCGAGGAGGTTGTCGATGATTTGCTCTCGGCGATTGACGCCATCGTCAGCCGCGGCGGTCGTGTCATCCTGCCCGCCTTCGGGCTGGGGCGCAGCCAGGAGCTGCTGATGCTGCTCGCCGGGCAGGGCTACGAGGTGTGGCTCGACGGGATGGGGCGCGATATCGCGCGCATTCTGCAGAAGCACCCCGGCGCGCTGCGCAACGTCGGCGGGCTGAACCATGCGCTGAAGCAGACCCGCTTCGTGCGCCACTGGCGTATGCGGCAGCAGGCGCTGCGCGGCGACGTGATTGTCACCACGGCCGGGATGCTGAGCGGCGGGCCGGTGATGCACTACATGCAGGAGTTGCGCCACGACGAGAAGTCGGCGCTGTTCCTGACCGGCTTCCAGGTCCCCGGCACCAACGGCCACCAGCTGCTCGAGACCGGCAGGATGCGCATGGAGCGCGACCAGGAATCGCCCGCTTTCCGCGTCGATTGCGAGGTGGCGCAGTTCTCGCTGAGCGGCCATGCGGGGCACGCACAGCTGCTCGAGTTCATCCGCGCCTGCGACCCCGAGCGCGTGATTCTCTACCACGGTGACGACCGGCAGCCGCTGGCGGATGACCTCGATTGCGAGGTCATCCTGCCCGAAGAAGGCGTGCCGATTCAGCTCTCGTCGAGTTCGTAATCCGGCCCGGCGAACATCCGCAGCACTCCCAGCAGCAGGAAGGCGACCATCGCGGTGAAGACGATACCGTAGAGCGAGTCGAGCTCGAACGACTCGGCGATGCGGCCGCTGCTGTAGCGCGCGACCCAGGTGTTGATTTCGAGAATAATGCCCCCCAGCAGCGCAGTCAGCCCGAGCATGATAGCGAGGTGCACTCCGTAATGCCCCATCAGTGACGCCAGCGTTGCGCGGACCCGCCCCAGCTCGCCCTCCGAGAGCAGGCTCCCGCTGGCGCCGACGGGCTGGAACTGGAGGACGTACGCCTCGTATTTCAGCGCCGCCAGTGAGAGCTCGATGTAGACCAGGAAGCCGAGGCCGAAGCGTACGCCGCCCTCGAGGCTCTGGACGCTTTCGCCGGTGTGCAGGTAGCCGACCGCAATCGCCAGTATGACCGAGAGCGTAATCGGCAGCGTCCGCCGCCGCCAGATACCGTATGCGCCGAGCCCCAGCGACGAGCCGAAAACCAGCATCGTCGCGTGGCCGAACCAGAGCGACGCGCGCTCCTGCGCCAGCCAGGGGTCGGCGTAACGCACGTAGTTCTCGGTCTGGTAGGCAAGGTAGGGACCGAAGAAATACCACCCCACCCACACCACGACGGCGAAGAGCAGCAGCCGGTTCCACGGCCGCAACAGCAATGTATAGAGGTAAAGCAGGAAGCCGGCGAGGAAACCACCAGCCACGTAATCATACGCCGCCGGGTCGAAGGCGGGATAGTAGTCGCGTGCATACTCGGTAATCAGTGATTGCTGCGGGTCATGGAACCCGAACCAGAGCATCCCCATCCAGAGCAGTCCCGCCGACGCGAGCACCCGCACGGCGAGCAGCAGCGGATATTCCCCGACGAGGTCGCGGTAGTTGATGACTTGCTCGAGCCGCGGCAGCCGCTCCATCAAGTTCATCGTTGCGCCCCCGCTAGTGCCATGTTGACCGGCTCGCCCGGTTTCCAGTCGCCGATATGCACGCCCCAGCTGCGCAGCTCGGTGACCATGTTCTCTCGCTCCATGCGCGCCACTGTCTCCGGCCCGGCCGGAATGCGCCCGGTTGCCGCCTCGAGGTCGATGCTCGACGGGGAAACCACTGTCAGCGCGTAGCCGCGCGTCAGCGCCAGCGTGAACGCCTCGGCCAGTGAGGGGTCGTTGTCGAGCGCGCTGAAGAGGATAATCGGTGACCCGGACGGAATGTAGGGCAACAGGTCCTGGATGACCAGCTTCAACGGCAATTCGCCCTCCGCCTTCGCGTCGGCCAGCGCAGTCAGGATGCGAAACAGCTGCGTCTCGCCGCGACCGAGGTGCACCGTCGCGGTGCGGCTGCCGTAGACCGTCAGCGCAATGTTGTTGCGCGACCGCAGTAGCTGGTCGGCGAAGCTTGCGGCGGCGCGGCAGCACATCTCGAGTGGGTTGTCGACGGGTGTCCCGACGCCACTGACGCCACGCGCGTCGAGCAGCATGTAGATGTCAATGATATTCTCGCGCTCGGTCTCATTGACCATCATCCGGCCGGTGCGCGCCAGTGCCTTCCAGTTCACCTTGCGCATCGAGTCGCCCGGCAGGAATTCGCGCAGCGAGTAGAACTGACTCCCTTCGCCGATCGAGTAAATCGGCATCGCCCCCTGGTAGAGCTTGGGATTCTTGCCTCCCAGGATTTCCGACTCGAGCGGCTCGATACGCGGGAAGACCGAGAAAGGCTCCAGTGCTGGCTCGTGCCGCTCATTGTAGAACAGGTCAAACGCGTCCTTGACCCGCAGCCGCACCGGCCCGAGATGGTAGTGGCCGCGCAGCGGCATTCGCACGGTGTAGGCGAAGCTCACCTCCTGCCGCCCCTTCAGGTAGAGCAGCGTGTAGTTTGAGCCGCGCGCCAGTCGCGCCTGCGGTGGCACCTCGTCATAGATTTCGACGAAGCCGCCCAGCAGGCCTCGGTTGCGCAGCGTGAAACCGACCTCCAGCTCGCCATCCTCGAAGATGTTCTCCGAGCTGATAGTGCGCTCGACTGTGACGCGTGGCATCCAGAGGTTCAGGAAGCTGGCGAGGAAGAGGAAGCTGAGCATCACGATGCCGACGCTGATGAAAAGGTAGTTCAGCAGAACCAGTCCCGAGAGCGACAGGAAGGCGCCGCACCCGGCGAGCGCCGTCGCCTTCCTGCTCCACATTCAATCGATGTAGCCCTGCGTCGTGGGAACTTCGACTTCCTGCAGGATTTGCGAAATGATTTCCTCGGGCTGGACGCCCTTGATGCGCGGCTCCGGCTTCAGGATAATGCGGTGCCGTAGTGTGTAGATAGCGAGCCGCTTGATGTCGTCTGGCACGACGTAGTCGCGCCCGTTCATCACTGCCAGCGCTCGCGAGAGCTTGAAGAGCGACTGCGTCCCGCGCGGGCTCGAGCCGACCGCCACCCGCGGGTCCTCACGCGTGCGCGTGACGATTTCGACGATATACTCAATAATCGTCTCGTCGACCTTCACCTTCTCGAGCGATGCCTGCATCTGCCGCAGTTTTTCCGGCGTCGCCAGCGGGCGGACGTCGTGGTCGTCTTTCTTGCGCTGCATGCGCTTGACGATAATCGCGCGCTCGATGGGCCGGCCGGGGTAGCCGACCGAGAGTTTCATCATGAAGCGGTCCAGCTGCGCGTCGGGTAGCGGGTAGGTCCCCTCCGACTCGATGGGGTTCTGCGTCGCGACCGTAACGAACGGCTGCGGCAGCTTGTGTGTCGTCCCTTCGATGGTGACCTGGTGCTCCTGCATCGCCTCGAGCAAGGCAGCCTGCGTCTTGGGCGGTGCGCGGTTGATTTCGTCCGCCAGCAGGATATTGCAGAAAAGCGGTCCCGGGCGGAAGTCGAACTCGTTCTGCTTGCGGTCGAAGATGTAGATGCCGGTGATGTCGGCCGGCAGCAGGTCCGGCGTGAACTGCACCCGCTTGAAGTCGCAGCCGAGTCCTTCCGCGAAGGTGTTGGCGAGCAGCGTTTTCGCCAGGCCGGGGTTATCTTCGAAGAGGATGTTGCCGCCAGCCAGGATGCCGGTCATCACCAGCTCCAGCACCGGCCGCTTGCCCATGACCACTTTCTCAACTTCGCCCAGCAGCGCCTCGGCCAGCTCCTGCGTCTCGCGCAGTTCCTCGTCCATGAGGTAGGTCTGGCTGACTGAACTCTCCTGCCCTTCCCCGGTTTCTGGTTCTTCGTTCATTTAGTCCACCTGTTGATTGCTCTCAGCACCTGCTCCTGTCGCAGCTTTGCGTCCCTATTTACAATAAACCGCACCAGTATTTCGTCGCCCAGTACCTCTTCCAGCCACGCTCCGGGGAGCATGTTAAACTCCTCGCGTGAGTAGCCGTGCTCAATCCGCACCCGGTCCAGGAACACCTCGCGGATGGTATCGGGATGGACATAGTGCGCGTGTGGCACGCGATAGTTGGTGCTGCGTCCGCGGTAGAGGTTGTGCAGGTGGCGCCACGGCAGCGGGTTGCGCGTGCGCATCAGCGCCACCTCGGCGCCAAGCAGGATAGCGGCGAGGAAGATGATGCGCGCCGCCTCGTTCTTGCCGGCGAAGACGACGTAGCCGAAAAGCTGGACGTAGACCAGCGAGAGGAAATCAGGCTGCAGGTGGCGACTCTCATCAAAGAGCAGGGTCGCGTTACTTCCTTGCGCGAGGTTGTCAATCAGCACCCGCGCGAATTCGCGGTTATCAAGCTCACCGTAGAGCGAGTTGATGAAGAGGCTCGGGTCGGAGAGCATCACCATGCGGCCGCTGCCGATTTCCACCTCCGCCATCACAACAGCACCGCCGATGGAAAACGTGCCTTCGTCGCTGTCGCCAATCCCGTCTCCGTCCAGGTCGACGAACGCCTGTGTCGAGGAGCGCGCAAGCGGAATCGCTTTGCCTCCTTCGACAATCGTGAGCGCGGTTGGCTCCGAGAGCAGCAGCTGCCCGCTGAAGCCGAGATGCGTGACGGAGGCGTCAACGACAACGAAGGATGAGTTGTGGGGGTGGTAGGCTTCCTCCCAGTGGTTACGGTCGTAGAGCCGGTTTCCGAAGAAGCTGGCGCCAACCGAGTAGAGCCCGGTGACCACTGAATTGCCATGGCCGAAGTCGTCCGCCAGCAGCACCCGTCCGCCCTGCTTGACGAACTCGTGGATGGCTTTCGCCTCCGCCTCGGTATAGGCGCGCTCGACGCCCAGAATTACCAGTATGGTCGAGTTGCGCTGCTCGCCCGTCAGCTCCCCCAGCGCCTGCGGGCTCGAGAGCAGTGACTGCGTCGTGTGGCCGCGCGCTTCCATGTCGTTCGCGAAGCGGGAGAGGTCGTTCCAGTCGGAGTCCCACGCCGAGAGCTGCGAGGGGTTCTGAGAGCGCGTCGCAAGCTCCGGGTAGACTGCACCGATAATCAGTGCCGCCGCGATGAGCGCCAGCAGTTTGAGGCCGTAGCGGTCCCACCAGCGGTTCATGTCGCCCACCTCCGGAACTTGCGGCCGAGGCGGTCGAGGAAGCCCTGCTCGAGACCTCCCTCGAGGTCGAGCTCGATGGTGTGCAGCGTCTCCAGCGCCTCGCCGCACCAGAGGTTGTAGGAGCCGTCGCTCCAGGTCATCCCGAATTCGTCGACCACCTGCGGTTTGACCCCCGAGTAGCGCGCAATTTCGAAAAGCTGCGTCATCAGGCCGACGCCCTCGGGCGAAATCGGCAGCGCGCGCGAGAGCACCTCCCGGAACTCGCGCGCGGTCTGCGTCGGCCGGCGCAGGAAGCCGTAGCGCTCAAGGATGCTGGTGAGCTGGAAGTAGGACTGGATGATGATGCGCCGGTAGTCATCCTCCTCGTTCATCTGCTCCTGCATGTCCCGGATGAGGTTGCGCACTTCGTACTTGTGCCGTTGCAGCCAGTAGAGGTAGTAGCCCGAGACCATCAGCGCCGCGGGAATCCCTGCCAGCAGCGGCAGGTATTGCGACCAGTCGATGCCGGGGATGACCACCACTTCGCGTTCGACATCGGTCGAGCTTTCCGTCGCTACCCAGGTCCCCGAGCCGCCGTAGCCGCCAGTGATGCGCAGGTATTCCGTCCCCGGGATGAACTCGATTATTTCGCTCACCCCTCCGTCGGCCCCCGTCACGCGCGTCACGTTCTGCTGGGCGATAACCTGTCCCAGCTGGTCGAACAGCACGAATTCCAGCGTCACGGTCTGGCCCGCAAGTGATGACCCGTCGTCTTCCTGTAGCGTCGCGGTAAGCGTCACGTTGTCACCCGGCCGCGCGACCGCCGGGTCGGGCGCCAGCAGCAGCTGCGTCGCGACGTAGACCGTCACCTCGAGACTGCCGCTGGCGCCGGTGTGGAATTCGTCGCCCAGCCAGGCGAAGGTGAGCGTGTGGTTCAGCCGGTAATGCGCCGGTACGGTGCCGTTGGCGCGGTAGCTGCCGCCGCCCAGCGCAGCGATGGTGAGGTCATGCATGTCGAGTTGCGCCGAGACGTTCCCGTTGAGGGGGTTGCCCAGCTCGTCAGTCAGCATCCCTGTAAAGCTGACCGCGTGGCCGCGCAGCAGCATTCCTCCGTCGCTGCTGGCGTTGAGCTGGCTGAATTGCGAAGCGCCGCTGATGCGGAACGAGGTCGGCAGGCTAGTGTGGTTGGCGAGGTAGAAGCGCCCCCCTTCGTAATCGGCGAAGACGCTGCCGTTGCCGGCCGATACGTCAGCCGGCACCTGCGTGGTGAAGGTGAAAATACCATTACCGTCGGTCATTACCGGCTGCGTCAGCCAGATTGCGCCAGCGGGGTCGCGCAGCTC
>CAYMDK010000016.1:0-21059 GCA_964389465.1 uncultured archaeon | reverse complement strand
GTGGCTACCGCTACACTTCGCAAAAGGAGAAAGGCTCCGAGTACCTGCGCACGGTGAGCTTTGTCGATGCGCCCGGCCATGAGACGCTGATGGCCATCATGCTCTCGGGAGCAGCCATCATGGACGCTGCCATCCTGCTCATCGCTGCCAACGAGAAGTGCCCACAGCCGCAGACACGCGAGCACCTTGCGGCGCTCGAGACAATGGGGCTCGAGAATATTGTTGTTGTGCAGAACAAGATTGACGTTTGCTCCGAGCAGCGCGCGCAGGAATCCTACGCTGAAATCAGGGAATTCCTCGCCGGCACCACGCTGGCGGATTCCCCGGTTGTGCCGGTCTCGGCGCACCACAACCGCAACATTGACCTGCTGATTGAGGTGCTCGAGGAGTTATTCCCGACTCCCGAGCGAGACCCGCAGGCGGAGCTGGCGATGAACATCGCCCGCTCCTTCGACATCAATCGCCCCGGGACACTGCCGAAAAAACTCATGGGGGGTGTGATTGGCGGTTCGCTCATACAGGGCAAACTGGCAGTCGGGGACGAAATCGAAATCCGACCGGGACGCAAGACCGGCAAGAGCTGGGAACCGGTCACAACCAGCGTCACCAGCCTGCACAGCGGCAGCAGCGAACGCAAGAGCGTGACTGCGGGTGGGCTTGTCGCTATCGGCACCGGGCTCGACCCGGCAATTACCAAATCAGATTCAATGCTCGGATCGCTCATCGGCCGCCCCGGGACGCTGCCACCGGTGCTGGAGAAGCTGCGCATGGACGTACAGTTGCTGGACCGCGCTGTCGGCACCAGCGGCAGCCAGCAGGTCGAGGCGCTGCGCACCAAGGAGCCGTTGATGCTCACCGTCGGGACTTCGACCACCGTCGGCATCCCGATTCAGGTTAACGAAAAGTGGCTCGAAGCTTCGCTCAAGCTGCCGGTTTGCGCAGCCGAAGGACAGCGGATTGCCATCAGCCGTCGTATCGATGCACGCTGGCACCTGATTGGCTATGGAATCCTGCAAGCATGACCCTCGTTTTCCTCGATACCAACATCCTGCTCTGGTCCTTCGCGGGCGGCCCGGACTTCCGCGAGGCGATTAACGAGGTGCTCCCGGGCTGCGACATCCGCATCGCCAGTTGCGTGCTCGAGGAACTGGAGATGCTCGGGACGCCCGATGCGAAGTCGGCGACCGAACTCTGCCAGGACATTATGGTCATCAACCTCGGTATCGGCGGCGTCGACAATATACTGCTCGAGGCGGCACGGCGCGGCGCGGTGGTAGCAACCAACGACCGCGAGCTCATCGAGCGTATCCTCGAGAACCACGGGCGTGTGCTGCGTCCCCGGGGCGGCTACAAGCTGGAGCTGCTGCCAGCGGAATGAGCGCGGCGGCGGCGACCGACGAAAGCCGGGAACGTGTCACACCACCGCCAGTACCCGCAGGCGATTTCACCCCTGCCCAGCAAGCGCGCCGCGAGAAGCTACTACGAAACTCCGTCAGGCAATTCCGGGTTGCCGAGCATCCCGGTACGATTCAGCTGCTCGACGCGATGCGCGACGGCAGCTTCCAGGGGCGACAGCTGGGCGAGGCGGCGAGGCTCTTCGAGCGGCAGACGCACGCGGACTTGGGGATTATCTGGTCGCTGGCGGGGAGCCTTTTCAGCGCCGGGATGCGGCAGGTAGTCATCGATGGCCTGCGCAGCGGACTGGCCGACCTGCTGGTCTGCACCGGGGCGCTGTTTGAGCAGGATATGCTCGAGGCGCTGGGGCACTCGCACTACCGTTGCCGGCCCGACATGGACGACGGTGAATTGCAGGAGCTGCTGGTGGACCGGGTCTACGACCACCTGCTCGATGAACTGGCGCTGCGGCAGGTGGATGCCACCTATATCCAGATTGCAGATGGCATGGAGCCGGGGCGCTACTCGAGCCGCGCCTTCCTCGCTGAGTGCGGGAGCTGGCTCGCTTCGGCCGAGGGCGTGCAGGACTCGGTGCTGCAAGCCGCCTTCGAGATGGAGGTGCCCATCTTCGTCCCGGCGCTCAATGACTGCTCGGTCGGCGTCGGGCTGGTGATGCACCAGGCGCAGCGTGGGCTCGATAACAGCGTCGGAATCGACAGCATCCGAGATTTCCACGAGCTGGCCGAGCTGAAGGCGTGGGCAGGCGATACCGGGCTGCTGGTCGTCGGCGGAGGCGTCCCGAAGAACTATGCGCAGGACGCCGTGATTACGGCAGAGATGCTGGGGCATACGCCCAGCCGCCACCGGTTCGGCATCCAGCTCTCGGTCGCCGATGTGCGCGACGGCGGCCTGTCGGGGTCGACGCTGCGCGAGGCGATTTCATGGGGTAAGAACGACCGCGAAATCGAGGAAGTGATGGTGTGGGGCGAAGTCTCGATTGCGTTCCCGTTGCTTGTTGCGTACGCCTGGCACAAGCGGCTGGAGCAACCGCGCCAGCCGCGTCGGCTGGCGCGGTTCTTCGATGACCAATCCTTTTAACACCACCAATCTCGCCCCGGGCCTGGCATGCAGGATGACTTCACGCAGCAGCTGCCCGACCGCGACCCGCAGGAAACGCGCGAGTGGATTGAGTCGCTGGAAGCGGTAATCGAGGCGGGCGGCAGCGACCGCGCGCGCAACCTGCTCTACCGGCTGCTCGAAGCCGCGCAGGCACAGGGCGTCGCGATTCCCGAAGTGCTTAACACGCCCTACCTCAACACCATCCCCGCCAGCGCCGAGCCGTCCTACCTGGGCGACGAAGGTATCGAGCGGCGCATCCGGCGCATCATTCGCTGGAATGCGGCGATGATGGTCTCGCGTGCCAACAAGCGCCACAGTGGTATCGGGGGGCACATCTCGACCTACGCCTCGGCGGCGAGCCTCTACGAAATCGGCTTCCACCACTTCTTCCGCGGCAAGGAGCAGGGAACGGGCGACCTCATATACTTCCAGGGCCACGCCTCGCCCGGTATCTACTCGCGCGCGTTCCTCGAAGGGCGGCTATCGGAAGCGCAGATGGACCACTTCCGCCGCGAGGCGTTCACCTCGGGGCTTTCGTCCTATCCGCATCCGCGGCTAATGCCTGATTTCTGGGAGTTCCCGACCGTCTCGATGGGGCTCGGCCCGACCAACGCCATCTACCAGGCGCGCTTCAACCGCTATCTGCACGCGCGCGGGATTGCCGATACCAGCCAGTCGCGCGTCTGGGCCTTCCCCGGCGACGGCGAATGCGACGAGCCGGAGACGCTGCACGCCCTGACTCTGGCGGCGCGCGAGCAGCTCGATAACCTGACATTTGTCGTCAACTGCAACCTGCAGCGGCTAGACGGGCCGGTGCGTGGCAACGGCAAGATTATCCAGGAGCTGGAGGCAAAATTCCTCGGCGCGGGCTGGAACGTCATCAAGGTCATCTGGGGCAGCGACTGGGACCCGCTGCTGGCACGCGACAGCGACGGGCTGCTGCTGGCACGGATGGAGGAAACGCTCGACGGTGACTACCAGCGACTCGCGGTGGAGTCAGCCGACAACATCCGCGAGCAGTTCTTCGGCCCGGAGCTGCAGCACCTCGTCGCGGGGATTCCTGACGACAAGCTGACGCGCATGCGCCGCGGAGGGCACGACACGCAGAAAGTTTACGCGGCCTACAAGGCGGCGGTCGAGCACGAGGGGGCGCCGACCGCCATCCTCGCCAAGACGGTCAAGGGCTGGGCGCTCGGCGGCGGCTTTGAGGCACGCAACATTACCCACCAGAAGAAGGCGCTCGAGGCGCCCGACCTGAAGTTCTTCCGCGACCTGCTCGAGCTGCCGATTCCCGACGACAAACTCGAGGAGTTTCCCTACTACCTGCCGGCTGACGACAGCGAGGAGGTGCAATACCTGCTCTCGCACCGCGACGCGCTGGGCGGCTGCATTCCCCACCGCACCCGTAGCGCAACCACGGTCGCGCTGCCAAAACGCGACGCCTACGGGGAATTCGACGATGGCAGCGGCAAGCAGGAAGTCTCGACGACAATGGCGTTCGTGCGGCTGATGCGCAACCTGATGATGGCAGGAGAATTCGGCAAGCGCATTGTCCCAATCGTGCCGGATGAGGCGCGCACCTTCGGGATGGAGGCGCTCTTCACCGAGTTCAGGATTTACAATGCGCTCGGGCAGGATTACACCCCGGTCGACGCCAAATTATTATTATCTTACGTCGAGGCTGAGGACGGCCAGATTCTCGAGGAGGGCATCTCCGAGGCGGGCGCGATGAGCTCCTTCACGGCGGCCGGCACGACCTACGCCAGCTTCGGCGAACAGACCATCCCGTTCTACATCTTCTACTCGATGTTCGGTTTCCAGCGTGTCGGCGACGCCATCTGGTGCGCGGCCGACTCGCGCGCCAAGGGCTTCCTGCTCGGCGCAACCGCCGGCCGCACGACGCTCAACGGCGAGGGGTTGCAGCACCAGGACGGCCATTCACTGCTGGTCGCCAGCACGGTCCCCTGCTGCCTGGCCTACGACCCGGCATTCGCTTACGAGATTGCAGTCATCGTGCGCGAGGGGCTGCGGCGCATGGTCGACGAGGACGAGGACCTGCTCTACTACCTGACGCTCTACAACGAGAACCACCCGATGCCGCCCAAGCCGGCGCGCGCCGAGCGCGGCATTATTCAAGGCATTTACCGTTTCGCCAAACCCAAAAAACCGCAGGTGCGGCTCTTCGGCAGCGGCTCAATCATGCAGCAGGTTTTGCGCGCCGCAGACATCCTTGAAGAAAAATTCGGCGTCGCCGCCGAAATCTGGTCGGTGACGAGCTACGGCGGGCTGCGGCGCGACGCGCTGAAGTGCGAGCGGTGGAACTGGCTGCACCCCGGCGAGGACGAAAAAATACCGTTCATCCAGCAGCAGCTGGGCAAGCGAGGGCTGCCCACAGTCGCCGCGACCGACTTCATGCGAGCCGTACCCGACATGGTCGGCAAGTGGGTGCCCGGCCCCTACATAACGCTCGGCACCGACGGCTTTGGCCGCAGCGATACCCGCGAGCAGCTGCGCAACTTCTTCGAGGTCAGCGCCGAGCACATCACCGTCGCAGCCCTGAACGCGCTCGCGCAGTCAGGCAAGTTCCCGGCGGAAGACGTCGCGAGCGCCATCAAAACGCTCGGCGTCGACCCGGAACTGGCTGACCCGTTCTATTCTTACTGAACTGGAAACCGACCCTACATCCCCGGCATGCCGCCGCCCATGTCGCCGCCGGGCGGCATCGGCGACTCTTCGGGCGCCCGCGAGGCGATGACGTCGTCAATGCGCAGAATCATACTCGCGACGTCGGTCGCCGACGAAATCGCCTGCGTCTTGACGCGCAACGGCTCCATCACGTTGCGCGAGCGCATGTTTACGACCGAGCCGCTGAAGACGTCAAGCCCCGCGTGCGGGTTGCGCCCCTTGCGGGTGTGCGCCTTGCGCAGCGCCATCAGCGTGTCGATGACATCCAGTCCGGCGTTCTCGGCCAGCGTGCGCGGGACGATTTCAATCGCGTCCGCGAACGCCTCGATGGCGAGCTGCTCGCGGCCGCCGACGCGCGGCGCATATTTCCTTAGCTTCAGCGCCAGCTCGATTTCGGCCGCGCCGCCGCCGGTCACCATGCGGCCGTCTTCGACAACCAGCGAGACGACACCGATGGCGTCTTCGAGGTTGCGCTCGATTTCATCGATGACATGCTCGGTGCCGCCGCGGACCAGAATGGACACCGACTTGGGGTTGCTGCAATTGGTGATGAAGGTCATGTCGTCGTCGCCAATCTTGCGCGCTTCGACAAGGCCGGCCGCACCGAGGTCAGCCTTGCTGATGGAGTCGATGCTCGAGACTATGCTGCCGCCGGTCGCGCGCGCCAGCGCTTCCATGTCCGACTTCTTGGCGCGCCGAATGGCCATGATACCCTGCTTGGCCATGAAGTGCTGCGCCAGGTCGTCGATGCCCTTCTGGCAGACGACGACAGTCGCGCCCGCCTTCTTCACTTTCGAAACGAGCTTGCGGATGGTATCTTCTTCCTGGTCGAGGAACGCCTGCACCTGCGACGGGTCGTTAATCTGGATCTTGGCGTCGAACTCGGTCTTGCGGATTTCGAACGCCGCATCAACCAGCGCCACCATAGCTTTCTCGATGCGCCGCGGCATACCTGTGTGGACCGGCTCCTTGTCGAGGATTATGCCGGTCACGAGCTCGGTGTCGCTAATCGAGCCGCCCTGCTTCTTCTGAATCTTGATGTCATCACGGTCGACCGTGGTGTTACGGCCGCTGCCCTCGGCAACCGACCGGACCGCGCTCACGGTAATCTCGGCCAGGAACTCGGCCATCGCCTCGGAGGACTTGCCGGTCATCGCGGTGACAGCAACCGCCCGGAGCTTGGCGGTCTCGTTGCGCCGAATTGGGCGCGCATACTTCTGCATGATGGCATCCGCTTCCGTCGCGGCACGGCGGTAGCCGTTGCCAATGGCGGTGGCGTGGACGCCCTTGTTGAGCAGCTCCTCGGCATTCTTGAGCAATTCGCCGGCAAGGATGACAGCGGTGGTGGTGCCGTCGCCACATTCGGAATCCTGTGTCTTGGCGACCTCGACAATCATCTTGGCGGCCGGGTGCTCGACCTCAATTTCCTTGAGAATCGTGACGCCGTCGTTGGTAATCACGACGTCGCCCATCGAATCGACCATCATCTTGTCCATGCCCTTGGGTCCAAGGGTGCTGCGCACCGCTTCGGCTATCGCCTTGGCGGCGGCGATATTGTTGTGTGTGGCCTGTCGGCCGGTGTCGCGCTGGGTGCCCTCCTTGAGGATGAGCACAGGGGTATTGCCTGACATCATGCCGCGCCACCGCAGGGTGAACTATAAAAAATTGACTATGAAAACTGGAAAATGCAGTTCAATTCCGGAAAAAGTCCAGTAAAGGCAGCGAAATAACTGTACTTATCCCGATTGCGACAAAGTTTACGCCACCTTTCCCCAGCCATCCCCGCCTTTCGGCAGTCGCACCCAGCACTGAATCCAGCTGGCAACCGACAAAACCGAGCGTTGCCGGCAGGAAAAGTAGCAGGAAGTCAAAATTTCCTGCCTGTTTCCACTCAAAACCTTCCGGCCAGCCCACAAGGACGAACACGGCGAGTGAAATCATACTCATGCTCAGCGCCGAAAGCGCGGCCGCAAGTGAACCAATCAGTGAAATTCCCCCGTCGGTCCCCGGCTCGACGCGGGTACTGGGGCTGGTAATCAGCACCGGTCTCGGCGCGAACACCCCGATTTCGCTCGCCAGAGTGTCGGCGGCCGCGGCCGCCAGCGCAGTGGTGAAGGCAATCAGCGCCTGCTCGGGGCTGAGCCAGCCGCCGCCATAGGCCAGCGCGACTAGCGCCGGCACCGCGCCGTTCGACAGGACGTTGGTGCCGCCGCGGGTACCCTCCTTCGATTCCTCGACGCCGAGCTGTAGCTTGAAGTGGAAGCCGAAACGGGTCGCCAGAAACGAGCCACCGACGAATATGAGCAGCAGCACCAGCCAGCTCCAGTGACCCATTGTGGCCGAGATGAAGCAAATCAGGAACGCCAGGATGGCGCCGACAAGGTCGAGCACGCGCGCCTTGTGGGCGATGCCCGCAATCGCTCCGCTCGCGAGCGCAATCAGTGCTATCTGGAACGGCTCCAGCTCCACGCTGGCGCGCACCTTGGGGGCTATATAAAATCAGCCTGAGAGTGAGGCAAGAGCCTGCTCGTACTCGGCGGTGAACTCTGTCCGGATTTCCACCAGCCGCTCCGGCGTGCGCGCCTCGATGAACATGCGCATCACCGGCTGGGTGTTGGAAGGGCGTAGCAGTACCCAGCCATCATCGAGCCAGACCTTGACGCCGTCGATGGTCTCGACGCGGTAACCGCGCGCGGCGAAGTCGGCCTGCAGTGCCGCGTTAAGGTCGAACTTGGTTTCGTCGGGGCAGGCGAACTTGAGTTCCTCGTAGGGCAGCGACGGAATTTCGTCCGCCAGTTCCGAAAGCTTGCGGCCGGAAACGCGCAGCAGTTCCAGCACCTTGAGCGAGATAATCAGCGGGTCGTCGAACAGGAATTCGGTAAGGTCGGGCGCGAAGAGATGGGCTGAAATCTCGAGCGCCAGTATCGCATTGTGTTTCTTCAATTCCTCGCAAACAAAGACGTCGCCGACTCGAATCCAGACCAGCTCAGCGCCCAGCTTCGGGATTTCGTCCTCCAGCACCATCGAGCAGGGGACGTTGGCCAGCACCGGCCCCTGCCGCAGCTTCGACAGCTCGGGCACCAGCAGAATGCCGATTTTCTCGGTCGGCACCGCCCGGCCACGGTCATCGACAAAAACGCAACGGTCGCAGTCGCCATCGAAGGCGATGCCACAGTCGAAATCGCCCGCTGCAACCAGCTCCATCAGCGCACCGATATTCTTCGGCGCCGGCTCCGAAGGGCGGTTCGGGAAGCGGCCGTCCGGCTCGCCGTTGATGATTTCTGTCGCCGCGCCGAAGCGCTGGAAGAGCGACTCGAGGATAACGCCACCGACGCCATTGCCGGGGTCGAGCGCGATGCGCATGCCGGCCAGTGTGCCAATGCGCTCGGCTGCGAAAGCCGAGAAGAATTCCAGCACTTCCACCTCCGGGACGCGCGACAGCCCGCCCTTGGCAGCAGCCGATGGCGGCTCGCCGGCAAAGAACAGGTCGCGCACTTCCGTGTTGCCGTCGGTGAAGCCGGTCCCGTCAGGATGCCTGAACCGGATGCCGTTGTATTCGGCCGGATTATGGCTGGCGGTGATGTAGACCCCGCCGGCAAAATCGCCGCGCCAGGTCCACCAGTTGGCGACCGGGATGGGGACCATCCCGACCGACTCGACGTCGCAGCCGCCGCTGCGCAGCCCGGCGCTCACCGCCGCCTCGAGGTCAGGAGAACTGATGCGCGCGTCGCGCCCGATGCAGATACGGCCGGAAGCGCCCTTGCTGGCAAGGTATGCCGCGAATGTCGCGCCGACCCGCTCGGCGGTCGCGAGCGTCAGCTCGCTGCCGTAAATGCCGCGGATGTCGTAAGCGCGAAATATGTTGCGCGGGGTCGCCATGCGGCGGCGCATTCGAGGCCCGTTATAGAGTTGGCGCCCCTGTCAAGCGATGCGCAGCCATTAATGGCGCCGTGACTTCGGCAGCCGTGGTCCTGACCGAATCGACGATGTCGGCGCTCGGCACCTCCGCGCCCGACTTCGCGCTGCCGGAACCCGCCAGCAACCGCGAGTGGACGCTGGCCGACTTCGGGGCGGAGGCGCTGGTTGTCGTCTTCACCTGCAACCACTGCCCCTACGCGCAGGCGGTCGAGGAGCGCGTCATCGCGCTAGCGCGCGGCTTCGCGGGACGCGCTGACTTTGTCGCCATCAGCGCCAACGACGTCGAGGACTTCCCGGACGACGCGCCCGCGAAAATGGCGCAACGTGCGCGCGAGAAACAATACCCGTTCCCCTACCTCTACGACGAGTCGCAGGCCATCGCGCGCGCCTACGGGGCGGCGTGCACGCCTGATTTTTTCCTGTATGACGCCGACCGGAAGCTCGCCTACCGGGGGCGGCTCGACGACAACTGGCAGGAGCCGGAGCGCGTCGAGCGCGAAGAGCTGCGCGACGCCATCGAGGCGCTGCTCGCGAGCGAGCCGGTCGCGGAGCCGCAGCTGCCGGCGCTGGGGTGCAACATCAAGTGGCGGGCGTAAGCGCGCCTACTCACTCCTCCGAATCCCGCGTCAGCCCGACCAACAACACGAATCCCAGGATTGTAAAGAGGCAAGCAGTACCTATAGCGAGGGCGATCTGCAATGAACTGAATTCAATTAACTGTCTCCGGTCGAGCAGGTAAAGCACCAGCGCCGCGAGCGCCGAAATGCCCGCCAGCACGAGGCAGAGCCCCCAGGAGAGGAAACCGGCCAGCCCGCGGAAGAAGCTCATCTCAGTCTTCGCCGTCGTCAAGTCCGAGCCGCTCTTCAATCTGCCGGTTGGCGCGCATCACCACCCACGCCAGCACTGTGACGAGCAGCGTGACGCTGACCGCCGCGACGTAGACTCCGTAGAGCGTCGACTCGTCGTTGTTCGGCATCACGTAGGCAACGGTGGCGTTGATGGCGTCCTTCCACGCCAGCGCGATGACCAGCCCGAAGGCGGTCATCACCGACGAGAGGATGATGGCGCGGACGTTCAGTTTTTTTGCGTTTTCTTCGAAACTCATTGTTTTTCCTCCAGTTCAAGTTTCTCCAGCCGGTAGGCGCTGAAAACATGAATGTCGCTGTTCTCGAGCAGCCGCTCGAGACAGGGGTTGCACATCGGCTGTAGCAGACCCTCATCCTCGGAATGCTTGTGCTTGAGGTCGCCCTCGTAGCAATGCGAAACGAGGTACTCGGCCGGCTCCGGCTCGTTGAGCTTGGTCGGTGTCAGCCCGTGGACATCAATGCACATGCGGCAATACATCGCGGGCCGACCGATGCCCCGATTAAAAGGTTCTCAATCCTTAAATAAACGGGGCAGGTCGCGCGCATATGGCGAAGGAGAAGAAGACGCAGGGCTTCCAGTCGGCCGCCGGTCTCATCCGCTATTTTGACGTCGAGGATAGCAACGCGCTGCAGATATCCCACTGGGGCGTCCTGCTGGCGGGCATCCTCGCCATTATGGTCGTCGAGGTCTCGACGGCAGTCGGCCTCCAGACCGGGGCCTACGTGCTGGCTGTCGGCCTCACCATCATCATCGCTAACGAGTTCCGGCTTTCGCGCTCGCGCACTCTCTAATACCTGCGGCAGATGCCGGCGCAATGGAGCAGTGTAGCTACTGCGGCTTCGTGCTGGAAGCGCTCGGTTCGAACTGTCCCAACTGCGGCGTCGCGGTGCCGGGCCGCCCCCCATCCACGCTCGGCGCAGAAGAGCCGGCGCAGCCCCGCCCGGCCACGTATTACCGCCGGCGGCGTGGCTGGCTGAAACCGTTGCTGGTGCTGTTGCTGGTGGCGGGACTGTTGACGCTGCCGCAGGCGCAGCCGTTCCTGCGCGGGCTCGACGACCTGTGGGGGGAGCTGAACACCGCCTACTACGAGGTGCCCGAAACCGTCAGCATGACGCTGATGCGCAACTTTACTATTTTTCTTACGTCGGGGCCATCGGCTGACTATCGGCTGGCGCTGAGCGAGCCGGGCCATCGCCCCAGCGGCCCGCAGGGCGCCGGCAATAGCTGGCAGGAAATACATGCACTCAATGCGACGCCGGCGTGGGACGACGCGCACGCTGGCAAGATGCTCTGGGAGGGGCATATCTCGGGCGACGAGCGGGTCGAGATTTCGGTCAGCTACAGCGTCACAGTCTCCACCATCCTCTCGAACTTGAAGGCGGAGGGGGCCGGCACAGTCAACCAGTACCCCTCTGATTACGGCCCCTGGCTACAGGACGAGTGGAAGGTCGAGCCTTCCAACGCGCAGGTGCAGGAGCTGGCGACGCAATTCGCCAATGGCACCGACGGCAACGTGCTGCGCATCCTGCGCAACATCTTCGACTACGTCATGGGCAATTTCACATACGTCCTCGGGACGATACCCAAGAGCTGCGAACAGACGCTCGCCTACGGATACGGCGACTGCGACGACCTCGGGCTGCTCTACGTCTCGATTGCGCGCGCGGCCGGAATCCCGGCCTGGATGGAGCTGGGGATGATTCCGCGCTCTTCCGACGGGCTACAGGACTGGGGCGGCCACGCCTGGGTCAATGCGCTGGTGCCGCTCGCCGACGGAAACTACACCGTCGTGACGGTCGACCTCGCCAACGGCTACTTTCTCTGGATGCCCCCATACCGGCTTTCGGAGTATGTCGACAACAGCGACCCCGAGGACCTGAAGGCGTTCTACTTCCTCTTCTCGAGCCAGGGCAGCGGCCGCGCCAGCTTCACGCAGGACATCTCCGTCGCCAGCTACAGCGAGCAGGGCCGGCTGCGCATCGAGGCATGAAGTACCTCCTGTTCCAGCCGGAGGAGCTCGAGGAGCTGATGCAGTTCATCGCGGTCCACCTCGACGAGAGCTACAACCCGCAAGTGTTCCTGAAAATCCAGTCACAGTGGCCGGACGGTTTCGCCATCGCGCGCCGCGGCGGGAAGATGGTTGGCGCCGCATGCGGGGCGCTGCTGCCGGGCGACAAGCTGCGTGTGCTCATCCTGGTCCTCGCGCCCGACGCGCAGGGCAAGGGACACGGGCGCAGGCTGCTCGAGATGCTGATAGCAGCCGGGCACAAGCACGGCTGCCGCCGCGTCACCCTCGAGGCGCGCGTCGATTCCGAAGCGGTTGATTTCTACCGCCATCTCGGCTTCAGCAGCGTCGACCTGCTGCCCTGCTATTACCAGGACGGCGGCGACGCGGTCGTGATGGAACGGCCTATCTGAGGCGCCGACGGGCAGCGAGGGCAAGCGGCAGCGCCGCCAGGACACCCACACCGGGGAGCGAGGAGTCAGATTCGTCGAGCGGCTCCTGCGTGGGGCCGTTGCGCTGCGGGTTGCTTGGATCCGCTTTCTGGTCAATAGCAGTATCTGCTTCCGCAAAGGTTATCTCTTCAGCCTCGAGGGATATCGTCCGTTCTCCTGACTCATCGCCTGGAACGGGCATGTCCATGTGCATGTATGCGATACGTCCCGTGTCAGATGCAACATATGAATGAGCCTCGACAGGAGGTCCTCTATCCATTTCGTCTTCCCCCTCCCTCTCATCCTCTTCATCCTCTTCATTCTCTTCGTTCTCTTCATCCTCTTCACCTTCGCGGCCAGGATCGGGGTCCATAGGGTCCTCGTTGCCGGAATCATCATCACGTTCCTCCTCGCTCTCGTATGGCAGAACCTCAAACGCCTCAACGGTTGAGCCATCAGCAAGAGGCACATTCAGTCGCCCGCCAGTGGTGAAATTGTAGTGGATGGGTTCTGGAATCTCGACCGGGCCAAAATGGAACCGGTTGCCCTCGATGCGCAGATTCGCTCCAGAATCGTCGTAGGCCTCACGTTCCTCTTCTTCCATTTGATCAAGGGCAGCATCCAGTAGCTCCTGCATCCAGTTGGAAGGTATGTGTAACGGGAACAGGTCTCCCCAGCTCTGGAAACTGCGGTCAACATCCATTTCTGCAAAATTCTCTGTCAGGTTTCTGTATAATTCCTGTAGTTCTGGCAGCTGGTCACAATCCTCCGCAGGGCAGGCGGAGGAAACAGGCTTGTCCAGATTAATCGTCCCACCGAGGTCACCACTGATGGTGACAAGCGTGGAACCGCCCCAGATTTCGCCATCTTTAATAGGCAAGTCAAGCACGTTCATTGGCTCGCTGAATTCCAGCAGGAGGTGGAAACTGACCTCTGTACTGCCTCCCCAGGAAACAGAGTCGTAGCGAACTTCCTTCCAATCATAGTATTCAGTATCGCTCTCCTCATCGTATCCACTCCATTCATCGGTAAAGTTGGGTGCGTTCAGGACAGAAAAATCAAACACTGTTCCCTGACTAAGCGTAATGTCAATCTTGGTAAGATCAATTTCATCCTGCGTCCACCAGCTCTCTACGGCAACACGTTCGACCTGGTCGAACCCGGCAGTGAAACCTACCTGCTGTACAGCAACAGGCATCTCCGTTCCATCTGCCAGGAGAGTTTTACAACCCTCATCGTCACAGCGTTCCTCAACATCTTCATAGTAACCAGCAACAGGGAGCTCAACCGTTGCCTGCCAGTCAGTCGCTAAGTGCGTGTAGAAGCCAGTCTCGGACTTAATGTGGTACATGAAGTCAAGGTCATCAACTACCTCACCCTTGTGGTAGAGCCCCAGACTTCCCTCATTGTTGATGTCGTAACTCTTCACTGGAAAAGTACTGTCACCGACACTGTCATCGAGCGGAGTCCGCAACTCCGAGGTCAGCTCGTCAAAAATCCAGCTGAAGTCAACTTCGTTGCCCACGGCCCAGCTGTCGCCCACTTGCCAGGCGGTAGGTGCCATGGCAGGTGCAGCAACGAACTGCGCAGCTACCAGCAATGCCAATAGTATTCGGCGCATGACGGCTGACCCCGGAGACTACTATATACCATTAACCCTGTGAATGGATCAAACTCTTCATAGAATACGCTTATTGCCGAATTTCATTTTGCCCAAAGCCTTTTATACTCATCCATGTCCGCCCGGCCCCGAATATGGGTTCTGGAGGTGACTGAATGGCGGCGAAACCGAAGAAGAAAGGCGAAAAGGTAGATGAAATCCTGACCTGTCCGGAGTGCAGCAGCACCCACCTGAAACGCGACTATGATCACGCCGAAGTGGTCTGCGCTGATTGCGGACTGGTGCTGGAGGAGAACATCGTCGACCCCGGCCCGGAGTGGCGCGCGTTCGACATGCAGCAGGAGAACGCCCTCGCGCGGGCGGGCCCGCCGATGTCGACCACGCTGCCCGACAAGGGGCTCTCGACCGAGATTTCACCCACTAACCGTGATTACTACGGCCGCTCGATTTCCAACCGCAACCAGTCGATGCTCTTCCGCATGCGCAAGTGGCAGCGGCGCGCCCGCGCTTCGAAATCGGCCGAGCGCAACATGGCGGTTGCGATGCGTGAGATGCAGGCGGTTGCCACGAACCTGAAACTGCCGCGTCGCATCCAGGAAACGGCGGCGTTCATCTATCGCCGCGCCATCCAGGAGCAGTCGCTCTCGGGCCGGGCAATCGAGATGGTCGCCTGCGCCGCACTCTACGCCGCCTGCCGGCAGGAGGGAGTGCCGCGCACGCTGACCGAAATCAGCCGGCACAGCCGCTACTCGCGCAAGGAAATCTCGCGCACCTATCAGGTGATGGTCAAGGCGCTGAAGATGCATTCGATGCCGCCCCTGCCTGAGGACTACCTGCCACGTATCTGTTCCAAGCTGGAGTTGACGCCGAAAGTTGAGGGAACTGCACGTGACCTGTTGCGTGCCGCCCAGGACGTGCCGCTCACCAACTCGGTGCCGATTTCACTCGCAGCAGCGTCGGTCTACATCGCCTCGATTATCAACAACGAGCGCCGCAAGCAGAAGGACGTCGCGCGCGCCGCGGACCTGACCGAAGTTACGATTCGCAGCCGCTACAAGGAAATGGCGCAGTTCCTGAACATCGACATCCACATCTAATTTAACCGCGTCCCGCCTCGGCGCCCGATGATTCTGCGCTGGCACGGCCACGCCTGCTTCGAGCTGCAGTCCGGTTTCACGCTGGTAATTGACCCGCACGACGGCCGTTCAATCGGGCTGCCGCCCCCCTCAGCCAGCGCCGATTTAGTGCTGGTGAGCCATGACCATTTCGACCACAACCAGTCGCGGAACGTGCGGGGGCTGCGGACGCGGGTCATCGACACCGCGGGGCGACACCAGTTCCAGGAGTGCGGAATCCATGGCATCCCGGCGTTCCACGACGAGGAACAGGGCGCAAAACGCGGCGAGGTGGTGCTGTTCCGCTTTGCGATGGAGGGCATCGACTTCCTGCACACCGCCGATTTAGGGCATTTTCCCGAGGAACAGCTGGACGCCATGCGGGGCTGCGATGTGCTGTTCCTCCCCATCGGCGGGGTCTTCACCATCGACGCCGGGATGGCGTGGCGCGTCGCGCAAGCGGTCGCGCCACGCGTGGTGGTACCGATGCACTATCGCTACGGCAGCCTGACGCTCGCCATTGACGAGGTGCAGCCATTCCTCGACGCCAGCCCGTGGCCAGTCGTCGACCTCGGCAGCGAGATGGAGCTGGAGCAGGAAGACCTGCCGACGCAGCCCGAGGTGTGGAGGTTCCTCGGCTGATGGACCCGCACCTTTTCCGCCGCTTCAACCACACCGTCGTCGCCTGTTACGTGGTCTACTTCCTGCTACCGCCGACACTGTTTGGCGCGCCGCGCTTCGCCTTCGCGGCCGGTTTCTGGCTCGCAACCGTCGCGGTCGAAGCGGCGCGGCTGCGCTCCGCCCGCGAGATGCCTGGCATGCGCGACTACGAACAGCGCCGCATCGCCGGCTTCCTCTGGTTCACCAGCGGCACGACCGCGCTGCTGGCGGCACACGAATACCTCGACGTGGGGCAGGCGGTGGTGATGGCGACCATCATCGCCGCCGCCTACACCGACCCGCTGCTGGGCGAACTGAAGCCGCGGCTACCGCGCCAGCAGGCGCTCGGCGGGGGGGTCGTGGCGGCGTTCCTGATTTATATGGCTGTCTTCGGGATGGCGGGCGCGCTTTCCAGCGCTGCGCTGGGCTACGCGCTGGTCGCTGCGGTGGTAATGGTCGCGGCCGAGCTGCCGACCGTGAAGTGGCTGGATGACGACCTGCTGATGCAGCTGCTGCCGGTGGCGGCGCTGCTGCTGCTGTCGGCGCTGCCGGGCGCCCCGCAACTGCCGGGCGATGTGCTGACGGAGGTGCTGGATTGCTGCTGAAGTTTTACCTCGCGCTGATTTACTTCGCGCTCGCCGCGGTGGGGCTGCTCTTCCTGCAAACGGGCCACTGGCCGGTCACGCTGCTGCTCTGGGGCGGCAACGCCGTTCCCGCGGGCTTGCTGGCGCGGTCGCTCGGAGGCGACGATGCAGATTGATTACCGCCGCCGCTGGGCCGGCGTGCGGCGTGCGCTGCGCGAAGCGGACGCCGATGCATTCGTCGCTGTCGGCGCGGGGAACACGCGCTGGCTTGCGTCAGCCGAATCGCCGCCCGGGTCGCCCCCGGGCTCGACGCTGAACTATGTCGTCGTCCCGCAGCGCGGTGCGCCGATTGGGATTACTTCATCACTCGAAGGGCACCGCTGCCGCAAGGAAGCCGGCGTGCGCGACCTGCGGCTCTGGTCGAGCTACCCCGACGTCGGCGCCGAATTCGCGTCGGCCAAGGCGGCGCTGAAGGCACTGCTCGCAGAGCGCGAAGTGGGCAGTGTACTGAGCGACGCCGCGCTGCGATTGCAGCGCGGCGTCGCGGTCGAGCGCTCGACAGCCGTGCGCGACCTGCGCGCCCGCAAGGCGCCCGACGAGCTGGAGCGCATCCGGGTCGCCGTGCGCCACGCCGACGCGGGGCAGCGCTTCGCGCGCGAGCTGTGTGAAGCCGGCGCGAAGCTGACGGAATTCGAAGTCGCGGCTGAAATCGACTACTTCCTGCGCCGGCGCGGAGTGCAGGAGACTTCGTTCACGACGATTGTCGCCTCCGGGCCGAACGCCGCGTTCTCGCACCACTCGCCCGGACGCCGGCGGCTGCGCGACGGCGATTCGGTCATCTGCGATTTTGGCACTTTCTGGAAAGGCTACTGCTCGGACATCACGCGCACGTATTTCGTCGGCGGCAGCCCCGCCCCAAAGTGGCGCCGGCGCTACGCGCTGGTGCTGGAGGCCAACGCGCGTTCGCGGGCCGCCCTGCGCCACGGCACCGTCGCACAGGATGTAGACGGCGCGGGGCGTAACTTCCTAGGCCGTAGCGGTGTCGGCGCCAATTTCGTCCACGGCACCGGCCACGGCTTCGGGCTGGAAGTACATGAGTGGCCGTCGGTGACGCATGGACAGAAGACGGTGCTGGAGAAGGGAATGTGCGTAACGGTCGAGCCGGGACTCTATTTTCCGCGGCAGGGCGGCATCCGCATCGAGGACGACGTGCTTGTGACGCGGTCGGGCTGCGAGACGCTGACGCACGCCGCGAAGGCGTTATACTGACGCTGCGCTGCGCGAGCGTGAGCGTTGCCGCGCGCGTAGTGGAACGGCTGCTGGAAGAGCGGCCGCAGTCGCGCGACGCGGTCGAGCGCATCAAGCTGGATGTAGCGCGCTCCAGCAACACGGCGGGGCTGCCAGCCAACAACGAGCTGCTGGCGCAGCTCGACGCGGCGGCTGAGCCGGAGCTGGCGCGGCTGCTGCGCGTCAAGCCGATGCGCACTTCCGCCGGCGTCGCGCCGGTCGCTATCATGACCTCGCCGGCCCCCTGCCCGCACGGTACCTGCACCTACTGCCCCGGCGGGCCGACCAACGACGCACCGCAATCCTACACCGGCCACGAGCCGGCGGCACGGCGGGGGGCGCGGCACGGCTACGACCCGCAGACGCAAGTGGCGGGGCGGCTCGAGCAGTATGCGCGCAACGGCCATCCAACCGACAAGGTCGAGCTGATTATCATGGGCGGCACTTTCACCGCACGCGAGCCGGAATACCAGGACGAGTTCCTGCGTGGCGCGTTCCGCAGCCTGAACGGTGCGTCGAATGATTCGCTCGACGCGGCGCTGGCGGCCAATGCCACCGCCCCGCACCGCTGCGTGGCGCTGACGATGGAGACGCGTCCCACTGAGTGCAGCGACTGGGCGGTGCACCAGATGCGGCGGCAGGGGGCGACGCGGGTCGAAATCGGGGTGCAATGCCTTGACGACGCGGTGCTCGACAAGCTCAACCGACAGCAGTCGGTCGCCGACGTGATCGCGGCGACGCGGCGGCTGAAGCGCGCCGGACTGAAGGTGGTCTACCACCTGATGCCGGGCCTGCCGGGAATGTCCCCGGAGAAAGACCGGCGCGACTTCGCGCGGCTGTTCGCCGAGCCGGAGTTCCAGCCCGACATGCTGAAACTTTACCCGACGCTGCTGGTCAAGGGCGCACCACTCGCTGCCAACCCGGGCGACTGGGTACCATACGATACCGAGATTGCGGCCAACGTGGTCGCCGACCTGAAGGAGATGGTGCCACCGTGGGTCCGCATCCAGCGCATCCAGCGCGACATTCCGAAGCACCAGATTATCGCCGGCGTGATGAACTCCAACCTGCGGCAATACGCGCGGCGCGAACTGAAGCGGCGCGGCAAGCGCTGTGCCTGCATCAACTGCCGCGAAGTGTGGCGCGCCCGCATCGACCCGGCTGACGCGGAGCTGCGCACGCGCACTTACGAAGCGAGCGGCGGCCGCGAGTATTTCGTCTCGCTCGAAGCGGGGCGCAAGCTGCTCGCCTACCTGCGGCTGCGCCACGACGAGCAGGCGACCGTACGCGAGCTGAAAGTCACGGGGCAGGCGGCGCGGCTCGGCGCGGAAGGCAGCGGCGTCCAGCACCGCGGACTCGGCGCGCAGCTGATGGGCGTCGCCGAAGAGATGTCCAGCGATTTCGGCCGGCTGCGTGTGACCCACGGCGTCGGGACGCTGGAATACTACCGCAAGCTGGGCTACGAGCTGGACGGCAGCTATGTCGTTAAGGGACTCTAAGAACCAAGTAGTATTATTTCCAGATTCCAGATTGAATGGAGTAATAATCCTGGAATTAGACTTCGAGTTTCGACTCTTAAATAGCCATAGACAAGACCACCCCAAATTGCGACAGAAACTGCGATTAGTGGTTCTTCATTCAGGGAATGAGCAAAACCAAACATTAGAGCAGAAAAAATAATTGCTGCAATTTTCCCATACCGTTCGAAAAACACATCGAGAACATATCCGCGGAATAATATTTCTTCAAATATGGGAGCAATGATTACCATTGAAATAAAACTCAAACCAAATAAAATACTCATCTGCGAAGTAGAGCCAGCTAACCCTAACCATATTACTCCTATAATTAGTATTAAAAAACCTCCAATATTGTCAGCAATATATCCCGCACCGAGCAATTTGATTGACCTTTTTTCAGAAGGGAATCTAAAGAGATGAGTTAAGACCGAAAAATTTATTTCCGAAAAAATATCCGAACTTATCTCAAAATTCCTGTTGCTTGTACAATAACTATACAAAATAAGTGTTGGATAAAGCGATGCTAAAGATGTGATTATGTACGCTAATTCGATACTTGTTTCAAGATTCCAGCCAAAAATAATTGTAAACCAAAATGCAAGAGCAGTTCCAAAAATCATATTGATTGAAAGGAACATCAGGAAGGGGAAGCCGAAGGCGAAAATCCAGATTCTTAAATCCTTATTCGAAGAGTCATTAATACTACTGAACTCCATTCCAGAAGCATAATCCTGAACGTTAGTGGCCGTAACAGATATCCATGTCTGAAGGTCAATGCGTTTATCGTGAAGAGCAGACGTATCAATACTGGATGTATAGTCCTTGATGTTTTGACTTTTTGAGGCTAACCAAGTCTGAAAATCAATTTTCTTCTCACTTAGTGGAACTTTCCCCGCGGTATTGTCGGATATTTTTGTTGAACCCCCAGCATCGGCAGCCTGTTTTTCTTCTTGGAGATTATTTATTCTGTTCTTAATCTCTTCGACTTCAACCAAAACAGAGTCAAGCTTTGCTTGCAAAATTTCAAGCTTAGCGTCTCTTTCCATCAGGCGTTAAAGGTGCTAAACCCATATAATCCTTTTCGCCGATTTGCTTTTATAAAACAACTGGTTGGCAGGTCATGATGCCGGAATCACCCGCTCCACAATATGATGTCCGGATGCCGCAGCCTCCACGACCTAAAAGAAGGGGGCCTCTTGAATTCTATGAATGGATAGCCTTCATATTTTTTGCGATAATATTGGTAACTACCGTAACCATTAGCATTGATTCTGCCAGAACTGAATCTGAACTTGGCTTGGTTGATAGTGATTCGCTCGTAAACAACCTCTACATTCTGACAGGATTGCTTTTTGCCCTATTATTCATTTTTGATTATACTGCCAGCCGGCGATATCAGAAATACAGCGAAGAACTACTTGGGCAGTGGAAGGAAGATAAAGTCCGGCTGATGAAATTGGAGTCGAAATTTTTTAATGACGACACTGAGGACGAGACCGAAGAAAAATCTGACGCTTGATTTTGGCTAACATCACCGTCTCCCGCGCCGACGCTCCCGAAGGCTGGCTACTGACGGTACGCGTCTCCGAACGCGGTAGCGCGACCGAGCACCGCGTTACGCTGTCGCGCGACTACCACGCGCAGCTGACGCAGGGCCGCGCGACGCCCGAACAGCTGGCAGAAGCGTCATTTAGCTTCCTGCTCGAGCGCGAGCCGAAGGAGTCCATCCTGCGTAGCTTCGAAATGCCGGTCATTGCGCGCTACTTCAGCGATTATGAACGGCGCATCGGAGACTATTTGCCGAAGTAGCTGCGCCGCCCGAGAAACACCTAAACCCCACCCGGTGGTGGCG
>CAYMDK010000015.1:0-21885 GCA_964389465.1 uncultured archaeon | reverse complement strand
CAGGGAGCCTTCTACTTGGGTCCACTCAAATTCATTCCAAACACGAGGGCTTTGTCCCATGGAAATCGATAAAATCGGCACGTATTTAATTCTTTACTATAACGCTTTGGGCCGCGGCAGCTCGCCCCGCTCGTCCAGCGCCAGGAACTCGCCCAGCCTTTCCCAGAGTGGTGACTGCGGGAAATCGGGCTAATCTAGTTCTTGATTTCAAGTATTTTGAACTTGATATTCCCCATCGAAATTTCCTGCCCTTCCTTGGTACCAAACAGTTCCTTTCCAAGTGGATTTTCGATGGACAGGACACCCTTGGCCATGTCCTGCTCCGAGAGTGCCTTGACCAGCCTGTAGGTATGCTCGGTTTCCTTGATCAGGTTTTTCACGATGAGGCTTGAACCGATTTTCGATGTGGGAATAACTGATTCCAGGGCTTCCTTTGCAGTCTCTGCAGCCTTGGAGTCATCTGTCACTGACATTTTTCGAACATCATTCAGTTTTTTCTCCAAATCCTGATTCTCTCGGGTCATTTGTTCCGCGCTGGCCAGTGCACTAGCTCCCTCGTCCTTTGCAAGGATAGCTTCAGTCTTTATTCCCTCTATTTTCTCACTCAGCTGGGCCTCGGAGAGATTTTCTTTGAGGCTATCGCTCAGAAATTCCAGCTGGCCAGCCAGTTCCCTGCGCCTGTTTTTCTCGGATTCGAGCTTGCGCTCAGCCTCGTTCAGCTTTGCGGTTGCCTTGTCCAGTTCTTTCTTATTCCGGGCCAGCTGCGTGTTCAATTTATTTCTCACATCACTATTCGCCTTGTCAGCTTTCTGGAGAGTTCTGAGTTCCTGCCTCAGTTGCTTCTGTCGTACCCGTTCTTTCTTGGCGTCCTCGGCATGTTGCTTGGCCCGTTCCTTGTAATCTTTTGTGAGGTCACGGACTGAGTCAAGTTGTTCGGCAACTTCCCGTGGGTCCTGCATTTCAAGTCTCAGGGCTTCAATCTTCGTTTCCAGTTCTTTGCTCTTTTTACTTTCCTTATCAAGTTTTTCAAGTGCGTCTTCCATTTTCTTTTCAGCCGTGTCCGCTAAAGCCTGGAGCGTCCTGACTTTCTTTTTCAATTCCCTGGACTCTTTTCTGTTACTAGTGTTAGTGACCTTCATCTGCTTGATTTCAGTTGAAAGTTCCTTGACCCTTCTGACCATGTCTTTTTTCTCTGCTTTGGCCGTTTCCTCCCTGCCCTGATCCTGTGAAGTAGAATATTCCAGTTTCCCGATGTCCTGTTCCAGTAAAAATTTTTCTTCCAGTACCTGGTCATACGCTTTCTTCACAACTTCGTACGAATCAAGCACGGAGGTGAGTTCAGGCTTTTGCTCCCTCAGTTCTGCTTCTGCCTTTTCGCCCCTTAGTTCAGCCTGTTCAGCCATTTCACGCAGGCTGCCTATCTCACGCGTCATGCGATCGCTCAGCTGCATATCCTCCTCATGTTTCTGACGCATTTGCTCGATTTCACTTTCCAGACGTTCCTTGCTGGAGAGGTCGTTCTCTATTTCCCCTTCCGCAAGTGTTGCTCGCCTCTCCTTCTCGGAAGTTTCCTTGCGGGCAATTACCAGGCTCTCATTGAGTGAATTATTCAGTGCACCTACCGTTTCAGCCATGGAACTGATTCTCTCCAGTTCCCTGTTCAGCGCCTCTATTTCATCATAGTTAATCCGGGATGCAGCACTGCTGACCTCCTCCAGCCGCTGCTCGACAGCCCTCATCTCTTTTTCATTTTCATCAAGGTCCCTGTGCAACTGCTGAATCCTGTCCAGTTCTCCCTTAACAACGGTTTCTTTCTTCTCAATCCTTTCGTGCAGTGGCTTGATGTGTTCATCCCATTCCTTCTCGATTTCATGAATGATGTAGAAAGTGCCCCCACCCGAGACCAGGCAGCCGATAGCAATCAGGAAGAGCGCAATCCCCGGATGCCATTTGATGTTTATCTTGGAGCCTATCACTGAGGGCTCTTCTCCCTCCGACAAACCACTTGGGTCCTCGTAGTCATTGCAGGCCCCTTCTCCCCAGAATCCAAGGGACATATCACCTACACAACCGATATAACTTTCATCGCTAGCCAAACTGCTGTCATCATCAAGAATAGCCTGTGGCAGTGACTGTGAAACCAGGCCCAGGATTACTATCCCCAGTAGCAGGGATGCGCTCGCACCGAACTGAAGCTGGCGCAGGATTCCTGACAATTTCTGGCGATCTGAAATCCCGGTAATTCCATAAATCATGTAGGCCAAGTATGCAGAAGCGACTGCCAAGGCAAAAGTCGCAAGCCTGATGTTCTGCATGACCCCGTTCAGGGCGAAGTTACTCGCTTCGTCAATTCTAACAACGGTCTGCCTCTCATCACCCCCCTCGTCATAATAATTGACTTCGGTGGTGTGGTAGGTGTATTCAAAGCGATAGGGGCCCTGTTTTTCTGCATTAGGATCATCGGGTTGATGTATGTATGACCGTCCTTCTATCTCGAACCACAGGCCAAGGCCATACACATTCATGACGGCTAGGATTGCACAGACTGCAAGCGCAGCAGCGATTTTCTGGATATTTTCGAGTCGGTCAATCATCCGTGCAGGTCTCTGGCGACTAAAACAAGTTTATAAAGTTTCCTAATTATTATAACAACCGTTATATTAGTGTAGTTGGTGCTTGCGTATGGCGGTTTGCCCCATATGTTCTTTCGAAGAGGAAGATGCCAATGTAGTGGTATGTTCCGTATGCGGGTCTGACCTGGAGGTGGAAGTGCCTCCTCCTCCCGAGCCTGCTGAAGCGTCATCGGAGCAGGCGGATAAAGAGGCTGATACACCGACTATGGATGAAAGTCCGGAGGAAATACCGGACGAACTGGAGGCACCAGATTCAGGCGACGAAATAAGTTCCATGCCATCCACAGCCCTGGCCCAGTATTCGACCATCTTTTTCTCGCGCTTGAGTGAATACCGCCAAAGGATGGACAAAATTTTCCTTGATGGTAGCGGTAGTCCGAACTATCTGGCACCTGCCTTTCTATTTATGACGGCAATTTTGCTGTTTTTTTCAATAATTTTTCTAGTTGTGACTACAGTTCCCACGATTAACACTGAAAGTTCCGCTGAAGGGCTCGAGCCCATGGAACCAGTGTACCCTTTGGGCGGTGGAAACTTGACAATACCTGCAAGTATTTCGGGGGAACCGTTTAATTGCGAACTCTGGGACTCAGGCAAATATGGCGATGATCGACCCACAGACACCAACGATAATGGATGGGCTGATGAAGATGAGAGATATGGATGTCCGTTGAAGTCAACTCTCCCCATAACGATATCTTTAGCCTTGATTAATATTATTTTCCTAGTTATAGCATTCTATTTAGCCAATCACATTCCAAACAAGTCGATAATGAATCCAGTCTTCATTTTTTGGGGTACCCAGTTCGTTATCTTTGTCGTACACGGTAAATTCGATTACATCTTTGCCAATGAAGCTACCGTGGGTCTGGTGGCAATTTTGGGTCTTATTGTGGCCACCAGCGTACCATTGTTCAGAACGATACTTGGGCGTGGATTTTCCAATCCACCCGGGAGGGTTTTCTACCTTGTGATTCTGGCTGCCGCCGTACTAATTGCAGCGGTATTCCATAACTACGCGTTAGGTCCCTATGCATTCTGCGTGGGTGAGTATATACCGAACGCCGACGAAAGTTATGTGGAGGATGAATGCGAGTTGCTCGGTTACAGTCTCATTGTAGCCGAGTCCCTGCAATTCAGCCTAGCCGAGGCCAATGTTCAGCTGGTAGCTGCGACCCTGCTGCTCTTGGCTGCCGGGATGTGGGTGCAAGGTAACATCCGTATCAGGGACTTGGACGAAGCACGTTTTGTCACCATGATAGTATCGGGGCTGGTATTGCAGTACCTGATTCTTGCCTTCAACATCCTGACCAGTGAGGATGGCTCTCTCTCGCTTGGGGAGGAAGATACTATTCTGACCGTAATGGCACTAGGGGTTGCCGTTGTGGGAATATATTCATTCTATAGAAAGCGAAGGGGTGAGGGGAGATCAGTAGGTATTGCTTATTTCGGTATTTTCGCGGCGGGTATTTTCGCCCTTTTCGCGCTCTTCATCGCACCCGTCGCGCTTTCAGGACGTGAGTTTGTCTGGCCCGCAAACCAAGGCGCCCAAATCCGTCTGGTAACAGCTCTTGTGGTGACCCTACTGGGTCTCTGGCTGAGTGTCAAGTTCACCTCGGTAAAGATGAGGGAATTTGGTGCCGGGCTGGGCTCCGACGTGCCTGATTCATTCACGCCCTCACCGACAGGAGGCACTCCCGGAGGCGAACCGGGCTGGAAGTCGGTGGAAGACGCAATGGAGTACATCCTGGAACAGGCAGGCGACGAGTACCAGATTGAACTGAGTCATACCGCCGAGCAGTCGCCTGACTACGAGATAGTTGAGAAGGCGATGATGAGTGACGCGGACCGCTCGGCCTCGATCAGGCAGGCTATCGAAGTGGATTATGATAGTGTTTCCTACGAAAGAATATCTGAATTCTATTCCACTTCCCGGGACACGGTTGATGAAGTCATTACCCAGCTCAAGTCCGGCCGGAACATAATGCTGTACGGGGAGCCCGGCACCGGAAAGACGGCACTTTCGAACCTGCTCCTGAACGAAATCTGCGGTGAAATCGAGCAGCCGAATGGCGACCGGATACCCAACTATTCGATAGTCACGGCTAACGCTGAATGGTCCAACTTCGATGTTATCGGCGGTATCTCGCCTGATGACAAGGGTGGCTACTACTTCAAGGAAGGCTGTGTTGCCGAGGCAGCCCAGTTCTGCGAGCGCTCGATTCAAGAACGTAACAGGCCGCACTACTTGGTTATCGATGAGTTCAATCGCGCCAATATCGACGAAGCCTTCGGCAAGCTATTCACCGTCTTCGAGTACCGCGACAAGCAGCCCCTACTGACCAACAAGGAAACCGGCGCGGCCCCTTTCTTCATGCCGCCTGAATTCCGTGTTATTGGCACTATGAATACCCAGGACAAGAACACGCTCTTCAACGTAGGTATGGCGCTGATGCGGCGCTTTGCCTTCATCGAAATTGACCTTCCTGACAGGGATGATGAATACAATCGCATGCCAATCTTCTGCTACACCAAGCTGAAGAAACACGGAAGTATGGGCGAGCGACCCCCGGACGCCCTTGAGTGGGGCCTCGGCGCTAAATGTCCCTACTTTGCTCAGGGCAAGTTCGACTACTATGACAAAAGCGGTGATATTTTCAAGGCCTACCAGAAGTTGATGGATTTTCTCGAGGAGCAGGAGGCACCTACAACACGTGCTGTCGAGGAGCCACTCGGCGTCAGGACCTTCAGGAAGCTTGGGCCAGCCCTGATTATTGATTCAATGGTGACCATCGTCAATTCTATAGAGAAGGCTGGCTGGGAGAAGGCGGTCAACAAAGTGATTCTTTCCAATATCCTGCCGTCTCTGGAAGGCCTTGAGAGAAACGAGATAAGATGCTTGGCCCTGAAAGCGACCCAGGTATTTGGCACTCAGGCACCCGTAACCCAGAATCTGGAGCGCATAGCTGAATCCCCGGGCCTTAGCGTATTCGGATGAGAACCTGTAACCGCAGCTCCGTCCCGCGCGCTTAGAAAGTCACGTCCAGGGCTGTATTCATCGGCGCCGTGCAGCGGTCAATCTCCAGCCCGCCCAGTAGAATTCGCCACGGTCGAAATGCGGCTTTCCTAAACCACGAAAATTCGGTTCTGCTTCACGCGAGGCGATTCCATAATCGATAGCTGTACGGAGTTCCTCTGCCTGGAACGGTTTCTGGAGGTAATCTATGGCACCCAGCCGGAACGCCTTCACCGACGTCGTAACGTCCCCCACACCGGTGAGCATGATTACTGGAAGGCCGGGAAAGTGCTCGCTGACTGCCTCAAGCAGGCCCAGCCCGTCAAGCCGTGGCATCAGTACATCCGAAATCAGCACCTCATAATCGCGCTGGGCCAGTTTTTCGAGGGCTTCCTGTCCGTCTTCTGCCAAGTCAAGTTCCAGATCTTTCCATTTCCGGAACATTACGGAGAGTGAGGTTCGGACTGCATGCTCGTCATCTACGGCGAGAATGGGAATTGTCATCGGATTTACCCAAGCAAGGAGCATAATATAAAAAATACCCTCGACGGCGATTAAAGCACTCTATAACGCTTCGAGCCGCAGCAGCCCGCCCCGCTCGGCCAGCGCGATGAACTCGGCCAGCCGCTCCCACAACGGCTCCGCCTTGCCGCCGAACTCGCGGCGCAATTCTTCGCCGACCTGCCGCACGGGAACGCCGCCGTGCATCGCTTTCCAGGCGGCGGCACCGAATTCGTCCAGCTCGACCCGCACCGTGCGGGGCACGCGCAACCAGCGCGCCAGCAGCCGTCCCAGTCGCGAGCGGCTGCGCTCGCGCTCGAGGAACGCGCCCGCCGCGTCGCGCTGCAGTTCCGCGAGCGGGATGACGCGCAGGTCACGCAGGTCAGTCGACAAGCTCGGCTTCCATCACGTCTTCCTCGGCACCGCGCAGCGTGAACCAGCCGGCGCTGAAACCGGCGAAGGCGAACAGCAGCAGCCCCGGGAAGAGGAGGGGGTTGTTGAGCAGCCCGAGGTAGACACCCGAAACGGCGAAAAAGGCGAGCAGCACGCCCATGATTGCTTCGCCCGCAATCAGCCCCGAGGCAAACAGGACGCCGGGGCCATGCGCCTTGTCGCGCTCCGCTTCGCTCGCGTCGCCCAGCCCGAGCCGCCGGTCAACCGCCAGGCGAATCATCCCGCCCAGGAAAATCGGGATTGACATGATAATCGGCAGGTACATCCCCACGGCCACGGCCATCACCGAAATCTCGAGGCCGCCCCGCTCGAACATCCACGCCAGCGTGGCGGCAACGAAGAGCGAGCCCATGAAGACGAACTCCGGCAACGCCCCTTCGACAAGGCCGCCGGCGAGGAACAGGCCGTAGGCGACGAAGAGGAACAGCAGGTGCAGCGGCAGCCCGCGCCACTCTTCGCGATGGTGGCGCAACGCGATGAGGCAGAAGGCGATGCCGGCGCCCAGCAGCACCATCGCCCAGTCCATCGTCCCTTCGAGGATGCCACTCGCGAGCGCAGCCATCAGGAACGCCTGCGGTGCCGCCAAATCTTTTCCGAGTTCGTAAGTCGAAACCAGCAGGTTCAGCACCAGCGGAATCACCAGCGCGCCCGCGAGGACGCCGACTAGCTGCGCAATCTGCTGCCGCCACGGCGTGGCACCGACGATATTGCCCGTCTTCAAATCCTGGAGGTTGTCGCCCGAAATCGCACCGGCGCAGCAGACGAAGGCAGCGACGCCAATGGTGGCGACGACGAGCTCCTGCGTCTGGGTGCCGTCGTAGACCAGCCAGTTGAGCAGCGTGAAGAGCGAAGCGGTGAAGATGACGACGATGATGGTCACGCCCGAAATCGGGTTGTTGCTGCTCCCGAGCAGCCCGGCCATGTAGCCGGCAATTGCGGCGAAGAGGTAGCCGGCGCTGAAGATGATGAGCAAAGCCAAGATGGCGGGCAGGATGAGCCCCGAGACCCACCACACCATCAGCGCCATCGGCAGCGCCATCGCCAGCGACAGCCGGCTCACCACCTGCGGGTCCATGTCAAGGTCGGTGCGTGTGAGTCCGCTGCGGTCTTCGCTGACGTTCGCCTTCTCGAGCATGTCGCGGATGCCCTTGATGACCGGCCCGCGCATCAGCACCAGCGTATAGAGCCCGCCAACGAGCATCGTTCCGACGCCGACCATGCGGCGGCGCATCTCGATGAAGCCGACGAAGTCGCCAATCGACATTCCTTCGGGCGGCAGCAACAGCCCCGAGGTGAGCGGCAGGATTACCAGCGCGCCGAGGAAGCCGCCGAGGAAGACGAAACTCCCAATCAGCGGGCCGACGATATAGCCGACCGCGAGCAGCGCCGGCGAGAGCTCGATGCCGAAGAAGAAGGTGGTGCGCGACTGGGTGACGGTGCCGAACTCCGGCAGCCGCCCCTGTAGCGTGAAGTGGTCGTGCCAGCTGTTGCGCCACAGCCCCAGAGAGACCTTGCGCAGCACGCCGTCAACCACGATTTCGAGCGCTGCGCCAATCTTGTAAATTGCTCCGAAAGCGATGCCGGCGATAATCGGCATGACCTGCGTGCCACCCTTTTCCCCCGCCACAAGCACTTCGGCGCACGCGACGCCTTCGGGGTAGGGCAGCCGCTCCTGAATGATGAAGATGCGGCGCAGGCTGATTGAGAATAGCACCCCGATGGTGCCGCCGACGGCGGCGGTGACGAAGACCGGAAAGAAGGCGAAATCGTCCCACGTCCCGAGCACGACCAGCGCCGGCAGCGTGAAGATGACTCCCGCCGCGAGCGACTCGCCCGCCGAGACAGCGGTCTGGACCCAGTTGTTCTCGAGGATGTTGGTCTCCTGCCGCGGTAGCAGGGCGGCAATCGCCCGCAGCATCCCCATCGAGAGCACCGCCGCTGGAATCGAGGCGGAGACGGTCATCCCGACGTAGAGCCCGAGGTAGACGTTGGCTGCCGTCAGCACCATCGCCAGGATTATCGCCAGCGCGACGCCCTTCGGCGTTATTTCCGGGAGGATGCGCGACGCCGGCACATACGGTACGTGGTCCGCGGCCATCGCCGTCGCGACGGCCCAAGGCGATAAACGATTGCCGGTCCGGTAGCCGCCCGCCAGCGCAGCGCCGGTCCGGGCTTTTTACCCCGGCCGGGATGGCACGACATGGGCGGCGCGCTGCAACTGGAGTTCTTCACCAGCAACGGCTTCCAGCGCCAGCGCTGCCGCGCTTGCGGAAGCCACTTCTGGGCGCTCGAAAAGCAGCCGCTCTGCGGCGACGCGCCCTGCGTCGAATACTCGTTCCTGGGCGCGCCACTCTTCGACCAGCCGTTCGGGCTGGCGGAGATGCGCGAAGCGTTTCTCGCCTTCTTCGAAGTGCGGGGCCATAAGCGGGTCGAGCGCGCACCGGTAGTGGCGCGCTGGCGCGATGATATCTACCTGACGATTGCATCCATCGCGGTATTCCAGCCGCACGTCACTTCGGGGCTGGCGCGGCCGCCCGCCAACCCGCTCGCGATTTCGCAGCCCTGCATCCGGCTCAACGACCTTGAGTCGGTCGGCCGCTCCGGAAGGCACCTGACGACCTTCGAGATGATGGCACACCACGCCTTCAACTCCGACGACGAGGATATATACTGGCAGGACCGCACGGTCGAGCTCTGCCACGAACTTTACACGGGACTGGGTGTCCCCGCCGCGGCGCTGACCTACAAGGAAAACCCGTGGGTCGGCGGCGGCAACGGCGGCGAGGCGCTGGAGGTGCTGGCGGGCGGGCTCGAACTGGCGACGCTGGTCTTCATGGACCTGGTCGATGACCCGCAAGGCGACATCCAGCTGAAGGGCGGCCGCTTCCGCCGCATGTCGCGCGCCATCGTCGACACCGGCTACGGGCTGGAGCGGATGGTCTGGGCGTCGCAGGGAACGGGAACAATCTACGAGGCCGTCTTCCCCGCCGCTGTGGAATTACTGACGCGCGAGGCCGGCCTTGCGGGCAAGCTGGACGAAGCGGGCGCGCTGATTGCCGAGAACGCCAGAGCGTGCGGCGTGCTCTCGATAGATTACGGCGCCGACCTGACCAGCCTGCGCGAACAGGTTCTCGGCCGGCTCCGCGACGCCGGCCATGAACTGACGCTCGCGGAGCTGCGCAGCACAATCGAGCCGCTCGAGAAGGCGTTCGCGGTCGCCGACCACTCGCGAACGCTGGCGTTCATGTTCGGCGACGGCGTCGTCCCGAGCAACGTGCGCGCCGGTTACCTGGCGCGGATGGTGCTGCGGCGGACGCTGCTGCTGCTGCGCGATTTAGGAATTCCCAACGCGCTGCCACAGGTCGTCGGCCAGCATATTGACGAGCTGGCGCCGACCTACCCCGAACTGGCAACGCAGCGCGACCATGTCCTGGAACTGGTTGCGCTCGAGAGCGAACGGTTCGACACGACGCTCGAGCGCGGACGCCGCACGGTGCAACGAACGCTCGCCGCAGGCAACATCGGAGCCGAGCGGCTGGTCGAGCTTTACGACTCGCAGGGGCTGCCGCCCGCGGTCGTGGCGGAGTTCGCCGCCGAGCAGGGCGCCAGCGTAGAGGTGCCGGACGGCTTCATGGCGCTCGTCGCCGAGCGCCATGCGGCGGCGGAAAAGCCGGTTGCCAAGGTCGCAGCAGAGCAGCTGCCACCGACCGAGCTGGCGTTCTACGACGATATGGGCGCGCGCGAATTCGACGCGAGCGTGACTTGGGCTAACGGCGGTGCCGTCGCGCTGGACCGCACGCTGTTCTACCCCGAAGGCGGCGGGCAGCCGGCCGACGCCGGGGCATTGCGCTGGGAGGGCGGCGAGGCACGCGTCACCGACGTCCGGAAGCGCGGCGACGCAGTGCTGCACACGCTCGATGGCGACGCGCCGCCGGTCGGGGCCGCCGTGCGCGGGGCGGTCGACTCCGCACGGCGCGACGCGCTCTCGCAGCACCACACCGCCACGCACGTCATCGGCGCGGCGGCGCGGCGGACGCTGGGTCCACACGTCTGGCAGGCGGGCGCCCGCAAGGCGACCGACTCGGCGCGGCTCGACATTACCCACCACCAGCGGCTCGACCACGCCGCGGTCGCGGCGCTTGAACGCGAAGCGAACCGCATCGTCCACGACGACCACCCGGTCGAGGCGGGATTCATGACACGCGAGGAGGCCGACGCGCTCCACGGAGCGACGCTCTATCAGGGCGGCGCGCCCAACTACCGCGACGTGCGCGTGGTCGAAATCCCCGGAATCGACGCGCAGGCGTGCGCCGGAACCCACGTTCCGCGCACCGGCGCATTGCAGGCCATCAAGGTTTTGAGGACCGAGCGCATCCAGGATGGCGTGGAACGCATCGAATTCTCGGCTGGCGCAGCTGCGGTCGCCGCCGCGCAAGCGGAGCGCGAGCTGCTGGAGCAGGCTGCCGCGGCGCTGGGTGTGCCACTCGAGCAGGTGGCGGACGCCGCCGGCAAGCTGATGGACGAGCGCAAGGAATTGCGCTCGCGCGTCGCGGCGCTCGAGAAAGAGCGCGCCGAAGGCCGGGCGGGGGAGCTTGCAGCGGAGCGCATCGGCTCCGTCGATTTATATATAAATGACTGCGGCGACGCGCCGCTCGCCGAAATGCAGGAGCTGGCACGCCGGCTCAGCACTGGCGGCGACGCGCTGGTGCTGCTCGCGACCCGCGCCGGCGGCAAGGGGCACGTCATGGCTGCGCGCGGCGGCAAGGTCACGGTCGACTGCGGCGCGCTGGCGGGCGCCGCCGCCAAGGCCGCAGGCGGCGGCGGCGGCGGCGCACCGACGCATGCGCAGGGCGCGGTGCCGGCTGACCGCACCGGCAAAGCCCTGGAGGCGCTCGCGACGGCCGCCCGCAAGGCGCTCGCGGAATGACAGCAGAAATCGAGCGGCTCTGGGGGGATGGATGCTATATTTCGTAATTTTTCTTCTTCTCCTTTTTGGGGTATTTTTTGTTATATTTGTTTTAAAAAATCAGGATCGTATATATACACCGTTTAGACAAACAATAAGTCCCGGCGGTTTGTATGGCGGCCAGCATACTGGCTTCTGGGAAATCGATGAGCACGGAGTCGTTAGAGAAATAAGCGGTGGAACCCTGCCACGGACTGGCCCGTTTGGATCAGGGGTTCTCGACCCCAAGGAAGTAAAGGACCGTAATATCTATATACTGAACATCTTCATTAGAAGCAAGCGCATCGTGAAAGCCGAAGCGCATGTGATAGCTCCGCTTCCCAGGGCGGAAAAGGCCGAAGCCGCGTTGCGTCGCTACTTCCAGACCGCCTTGGTAAATCAGGTCGATTCCAAGGTGATGGAAAGGAGCGGAGGGGTTGAACAGGTGCTCGACTCGATTATCTGGGAGGAATTCCCGAAGAGCTAGGCTATCGCTCGAGGAGGGCTTTCGCTTGCTCTCTCGATAGAACGGGGTCGCTCTCATCGTTCAGTCGCCGTAGCGCAATCAGGCAGTCGGTTTCCAGAGTCATTGTTCGTCACCCCGCGCTCTGCACCATGATGCATGCATCGGTCAGCGCGCTGACGCCTTCCTGCTCGACGAGCCACGCCTTCAGCTCGGGGCTTTCCGAACCGGGCTGGAACCAGAGCCGACGGATGCCGAGCGCGAGCGCCTGCTTCGCGACCGCCAGCGCGACCTTTGGCGGGACGACGAAGTTGACGATGTCAGGTATTCCGGGGAGCGACTCAAGGTCGACGTGCGCGGCGACGCCTTCGATTTCCGGCTCGCGCGGGTTGACCGGCCAGACCGCGTAGCCCTTCGCGATGAGGTCGCGGAAGATGCGGTTGCCGAACTTGGCGGGGTCGTTCGACGCGCCGACCAGCGCGATGCGTACGCCGGGTCGCTGCAACGCTTCGAGCACCATGGCGCGCCAGCGGCCGGCGGTTAATCCGGTTTGGGCAGGGAGACTTGCAGTCTCCCCGTGCGCGTGCGCGAGTCGCAACGTTTATGAGCCGCGAGCAACGCGGGGGCGGCGTGACCCGGCTGCTGGTTGTCGAATCGGGCGCTAAGGCGCGCACTATCCAGCGCTATCTGGGCAAGGATTTTCTGGTCCGCGCCTGCCGCGGCCACGTCCAGGATTTGCCGAACGAGGGCAAGGAGGGCCGCAAAGCGATGTGGGCTGCCGCCGACGGCGAGCTGCCGGCGCCCGAATGGGGCTACACCAAGGGCGCGGAGAGCATCATCCGGAAGCTGCTCGCCGACAGTCGCAAGAGCGGTGTCAACGAAGTGCTGGTCGCGACCGACCCCGACCGCGAGGGCGAGTTCATTGCCTGGCGGCTGGCCGAGCTGCTCGGCAGCCTCGGCGCGGTGAGGCGCGTGACCTTCAACGAAATCACGAAAACGGCAATTGCCGCCGCGCTCGAGGAGGCGGGCGACGTCGATATCGGGCTCGTGGAAGCGGCGATGGTGCGCCGGCTGATGGACCGGCTGATTGGCTTCCGCGGCTCCCGTTTCTGCCGCTCATGGAATCTCGCTTCGATGGGGCGCGTGCAGACGCCGACGCTCGGCTTCGTCATCGAGCGTGAGCGCGAAATCGAGGCATTCGTGCCAATCCCCTACTGGGAAGTCCACCTGACCGCGGACGGCGTCGAACTGCGCGTGCAGTTCGACGACGACTGGCGCGACTCGAAGGGAAAGAAGCGGAGCGACCGCACCGGCGACAGCAAGAATGCCGAATCGGCTTATGCTGCGATGGAAGCGGCTGGTTCTTTGGTGCTGACCGCCGCGAGCGTTGAGGGCTTCCAGAAGCGGCCGCGGCCGCCATTTACGACCGACACGCTGCTCGCAGCCGCGGGCCAGCGCTTGAGCTGGCGGCCGGCGCGCGTGATGCGACTGGCGCAGCAGCTCTACGAGGCGGGGCACATCACCTACATGCGGACCGACTCGACCCGCACTTCGGCCACCGCGCGGCGGGAGGTGCGTGCCTACATCGAGCACGAGTGGGACGCGTCGCATCTCGGCCCCGGCGTCGGGGGCGGTGGCGGCGGCAAGGGGGTGCAGGACGCCCACGAAGCGATTCGGCCGACGCGGCCGCAATCGCGCGAGCCGCAGGGCCTTGAGGCGGAGCAGGCGCGGCTCTACTCGCTCATCTGGGCGCGCTTCGCTGCCAGCCAAATGTCGCCGTCGCAATGGCAGCGGCTGAAGCTGGCGGGCGAGGCGGGCGGCTGGACCGCCACAGGGAAGACCGAATGGCGCACTTTCGCCGGCTGGGAGGCGGCGTATGCCGGGCTGCTGAAGGCGGCACCACCGGTGTCGCCGCTGGCGGAGGCCGCCGTTGGCGACACGTTGCCGTTCGACGGATGCGAGCTGGTCGAGGACGCAACCAAGCCGCCCGGCCGCTACACGCAGCACGGGCTGGTGGCGAAGATGAAGGCGGAGGGCATCGGCCGCCCGTCGACCTACGCCGAAACCATCCGCAAGCTGCTCGACCGCAAGTATGCGCGCGACGAAAAGGGGCGGCTCTACGCGACCGACGCGGGCTGCACGATGTGGGAGCAGGTTGCCCCCTGCTACGGCACCACCAGCGACGGAATTTTCTCGACCGCTTTCACAGCGGGAATGGAAGCGCAGCTCGACCAAATCGAAGGCGGCAAGGCCGCCGCGGCACAGGCGTGGCACGAGTTCGCCGACCGTTTCGGCGCGCTGCACACCGCCGCGCTCGAGAGCAAGAAGTCGCGCGGAACCCCGCGCCAGCTGGCCTACCTGCGTTCGCTCGCGCAGCAGGCGGGCGAGGCGGCAGAGCCGCTGCTGGCGGGCAAGGATATCGAGGAGCTGGACGGCGAGGCGGTCGGCGCGCTCATCGAACAGCTGCAGCCGCTGACCGAAGGGATGGACATTCCCGCTTCCGAGAAACAGGTCGGCTTCATCAAGCGGCTGGCGGAGCGCGCCAAGCTCGACGAGCCGGCGGCGTGCGCGCTCGTTGAGGCCGAGAGCTACACGGCGCTGACCGGCGGCCGCGAGGGAAGCGCCAGCGCGCTGATTAACGCGCTGCAGGAGCACACCGCGGACCAGCCGCGTGCCGCTTCGCCGAAGCAGGTCGGATTCATCAAACGCCTTGCGGGGCGCGCCAAGCTCGACGAGCCGGCGGCGTGCGCGCTCGTCGGTGCCGAGAGCTTCGGGGCGCTGACCGGCGGCCGCGAGGGCACCGCCAGCGCACTGATTAACGCGCTGCAAACGCAGTTAAAGAAAGGCTAAACCGTACGGCGATTGGCGGGCGTGCGACTCTTTCTGGCGCTGGAGTGCCCCGGCTTCGACGCGCAGCCACTTGAGCGCGAGCTGGAGGCGCAGCCGCAAGGCAGCTACCACGTCACGCTGGCGTTCCTGGGCGAGCGGCCCGACGCTGCAGCTGTCGCGGAAGCGGCAGCACCCGCCTGCGGAGGCCGGCTGCCGCTGGCGCTGGAATATCGCGGGCTCGGTGCGTTCCACTCCGCGAAGCAGGCGCGCGTGGCATGGGTCGGCGTCCACGGTGCGGGGCTGGCGAAGCTGGCGCGGGCGCTCCGTGGAGCGACCGCTTCACAGGACCGCCCCTTCGTCGGCCATGTCACGCTGGCGCGCTTCAGGCCGCCGCGCGACCTGCGCGAACTGGTGCAGCGCCACGGTGACACCGACTGCGGCAGCGGGAGCGTCACACGGGTGACGCTGTTCAGGTCGACGCTGCGACGGGGCGGCGCGCTGCACGAACCGCTGTTCCACATCGACGGCGACGGGCGCGCCGGGGCGATAACGGTTTAACGGTGAAGCAGGTCGCTTCAGCGTGTCAACCATCCGGCTCCTGACAGCGGCCAGCGGCAAGGCTGGCGAGCAGACGCTCCCGCTCGACGAACTGGGCACCGAGCTGGAGGGAGTGCAGAGCGGCTGGCTCGACATCCTGCAACCCGGCGACGACGCGAAGGAGTTCCTGCTCGAGACGATGGGGTTCCACCCGCTGGCGGTCGAGGACTGCTTCGCCGACCCGGTCGACCGCGCCGAGCATTACGAGGACCACCGCTTTGTCGTGCTGCGCGCCCGCGACGCCGACTCGGAGCTCGATACGGAATACCTGCTGGCGTTCCTGACCGGCAGCCTGCTGGTAACGGTGCGCCATACGGCGCTCCCCGCGATGAACCGCTTCCGCGAGCGCTACCGCTCGCACCGGCGCATGCGGCGGCTGCAGCGTGGCCCAGAGTTCCTGCTCTACGAGCTGCTCGACGCTGTGGCTGACGACTGGCTGCATGTGCTCGAGGGCTACAGCCAGCGACTAGATGACCTGGAGGACCGCGTCTTCGACCCGGCGACCGAGTATCCCGGGCTGCTCGAGGCGCTGCACGAGATGAAGCAGGACCTGCGCGAAATGTCGAAATCAGTGACGCCGCTGCAGGAGACCGTCGCGCGGCTGCTGCGACCCGACGAGGAGTTCATCTCGGAGGCCAACTATCTCTACTTCCGCGATTTGGCCGACGTGATTCACGGGCTGGTGAACCGCGTCGAGAACTACTCCGCCGGGGTTTCATCAACCCGCGACGCCTACCTGTCACAGGTCTCGATGCGGCTCGGCGAGTCCAACGCGCGGCTGACCGAGGTGATGACGACGCTGACGATTATCGCCACCATCATGCTGCCGCTGACGCTGATTGCCGGCATCTTCGGGATGAACACTGACCAGCTGCCGCTGGCGCAGGGCAACGGCTTCTGGCTCATCCTGGGACTGATGGGCGCTTTTGCGGGCGGGATGCTCTACTGGTTCTGGCGTCGCGGCTGGCTTGGCCGTCAGGCATGAAGTCGCTGGCCCACCCGCTGCTGCAGGGGCCGCCGCTGGAGGAGCGTGCCTACCAGCGCAACGTCGCGGCCGCCTGCCTGCGCGAATCCACTCTGGCGGTGCTGCCGACTGGGCTCGGCAAGACCGTGATTGCGCTGCAGGTGATGCTCGAGCGGCTCGAAATGGGGCGGGTGCTGATGATGGCGCCGACGCGCCCGCTGGCGGAGCAGCACGCCGGCTTCCTGTCCCGCAGCCTGGACATGCGCATCGAGCTGCTGACCGGCTCGGTTTCGCCGGCAAAGCGCGAGCCGCTCTGGCAGGCGGCGCAAGTGGTGGTGGCGACCCCGCAGGTGGTCGAGAAGGACCTGATTCGCGGCGCGGCAAAGCTGGCCGACTTCGCGCTGGCGGTCTTCGACGAAGCGCACCGCGCCGTCGGCAACTACGCCTACGTCTTCATCGCCGAGCGCTACGCGGAAACGGCGCTCCAGCCGCTGGTGCTGGGGATGACCGCGTCGCCCGGCTCGACGCGCGCCGCGGTGGTCGAGGTGTGCGTTAACCTGCGCATCACCGCCATCGAGAAGCGCGACGACGCCGACCCGGACGTTGCGCCCTACATCCAGCCGGTCCAGACACGCTGGGTGAAAGTGCCGCTGCCCGCTTCCGCGGCGCGAATTCGCAGGGACTTGCAGAAGCTGCAGGACCGGCTCTGCGGGCAGCTGCACCAGGCGGGGCTGCTCACGCGGCCGCGCAAGGTCTCGACGACGATGTTGCTCGACGCGGGGAAAAAGCTGCAGGCGCGGCTGCGCGCGGCCGGAAAGCAGGCGCCGCGGCAGGTCTACAACCTGCTCTCGGTGCAGGCGATGGCGCTCAAGGTGGCGCACGCGCTGCTGACGGTGGAAACGCAGGGGCCAACACAATTTCTCGACTACGCGGCGCGGATGCGCAGGGACTCAAAGAGCCGCGCCACGAAGTGGCTGCTGCAGAAGCCCGAGTGGAAGCAGGCGGTCATCGACGCCGCCCGCAGCAGCGATGAGCACCCCAAACTGGAGCGGCTCGACGAACTGGTCGCTCAGGAGCTGGCAGCGGGCGCGGAGCGCATCATCGTCTTCGCAGAGATTCGCAACACCGCCAGCCTGATGGTCGAGCGGCTCGCGAAGCTGCCGGGCGCGCGGCCGGTGCGCTTCGTCGGGCAGGGGTCACGCAAGGGCGACCCGGGGATGACGCAGAAGGTCCAGAAGGCGACGCTCGAGCAGTTCCGCGCCGGCGATTACAACGTGCTGGTGGCGACGTCGGTCGGTGAGGAGGGGCTCGATATTCCCGCCACCGAGGTGGTCATTTTCTACGAGCCGGTGCCGTCGGCCATCCGGCTCATCCAGCGCCGCGGGCGCACCGGCCGCGACCGGCCCGGCAAGGTCTACGTGCTGATTACCGCCGACACACGTGACGAGGCGGCCTACTGGAGCAGCCGCAGCAAGGAAATGCAGATGCAGTCGCTCTTCGGTGGCGGCCGCATGGAAATCGAGCTGCCGTCGCGTGCCGAGCTCGGCGGCGGGTCGCCCGGCGGGGACGCGCCGCCGGTCGCGCGCGGACAGACGCGGCTGGGGGATGCACCGCGGGCGACTCCGCAGGGCGACAATCCAGCCGCTGTACCGGCAGCGGAAGAAGTGCGGCTGCAAGTGGACCACCGCGAATTCCCGTCAGGGGTCGCGCGCGAGCTGGCGCAGCGCGGGGTCACGGTCGCGCCGACACAGCTGCCCGTAGGCGATTACCTGATTGACGGCCGTGTGGGCGTCGAGCGCAAGACCGGCGCAGACTTCGTCGGCTCGATGCTCGACGGCTCGCTCTTCCGGCAACTCAAGGCCTTGAAGCAGCAGTTCCGCCGGCCGCTGCTGATTCTCGAAGGCGACGACCTGTATACCGCGCGCCGTGTCGAGCCGAAGGCGATTCGCGGCGCGCTCGCCGCCATCGCTGGCGATTTCGGCGTCCCTATCCTGCCGTCTGCCGACACCGCCGAGACGGCCGACCTGCTGGTGGCGCTGCTCGAGCGGTCGCGCCGCACCCCCGGGCCCCCACAGCTGCGGCCCGCCGCCGGGAAGCTCTCGCCCGAGGAGCAGCAGCGGCACATTCTCGAGGGACTCCCGGGCATAAGCGCGGTGCTGGCGCAGCGGCTGCTGCACCACTTCCGGTCGGTGGCAGCGGTCTTCGCCGCGGACACGGAGGCGCTGCGCGAAGTGGAGGGCATCGGCGCGCTCAAGGCGGCTGCCGTCCGCGACGCCATCGAGCGTGTGTGGGAGCCGTAACCGCTTAATCACCCCCTCTCGTGGCGCCGCCATGCGACGGCAACCGGACGAGCCACTCAAGGAGTGCACCAAGAATCAGCACGGCTATTATCGCGGCGAAAAATGCCAGTATTGCAGCGAACCGGGCGAGCTTGTGCTTTCGCCCCGCAACCTCGACCAGTTCGGCCGCATCATGGCCGGCGTGCTGCGCCACTTTCCCGACCGCTTCGAGTTGGATATGGACCAGCAGGGCTGGGTTGACGCAAGCGAATTCATCACGTCGGTGAAGTTCAAGCGGCAGAACCTCGGCTCGCTCACGATGGACCACCTCCGGGCAGTCGTCGAGACCGACCCGAAAGGACGCTACCAGCTCGAGAGCGGACGGCTGCGTGCCACCTACGCCCACTCGCTCGAGCTTGACCTTGACCTGCCGACCGAGGGCGTGCCCGAGCATCTCTACTTCGCCTGCTCGCAGGAAGATTCCGAGGAATACCTTGAGCAGGGACTCTACCCGCTCGACCGGCAGATGGTACACCTTTCGGGGACGCGACTCAACGCGCTCGAAGCGGGGCGCCACATCATCGGCAAGCCGGTGGTATTGCTGGTCGACGTGCGCGCTGCCGAGGAAGCCGGAAAGCCAATCATGAAGGCGGGCACGACGGTCTACGTCACCAGCGAAGTGCTGGCAAGCTGCCTGCGCAAGCTCCCCGACAGCGCTTAAACCGGACGCGACTTGCGACGCGAGGCCCCCAGAATGAGCAGCGATAAAACACCGCGCCGCGCGCTGCTGAGTGTCAGCGACAGGACCGGGCTGGTCGAGTTCGCCGCCGCGCTCGCGGAAGCGGACTGGGAACTGGTCGCCAGCGGCGGCACCGCCGCCGCGCTACGCGAGGGTGGCCTGGCGGTGACGCCCGTTTCCGAAATCACCGGCTTCCCCGAGATGATGGGCGGCCGCGTCAAGACGCTCCACCCACGCATCTTCGGCGGCATCCTGGCGCGCGAGCAGGATTTCTCCGAAGCGGCGGAGCACGAGATGCCGCTCTTCGGCGTCGTCGCCGTCAATCTCTACCCCTTCACCGCAGCGGCGCGTCGTGACGCGCCGCTGCCGGAACTATTCGAGCAAATCGACATCGGCGGCCCGTCGCTGATTCGCGCCGCTGCAAAGAACCACACGCGCGTCGCAGTGCTGGTCGACCCGGCCGACTACGAGCGCGTGGCCGGAGCGCTGGCGGGCGACGGGCTGCCCGAGGCGGAACGCCGGGCGCTGGCGCTGAAGGCGTTCCGCCACACCGCCGCCTACGACACGCTCATCCAGCGCACGCTGGCCGAGCGATTCGGCGAAGCGGCGTTGCCGGAGTCGCTGCATATCGCCGGCGATCTGGCGCTGCGGCCGCGCTACGGCGAAAATCCGCACCAGCAGGCGGCGTTCTACGCCGACCCGCTGGCGGCCGGGCCGGGGCTCGGCAGCGCCAAACAATTGCAGGGAAAGGAATTGAGCTACAACAACCTGCTCGACCTTGACGCGGCGCTCGCGATTGCTGCCTGCTTCCCGGAGCCGGCGGCCGCGGTCGTCAAGCACGGCAACCCCTGCGGCGCCGCGTCCGCCCCGCAGCTGGCGGCCGCCTGCGAGGCGGCGCTGGCGGGCGACCCCGTCTCGGCCTTTGGGGCCATTATCGGGCTGAACCGCGAAGTCGACGCGAAGACCGCGACCGCCATCGTCGCCGATTTCAAGGAATGCGTCATCGCGCCGGCGTTCAGCGACGCGGCGCGCGAAGTGCTGGAGGTGAAGCCGAACTTGCGGCTGCTCGCGACCGGACCGCTGGATGATTATCGCCCCGCGGCGCAATTGCGGTCGGTCGCTGGCGGCTGGCTGCTGCAGGAAGGCGATACGAAAACTCTCGACGATGCAGATATAAAGGTCGTCAGCGACCGCGAGCCGACCGAAGCCGAGTGGGGAGCGCTGCGCTTCGGCTGGCGCGTCGTGCGGCATGTTCGTAGCAACGCCATCGTGCTCGCGCGCGGCAGCCGCACCACCGGCATCGGCGCCGGGCAGATGTCGCGCGTCGACTCGGTCCGCATCGCCATTGAAAAGGCGGGAGATGCGGCGCGCGGCAGCGTGATGGCGTCGGACGCCTTCTTCCCGTTCCGCGACAGCATCGACCTAGCCGCGGCGGCCGGGGTTACTGCAATCATCCAGCCGGGCGGCTCGATACGCGACGACGAAGTAATCGCGGCGGCCAACGAGCAGGGGGTGGCGCTGGTGCTAACCGGCATGCGCCACTTCCGGCACTGATGCAGCAGCTCGAGCTGGAGTGCGAAGGCTGTGGGGAGCCGACGCTGCACGACGTGCTGAAGGCACGGACGTCGCAGAAACGCGGCTTCCACTTTCAGGGCACCGTGCGCTGCGCCGAATGCGGCGCGACGCGCCACGCCGAAATCCGGGAGGCGCCGCCACTCAAGCTGGAGCTGCGGCTCTCCGAGGGCGGCGAGACGGTGCGCGAGAAGCTGCTGGCCGAGCCGGGCGACCGGCTGCAGGTGGGCGAGCTGCTCTCGCACTCCCGCGGGCCGCTTGAAATCACAGCGCTCGAGCTGGGCGCCCGTCGGGGGACCGCCAGCACGCGGCGCGTCGAGCAGGCAAAAGCGCGCGCGCAGCCGATAATCTGGGCGCGGCTGGTCGCAACGGTGCGCGTGCGCTTCGCGGTGCATACCGGCCGCGAGACGCTGTCGCTGCGGGAGGAGCTGCCACCGGAAACCGAGCTTGCAATCGGCGCGCTGGTCCAGCTCGGCGGACGCACCGCGATCATCGAGGCGCTGCACCTGCGCGGCGGCCGCCGCGTCACGAAGGCGGCTGCGTGGGACCTGAAGCGCGTCACCTGCCGCTGGAAAGGAACCGGACGCGGCAAGGGCGGACGCGAATGGGGTGGACGAGGCCGTCACGGCGAGAGCCAGCGGCGGTCGCGCACCAGCGCTGAACACAGCGACGAAGCGCGCAAGCGGCTGGCGCGGCGCAGCAACGAGGGCGACCGGCGCGAGAACCGCGGCCGCCGCAAGGGTTAATCCGGCGAGTGGCCGTGCGGGGACGCATGGCTGGCGACGACGAGGACGTGCTGCTCGAAATCGACCGCATCCTGGCGGGCGAGGACGAAGAGACGCAGGCGGAGTCAGAGGCGGACGCGGGCGAGGCGGAAGCGGAGGATGACGGCGA
>CAYMDK010000014.1:12275-24419 GCA_964389465.1 uncultured archaeon | reverse complement strand
TGTCGACCAGCTCCCACCCGATGCCGGGCAGCGCGTGGCGCGCACCGTGCCCGAAGGCGAAATCCACCTGTCGCTCCCCGACGGTCGCGATGACTTGCCGGTGCGCCACGCCGCCCAGCGCCAGCACGGTTTCGAGCTGCGGGAGCAGCGCCAGCTCGCGCTCGAGGAACGGCCGGCAGCGCTTCAGCTCGTCGCCGACCGGCTTGTTCTGCGGCGGCGCGCAGCGCAGCGCGTTGGCGATGCGCACGCCGTCGAGTGCGAGGGGGTCGTCCCGCGAGCGTGATTCCGGCCCGCTGCTCCAGCCCTGCTCCCACAGCGCGCGAAAGAGTAGGTCGCCGGCGTAGTCACCGGTGAACGGCCGACCGGTGCGCCCGGCACCATGGGTGCCGGGCGCCAGCCCGATGATGAGCAGCCACGCGTCGCGGCCGCCGAAAGACGGCACCGGCCGGCACCAGTAGTCGCCAGCGACGAAGCCTGGCTTGCGGCCGCTCTCACGAACATCGGCAGCGTAGGCCACAAGGCGCGAGCAGGCGCGGCAGCCGACGATGTCGTCCGCCAGTGACCCCATTACTAGTTGTCGCTCTTGACTCGCCGGAACGGGTGAACCCAGCTGGCGAGTGTGCGCGGGCTGCGCGTCTGGACCCAGAGCTTGCCACGGCCCGTGTAGCGGCTGACGAGCTGGTCGCCGAACAGGAACGCGCCAATGGAGCGGCCGGTGCGGCCGATGCTGTAGTCGAGCGACGACTGCCACGCGACCGCGTAACCGCTGTCGACGGTGTAGTTGCCGTCGACCGCCACTTCCTGGATGTCGCCGTAGGAGTTGAAGAAGAGCAGCCCCGTGCCTCGGACTTGCAGCGCCAGCAGCCCTTCAGCGAACATGCCGGTAAAGCCCTCGAAGCTCACCGAAGTCTCGATGTCGCCGCTGTGCCCGAGATAGGCGCCGCGCTCCATGATGAGCGTCTCGTCTCGCATCTCGTAGGGCACGATATCGCCCGGGACGCCCGGCGCCAGCGCAATCTTCCCCGGCGTGCCTTCGGCGTAGTAGGTGTTCTGGAAGAAGCTCTCGCCGGTAATCATGCGCCCCAGCCCCTTCAGGATGCCGCCACGAGCCTGCGTGCGCACTGCGATGGAGTCGTCCATCCACGCCATCGCGCCCGCCTCGGCGACCAGCTCTTCGCCCGGCGACAGCTCGACTTCGGCCGCCGCGTAGCCCGGCCCGCAAATCAGGCGGTGGCGCATCAGCTCTCCCTCGGGGGCAGCAGTGGCCCCAGTGCGTTGCCGAGCCGGTCGCGGTCGTGCGACTGCACCAGGATGCGGCCGTTGCCGCGGAACTTCAGTACCAGCCCCTCCCCGGAAAGGGCCGAGGCAATCCAGCCGCCCGCCTTGCCGATGTCGTACTCCAGCCCTTCGCTGAAGGCGACGATGTGGCCGTTGTCAATCGTGATTCCGCCGCGCACCTCGACTTCCGAGATGCGGCCATAGGCGCTGACCAGCAATTCGCCCTGCCCCGCGGCGCGGACGTAGACCAGCCCCTCGCCGGAGAACATCCCCTTCTTCAAGCCCTGATATTGCGTATCGAGCTCGACGCCGCTTGAGGCGCCGAGGAACGAGCCGCCGGCGCAAATCCACGTTTCGGGGCCGACCTTCAGCGACGAAACTTCGCCCTGCAGTATCGGCGCGAGGCCGACTTCGCCCGGCGCGTTGTCCTTGACGTGGTAGGTCGAGAGGAAGAAGGACTCGCCCGCGAACATTGCCTTTGCGCCTTCCTTGAGCGCGCCCCAGAGGCCGCCGCCCTCGCGTTTACGCGATTTTATCTCGATATCTATGTTGCCCGAGGCGCGATACATTGCTCCCGCCTCGGAGACGAACTCCTCGCCTGGCTGGAGCGTTACCAGCGCCGAGCCGAAAGCTCCCCGGTTTGCTACGTTTACGTCCATGTCAGAGCCTCGGGGTGAGCCAGCCCGCCAGCCCGTCGAGCGTGCGCGTCTGGACCCATACCTTGCCGTTGCCCTGGAACTTGATAACCAGTCCTTCGCCCGAGAGGAACGTGGATTTCAGGTTCCCCATTCCGCCGATGCTGTATTCCAGCGACGGTTCGAAGGCGACCAGATGGCCGGTATCGACCGTGAACTTGCCCGCGACCGTCTGCTCGACCACGCCACCGTAGGCGTTGTAGAACAGGTCGCCGGTTCCCGAAACTTCGACAAGGAAGGCGCCTTCGCCCGAGAAGAGCGCGCGCAGCCCGCCGAACTTCGCTTTGACTGTCAGCCCGGGGGTGCAGGCGAGGAACGCGCCCGCGGTCAGGAAGACGCTGTCGCCGTTCATCTGCCGGTGCGTTACCGTGCCGGGCAGTCGCGGCGCAATCGCGACGGTGCCGCCGTCGGGGTGCGTGAAGCGGCCGACGAAGAAGGACTCGCCGCCGAACAGCTTGCGGATGATGGCGCCGAAGAACGAGCCGAGTCGCTTCGACTTCGCCTCCATGTGCGACGACATGCGCGACATCGCCCCCGGCTCCGCCAGCAGCTCCTCGCCCGGTCCAAGCTCGATGACAACCTCGCCGTAATCGGGGTTGCCCTCTATCTCGAATCGCATGCGGCCGCCACTTGAGGGGCTGATATAAGACCGTCGTGAACACTCTTATTAAGCAGCGGCAACGTACGCGCGAAGGGAGATTATATGAAATCCAACAATGGAGACAAGCTCGCTGCCGTCCTGCTCGCTGGGGCGTTGCTACTATCGGGACTTATGGTATTTCCGACCGCCGCCGGCAACCCGGGGCCGGATCTGGTCATAAGGGACTTCTACGAGCTTGATGGAAATCCGCCGCCGCGCGCTAACACGCTCTACGAAGTCTACGTTGCGTGGAAGAACAACGGCGACGCCGACGCTACCGGTGTACGCATCGGCATCGAGGACGAGGATGGCGACCTGATGGGCGCCAAGTCGGACCCGATCGACATGGACGCTGGCGAGAGCGGCTCGCTCACCATGGAAATCACTTTCGATGAAACTGGCGAGACAATGCCGGTCGCGATTGTAGACTACGACGCGACCGTCAGTGAGGACGACGAGTCCAACAACGAGTACGAGGGCTGGTTCAACGTCGAGCCGGAAATAGGCATTGCCGACGTCTGGGCCGATTTGGATATTGAGGAAACCGAGGCTCAGGCAGGCCAGCAGATGCTGCTCCGCTTCAGCGTCGGCAACTCCGGCAACGTCAGCACCGCCACGCCGGTAACACTTGGTCTCTTCTTTGAGGAGGCAGGCGATGAACCGCAGAACTGGGTTGAACCTACTCCACTGCACTACGCCTACATCAGCCCCCCGCCTCCGGGCGAGGCAGGAGGTGAGCTGATGGAGTTCGAGTGGCAGGTTCCTCAGGATACCGATGACGGGTGGCATGAGTTCATTGTGATTGCCGACTACTACGAAAACAACACCGAGGACAACAATTTATCTAATAACCGGGACACCCACGAGATCTGCATCGGTGACTGCACCTTACCCGACCTGACCTGGCTGGAACAGGGCCTTGACTCTATAACGGTCCGTCCTCCTGAAGCGGTAGCGGGTGAGGCGGTAACCGTTCTCTACGCGCTGGCCAACATCGGCGAAGGCGACGCGTCACCAGGTACCGTGATCAATCTCGAGGTGGAAAAGTGCCCGTGTGATGGCAGTGGCTGGCAGCAGGTTAACACGACCGGCTCCCTGCGTGTGCCAATCGGCGCCGGCGAAACCTTTGATTCCGAGTCTGACTTGGCGATGAACTGGTCCATCCCCGAGGATGGTCCGGGCGACTGGGACCTGCGCATCGTGATTGACCCCGGCAACAGCGTTGAAGAGGATCGCGAGGACAATAACAACCTTAGCTGGTACGATGCCCATGACGACTACCTTGAGGTCATCGAGCGCAAGTCGGACCTGCAGGTCGCGGGCGCCTCGACCGACGGTCAGGCGTACGCCGGTGACACGATTGACCTGAACCTCGAAATCCAGCAGAGCGAACTGGGGAACAAGATGGCGACCGACGTCAACGTGCGTCTCCGCATTACCGACCCTGAGCTACAGGAGTACGGACCCTATACGCTGGGACCATATGATGTTGGAACATTCCCGGAAATCACCATCTTCACCTTCGAGTGGGATATTCCGCTCAATTGCGGTGGAAGCGCCTGTATCGGTGACTACACGCTGGAAGTCATGGTTGACCCCGGCAACGAAATTGGCGAGTGGGACGAGACCAACAACCTGCGCAACGACCTCTCGATTAACGTAAAGGAGAAACTTCCTGACCTGATTGTCACCGACGTGGTAATCACGCCTGTCGATGAGGATGGTAGCGCCGCGGTCGGTGTCGCAAGCACCATCACTGCCGTCGTCAGCAATGTCGGCCTGCGCGACATGAGTCCGGGCGAGGGGGCTGACTTCGAGGTTACCTTCAGCACCGCGGCTCCGTCCCAGTCCGTGATTGGCACGAGCGCGGTTGGAATTGCTCTGGCGATTGGCGAGTCAGCTAATGTCTCGATTGGCTACATTTTCAGCGACCTCGGCACCTACAAAGTAGTGGCCGAAGCTGATGCGGCTGACGACATCAACGAGATGGATGAGACTAACAACGAGGCATACGACATCCTGCCGGCCGTTACGAGCATTGACGGTTGGGTGCAGAACGTCACGACCACTGATGGTCTATCGGGCAAGAATCATCCCCTCAGCTTCGAGATTGGTTTCAACAACCTCCCGGCGTCGGGCTGGCAACACCTCTTTTTCCGCGTTACCGTGGAGGGCACTGGTGGCTGGGGCGACGTCCTCCAGCTCGAGGCTGGCGACAACTTCCTGATCTCGGCCAGTGACCATGAAGTGTGGCCGAACATGGCTTTCGTCAACCTGACAGCAGCAAACTCCAATGCCAGCATCATGCTCGTTTGGGTGCCCGACAAAGACCGCAGCGACAACTACACCATCACGGTCGAGGTTTTCGCCGCGATCGATACCAATGAGGACAACAATGCCAACTCAACGAGGGCCAACATCGAGAAGCTGACGACTGACCTCCTCATCGAGAAGATGTCTGTCAAGGATACCGCCAGCTCGGTGCAGGTAATCGTCGACGTCGTGTTCCCGCAAGGCGAGCAGTCGACCCTGTGGGACGTCGAAGTCTCGCTCAAGGTGTATGACTGGGAAGACTACGCTGCCGACGGTGACACCGCGGTTCCGCGCGAGAATCTCGGGACCAAGACCATCAACGGCGGGCTGTCGCGCGGCAGCAGCTGGTCGCTCACTTTCACCTGGGCGCGTGAGAAGGGCGAGTTCATCTTCGTCGCCGAGGTTGACCCCAACAACAAGGTGCGTGAAATCAACGAGATTAACAACGTCTACGCCTCCGACGTGGAGGAGTTCGGCGATGTCAGCACCGGTGGCACCGACAACGGCGGCGAGGAAGACGGCGGACTCTTCGGAATCCCCTCTATTTCAGGACTGGCAGCGCTTTCGCTGCTCGGCACGGTAGCCCTCCTGCGACGCCGTCGCTGATGGCGCACACGGCACTGCTCTACTTCGTCGGCCCCGCCGGGGCGGGGAAGTCGACGCTGGTAGGCACGCTCAAGGAGTGGCTCACGCTGCAGCGCTTCGACCCCATCGCCGTTAACCTCGACCCGGGCGCCGAGACGATTCCATACGCGCCCGACATTGACGTGCGCGAACGGCTGACGCTGCGCGACGTGATGGCCGAATACGGCCTCGGCCCCAACGGGGCGCAGGTCGTCTGCGCCGACCTGCTGGCGGTCGAACTGGAGTGGCTCCACAAACAGGTCGAATCGCTCAACTGTGACTACGTCATGGTCGATTCTCCGGGACAGACCGAACTGTTCCTCTACCGCGAGGCGCCGCGCGTTTTCGTCGACGGCCTCTCGTCGCGGACCGGGCTGGTGATGCTCTTCGACCCCTTGCTGTCGCGGACGCCGGCCGGTTTCGTGACGCAGCTGCTGCTCGCAGCAGCTGCGCACCTGCGCTTTCCGGTACCGATGTTCCCCGTCCTGACCAAGTCGGACCTGCTCGAGCCCGAGGAAGTGGACCGCATCCTTAGCTGGGCCGCCGACCTCGAGGTGCTGCGCGGCGACATGCCGCCCGGTGAGGGGATGGATACCATCCTCTCGGGTGAGCTGCTGCGGGTGCTGCAGACGCTGGCACTCGAGAGCCAGCTGGTGGCGGTCTCGGCGCGTGAAGGTGAAGGGATGGACGAACTCTATTCACTCGTGCAGAGTGCCTTCGCCGGCGGCGACGACCTCGAGGCGCACGTCGACGCGCACTAGCATTAAAACCGGGGACCGCTCGCCGCCCGATGGCAGCCGCGCCGGAGGTCAGTATCGAGTCCCGGGACGACGTCCTGCGTCTGGTGCTCAACCGCCCCCGGAAGGGCAACGCGCTGACCCCCGAGATGATGGGCGCGCTGACCGCCGCTTTCGCTGGCGCCGCCGAGCATGTCGGCCTGCGCGCCGTTACGCTGGCAGGTGCCGGAAAGCAGTTCTGCACTGGCGCCGACCTGGGCTGGATGGCGTCGCCGCCGACAGTCGAGCAGGGCGAGGCGCTCGCCGAGCTGTTTCGCACCATTGCCGAGTGCCCGTTGCCGACGCTGGCGCTGGTGCAGGGCGGCTGCTACGGCGGTGCGATGGGGCTGGTGGCGGCGTGCGACTTCGTGCTCGCCGCTCCCGACGCCGAGTTCGGTTTCACCGAGGTACGCGTCGGCCTCGCGCCGGCGGTGATTTCACCGTGGGCGATACAGCGGCTGGGTGTAGCGCGCACGCGCGAGCTGTTCCTGACTGGCGAGCGATTCGACGCTCCCCGCGCGCTTGAGCTGGGGCTGCTCTCGCGCGTCTCCGACGACCTTGCCGCGGCGGCTGATGCGCTGCTCGACGCGCTGCGCGCCGGCGGGCCGCAAGCGCAGCGCGCCATCAAGGAGCTGTTGCTGGAGCGCGACGAAACCCCCAGCGAGCGCGACGCACGGCTGGCGCGCGCCATCACGGCGCTGCGCGACTCGGACGAGGCGCGGGAGGGCGTCGCCGCCTTCCTCGACAAGCGCCGGCCGGAGTGGTAGATGCGGCGGGTGCTGGTCGCGAACCGGGGCGAGATTGCGTGCCGGATCATCCGTGGCTGCCGCGAACTCGGCCTCGCAACGGTCGCCGTCTATTCGGAACCGGACGCGAACGCGCCACACGTACGGCTCGCCGACGAAGCGGTCGCGCTGGGACCGGCGGCGCCGGCAGAGAGCTACCTCAACGCGAAGAAGATTATCGCGTCAGCGCGCTCGAGCCGCGCTGACGCCATCCATCCCGGCTACGGTTTCCTCTCCGAGAACGGCGACTTCGCCGCCGCGGTCGAGGAAGCGGGACTGGTCTTCATCGGCCCCAGCGCGGAGACGATTCGCCAGATGGGCGACAAGCCGGCCGCCAAAACGCTGATGCAGGCGGCGGACGTCCCCGTCATTCCCGGGCATGACGGGATTGTCGAGGATAATTTTGCGGCGGTTGCCGAAAAAATCGGCTTCCCGCTGCTGGTCAAGGCGGCCGGCGGCGGCGGCGGCAAGGGGATGCGCGTAGTCGAGGACGCGGACGGCCTCGAGGCGGCGGTCGAGGCGGCGCGGCACGAAGCCGAGGCGGCTTTCGGCGACGGCCGGCTTCTCCTCGAGCGATATATAAATCGGCCACGCCACATTGAAGTGCAAATCCTGGCCGATAATGCGGGCCATACGGTGCACCTCGGCGAGCGCGAATGCTCGGTCCAGCGACGGCACCAGAAAATCATCGAGGAGGCACCGTCACCCGCGCTGACGCCCGAGCTGCGCGAGCAGATGGGCGCGACGGCGGTTGCCGCTGCGAAGGCGGTCGGCTACCGCAACGCCGGCACGGTCGAATTCCTGTTCCAGGAGGGCGAGTTCTGGTTCCTCGAGATGAACACACGCTTGCAGGTCGAGCATGGCGTCACTGAACTCGCCTACGGCGTCGACCTCGTCAAGTGGCAGCTGCGGATTGCCGCTGGCGAGCCGCTGACGCTGCGGCAGGAGGACATTGCGCCGCGCGGCCACGCCATCGAGTGTCGCGTCTACGCCGAGGACCCGGCGCGCAACTTCCTGCCGTCGCCCGGCCGCATCCGGCGGCTACGCGAACCGGCGGGGCCGGGAATCCGGGTTGATTCCGGCATTGTCGAGGGGCAGGAAATCGGCAGCGACTACGACCCGCTGCTCGCCAAGCTGCTGGCGCACGACGCGACCCGCGCGGACGTGCTCGACCGCATGGCGCAGGCGCTGCGCGACTACGTTATTCTGGGGCCAACGACCAACCTCACGCACCTCGAGGCGCTGCTGCGCCACGACGCGTTCCGCGCTGGCGAGCTCGATACGCATTTTATCGAGACCCACTTCGCCGACTGGGCGCCCGCTGCTTTGCCGCTGGAGGCGCTCGTTGCGGCGGGCGCAACCCGCGGTGGCAGCGGCCGGCCGCCATCGACGGCGGCCGACCGCGACCCGTGGTCGCCGTGGGGCGGCCAGTCCGGCTGGCGGCAGGGGGTGTGATGTCGCAAACCTTCCGCTACGGCGATTCGCAGCACACCGTCGCGCTGAAATTGCGCGGTGACGAGTTCTCGGGCGAGGTGGACGGCGAGGCGGTCGAGGGGCATCTCGAACTGCTCGCGGAGGGGCTCTACGAAATCGACGTCGGCAGCGGCGCTGTGCAGGTGCACGTCGTGCGCGACGGCCGTCGCACGTGGGTCCACTGCCGCGGGCAGGCGTGGGAACTGGAGCGCGTCGCCGCCGCGCGCAGCGGCGAGGCGGAGGCGGCGAGCGACCAGCTGCTCTCGCCGATTACCGGCAAGCTGGTCGAGCTGCGCGTCGGGACGGGCGATAGCGTCGCGAAGGGCGACACGCTCGCCATCCTGGAGGCGATGAAGATGGAGCACCGGCTGCGCGCGCCACGCGACGGCACGATTGCGCAGGTGACTGCGACCGCGCCGGGCGGGCAGATGCGCGAACGCGAACTGGTGGTCGAGCTGGAGGCGGCCTGATGGAGCCGCTCGCGAGCAGTGTCGACACTGCCGACCCCGAATTCCACGCCAGCCGGGAGCACAACCGCGCGCTGGTGGCGGAGCTGAACGAGCGGCTGGCGCAGACGCGTCGCGGCGGCCCCCCCAAGGCAGTCGAGCGACACCGCGCGCGCGGCAAGCTGCCGGTGCGCGAGCGGATTGACGCGCTGCTCGACCCGGGCGCGCCGTTCCTGGAGTTTTCGACGCTCGCCGCCGACGGCGTTTACGACGACGATGTAGCCGCAGCCGGCATCGTCACCGGCATCGGCGTCGTCCACGGGCGCGAGGTGATGGTCGTCGCCAACGACGCGACGGTCAAGGGCGGCACCTACTACCCCCTGACCGTCAAGAAGCACCTGCGCGCGCAGGAAGTGGCCGCCGAAAACCGGCTGCCCTGCATCTATCTCGTCGATTCGGGAGGCGCGTTCCTGCCGAAGCAGGATGAAGTTTTCCCCGACAAGGAGCACTTCGGCCGCATATTCTACAACCAGGCGCAGATGTCGGCCGCCGGCATCGCGCAGGTCGCGGTCGTGCTTGGCTCGTGCACCGCCGGCGGCGCGTATGTCCCGGCGATGAGCGACGAGACCGTCATCGTCCGCGAACAGGGGACGATTTTCCTGGCGGGGCCGCCGCTGGTGAAGGCCGCCACCGGTGAGGACGTCACCGCTGAGGAACTGGGTGGGGCGGAGGTGCATTGCCGCGAGAGCGGGGTCAGCGACCACATCGCGCAGGACGACCAGCACGCGCTCGAAATCACGCGCTCAATTCTGGAAAATTTGAACCGCCCGCCGAAGGCGAAGCTGGAAGTGGCGCCGCCCGAGGAGCCGCTGCACGACCCGGCCGAGATTTACGGAATCCTGCCCAGCGACCCGCGGCGGCCGTTCGACGTGCGCGAAATCATCGCGCGCATGGTTGACGGCTCGCGCTTCCACGAATTCAAGCCGCTCTACGGGCCTACGCTCGTCACGGGCTTCGGCCGGCTGATGGGCTACCCCGTTGGAATCCTGGCCAACAACGGCGTGCTCTTTTCCGAGTCGGCGCTGAAAGGCACGCACTTCATCGAGATGTGCTGCCAGCGCGGAATCCCGCTGCTGTTCCTGCAGAATATTACGGGTTTCATGGTCGGCAAGGAGTACGAAGCGGGTGGCATCGCCAAGGATGGCGCCAAGATGGTAATGGCGGTCTCCAACGCCCGCGTTCCGAAGTTCACCGTTATCATCGGCGGTAGCTTCGGCGCGGGCAACTACGGCATGTGCGGCCGCGCCTACGGGCCGCGCCAGCTCTGGATGTGGCCCAATGCGCGCATCTCGGTGATGGGCGGCGAGCAGGCGGCCGACGTGCTCGCGACCGTCAAGCAGCAGCAGCTCGCGGCGGCCGGCAAGTCGCTCTCCGCCAAAGCCCGCAAAGAAATCCGCGCCCCGATTCTCGAGAAATACGAGCGCGAGGGGAGCGCGTATTACTCGACCGCGCGGCTCTGGGACGACGGAATCATTGACCCGCTCGATACCCGCATGGTCGTCGCGCTCGGCATCTCGGCGGCGCTCAACGGCGAGATGCCGGAAACGCGCTTCGGCGTCTTCCGGATGTAGCGGCGGTCGTGGCGGCAGCGCTGGCGGTGGCCGTGGCGGCGCCCCAGGCCGGAGGAGGGTAGGCCGAGAACATTAAATAGACGGCACCGTTGGTAAGAGAGTGACTAGGATGTCACAAAAATGTCTAGAAAAACTCTGACGACGTTTGGCGTGTTCTTAACTGTGGCCCTTATGGCCCTACCGCTGGTCTCTGCTGCCGACGTTACCAAGGACGTCGGGGATCATGCATTAGCAGATGGTGGATTTCCTCCATTCACTTATCCAATATGTACTGCGACAGTAGATTTTCTAGAGAGTAGTACGTTATATGCCAACGAACACGACGACGTCACATGGAAAATCGATATCGCTTGGGCTACCGTACTTGAAGGCACCTTGTATAACTGGTTTAATCTCACCGTGGTGACAGGCATACAACAGGAAATTCTCTTTGAAGAAGATGCAACAGAAAATATAACCATGGAGGGTGACCCACCATATATTGGCAACACTGTAATCGAGATCACGTATGTGAATGTGGCATCCGGTGTACATCAGGTTTCATGGGACTCTAAAATGAGGTTCGTGGAAGATGATCCTGGAGAGAACGAATGTAGCGACACGATGTCGGGTGGTCATTCATTCATAGTGACATGATGGAAGAACGCGCCACTGATTGGGTAATGCCCAAAGGGCCTGGGGCCCAGCTCGGCTCGGGTGGATGGCGAATCCATTCAACCCTCTCCCCTCCGTGTCTCTGCGGCTATTTCTCTAATCTGCCGCGAAGCTATTTTCTTGGTCTGTAAATGGTTGTTTCCCTCCCGCGTTGGTGGTTTTTGCTCCTGGTAGTTATTACTGTTGTAGCGCTGCTGGCTCTCTTGCCGCCGGCAGCCGGAGAGGGCCCAACGGCCGAATTGAGCTGGGTGACGGCGGCCCTGCCCGGCACACCCAGCGACATGGTGGTGAGGGATGACCACGCCTATCTGGCGGTGAGCTCAGGGTTATTGGTGCTGGATATTTCCGAGGCGAGTAACCCCCGGGAACTCTCGTTCCTCCCACTGGTCAACGGAGCGGGCCTCGTTGGTGTAAGCGGCGATTACGCCTGCGTGGTCGACACGCAGGGTATTCGGATTTTCAACATAACCAACCCGGCCGAACCCCAGGAAATGGGTAATCTGAGCATTGAGGGGGAGATCAGGTATCTCGCTATGGGCCAAGATTATGTTTATCTCACCGTGGCGTATTATGTAGTAGATCTGGAAAAATGGGAATATAGTCTCGCTGTCGTCGACATTTCAGATCCCCGCGCTCCTCGGGTAGTGGGCAACTACGAGGCGCCTGTCGGCATTTTCGATATGACGGTAGCTGGTGATTACGTTTACCTCGCGGATGGTTGGGGGTTAAGAATTATTGATGTTTCGGATCCCGAAGAGCCCGAAGTGGAAGGCACCTATATTACATCCAATCGCACCTTTGGCGTTGATGTCGTGGATGACTTTGCCTA
>CAYMDK010000014.1:0-12175 GCA_964389465.1 uncultured archaeon | reverse complement strand
CTACACCGGCTTTCATCTGCTTGATATTACCGATCCGACCGAACCCCGGGGCCTGGGCCGCTATGACGAATTCGGGAGCGCCTTCGAGATCGTTAGGATTGGAGAACATCTCTATGTGGCTGATGGTATGGATAGCCTGGAGATCATCGATATCTCGGAACCGGTCGACCCGCAGGAAATAGGTCGCGCCAATACCCCGGGCACCCCTAACGGTGTAGCGGTCTCCGGCACTCACGCCTACGTGGCCGATCTGGAGGGTGGCTTCAGAATCATCGATGTTTCAGACCCCGCCGCTCCCGTGGAAGTGGCCAATCTGACCCTCCCGAGCGACGCCTATGGCGTAACGCTGTCTGGCAGTTACGCCTATGTTGCCGATTGGGAGGGGGGGCTGAGAATCATTGACGTCTCGGATCCCGCCGAGCCTACCGAAGTGGGCAACGTCTCTACCCCTGGTGGCGCCTACGACGTGACGGTGGCTGGCAGTTATGCCTACGTGGCCGCTGTCAAACAGGGCTTGCGGGTCATCGATATCTCGGACCCCACCGAATCCCTGGAGGTGGGCAGTTACGACACCCCCGGCAGGGCGTACCATGTGGCCCTGGCGGATGACTATGCCTACGTGGCGGACTACGAGGCCGGCCTGCGTATCATTAATATTTCGGATCCCACCAATCTCAGCGAGGTGGGCAGTTTCGACACGCCTGGCAAGGCCAGGGGGGTGGCAGTTGAGGGCGCCTACGCCTACGTGGCCGACGGTCCCGGGGGACTCCGGGTCATCGATGTATCGAACCCTGCCAGCCCCTACGAGGTAGGTCATTACGAGACCCTCGATTCCTACCACGTAGTAGTAGCTGGAGGAACGCTCTACGTGGCTGCCGGGGGCGCTCAGCTACAGGTCCTGCACCTCAATTTCCTGCCCGTCGCCAGCATCGATGTCATTTCTCTCCATTTAGCCAATGAAACTGAACCGGTGACCTTTAACGGCTCGGGCTCAGATTTGGACGGTTCCATTACCGTCTATCAATGGCGCTCCGATATCGATGGTCCCCTGGGCAACGCGTCTTCTTTCTCCAATGCCTCGCTGAGTCCCGGCAACCATACCATCTATTTCAAGGTCCAGGACAATGAAGGAGCATGGTCTGCCGAGGCTACTGCCAGTCTGGACATCAATGCCATACCCCTGGCATTCGTTGACTATATTCTTCCCTCCATAGCCGAGGAAGGCGAGGAAGTCAGCTTCTGGGGTTATGGTTCCGACGACGGAAATATCACCGCTTTCCAGTGGCGCTCTGATATCGACGGGAACCTCAGCACGAATGACTCCTTCCGCACCGCTTCGCTGTCTCCCGGCCTTCACACCATCTACTTGAAGGTCATGGATGACTATGGAGTGTGGAGCGAGGAGGCCTCGGTCGAGTTGGAAATATATTGGAAGCTAACTGCCTTCATCGATGAGATTTCCCCCAACTCGACCAACAAGGGCGAAGAAGTATATTTCGAAGGGCACGGGGTCGGCCAGTACGAAATCATAAGCTACCAATGGCGTTCCAGCCTGAATGGCTTCCTCAGCATCGGTACAAACTTCACTTCAACCTCCCTCTTCGCCGGCAATCACACCATCTATCTCAAGGTCCGGGACAGCGAGGGGGAGTGGTCTCCCGAGGCTTCCGCAAGCCTCCATATCAACTTCCCTCCCGAGGCCCACATACTATCCATCGAGCCCTCACCGGTCATCGAAGGCGATAACGTGACCCTCGAGGGAGTTGGCTCCGATTCTGATGGTCGCGTGGTCGCTTACCAATGGGAGTCAGACCTTGACGGTCCCCTGGGGGATTCGCCTACCATCGTGATCGATACCTTGAGAATCGGGAGACACAACCTTACTCTGCGAGTGCAGGATAACGAGGGGATGTGGTCTGTTTCTCCTCAAAAAAGGCTGAGTGTACTGGAACGTCTCGATGATGAGGTGGAGGTGCCAAGCAGCGAGGATGACGGGGAACTGCCCTTCCCTGGCGTGCCATGGTTGTTGCTAACGTTTCTGCTGGTATTGCGGTGGCGGCGATCCCGTTGCTGCCCGCGATAGTGACCGGACTGTTGCGCTACCCGGCCACCCGCCGGCGACTGTAACCGTTTTATACCGCCCCCCTTCGGCGCCGGCATGGAGGAGTCCATCTGCCAGATTGAGATTGAGTCGGCGAAAACCGACTTCGTGGCGCGGGTGACGACCGGCATGGGCGGCGCGCGCGAGATACGGAGTATCCGCTTTGATTCGCTGCTGAATCTCCTGATGTCCGAGCTGCACGCCGAGTTCGAGCCCGACCTTCAGGGCGAGGAAACCGAGCCCGATTACTGATGAGCTGGCTCGCGGTAGCCGGGGTCGCCCTCGGCGTCGCGGCCGCCTGGGGGGTGCTGCGGTACGCAGCGAGCAAGCGCGATGGGAAGATGCCGTCGCTGGGCGAGCTGATGTTTCCGGTGCACCACACCGACCGCAAGCAGGACGACGAACGCGAGGATTAGCGCCGTCCGTGGGTCGCTTGGCAGGGATGCCGGCGGCTGATTGGCGCAGAGGCAACCGTTAATTATCCGGCAGGCTCACGGCAGCGGATGCGCCAAGGCGTACTATTGCTGTCCCTCGTGGGGCTCGCACTGCTTGTCGCCGCCGGTTCCGAGGCGGCTGCCCCTGAGGCCACTATTTTACAGATTGACCCGCAGGAGGCTGAAAAGGACTCTGGTACTCCAATCAGTTTTGATGGACAGTTTTCCGACGGAGATGATGATCAACTCGAGTTTGTTTACTGGAATTCATCAATTGATGATGTTATTCATAGCGGCTCCGAGTTCTCTGATCTAAGCTTCCAGCGTCAGTCTGGTGAGTTCAGCCAAGGCAACCACACAATCACACTAGTAGTGAAGGCTGGCGGTGAGTGGAGTGCGAACGGTGCGAACGCGACAAGCTGGCTTAACGTGACTGGACCGCCTCCACGTAACCCGGAGGCAAGCGTCAGTATCAACCCACCCACGGCCCACCAAGGTGAGGAAATCAGTTTTGTTGGCTCGGGCACCTATTACGATCCTGCCACCAGCATCGTCGCCTACGAGTGGTACCTCGACAATGAATACTACGGCGGCGAGATGACATTCTCCGACAGCGGCATCAGCGTTGGGGATCACACCATGGAGTTGATTGTCGAGGACAATGAAGGCCTGCGCAGTGAAGCAGCACAGGAGCCTTTCCAGGTCCTGCCACCGATTCCGCTGGCGCACCTTGACTCGATTGACCCCAGCCCTGCCAAGGTAGGACAGGTCATTACCTTCAGCGGCCACTGCACCGGCGCCAGCGGTGACGAGGAAATCTGTGACGAGTATCGCTGGGATATCCGTTCGGGCGACGACGGCTCGACGCTCTTCAGCCTCTACGGCGTGAGTGTCACGGTCGACAACCTCACCGAAGGCGATTTCGAGGCGTGGTTCCGTATTATCGACGGCAACGGCACCGAGTCATCGTGGGTATTCGAGGCATTTTCGGTAGGCCCGCCCAATGAGGCGCCGGTGGCGACTATTACCATCTCGCCCGACCCGCTCCCCGGCAGCACTTTCGTGCCTGAATATTACCAGTTTGTCGAAATCACATTCAGCAGCGCCAGCTCGAGCGACCCCGACGGCAACCTCGTCGGCTGGCGCTGGTGGTTCGACGGCGCGCTGGTCTCGACCAGCCCCGACTGGGTTACCAGCTTTGACAGCCCGCGCGATGGGCAGGTGAAGTTGCAGGTGATGGACGACGACGGGGTCTGGAGCGGCAACAACACGCGACAATTCCGGATCGTCGCCAACACTGCTCCCACCGCCACCATTCTGCTTACACCCACCACGGCGGTCGAAATCGACGCGCTGGTGACGCTCAACGGCAGCGGAACTGACGCTGAGGGCTACATCGCCGGTTGGGAGTGGTCGCTCGACGGCGTCGTCTTCGCGACCACGCAGAACGCGACTGTCAGTAGCAACGTCACCGGCGCACACACCGTCGCGCTGACGGTGACTGACGACGGCGGGCTGAATGCGACCGCCAGCGCCACATTCATGGTCAAGGCGCCCGACGTTTCGGAAGAGAAATATTTCGAAGTTTCGGTGTCCCCCATCGACGCCGCTGTCGGCGAGGATATCACGATTGACCTGAGCGGCACGACCGGCCCGGTAGCGGAGTTTGAAATCAACTACGGTGGCGACATCATGACGACGCAGGACCGCACGGTCATTGTCAGTTTTGACGTTGCCGGCACCTACAATATCGACATCAGCGTCAGCTGGTCCGATGGCTCGTCGTTCGACTCATCGCGCGACTACTACACCACCACGGTCACAGTCTCTCGTTCGGGTGGTGGAGGTACCGGCGGTGACAGTGACGACCCCGACGGAGACGGCAGCGGTGGCGGGGGGCTCCCCGGCCCCGGCCTGCTGGCAGCTCTCGCGGGACTCGGACTGGCGGCGCGCCGTCGGCGCTAGAGATACGACTTCTCTTCCCGCAGCCGCCACGTTATCAGTAGCAGCCAGCCGCCCATGAAGAGCTCGCTGCCAGCCAGCGCGATGAATAGCGGGCGGTGTGTGTCCGGCTCCGGCAGTGGCTCCTCCCAGCTGGCGACGACCCATAGTTGCTGTCGCTCGACGCTGCCGTCGCTCAGCGTGGCGATGCAGGTGACGTTGTACGCCCCCGCCGCGTGGATGACGAAGCCCACTTCGTGCGACGAGTTCCAGCGGCTGCCCGGCCCCGTCACGTCGCGGCCGAAATCCCACTCGACGCTGGCACCGGCCGGTGCCAGTGCGCTGAAGATGACTTCGTCGCCAGCTTCGATGAAGAGCAGTCGTGACTCGCCGTTGGCGCTCGCATCGAGTTCGCCTGCGGCGGCCGGGAGAATCAGTAGCGCGAGCAGCGGCAGCAGGGCGCTACAGCTGGACCTGCCCATATTCGCTGGAGAGCTTGCGCGCTTCCGTCTTGCGGCACTCGCCGCAGAAGAGCTCGCCGTCGACCACTTTCAGGTGGTCGCGACAGCCGCCGCAGCGCGCGCCGACAACACCATCACTGCCAGACTTGGTGTTGAGTTTCAGCGCCGGCCTGGTTTCGTCAACCCGTGCCTGGACAAGGTCGTTGACGCTGTAGACGTCATTGGTGTTGGAAACGTAAGCCTCGGACATGCGCGCGACATGCAGTGACCCCATGACCCACGTGCCAACCTGCCGTGAATTGCCCTTGACGCGCACGACCTCGATAGTCGCCATCGACTCGCGCAGCGACTGGATGCGCCCCAGCACTCTGTCGCCGACGTTGATTTCTAGCGGTACCGAAACAACTGGTTTCACCCGCAGCTCGGTGTGCTCCTCGTCGCGCACCAGTTCGCCGGTCAGCGCCGCGAACAGCTCGCCGTCCCGCTCGTAGACGCCCGGTCCGGGCATGTATTCCATCGCACTCGCAAGTCGGTCTCCCGGCAGGGTCAGGCTCATCGCGCGCCGACCGGGTGCAGGTGATAAAGGGTTCCCTTGACCGTTTCCCGCTCGCGCATGTGGTGCGGCATGGTCCGCTCCAGCTTAAGGTCAACAGGCCACGCGCCCTCGACGACCCCCTCGAGCTGCGTGACGTAGCGGCGCAGGAAGCGGTCGCTGACCGCCGGCTGGAGCGACCAGACGCTGCCGGCGGTCGCCAGCGCCGCGCGCAGGAACGGCCGGTCCGCCCCCGGTCGTTGCGCGCCCCACGGCGGGTTCATGATAACCGTATCAACACGCTGCACCCAGTTCTCGACCGGTTCGCAGCGCCACTCCACCACCAGGCCAGCGTCAGCCGCCGCCTCTCGCGCGACCGCCAGTGGCGCCTCGTCCAGCTCCACGCCCGTGACTTGCGCGCCGAGGAACGCCGCGCCGAGCGCCAGCCGGCCGGTGCCGCACCCCAAGTCGGCGACGCCGTCGGTGAGGTCGCCCGCCTGCCAGGCGCGTTCGAGTAGTTCGAGCGCCGCGGTTGGCGGCGTTGGATACTGCTCCAGCTCGCGCTGTGGATCGGGGAAGCCGGGGACGGAGCGCAGCAGCCGGTCGAGACGTGCGCGGGGGAAGCGGATCACGCGATGCGCCAGCGACCGTTAGCGGGCGAGAAGATCCGTCCGTCCTTGCTCAGCTGCTGGAGGTATTTCTCGCAGTCCGTGCGCGTGAAGCCCTGCTCCTCGAGCAGGTCGAGGACTTCAAGCTCATCGGCGCCCTCCGCGCCACTCTGGCGGATGAAGCGCACAATCAGCGCCAGCGGGTCCTCCTTCTGCTTTCGCTCCTTCGCGGTCAGGCCGTCGAAGGCCATGTCGATATCGCCGTGGAGTGTGATGGTGAGGAACAGCGTCAGCATCTCGATGGCGTGGTCGGCGTTCTCTGGCCCGACGGTGTGCGAAAGGTGCATGCGCGCGTCCGCCTCTGCCAGCCGGATTAGCGACTCAAGTTGCCGCGGGGTAATCGGAAACACCTGCTCTTCTTCCTCGCCGCGCTGCTGGTAAGACCTGCGCATCGAGGTGTAGTGGTCCTTCAGCTTCTGCTGCGCCTGCGGCGTCATCACCGGCCGCAGCTTGCGCGCGTAGCCGACGTAGAGCCGCAGTAGTTCGCGCGAAATCGCCGGCTGGAGCTCGCGCTCCTCAAGCTCGGTTTCGGCGCCGCTGCCGATCATCTCGCCGGCGCGGTGCGACTCTAGAATCCGCGTCGCCAGTTCGGCGTCACGCTTGGGGTCGGGCATGTCCTGGATTATGAAGAAAATATCGAAACGGCTCAGCAATGTGACGGGCATATTCACTTGCCCCGGCAGCGGGAGAGTCTTGTCGAAGCGGCTCCGCTTGGGATTGGCTGCTGCGAGCAATGAACACTTCGCGTGCAACTGCGCGTTGATGCCGGCCTTGGCAATAGTCACTGTCTGCTGCTCCATCGCTTCGTGCATCGCCGAGCGGTCATCCTCATCCATCTTGTCAATCTCGTCAATACACGCCAGCCCCCCGCTCGCCAGCACCAGCGTCCCCGCCTCAAGCGTCCAGCGCCCTTCGCCGAATTCGTCGCGCACCGCCGCCGCGGTGAGGCCGGCCGCCGACGAGGACTTGCCGGTTGCCATCACCCCGCGCGGCGCCAGCCGCGCGGCCGCCCGCAACAGCTGCGACTTGGCGACGCCGGGGTCACCCATCATCAGTACGTGGATGTCGCCGCGGATGCGGGTACCATCGGGAAGATGCTTGTCGACGCCGCCGAAGAGCTGCATCGCAATCGCCTCTTTTTGCCATTTCATGCCGTAAATCGAGGGCGCTATCGAGTTGATGATGCGCTCGCGCAGGTCGGGGTGGCGCGACAGCTCGAGGATTTGCTCCATCTCCTCCTCGGTCGGCTCGAGATTTTCCGCCTCTGCTTCGCGCTCGTCAATCGAGTGCGCGTAGAGGTAGACGTCGAACTCGGTCCGCGCCCGTCGCCCGGTATACTGCGCGCGCGTCCGCATCACTCCCACGACCGCGATCCGGTCGCCGGGACGCGCCTGCGCCGCGAGTGAGCTCTCGACGAAAACCGTCAGCCGTTCCGGCTGTGCGCCGGGCGGGAGGTCCTCGGGGAACTCCTGCAGCTCCAGCTTGTGCGAGTCGATGAACTGCGACTGCTCCTCGCGCAGCTGGAATTCGGTGCACTTGCATCCTTCGCCGATGCACTTGTTCGGCTCGCGTAGCGTGAAGAAATCCTGGATGACCCGCTGCCGGTGCCGCTCCCAGTTGCACTCGAAAAGCCCCACTTCCATGCGCGGACGGACCGGCAGCGACTTGCGCACCAGACCGCGTACCTTGACCATGCGGTAGAGGTGCTCCTTGCGCAGGTCACGGATTTCCTCCTGGTAGAGCTGGTCCGGGATTTCTAGTGGTGCAACATCGATTGAAATATCGGTGCGATGCTCTTCGCGTACGCGCTCCTGCGCCTCGTCGCTGATGAATTCACTGACGACTTCACGTGCCGCCTTCAGCGTGTTCTCGAGGTTCCAGAGCAAGTTATTCGAGAGCCGTGGGTGGAAGTCGGTGACATCCTCCCAGGTGACGTAGACCGCCTTGGCGCCCTTGGGATAGACCTGCGCAACTGACTCAATCTGGTCACCGTAGGTCGGCGCCGCGTCAAGGTCGACGCCGCTGCCACCGCACACCGGGCACTTGCGCCCGCCATCGCTGCTGCCGCCGCAGACGGGGCAGCGCGGTATCGGGGCGCGCACGCCGTTGCCGTCAACCGGCCGGAAACGGGTGTCCTGGAAGAACGAGCGCCAGAGCTCGACAAGTTCCTCGCTGGGTATGTCGCGGGGCAAGGACCGACCCGATGCTAGTGGGCGTTAAAATGTAATCGGCTCAACCGCCGAAAATGCGGCTGATGAATCCTTTCGGCTTTGCAGCCTCGATGTCAGCCAGCACCCCGATGCGTCCATCCTTGGCGATGGTGAAGTTGGGGTTAATCTCCAGCGCCTTGTCGAATGCCTGCAGGGCACCCGTCATATCATCCAGCGCCTTCCAGAGTACGGTGCCTTTGTTGACCCAGGTATCAACGACGAACGAGTTGAGCTCCAGCGCGCTGTCGAACGCCGCCAGCGCCTCCTCGGGTTGCTCGAGCCGGTAGAGCAGCACACCACGGTTGCGGTGGAGCGTGTCGTCCCCGGGATGCTCCTTGACTGCGTGTTCAGCCACCTTGAGCGCCTCCTCCAGCTGGTCCTGTTCCATCAGCACAATTACCAGGTCACCGTGCGCTTCCTTGAAATCTGGCTGCGCGCCGATGGCGCGCTCGTAGCACTTGCCGGCGTCCTTGTATTTCTTCAGGAGTTGCAGCGTCTGTCCCTTGTTGTACCACGCTTCGGCGTCCTTGGAATCGATGCGTAGTAGCGCATTCCAGCACTTGTCCGCCTGTCCGTATTTCTTCAGCTTGGTCAGCAATACTCCCAGTGCCTTCCAGTTTTCCGTATCCTCCGGCGCGCGCTGCGCAGCCATCTGGTAAGCCTTGATGGCTTCTTCATAATCACCGAAGACCTCCAGCACGTCGCCCTTGCCCTTGAGCGCCTCGGCATTGTCTGGGTTGGCGAGCAAGACTCCCTCGAAGGTGGTGCGTGCGCTGTCGATATCGCCCTGCATGAACTGCACCTTGCCCAGCTCGACCTTCATCGGAATGTTGCGGGAGTTGTTGCGCAGCCCTCCTTCGAGCAGGTTGGAAGCTGCCTCGAGGTCGCCGTTGTAGAGCAGTTTTGCGAGCTGTTTCCGCCAGTCGACCTGCGCCATCAGTTACACCGGGTTGAAAGTGAAGACACGTGTATCTTCGCCAACTGAGTCCTCTTCCACGCTATAAGGATGTTGCATGATGCCCTTGAGCACGCCGGCAATACAGCCGGCGGTAAAGTTGCAGGGATGTGAAATCCCGATGACATTCACCTCGAGCAGACTCTCTACCTTGCAAATAACTTTTTCCGGGTTCGCCTCGAGGACGAAGAGCAGGCCGAGCCCCGCCTCGGCCCACGCCTGGTTGAGCAGCGCGTCAATCTGCCCCGTATCGCCCGAGTAGTTGGCGGCGAGGCTCTCGCCGACGGTTTCGCCGCAGCGGAAGAACGCATTCTGGCCTTCGACCTCGCCGAGCCCCTCAGTCAGCTCTTTCCAGAGCGTCTTGAGGAAACTGCTTGGCAGCACCAGGATGTCAGCAGTCTGGGCGCCTATGTCCGAGTCGTAGAAGTCTTCCATCGGGCAACGCCCGTCTATCCCATTCCCTCAACCATCTGCGAAGCGATGCTCTGGAAAGCGTCGTTGACGTTCCGGCCATCCTTGGCAGAAGTGAGGAGGAAAGGCGCATTCAGCTTGTTGGAGACTTCCTGCATCTCCTTGTCGCCGAAGAGCGCCTGGTCCATCAGGTCGCACTTGTTGGCGAGCAGCACGACCGGGATTTCGCCGGTCACCTGCATCAGGGTCTTAATCCAGTCAATCGTTGAGAGCAGCGTCTCGCGGCGGGTAATGTCGCAGACAATCATCGCTCCCTCCGCGCCACGGTAATACGCCTGCTTGACGTTGCCGAGCGTCTTCTGGCCGGCAATATCCCAGATCATCAGCGTGATGTCCATATCGGGCTTCGCGCCGCCCGAGCGGAGCGGGACTTCCTTCTTGACAATCTTCGCACCAATCGTGGTCAGGTACTTGTCGTCGAAGGCGTCAATCACGAACCGCCGGATGAGGCTGGTCTTGCCTACGGCAGGGTCGCCGAGCACTACTATTTTTTTCGAGATTTTCTTGGCTGCCATCATGGTTCAGGATCCTCTTTCGGCGCTAGCCCCGAGTCGTATTTAAGGATTCAGAGCCGCTGGCAGCGCGGGCAGGAGTGCGTCCCGCGCTGCGCAACGACGCTGCGCTCGATTGCCGTTCCGCAGCGATAGCACGGCTCGCCCGTACGGCGGAAGACCTGCAGGCGGTCGCGGAATCGCCCCGGCGCGCCGTCCGGGTCGACGAAGTCCTGCACAGTCGTGCCGCCCGCGGCAATCGCGGCGCGCAGGATGCGGCGGATGTGCCGGTGCAGCAGCCGCACTTCGCCGACGGAGAGCGAGGCGGCGGTCCGTAGCGGGTGAATGCGCGCGACGTGGAGCGACTCGTCGACGTAGATGTTGCCGAGGCCGGCGAGGAAGCGCTGGTCGAGCAGCAGCGGCTTCAGCCTCGCCTTACGGGGGGCCAGCATCGCCCCGAAGCGGGCGGCGGTGAAGGCGCGCGAGAGCGGCTCGGGGCCGAGGTGGCCGACCACTTCGCTGGCGCGCGCGACCAGCCACGCACGGCCGAACTTGCGCAGGTCGACGAGGCAGAACCAGTCGCCGCTGTCGAGTCCGAACGCGACCGTGGTCCGCGCCGGCGGCTCGCGCGCCACCACCAACCGGCCGGTCATGCGCAGGTGGACGACGAGCCAGCCGCGGTCGAGCCGCATCAGCAGGAACTTGCCGCGCCGGTCGAGCCGTACGATGCGGCGCCCGGCGACCGCCAGCGGGGTCACCGCGGCATTCGGCCAGATGGCTTCGGCGGCGGTGAGGCTGCGCCCCATCAGCAGCGGCGTGAGCGCGCGGCGGCAGGTCTCGACTTCGGGCAACTCCGGCACGCAGCCGCAGGCGGGAGCGGTTTTAATCCGGCCCACCCTCGCGTCGCGTGCTCAAGGTCTACAACAGCGCCAGCCGCGCGCTCGAGGAGTTCGCGCCGCGCGACCCCGGCAAGGTGCGAATGTACGTCTGCGGGCTGACGGTCTACAACGACATGCACCTCGGCCACGCGCGGAGCTACGTCGCGTTCGACGCCATCCGGCGCTGGCTCGAGCACTCGGGCTACGCGGTCGAGCATGTCCAGAATCACACGGACATAGATGACAAGATAATCGCGCGCGCTGCCGAGGAAGGCGTCACGCCGGCGGAGCTGGCCGACCGCTACATCGCGCGCACCACCGCCGACCTAGCGGCGCTCGGTGTGCGACCGCCGCACCAGATGCCGCGCGCGACCGACTACGTCGAGCAGATGGTCGCGCTCATCGCCGACCTGCTGGCGAAGGGGCATGCCTATGTCGCCGAGCCGGCCGAGGGGGCGCTGGCGCCCGACGTCTACTTCGATGTCCCGTCGGCGAGCGAGCAGTTCGGGACGCTGACCGGCCAGTCGCTCGATGAGCTCGAGGCGGGTGCGCGGGTCGCAGTCGACCCGCGCAAGCGCAACCCGGCCGACTTCGCGCTCTGGAAGGGCGCGCGAGAGGGCGAGCCGTCGTGGGAGAGCCCGTGGGGCGCGGGCCGTCCCGGCTGGCACATCGAGTGCTCGGCGATGTCACTCACGCTGCTGGGGCCGCAGTTCGACATCCACGGCGGCGGGAGCGACCTGAAGTTCCCGCACCACGAGTCGGAGATCCTGCAGACCGAGTGCCACACCGGAAAGCATCCGATGGTGAAATACTGGATGCACACGGGATTCCTGACCATCGACAAGGAAAAGATGTCGAAGTCGCTCGACAATTTCTTCCTCGTGCGCGACGTCCTGCAGCACTCCAGCGCCGAGGTTGTGCGTTTCTATCTCCTGAACGGCCACTACCGCTCGCCCATCGACTTCAGCGATGCGGCGCTCGACGAGGCGGCCGCCGCCCACGACCGGCTTGCGGCGACGCTCCACCGCTACCG
>CAYMDK010000013.1:0-25981 GCA_964389465.1 uncultured archaeon | reverse complement strand
GAGCAGCGCCACCACTTCGTCGGCGCAGCCCCACGAGAGCGTGACGCCGGCACCGCCGTGGCCGTAGTTGTGGACCAGCGGCCGCGCGCCCGGTTCCAGCTCGAGCCGCACCGCACTGCGCGCCGGCCGCAGCCCGACCGCGGCGCCGGTGATACGCAACTCGTCGAGGTCGGGCCACATCGCCCGGCAACGCCGCAGGATTAGCTCGCTGTCCGCTTCGCGGGGCGACTCGTTCCAGTCGCCATCCTGCGCGGTTCCGCCGAGCACGGTACAGTCGCTGCGCGGGATGACGTACGCCAGCGTCTCCGGCTGCTGGTCGAAATACCCCCGCGACGGCGACTGGTCGAGGTAGAGCACCTGTCCCCGCACCGGGTGCAGGTCGTCGTCGCCCGCCAGCTCGCGCGCGCCGAGGCCGCTGCAATTCACCAGCGCGTCGCCCCCCGCGCCGGCGAGCGACTCCAGCCGGCGCTGCGTCAGCTTCCCGCCGAGCGCTTCGCAGCGCGCCTGCAGCCACGCCATGTAGCGCGGCATCTCGATGACCGGCACTTCGAACTCCCAGCCGTGCGTGTAGTCGGCCGGCAGCTCGTTCGGCTCGAGCGGCCGGAAATGGTCGATGACGGTTCGCCAGCCGGGCGATTCGCCCGGCTGGCGCAGGTATTCGCGGCCGCTGCGCATGACGACCCCCGCGTCGGGCTCCCCTACCGCAATCTCCGCAAAAACGCGATATGACGCCAGCGCCCACGCATCGGCCCGGTCGGCCGGCGCGACGAGGAACGGATACCAGATGGCGGCGGCGCGGTCGGAGGTCGTATCGGGCGTGAACTTCGCGGCGACGACATCGACCGCCCAGCCCGCTTCGAGCAGCCGCACCGCGCAGGTGAGGCCGCAGACGCCGGCGCCGATTACGGTGCAGCGCACTCCCCTCGAAGGGCGGCTGTATAAACGGCCATTAGCATTAAACCGCAGCAGTATTGGCGGCTCCCTTGTCCACGCACGCACGAACGAGGCTGCCCGAGTGGTTCCGCGTCGAGCTGCCTACCGGCGCGGCGCTGGAACGCTACCGCGCGACGAGCGGCACTGTCGCCGGCAACGCGCTCCACACCGTCTGCGAAGAAGCACACTGCCCCAACATTCACGAATGCTGGGGGCGCGGCACTGCCACCTTCATGGTCGCCGGCCGGGAGTGTACTCGCGGCTGCCGCTTCTGTGCGGTCGAGACGCTGCGCGCGCCCGAAGCGCCCGACCCGGGCGAGCCGGAGCAGCTGGCGGACGCGGTCGCCGCGATGCGACTTGGCTACGCCGTGATTACGGTCGTCAACCGCGACGACCTGCCCGACGGTGGCGCAGCCCACTACCGCGCCTGCCTCGACGCGGTCCATGCGCGGCTCCCCGACGTCGGCCTCGAGCTGCTCTGCAGCGACCTTGCCGGCGACGAGGCGGCGCTGGCGGCGCTCCTCGACGGAGCGCCGCTGCAAGTCTTCGCGCACAACGTCGAGACCGTCGAGCGGCTGACGCCCGAGGTGCGCGACCCCCGTGCCAGCTTCGCACAGTCGCTACGCATCCTCGCCGCGGCGAAGGAATTACGCCCCGACTTGCCGACAAAGTCGAGCATTATGCTCGGGCTGGGCGAGAGCGAAGCGGAGCTCTGCACGGCGTTCAGCGCGCTGCGCGACGTCGGGGTCGAATTGCTGACGCTCGGGCAATACCTCGCGCCGGGGCCGGGCTACCACCCCGTCCGCGAATTCGTGGCGCCCGCGCGTTTCGACGCACTGGCGCGTACCGCCCGCGAGCTGGGCTTCCGCGCGATTGCGTCGGGGCCGCTGGTGCGCTCCTCCTACCGCGCCGAGTCGCTACTGGCGGCGGCGCAGGGCGCCACCGTCGAGCCGGGGCTGCAGGTGCTCGCGTGAGCAAGAAGAAACGCACGCTGCACGTGCCGGAACCGCCGGCGCGGCCGGGCGAGCAGCCCGACTTCAGCCAGCTGGAGCTGCCGCAGGCGGGCGAGGCGGTGCGGCCGCCGGTCGACGACGACGCGGCCGACATGCGCGAGCTGGCGTTCTCGCTGGTGCGCGTGCTCGACGACAAGCACCGCGCGGTGGGCGACTGGAATCCCGGCCTCGAGCCCGAGGTGCTCCGCACTGGGCTGCGCCACATGCTGCTGCTGCGCATCTACGACGACCGCATGCAGACGCTCCAGCGCACCGGCAAGCTCTCGTTCTACATGAAGTCGCTCGGCGAGGAGGCGGTCGCGATTGCGCAAGGCATGGCGCTGCGCGACGATGACATCCTGTTCCCGAGCTACCGCCAGCCGGGGCTGCAGCTGGTGCGCGGGCGCGACCTGGTCGACATGATGTGCCATTGCATCTCGAACCAGCGCGACAACGCCAAAGGGCGGCAGATGCCGGTCCACTACACCTGGCGCGAGGGCAATTTCGTCTCCATCTCGTCGCCGGTCGGGACCCAGTTCCCGCAGGCGGTCGGTGCCGCGATGGCGTTTGCCTACCGCGGCGAGGATAGCGTCGCCATCTCATGGGTGGGGGATGGAACCGCTGCCGAGGGCGATTTCCACTACGCCATCAACTTCGCCGCAGTCTACCGCGCGCCGGTCATCCTGAACGTGGTCAACAACCAGTGGGCCATCTCGACCCACATGAATCTCTCGACCGGCGGCGCCACCTTTGCGGCGCGCGGTATCGCGTATGACTTGCCATCGATTCGCGTCGACGGCAACGACTTTCTCGCGCTCTACGGCGTGACGCAGTGGGCCGCCGAACGCGCGCGACAGGGGCTCGGCGCGACCTTCATCGAGGTCCTGACCTACCGCGGCGAGGCGCACTCGACCAGCGACGACCCGACCCGCTACCGGCCGAAAAATGAGTGGGAGTCGTGGCCGCTGGGCGACCCTGTCGAGCGGCTGAAGGCCCATCTCAAGGCAATCGGCGAGTGGGATAACAAGCGCCACAAAGCCTTGGAAAAGGAGCTTGACGAACTGGTCGTCAAGTCCTACAAGCAGGCAGAGGAATACGGCACGCTCGACGCGGGGCCATACCCGCCGGCAAACACGCTTTTCGAAGACGTCTACAAGAACGAGCAGCCGCACCTGCGCAAGCAGCGACAGCAACTGGGGGTCTGAATGGCGCAGATGAATATCGTCCAGGCGGTCAACAGCGCGCTCGACTCGCTTCTCGAGCGCGACGAGAACGTCGTGGTCTTCGGCGAGGACGTCGGCTATTTCGGCGGGGTCTTCCGCTGCACCGACGGCTTGCAGGCAAAGCACGGGCTGCACCGGGTCTTCGACACCCCGCTCTCCGAGGGCGGCATCGCGTCCATCGCCATCGGCATGGGCATCAACGGGCTACGGCCGGTGGCGGAGATGCAGTTCTCCGACTACATCTTCCCCGCCTTCGACCAGATTACCAACGAGCTGGCCAAGCTGCGCTACCGTTCGGGCGGCGAATACTGGGCGCCAGTCACCATCCGCACGCCGTGCGGGGGCGGCATCCGCGGCGGCCACTACCACTCCCAGAGCCCGGAAGTATACTTCACCCATACACCCGGGCTGAAGGTGGTCGTCGTGTCGAATCCCTACGACGCCAAGGGGCTGCTGACTACCGCGGTCGAGGACGACGACCCCGTGATTTTCTTCGAGCCGAAGCGGCTCTACAGCGGACCGTTCGACGGCGACCACACCGCCGCCGCGAAGAAGTGGGACACCCACCCCGGCGGCGAAGTCCCCGAGGAGTACTACTGCATCCCGCTCGGCGAGGCGAAGGTCGTCGCCCCCGGCGATGACGTAACGCTGCTGGCGTGGGGCACGATGGTGCACGTCGCGCAAGCGGCCGCCGCGCGCTCCCCCGCGAGCTGCGAGGTCATCGACCTGCGGTCGCTGCTGCCGCTCGACCTGGAGGCGATTGTGGGCAGCGTCGAGAAGACCGGGCGCTGCGTGGTCGTCCACGAAGCGCCGCGCACGAGCGGCTACGGGGGCGAGCTGGCAGCGCAAATCATGGAGGAGTGTTTCTGGCAGCTTGAGGCGCCGGTAGAGCGCGTCACGGGGTGGGACACTCCTTTTCCCCACACGCTGGAATGGGAGTACTTCCCCAGCCAGGAGCGAGTGATGGAAGCGATTGCGCGGACGATGGAGAATAACTGAAATGGGCAAGTACGTATTCAAGCTGCCGGATGTCGGCGAAGGCATCGTTGAAGGCGAGATTGTCGAGTGGAAAGTCAAGAAGGGCGAGATGGTCGCCGAGGACCAGCCGCTTGTGGATTTGATGACCGACAAGGCAACCGTCGCGATTCCGTCGCCCGTCAGCGGCAAAGTGCTCTCGACGACCGGCAAGCCGGGCGACATGGTCCCGGTTGGCGCCGAGCTGATAGTGTTCGACGTCGAAGGCAAGGGCAAGGAACCGGAACCCGAAGCCACTCCCGAACCCGAGCCGGCCCCTGAACCCGCGCCAGCCGACACGCCGGCTCCCGCTCCGGCGCCGGCAGCGCCCCCTGCGCCCGCGCCCGCGGCGCCCCCGGCGGCGGCCGCACCGACCGCGACGGGCAAGCGGCCGCTCGCGTCGCCAGCGGTGCGGCGGAGGGCGCGCGAGGCAGGCGTCGAGCTGGCGGGAGTGCCCGGCAGCGGGCCGGCGGGACGAATCTCGCACGACGACCTGGACGCGTTCCTGCAATCGGGAGGTCGCCTGACGGGAGGCCAGCGCGGGCAGAAGCGGACCGGCACGACCGAAATCCCGGTTATCGGGCTGCGGCGCAAGATTGCCGCCAAGATGGCCGCGTCGAAGTCGCGCATCCCGCACTTCAGCTATCTCGAGGAGATTGACATTACCGAACTGGAATCGCTGCGCCAGCACCTGAACGCGACGCGCAGCGGCGAACAGCCGAAGCTGACCTACCTGCCGTTCCTGATGCAGGCGCTGGTACGGACGCTCCAGCAGCACCCGGGCTGCAACGCGCTCTACGACGACGAGCGTAACGTCGTCATCCAGCACGAGGCGCTGCACGCCGGCATCGCGACGCAGACCGAGGGCGGGCTGATGGTAGCGGTGGTGCGGCACGCCGAAGCGCGCGACGTCTGGGACTGCGCCAATGAAATGCGGCGTGTCTCGCAAGCGGCGCGCGAGAAGACCGCCAGCGTCGAAGAACTTTCGGGCTCGACTATTACCATCACCAGCCTGGGCGCACTAGGCGGGCTGGGCGCGACGCCGATTATCAACCACCCCGAGGTCGCTATTATCGGTGTCCACAAAGCCGAGGAGCGCGCGGTCGTGCGCGACGGCGCCATCATCGTGCGGCGCATGATGAATCTCTCGGGGTCGTTCGACCACCGCGTCGTCGACGGCTATGACGGCGCCCGGATGATGCAGACGCTGAAGCAGCTGCTGGAACATCCGGCGACCATCTTCATCTAACCATGGAACGCAAATGCAAGGTGCTGGTAGTCGGCGCCGGACCGGGAGGCTACGTCGCCGCCATCCGCGCCGGGCAGCTCGGTCTCGAGACAATCATCGTTGAAGGCGACCGTGCCGGTGGCACCTGCCTGATTCGCGGCTGCATCCCGTCAAAGGCGGTAATCCACGCCGCGAGCCGCTTCGAGGAGCTCGGCGCCCACGCCGGCGCGGGCGAGATGGGCATCTCGCTCCCCGACGGCCCGCTGCTGAACCTGGGCGCGCTGGTGGCGTGGAAGGAGTCGATTGTCGACAAGCTCAACAGCGGTGTCGAGGGTCTGCTGAAGAAGGCAGGCGTCGAGCTGCTGCAGGGCTGGGCCACCTTCCGCGACGGCAAGACCTGCGACGTCGAAACCGTTGACGGCAGCGTAACCATCACGGCCGAGCACGTCATCCTTGCCACGGGCTCCCGGGCGACCGAATTGCCATTCATGCCGTTCGGCGGCAACATCATTTCGTCGACCGAGGCGCTCGAGTTGGAGGAGCTGCCGCGCAAGCTGGTGATAATCGGCGCCGGCTACATCGGGCTCGAACTCGGCATCGCCTACCGCAAGCTCGGCTGCGAAGTGGAATTCATCGAGGCGCTGGACCGCATCCTGCCGCTCTACGACGCCGAACTGGTGCGGCCGGTCGCGATGTGGTTGCGCCGCCACAAGGTGCCGGTGCATCTCGGCGCGAAGGCGACTGCTGCCAAGACGCGCGGGAAGACGACGACGGTCGAGTTCACCTATTCCGACGGCAAGCCGCAGAAGGCGAAGGGAGACCGCGTGCTGGTAACCGTCGGCCGCCGCCCCTGCACCGAAGGCTGGGGGCTGGAGAACATGGCGGTCGATATGGACGGCGCGTTCGTCAGGGTCGACAGCCGTTGCCGCACGTCGATGCGCAACGTCTGGGCCATCGGTGACCTGGTCGGCGAGCCGATGCTGGCGCACAAGGCGTCGGCGCAGGGCGAGATGGTCGCCGAAATCATCGCCGGCCACCGCCGCGAATTCGACCCTGTTGCCATCCCGGCGGTCTGCTTTACAGAGCCCGAAATCGTCGGCGTCGGCCTGACGCCGGCCGAGGCGGAGGAGGCAGGCATCGCGACGACCATCGGCAAGTTCCCCTTCGCCGCCAGCGGACGCGCGCTGGCAATGCAGGCGGGCGTCGATGGCGGCTTCGTGCGCATCACCGCCCGGCGCGATGACAACGTCATCGTCGGCATTCACGCCGTCGGCGCACACGTGGCGGAGCTGTCGGGCGAATTTGCGCACGCGCTCGAAATGGGCGCGCGGCTGGAGGACATCGCCGGGACCATCCACGTCCACCCCACGCTGACCGAGGCGTTCGCCGAGGCGGCGCTGGCGGGGCTGGGGCACGCTATCCACGTCGCCAAATGAGCGAGGTCGCGACGCTGGAAACGCGGGCGCGGCTGGCGCCGGTGACGCTGCTGCACGCTGGCCAGCGCACCCACGCCACGGTCGACGCGGCGATGCAGGCGCTACAGGTGCAACGCATTGCGGGGGAGGTCCCGGACACGCTGATTTTCGTCGAACACCCCGAGGTCATCACCGTCGGGCGCCGCGCGAAGGTCGACGGCATCACAGCGCCGGACGGCTACGCGTCGCGCGAGGTGGACCGCGGCGGCGGCATCACCTGGCACGGGCCGGGGCAGCTGGTGGGATACCCGGTCTTCCGCTGGCGCGAAGAGTCGATTCGCACGATAATCACGCTCATCGAGGAGTGGATTCTCAGGGCACTTGCAACTTTCGACGTCGCGGCGGAGCGCAACCCCGCCATGATGGGGGTCTGGCTCGACGGCTTCAAGGTCGCGAGCATCGGGCTGCAGTTCAGCCAGTGGGTCTCGCGCCACGGTTTTGATGTTAACCTGTCGACGCCCGGCGACCGCCTGCAAGCGGTCGCCGGCTGCGGCCTGCCGGTGGGCCGGCACACGTCGCTGGCGGCGCTCGGCCACGACATCTCGATGCGCGCGATGGAGGCGGCGCTGCTGGCACAGATGCCGGCGGTGCTGGGGCGCGAAATGGTGGGTGAGCGGGCGTGGGACTCCTGACGACCAATATTTAAACTGTAAAAGCGGCCGTATCCGTTTTCGCCAGCCGCGACTGGTGCCCTTCGAGGAAGCCGCCGAGCAGGTCACCCGCGAGCGCCTTGCACTCGCCGCAGAACCAGCTGCCGTCGGCGCAGCCGTCGTGAATTTCCTTGAGCCTTGTGTCGTCGTCCATCAGGTGGTAAGCGTATAGCTCGAAGACCGGGCATTCGAGCGGGCGGCCGCCCGTCTTCCGATGCTCTTCGACGGTCGCACCGCCGGTGGTCTGCGCCCGCTTGACCTTGCGCTGCGCCTCCTTGGGAGAGTCGGCGAGGAAGATGGCGCTGTCGGGCTCCGACGACGACATCTTGCCGCCGGTGAGGCCGAGCATCAGCCGATGGTAGCTGCTCGAGGGCGCCATGAAGCCGAAACCGCCATGCGAAGCGTCGACCTGCGCCAGCGCGGCGTCGATGTGCGCTACGTCGGCTTCGCCGGCGTCATCGAGGTAGAGCGCGCCATAGTCGACATTCAGCTCCTGCTTTTTGAAGCCCAGTTTGCGGCAGAGCTTGCCGGCGTCCTTCAGCAGATTCGCGGTTCCATCGCCGGCGGTCGCGAAGGCGCCGATGCGGCCGTCCTTCGCCTGCCGGCAGCGCACCTTGCGCACCGCCGCCACGAGGTCGCGCGCCAGCCGCAGGTGCGGATCCTGGTCGACGCCGACGGGGACGAGCGTCGGCCGCGGGCCGCCGAACTCGGCGAGCTGCGGATGGAGGATGTCGGCTGCCTGCACCAGCGGCGCATTGGCGTGCGCGAGGCTGGTAGAGCCACTGAATCCGTAGAGCGCTTCGAGCCGCGACCAGTTGACGCGGTGCGAAAGCTGGTGCGCCAGCCGCAGCACCTGCACCCGCTCCGACTGGAAGTAGAACTGGCACGGCTCGAGGCCGAGCGCGACGTAGTGGCGCAAGTATTCCGCGACGGCAAAGTCGCGGCACTCGTCGAGCGGCAGGTCGCGCGTCGCCGCCGCTTCGAGGTCGGCGACCGCGATGAAGACGTCGGTGCCGAGCCGCTGGTAAGCGATGACCTGGTCGAGCAGCATCTTGTGGCCGAGGTGCATCCTGCCCGACGGCATCAGCCCGGTCATCAGCGCGGTCGGCTTCCCGTCGGCCAGCGCGCGGCCGAACGGCTCCCAGCCGCGGTGCGCGAAGACGATGCTGCGGCGGAAGAGCGCCCCTTCCGGCAGCCCCTTCGCATCGGGCGCCAGCGTCCCGAGCCCGAACTGGTCGCGCAGCCGCGCGTAGTCCTCGATGCGGTCGCTGGCCCACGGGTCCAGTTCCATCGCTCGCCGACAGTCCGGGGGGTTAAAGGTAATGCGCAGCCGCGCATCCCCCGCCATGGAGTGGCCACGCGCAATCCTGCATCTTGACCTGGACGCCTTCTTCGTCAACGTCCACCTGCTCGACCACCCTGAGGACCGAGGCATTCCGCTCGCCATCGGCGGCAAGCCGGGAACGCGCGGCGTCGTCGCGTCGGCCAGCTACGAGGCGCGCCAGCACGGCGTTCGCTCGGCGATGCCCGCCACTCTGGCAGCGCGCCGCTGCCCCGAACTCAAATTCGCCGCGCCCGACTGGGAGCGCATCGAGGGCTGCTCGCGTGAGGTGATGCGGCGGCTGGCCGAGTTCGGTCCGCTCGAGCCGCTCTCGGTCGACGAGGCGTTCGTCGATCTGGGCGAGGCCGCGGCGCCAGAGAAACTGGCGCCGCAGCTCCGCAAATACATTTCGAGCGAGACGCAGCTGCCGGCGTCGATCGGCCTGGCAACGAGCAAGCTGGTCGCGAAGGTGGCGAGCGACTTCGAAAAACCCGAAGGCTGCACGATTGTGCCGCCCGGCGGCGAGGCGCAGTTTCTCGCGCCGCTCCCCGTCAGGCGACTCTACGGCGTCGGTCCGAAAACCGGCGCCGCACTGGGCGAGCTGGGCATCGAGACCTGCGGCGAGCTGGCGCAGGCCGACCCCCAGGCGCTGCTGCCCGCCTTCGGCAGCTACGGCGCGGTGCTGCGCCAGCTGGCGCGCGGCATAGACACGCGGCCGGTCGACCCGAGCCCGTGGGAGCGCAAGCAAATCTCGACCGAGCGCACCTTCGCACAGGACATCGACGAGCGAGCGCCGCTGGTCGCAGCGCTCGCCAAACTCTGCGAGCAGGTCGCCGGCGAGCTCGCCAGCTCCGGGCGCACCGGCCGCACCGTGACGCTGAAGCTGCGCTGGGCCGACTTCACGACGATTACCCGCCAGCGGACGCTCCCCGGCGAAATCGCCGCCGCGGCCGACATCCTGCGCGCCGCAACCGCGCTGCTCGACCGCAACTGGCCGGCGGGGCAGCCGGTGCGGCTGCTCGGCATCGGCGTCAGCCGGCTCGGGACGCGGGCGCAGACGCGGCTGGGGGAGTTCTAAAAGTCGAAGAGACTTTTCTGCTTCCGGTCGGCCGCCACGTCGGGCTTCGCCGGCACCGCCGCTTCATCGTCGCTGCCGTCGCTGGCGGCGGCGGCCGCCCGCTTCGCCGCGGGTGGCCGCGTCCTGAGCGTGATGACTTCGCGCTCCTGCCGGTAGGGCTGCGACGCTTCCATTATGGCTTTCAGCTTGCGGTCTTTGGGAGTCGTGCCGAGCAGCTGCGCCAGCTCGCCTTCGGTCAGCTCCAGCTTGCCGGCGATGCGCGCGGCCTTGTCCGCATCGCCGCGGCAGCTCGCCGCCACGACGGCGAGCTGCTCCAGCTTCGCCTGCCGCTTCGACATGTGCGCCGCCGCGCCAATCTTGGCGGCGAGCGAGTCGCGCGCGGCGCGGGTCCCGCGCGAGGCGCCCATCTTGCGAATCCACGACGGGAACTGCAGCCGCGCGCCCGACGGGGGATGGCGGCGCGAGAGTGCGACGCCGCTGCTCAGCAGCTCGCTGGCGTAGCCCCACAAACCAAAATTCTGCTGGCGGCGGGTGCGCGCCAGCAGGACATCGGCGTGCGCGACGCGACGGTAGGCGCGCTCGAGGTCGTTCGGCTGGCGGTAGACCAGCGGCAGGTTGTCGCTGACCCACGTCGCGACTTCGCCGGGCGGCTCATGCAGGTCGAAAATCGCCTTGCGGGGGCCGTCGTAGTCGTCGCCTTCGAAGATGGCGCGCAGCGTGTCGAACATCTCCGACTCGCGGTCGCGGACGCCGAGCGCATCGACCTGCTCGTCGTCGACCGTCAGCCCCCCTTCGGCCAGCGACTGCAGGTCGTTGAGCGCGCCGCGCAGGTCGCCGCTCGCGTTGGCGGCGAGTCGCTGCACCACCGCCGGCTCGATTTCGATGCTCTCGGCGGCGGCGATTTCGGTCAGCACCTCGCGGATGGTTGCGACGGGGAGCCGCTGGAACCTGATGGTCTGCGCTATCCGCCGGAACGCGCCGGCGCTGCCCTTGGTGAGCGCGTAGAGGTCGTTGACCGTCAGGATGACCGGCTGCCGCGTCTCGCGCAGCGTGCGCATCACCGCCTTGCGGCCGCCGCGGTCGCTGAAATCTTTCGTCTTGCCGGCCGACTGCTGCGGCCGCTCGTAGAGGTTGTCTGCTTCGTCGAGCAGGATGAGCTTGGTGTGCGGCGCCTCGTCGCCGGCACCGAATCCCTCGAACAGGCCTGCCCGCAAGGCGACGCCTTCGATGACCGGCCCCGACCGCGCGTCGGAGGCGTTGAGCTCGACGACTTCCCACCCCATCTCCGCGGCGAGCGCCAGCGCGGCCGAGGTCTTGCCGCAGCCGGCCGGCCCCGCCAGGATGACGCCGCGCTGGTCGGGGATGCCGCGCGCCCACGCCGAGCCCCACGCGCGGAGCTGGGTCACGGCGTGCGGGTTGCCCTTGATGTCAGCGAGGGTGCGCGGGCGATACTTCTCGCTCCACGGAACGCTCATCGGCCCAGCTGCGTGAAGAAATGCGCTTTCTGGCGCACCAGAATCGAGCTGGCATTGCGCGATATGGTCCAGCTCCAGGTCATGATTGCCGCCGCGCAGGTGAGCATCGTGAAGGTAAAGCTGGTACGGAACTCCTTGACCGCGTCAAGGTTTTCCTGCGAGAGCTGGAAGACCGAGATGTCCCACGCTGACGAGTGCGCCATCCAGACCAGGTAGCCGGCGGCGAACGCTCCCGCCAGCGCCGGCACCCACAGCAGCCGGCCGGTGCGCAGCTGCAACTGCCGCACCGGCGCCAGCAGCACCAGCGCCAGCCCGATGCCGACCAGTGTGAAGAACCAGGTCATGAACCGCTCCTGATAGAAATTGATAGCTGTCACGGGGGCATCAATCGCCAGCCCCAGCGGGGCGAAGGCGACCGTAATCGCGGCCATGAACGCCAGCCGCGAGAGCGTTAGCATCGTCAGCGGCAGCCCCTGCTCAACCTCCAGCTGGCGGAACGCGCGGCGAATCAGCCGGATTAGCAGGAACATGCTCCCCGCGAGCGGGGCGAAGACTATCATCACAAACACCATCGCGCCGGTAATCTGTCCCACGATGCCCTCGGAATCCATCCCGGTCTGGCGCATGATTGCCTCCGACTCCTGCAGCACGATGGTCCCGGCGACGACGTAGGTCGCCGCAACCAGCAGCCCAGTGAAGAAGATGCGGCGGCCGAAGGCGCGGTAGGTGAACGCGTCGGGCTGGTCCTCGATGAGCCGCACCATCGCGGCCCGAACGCTGCGCCCCCTTTAGAGCGTTGTCTGCTCCGGCTCGCGCTTCCCCGCCAGCTGTTCCGCCAGCCGCGGGCCGATGCCGGGCACCCGCGCCAGCTCCGCCTCGGTGGCGCTGGTGAACGCATCGGGCGCCGCGAAGCCGTGGTTGAAGAGCGCCCGCGCGCGGATGCGGCCGACGCCGGGAAGCGCGAGCAGCGGCAGCAGCTCGCGCCGGACGCCATGGGTGACACGCGTGCGCAAATCCTCGAGCGGCGCAACCGCTTCTGGCGCGAGCAGCCGCGCCAGTTCGGTGGCGGCGTAGAGCAGCCATTCGGCGACATCCACCTTGGCGCGGATGTCGCCCGGCGTGGTCGAGTAGCGCTTGAGCAGCGTCTCCTCGGGCATCTCCTCGCTCCAGTCCTGCAGCAGCAGCGCGGTCTTCAGGTCCCACAGGTAGAACTCCATTTCGACCTGGTCCTCAGGGGTCGGGAGCATCAGTTCGCCTGCGGCGTTCATCATCCGCACCAGATAGGTCTCCATCTCCTGCTTGCGCACGTAGAGCGAATGGATGTCGGGCGTCCGCGCCACCATGTGCAGCAGCCCCAGCGGGTTGGGCGGGACGCCAGACTCGAGCGCGCGGCGCATCGTGACGCCGGTGAGCGGGTCGACGTAGAGCTGCGCGACCCTGCGGCCGAAATCGGTCGCCGTGAATCCTTCGCGCTGCGTTTCGCTGGCGGGGGCGAACTCGCCCGGCTCGGCACCGGTCATCGTAATCAGCCCCTCCTCGCGCAGGAATTCCAGCACGCGGTTCAGCCGGTGCTGCGTGCGCCACAGCTCGCCCTGCGCGCCGAAGAGCGTGCGGTCGAGAAAGCTGTGCAGCGCCTCGCGGTCGCTCGCTGCGCCGGCCGCAATCAGCGCCAGCAGGTGGGTGCGCAGCGCCGGCTCGGCTCCCAGCCGCGAAACCACCGGCTCCGGCTCGCCGCGAAAGTAAGCGCTTTCGGCCTCCTCGGCCTGCGCGACGTCCTTCGCCATCAGCACCCCCTCGCCTTCGGCGTCGTAGCCCGGCCGCCCCGCACGGCCGAGCATCTGGTGCACCTCAAGGACGGGTAAGGGCTGGTTGGACTGGAACGCTGACTCCCAGCGCTTCAGGTCGCGCACGATGACGCGCCGCGCCGGCAGGTTGACGCCGGCCGCCAGCGTCGGCGTCGCGACCAGCGCCTTGAGCCTGCGCTGGCGGAACTGCGCCTCGATGAGCTTGCGGTGCCGGTTGGTCAGCCCCGCATGGTGGAACGCGACGCCGCGCCGCAGCAGCTGCGCCAGCCCGCGGTCGAAGCTGGTCGCCTCGTCGGCGCCCGTCTCCAGCTCGGAAGCGGCTGCCGCCAGCGCCGCGCGCTCATCGAGCGAGAGCACCGGCTCGATGACCGGCGCCAGCCGTTTTGCCTGCGCTTCCGCGCCGCGGCGCGTCGAGACGAAGACCAGCGACTGGTCGGGCAGCCTCTGCTGTACCAGTCCCTCAGCGCCGGCGCGCGGCAGGTGCTGCCGCGCGCCCGCTTCCCAGTCGAGCCGCGTGTCGGTGCAGATACCGCGCGTTAGCGGGACGGGGCGAAAATCGCTGCTCACCAGCGTCGCGCCGAGCCATTCGGCGATTTCGGCCGCGTTGGAAACCGTCGCCGAGAGCGCCACCAGTTGCAAGTCCGGCACCAGCTCGCGGAAGCGCGTCAGCGTCACCTCGAGCGTCGGCCCGCGTCCAGAGTCGTTGAGCAGGTGCACCTCGTCGGCGACAAGGCAGCCCACCTGCGGCAGCCAGTCGGGCGAGTGGCGCAGCAGCGAGTCGGCGCGCTCGCTGGTCGCAACGATGATATCGCAGTCACCGAGGCCGCGCGTGCGATCGTAGTCGCCGACACTGACCCCGACGCGCGCCTGCGGCAGCACCGCCTTCGTCAACGCGCGCAGCTCCTCGACCTTCTCCCACGCCAGCGCGCGCAGCGGGACGAGGTACATGCCGCGGCGGCCCGCCGCCGCGGCGCGCAGCAGCGCGAGGTAGGCGACCAGCGTCTTGCCGGCGGCAGTTGGCACCGCCAGCAGCAGCGACTCGCCGCGCTCGACGGGGACTATGGCCTCTTCCTGCGGAGGGTATAATGCGTCGATGGAGAAGTGCTCCAGAATAGCGGGTAGCACCCTACCAGCTCTCTTCGTCAACCAGACCGAACTCGGGGCGCGACTGGAGCGCGAGGTAGAGCGCAATCGCGCCGAAAAGCGTCGAGAGCATGAAGGGACCCATCCCGACGATGGCAGCCGCGCAGCCCACCAGCACCAGCGTATAGTTCTGGCGCAGCAGCACCAGCACTCCACCGGCCGTCGCCAGCACGGTGCAGAGGAGCTCCCAGACAATCGCGGCGCGGAGCACGGAGCGGATGAACTCCTCGTCGTATTCCTCCGACGAGGCCATGCCGGACTCGACCATGATTTCGTTCATTTTCACGGTCGCGCCCTCGACCTTGGCCGGGTCGCCCAGCGTTCCGTTCAGCAGGATGACGTTGGTGAGCAACCCCAGCGCCGCCAGCAGCAGCATCAGCCCCGCAATCTGTGGCCGGCTGGTCGAGGGGTAGAGTGCGACATAGTCGCCCCCCGCCGCTTCATCGCCCCAGTCCAGCTCCCCCGTCGCCGCGCCCCCGCCACCAGCCGGCTCCCACAGGAAGCGGTGGCCGCAATCACCGCAGCCGACGTATTCGGAAAGCCCGTCTGAAGCAATTTCGGCCTCGGTCGTCGAGCCACACTCAGGGCAGGTTACGCTCGCATCCATCACCGGCCCAGCCGGCAGCGGCTAATTACTTTCGCTCCGCGAGCCGCCGCTGCAATCCCTTCAGCGTACCGCTCATTGCCAGCGTCTCGCCGGCGACGCCGTCACCGAGGTCACCGTTGAGCGCCTCCCGGGCAGCCGCCGCGCCGGTGTGCGGCACCCGCACCACCGCCTCGCCCTCCGCGCAGCGGATAACGCGGAACTCTGGAAGGAGACCCGCCAGCAGCCGCTCCAGCCGGCGGCGGCTCACCACCGGGGTAACGCGTAGCTGGAGGTAGCGGCGACGGCCCCGCTTTGCCTTGACAACCACGACCGCCCAGACGCAACCCACAAATAGGTTGCACCTGCGGTGCGCGCCGCGGGCCCGTGGTCTAGTTGGCTATGACGTCGCCTTCACACGGCGAAGGTCCGGAGTTCGAATCTCCGCGGGCCCACCAACATCCAGTTTTGGTCGAGGTTTTGCGGCTGGCGCAGTGGAGCGAAGCCAGCCGGAAAAGGTCGGTTCTGGATCTGTCGGCCCACCATCGGCTTCATAACAGCCCATTTCTGCCGCAGGACGTGTCCCTCGCCGAGAAGATAGCCGACATCGAGGCTGAAATCGCCAGTACCAAGTACAACAAGGCGACGCAGCACCACATCGGCAAGCTGAAGGCGAAGCTGGCGCAGCTGCGCGAGCAGGTCGTCGCGGCATCGTCCGGCCCCGGGGGCAGCGGCTACGGCGTCCGCAAGGCGGGCGACGCGACGGTGGCCATCGTGGGGCTGCCGAGCGTCGGCAAGTCGACGCTGCTCAACTCGGTCACCGCCGCCGAGAGCGAGACCGCCGCGTACGCCTTCACGACGCTCGACGTCATCCCCGGGGTGCTGCAATATCGGCAGGCGCGCATCCAGCTGCTCGACCTGCCGGGGCTGATTGCCGGCGCCGCGCGCGGGGCGGGACGCGGGCGCGAGGTGCTCTCGGTCATCCGCGCCGCCGATCTGGTGCTGCACCTGGTCGACGCGGCCGAGCCGGCGCCTCAAGTAATCTTGCAGGAGCTGGAGGACGCGGGACTGCGACTCGACGCGCGGCCGCCCAACGGCGCGATTGCGCGCACCGCGCGGGGCGGCATCGAGGTCATCTCGACCGTCGCGCAGGAGCTCGAGGAAGAAGCGGTCAAGGCGGTTGCGCGCGAGTATGGCGTGGTCAACGCGCAACTGGTGCTACGCGAGCGGTTCGACCTGGACCTGCTGGTCGACCTGCTGGCCGGCACGCGCGTCTACGTTCCATCGCTGACGGTGCTGACCAAGGTCGACCTCGCCAGTGCGGCGCAGCTGGCGCGCGCCCGCGAGCTCTGCCCCGGCGCCATCGAGATTGCGCCGCCGACGGGGGAGGGGCTCGACGATTTACGTGATGCGATTTACGCGCGACTCGATTTTATATCGGTCTTCATGAAACCGCAGGGGCAGGCGGCCGACATGGAGGAGCCGCTGGTGGTGCGGCGCGGGACGAACATCGCTGAAATCTGCCAGGCGCTGCACCGCGATTTCCGGCGCAAGTTCCGCTACGCGCTGGTGACCGGGCCGTCAGCCAAGTTTCCCGGGCAGACCGTCGGGCTTGGTCACCGTGTCGCTGATGGCGACGTGGTGAGCATTATCACTCACCGCTAGGCTTTCTGAAGTCGCTTGACGAGTTCGGCCTTCTTGCCGGAAACCGGAAGTCCCTGCTTCTTCAGCTCCGCCTTGAGCTGCGCGCCAGTCATCGCGCCGTAGTCCGGCTTCGCCTTCTTCTTCGGCGTAGCCTTCTTCTTCGCAGCAGCCTTCTTCTTCGGCGTAGCCTTCTTCTTCGGTGCCGCTTTCTTTGCTGGCGCCTTTTTCGGCGCTGCTCTCTTTGCTGCGGGCTTTTTCGCCGCCGGCTTTGCGTCGCCGGAATCACCGCGCCGGAAGAGGCCGGCGAACTTCGAGGCACCGCTGCCAATGGCGCTGCCGGTCGCGCGTGCACCGCTGCCAATAGCGCTGCCGGTCGCGCGAGCACCGCTTCCTATCGCTGAACCAGTTGCGCGCGCTCCGCGCCCGACGGCGGACGCGCCACTGCCAATGGCGCCTTTGGTCCGTGAGCCGGCGCTGCGGGCGCCGCCCGCGATACGCGAGCCGATGCCTGACGACGTGTCGCCTGACGGGGGCTCTTCAGCGGCTGGCGCTTCCGCGGCAGCCGGTTCTTCCTCCGGTTCGGCGGCCGCCTCCGCGGGCTCCGCAGGAGTCGCGGCTGTACGCGGCTTGAAACTTATGCCGGAGCGCGACTTGAAGGTGATTTTCTTCCCCTCCGCGGCCGGCTCTTCCTGCTTCGCCGGCGCGGTGCCCGCGACCGACTTGGGGAGCTTGTCGCCGAACCGCTCGCGGTAGCGCTCCTCGAGCGAGGCTGAATCCTCCTCGAGCATGCTGTCGAGGCGGCGGTGAATATCCATCAGCGGCTTCTCGCTACGCTTGTGCCAGTCAGCCGGTTGCCCCGCTGGGGCGTCCGCGGGCTGCGCGGCTGGCACGAGTTCGACCGCCGGCTGGGCGGGCGTGACCGCCGGCTGGACATCCATGTCCATTTCAATAACCATATCGGCCGAAATATCGGTCGGCGGCGAAGCCAGCTCCACGATGGGCTGCGCCTGCGTGACCGGAGCCGCGGCTGGTGCTACAGCTGCTGCTACCGGCTCGAGCACCGGCTTCTTCGCCTTCTTTTTCTTTTTTCGTCCGAACAGGCCCATGTTACCAGTACCGCCTGATTATTGTCAGCAACCGCAACCCGAGGTTGGAGAGTGTAGGTGAGCGCTGGGCACCCCCGTTGGTGCGGGAACGGCCCACGACCAGCTCTTCCTCGACGGTGGTCCCTGACGGCATTCGGCCGCAGGCCCCCTCCGATTAAAGGCTTTCACCTTTCTGGTCCCAGCTCAGCTTGCGCCGCACCAGCCGCCGCTGGTTGTACGCCTTGATGATGTCGCCCTTGGTAATCAGCCCCACCAGCCGAGTGGAATCGTGCGGGTCGACCACCGGCAGGTGGCTAATTTCCTTCTGCCCCAGCAGGTCCAGTGCGCGCGTCAGCGGGTCGTCGGGCATGACGGTCAGCACTTCGCGGACGCAGTAGTCACCGACGGTCAGGTGGCGGTCGCGGTTCACGACCGCGTTGTGCAGGTCGGCCCAGGTGATGATGCCAACCAGCTTCCCTCCCTCCAGCACCGGGAACGACATGTGACCCGTATCCTCGAGCTGGCCGATGGCCACCTCGAGCGGCGTATCGGGTGCGAGCGTCATCACCTCGCGCGACATCGCCTCCTCGATGGTGAGCATGCGCATCAGGTCCTGCTCGGCCCCCATGTCAACATGGATGCCACGCTGTGCCAGCTTGGCGGTGTAAATCGAGTATTCCGAGGTGACGTAACAGGCGGCGTCAGCGACGACGCACGCCAGCATCAGTGGCAGAATAATCTGATAGTCACCAGTCATCTCGAACAGCAACACGATGGCGGTCAGCGTCCCGCGCGTCGCCGCGGCGGTAAAGGCAGCCATCCCCACCAGCGCATACGCGCCAGCCGGCGCGGTGAAGCCGAGCGGCGCAACCACCACCCCAAAGGTGGCGCCGAGTGCAGCGCCGAGGAACAGCGACGGCGTGAAGACGCCGCCGGAACCGCCGCTGCCAATCGAGATGGAGGTGGCGATAAGCTTGAGGACGAAGAGCACTGCCAATAGCAGCGCCATGTTGTCGATGGTGAGCAGGCCATCGGGGCCGCGTATCCGCTCGATACTGGCTTCACCCTGTAGCATTCCGTGAGTTATGTCGAAGCCGTTGCCGAGGATTTCGGGGAAGGCGAGCGCGATGGCGCCCACCACCAGGCCACCCAGCGCCGTCTGCGCCGGCAGCGGCACCTGCCGCAATCCCGCCGCCAGCCGGTCGATGCCGAAGAGCAGCTTGATGAAGCCGGTTGCTGCCAGTCCCGCCAGCAGCCCCAGCACGAGGTAGAGCAGGTATTCAAGTGGCGACTTCAGGCTGTAGGGTGGCAGGCTGTCGAACGCCGAAATGTCGCCCTTGATGGCGCGCGCGAACGCCGTGGCGATGACCGTCGCCACCACCAGCGGGATGAACGAGCGGGTGCGGAACTCGGTCACAATCAGCTCGATGGCGAAGATGACCCCGCCCAGTGGGGCGTTGAACGCCGTCGTGAGCGCCGCCGCCGCCCCGCAGCCGACCATAGTACGTGTCTCCTCGACGCTCAGCCCCATGCGCTGCCCCACCTCGGAGCCGAAGGTCGAGGCCATCAGGATTAGCGGACCGATGCGCCCCAGCGAGAAGCCGGTGCCGATGCAGATGGCTGCCGCGGCGCCCTTCGCCAGCGCGACGTGGGTGCCGAGCCGGGCGCGGTTCACCGCCACCGCTTCCATCACGACCGGCACCCCGTGTCCACGCGCCTCGGCCGCGTAGTACTTGATAATCAGCCCCGTCGCCAGCCCGCCGGCCGCCGGCACCAGCAGAATCCAGACGCCATAGTTGTGCTCGAGGAAGCCGCCATTGCGGTAGAAGAGCCACTGGACGCCGTCAATCGCCTGCAGGAAAAGCCACGCCAGGCACGCCACCGCGGCGCCCGTCAGTGCGGCCAGCACGTTGAGCCGCAGCATCGGTGCGGTCGCCATGCTGCGCAGCCGTGCGGGAGGCAGCGAGAGGTTCATGCCGTCAGCACCTCGACTCCGCTGCTGGTGAGCAGCAGCGTGTGCTCCGCCTGCGCCACCATCCCGTGGCCCAGTTCGTCGAGCACCGGGTAGAAGCCCACCGCGCCGCTGCGCAGCAGCCTCTGCAACGGCTTGCGTGGCTCGTCGCTGAACGCGTGTAGCCAGCGCTCGGCGAAGGGGAGCCCGTGGAATTCGCCGCGAATCCGCTCGAGCAATTCCGCCGCCGCACTGTCGCGCACGCGACGGGGGCTGGCGAGATGGTATATGTTGGAATTGCGTTTGCCGCCGACGCGACCCGCGCCGTTGGTCGCGAACGGCTCGACCGCAATCACGTCGCCCTTGCGCAGCGCGGTCCCGCGATGGCCGCCGACGCTCGGAATCGAGAGCCCGCTGTGCAGGTCGTAGCGCTTGATACCGTGGCCGGTCAGGTTGGCGACCGGACGCAGCCCGAATGACTCGATGGACGCCTGTACGGCGCTGCCGAGTACCCCGGTGGTGACGCCGGGCGCCGCCAGCTCAATCACCTGCTCCAGCCCTTTCAACGCGGCCGTGCGCAGCTCATCGTGGCGCGAGCCGCCGATTTCGACGGTGAGCGCGTTGTCACCGATGTAACCATCAATTTCCACCCCGACGTCGAGCTTCACCAGCTCGCCCGCGGCGAAGCGGCGGTCGCTGCCCGCCGACGGCGTCCAGTGCGCCGCCTCCTCGTCGGTGGCGATGTTGACCGGGAACGCCAGTCCGCCATCGTTCTGGCGCACGTAATCCTCAATCCGGGAGACCGCCGCCAGCACGTCCGCCCCGTCGACGATGAGCTTGCGCCCGTACTGCAACGCGTCGCGCGCGAGCTCGCCGGCGTGGCGCCATTTTGCCAGCTCGTCAGCCTCCAAGCGACGCCTCCAGCTCCGCCCCGGAAATCGCGCCGGCGCGCAGCACTTCGCAGCCGTTGGCAGTTACGCGCACGACCGTCGACGGCTCGCCTTGCGGGGGTTCGCCGTCAAGGTAGCGCGCGGCGCCGCCCAGCGCCGCGCGCGCTTCCGCCAGCGTTGCCGCGGGCGGTTCGCCGTGGCGGTTGGCGCTGGTCGTCACGACCGGCAGTCCCGCCGCCAGCGCCAGCGCAACGGGGTGGTCGGGAACACGCAGGCCGAGCGTACCGTCACGGCCGACGCCGGCCGGCAGTTCGCGCACCGCCGCCAGCACCAGCGTCAGCGGCCCCGGCAGCCAGCGCGCCGCGAGTGCCTCCGCGGCGGGCGACCGCTCGCCGAGCGCCCAGAGCTCGTCACGCGAACCGACCATCACACTGAGCCCATCCGAAGAGCGCTTCTTAAGGCGCAGCAGTCGCGCGACTGCTGCGCCATCGAGCGCCGCGCAGCCGAGCCCCCACAGCGTGTCGGTCGGGTAGACCAGCAGCCCCCCGTTCCGCAAATGCACCCGCGCCGCGTCGATTTCCACGCGGGGGCAGCAGCGGCCGCCAAAACCGTTTGCGGCTCAGCGCTGCTCGAGCGGAATGTAGGTACGGTCCGCCTTGCCGATGTAGCGCGCGCGGGGGCGAATCAGCCGGTTGTCGCCATACTGCTCGAGCACGTGCGCGGTCCAGCCGGCGACCCGCGACATTGCGAAGAGCGGCGTGAACAGGTCAGTCGGGATGTCGAGCCCGTAGAGCAGCGTCGCCGAGTAGAAGTCGACGTTGGTGATGAGCGGCTTCGACGCCTTGACCGCCTGCTCGATGGCGACGCTTGTTTCGAACAGCGTCGTATCGCCCCGCTCTTCCCACAGCGCGCGCGACGACGCCTTCAGGTGCGGCGCGCGCGGGTCGTCCACCTTGTAGACCCGGTGGCCGAAGCCCATGATGCGCTTCTTCGCGGCAATCCTCTCCGCCACCCACGCCGCTGCCGCGTCGGCGGAGCCAACCTTGATAATCATCTCCATCGCCTTCTCGTTGGCGCCACCGTGCAGCGGCCCGCTGAGCGTCCCGACCGAGGAAGTAATCGCCGAGTGGAGGTTCGCCAGCGTGCCGGCGGTGACGCGCCCGGAGAAGGTGGAGGCGTTGAAGCCGTGGTCGGCGAGCAGAATCAGGTAGAGGTCCAGCGCCCCGGCCTGCGTTTCGGTCACCTCGCTGCCGAGCAGCATCCGCAGGAAATCGGCGGCGTGCCCCCGTTCGGGGTCCGCCTCGATTGGCGCCAGCCCTTCGCGCAGCCGGTGAATCATCGCCACCGCGGCCGCAATCTGCCCCACCAACCGCAGCGCCTTGGGCGGCAGTTCCTTGAGGGGCACGTTCGACTCGTAGTGGCCGAGTGCCGAAACGACTGTGCGCAGCGTGCTCATGGGTGAGGTGCGCCCGGCGAGCTGCTCGATGACCTGCTTCACCTCGGGCGGCAGCACGCGGGCGGCGCCGATGCGCGCACGCATGTCGGCGAGCCGCTCCGCCGAGGGCAGCCCGCGGTCGTAGAGCAGGCAGACCACCTCCTCGAAGCTGGAGCTGGCGGCGAGGTCATCGATGCCGTAGCCGCAGTATTTCAGGATGCCTTTTTCGCCGTCGATGAAGCTGAGCGTTGTGTCAGCGGCGACGATTCCGGCCAGTCCTTTTGTCGGCTCGGGAAGGGCGGTGCTCGCTTCGCTGCGGGAGGCCACAGCCGGCGCACGGCAGTCCAATATTTAGTGTTTGCCGAATTCAGGCGGGCGGCTCGTAGCGCGTCACCCGCACGCCCAAATCGCCCGCGATGGCGGGGCGCTCCATGACTTCGGCGAGCTTGGCGTCGAACGCCGCCTCCAGGTCGAGGTCCATCGCGATGGCGTGGCCGAGCGTCAGGATCAGCAGGTCGGCCAGCTCCTCGGCGCGTTCCGCCTGCGGCTTGCCCTTCGTTATGCACTCGGCCAGCTCACCCACTTCCTCCATCGTCAGCAGCAGCCGGTACGCCATGTCGTGGCCGTTGTTCCCGGCGAAATCGTGTTTCTCGTGGAAGGCGCGTACGCGGTCGAGCATCTCTGCGAAGCTTTGCGACATGGCGCCCCAGCGTCGCCGCCGCCTAATCCTTTTCGGCGACGCGGGCGGCGAGCGAAGCGCACGCCAGGAAGTCCTCGGCCGCCTCGCGCAGGCTCCCGACGCTGGCGGCAACGATGCGTACCTCGAGCGTCGCGCCCTTCCGGCGCAGCGTCACCCAGCCCGCGTTGTCGGGGGCGGTCGCGACGGCAACTGACGCAGCGACCGTGGCGGAAGGGAAGCGCAGCGTCAGCGCCAGCCGCTGCTGTTGCGCGCCGCGTATCGCCTTCTGCGCGCCGCTGCCGTACTGCGCCGCCTTCTTCGGCCGCTGCGCGACTGGCGCCGGCAACCCCAGCGCCGCGGCGGCGGCGCGCAGCGGCCCCTTGCCGGGCGCAGCGATGCGCTCCGCCTGCGGGAACGCTTCAGCCGCGGCGACGACGCGCGCGTCGAGATACGGGCACGCCACAGAGCGGTCGAAGTGGCGTGCAATCTGCTCTTCGCGCTGCGGCAGCCGCGCCTGCAATTCCGCCACCTCTGCGGCGAGGTCGGGCTTCGCACCGGCGCGCCGGAAACGGTCATAGCCGCCGAAGAGTTCGTCGGCGCCCTGCCCGCAGAGCAGCAGAGGATGGGTCGCCTCGCGGGCGACCAGCCAGAACGGGAGCAGGAACTCGACTTCCTGCCCTGAGAGCGGAAGCGTGGCGGCCAACTCATAGCTGGCGGCGACCATTTGCGTGGGTGAAATCTCAAGACGACATATATTTAAATCAAGCAGCGCTGCCGATTCCTCCGCGGCGGCGAGGTCGTGCGCGCCCGGCGTGCCGACCACCAGCAACTCGATTTCAGCGTGGCGCGCCGCCAGCATCGCGACCAGCGAGGAGTCGATACCGCCCGAAAACGCGACCGTGGCGGGAGCATTAACGGCAGAAGCGACCGCCGCCTCGAGCGCCTCGGCCAGCTGCGCGACTCGCACGTCACCCACTTTACCCAATCAATGACGCCGCGTGCAGGAATTTGCTGAGCGCCTTCAGCGCACTGCGGGCGCGGGTTTCGCTCCCGACGTCGGTCACGACCACGATGCCGGAGCGAAAGATGATGAAGCTGGCGGAAGGTTCGTCGAGCCGCATCACCACTCCTGCAAAACGGGCCGGGTCGTAGTCGGCAGCGGGGACCGCTGCCGCGATTGAGGCCAGGTCGAGCGTCGTGCCGAGGTCGGCGCGCGTCACCATGTTCTCCAGCTTGACGCCTTTGCGCAGGCTCACCTTCGGGTCGAGCGCCTTAATGGCCTTGCGGAGCTGGGTGACCGCCTCGCGGCCAGCCGTAAGGTCATCAACACCGGTGACGTAGAGCTTGCCGCTGCCGAACACCAGCCCAGTCCGCCCCCCAGCGCCGTCGCCGTCGAGGTCAATGATTACCGAGGGCGACTGCCCGCGAGTGTACTGGGCGTGCTCCAGCTCGCTCCCGAGCCGCACCAGTTCGACCTCCTTGCCGAGGCTCGAGGAGACGATTACGTTCTCCACCTGCAGCGCAGCCATCGGCCGGCGAGTCCTGCTACCGCTTTAAGAGATTGGCGTTACGGGAATTCGTCGAAGGGATACGGCTCAGAATCCCGCCGGCCAAGCAGGATTTGCAGCTCCGGCACCGTCAGCAGCGGGATGCTCCACGTAGGGCCATCCTCAATGGCGACCCGCGGGCAGGCGGTAATCACCGCCGCGCCGATACCGAGTCCCGCGAGCTGGCCTTCGGACTGGTGGATGCCGCCGATGAGCAGCGCTTCGTGGCCCGCATCGCGCAGCTCCCCCGCCAGGCGCTCCGCCAGCGCCAGCCGCTCCTGGCCGATTTGCGTCGAGAACATCACCGCCCAGCGCTGCGCGCGCCCGCCCGCGGCAATCGCCGCGTAGCGCTGCCGCAGGAAGCGGTCGGCGTCCGTCCCGGTCACCGTGCCGCTGTGCGGGTCGAGGCATGCCACCGGCCTGCCGGTCGAGAGCGCGACGGTCAGCGGGTGGAAGACGCCGGTGCCGAGATAGAGATAACCGGGAACGTCAAGGCTGCGCGCCGCCGCCGAGCTGCAGCCGAGCAGCTGCCCCGGCGCCGCCAGCCGCGGGCCGCCCTCGCCCACCTCGGGCGCGAAGCCCGCCGCGGCGAGCCGCTCCTGCAACTCCCCGAGCAGCTGCAAGTGCTGCGCGGTGGTGACGACGCCGATGCCCTCGGGCAGCAGCTCACGCAGCCGGGCGATCGCCTTGCGGGGGAGCTTGAGCGCGCCGGTGTGCTGCACCGGGACGAAGTGCACCGGCACCGCGTAGCAGTCGGCGTGGTACGGCATCGGCAGGTGACCGAGATGGACGAGCGCATCGACGCCCACTTCCGAGAGCGGGCGGTCGGCCAGGTCGCAGGCGCCGAAAGTGGGGTCGCCCCACAGCAACACCTTGGCACCCGAGAGCTGCGCCAGCCGCGCGACGATGTCGGGCGCGCGCGGGCGCAGCCCCTCGGGCACCTGCAGTCCGATGCGCTGCGTGCCGGAAAGGTGCGGCGCCAGCGCGTCGATACCGCTCTCCCAGTCAAAGCGCGGTTCAGCCATCCGGGATTTCCTCCTCGATTACCAGCGGCCCCATGTAACCGCATTTCTGGCAGCGGTATTTACTGCCGGTGACCAGCCCCGCCTTGTAGTCGATGTCGGTCGCGCCGCAGTCGGGGCAGCGCAGCACCCTCATTTCCCGGACTCCAGCCGCAGCAGCCCCAGCTCGAGCATGCGCTGCAACCACTTCTGCACCCGTTCGGGCGCCGGCGCCGCCTCTTCGCCGAACTCCGCCTCGAGCGCCGCGACCAGCCCGGCGACCGTGTGCGTGCCGTCGCACTTCAGCCACAGGAAGGTCGTGTAGCGGTCGAGCGGCCGCCGCAGCTCCCCCGGCCCGCCAATGCGGTCGCGCAGCCACCCTTCGAGCCGAGAGAACTGCTTGGCGTGGGTAATCACCGCCAGGCCATCCTCTAGCTCCCATCTCGCGCTCTCCTCGTTGCGCACTGGCCGCGCGTTAAGCACCGCTGCCGAAGGGGCGCCGTCGCCGCTCACACCTTCTCCAGCGCCACCAGCAGCATCATCGCCAGTGCGCAGCCGCCCGACGCGGCCGACCAGCGCAGCGTCCGCTCGCGGTCCCGCCAGGCGTGCCGCGCGACCCACGCAATCCAGCCGGTCGCCAGCGTCAGCAGCAGCAGCACGCCGAACAGCAAGCGCCAGGGGTCCACGGCGCGCCACGACAGCGCGGCGGAAAACGGTAGCGCCGCAACAATGGCTCTGGTCAAGCTTTCCGGCCGCTGCGTGGGCAGTGGCCGTAAACCTTGATGGTTGCACTGGCATTTTGCCCGTAAAATGGTAGCCCCGCCCGGAT
>CAYMDK010000012.1:17049-26565 GCA_964389465.1 uncultured archaeon | reverse complement strand
TTACTTTCGGGCTGAAGATGGCGGTCTTCGCCGCCGAGGCGGCCCGGCAGCGCGAACGGCTGGGGCAGCTGCGGCCACGGCTCGAGACCGGCAAACTGCTCGGCGCGACCGGCAGCGGCGCCGCGCTGCACCCGCACACACTCGAACTGCAGGACCGCGTTATGGCGCGGCTCTCGCTCAACGCGCCGCTGGCGACAACTCAAATCCTGGGGCGCGACCGGCTGGCGGAGCTGGTGCAGTGGGGCGGCAACCTGGCGACAAGCATCGAGAAATTCACGCTCGAAATCAGGAACCTGCAGCGCAGCGACATCGGTGAAGCGGCCGAGGCGTTCGACACGGCGAAGCAGGTCGGCTCCTCGACCATGGCTCAAAAGCAGAACCCTATCACCAGCGAAAATCTGGGCGGGCTGGCGCGGATGGTGCGGTCGTTTGCAGCACCCGCGCTAGAGAACAACTTGCAGTGGCACGAGCGCGATCTCGCCAACTCGAGCAGTGAACGAATACTACTGCCCCATTTTTATATACTTATCGACGAGATGCTACACAAGGCCGCAGGCGTCTTCCGCAATGTCCAGCCAAATCAGGAACGCATCGCTGCCAACCTTGCCGCAGCAGGCGGATTGCCCATGGCTGAGGCGGTGCTGCTGGCGTTGACCCGTAAGGAAATGGACCGGCAGACGGCGCACGAACTTGTCCGCCAGATCTCGATGGAAACCGTGGCTGGCGAAGCGAGCTTCCGCGACCTGCTGCTGGCCGAGCCGGAAATCACGAAGCTCATGACTGCTGCTGAAATCGACACGGCGCTCGACCCCGCCAACTATGTGGGCCACGCTGGCGAGATTGTTGACCGCGTGCTCGCTTCGCTGGCGTGAGCCTGTTCCTGCTGCGCTACGGCGAGCTGGGGCTCAAGGCGCCCGGGACGCGACGGCGCTACGAGCAGAAACTGTCCGATAACCTGCTCCAGCGGCTGGCGCTGGCCGGCATCGAAGCGCGCATCGAGCGCATGCGCGGGCGCTTCTTCGCGCACATCGCCGAGAGCGGCGCATCGCCTGACGGGGATTCTGCCGCCGGCGTGCTGGCGCGCACCTTCGGGATTGTTTCGCTCTCGCCGGTGGAGGAGCTGCCGGCCGAGTTGGAGTTGCTCGGGGAGGCGGCGGCCGAGTGGGGTACCGCACTGCCGCAGGGCGCCAGCTTCGCGATTCGCCCACGCCGCACCGGTTCGCACAGTTTCACGTCGCAACAGCTCGGTGCCGATCTGGGAGCGGCGGTGCTGGCGGTGCGGCCTGACCTGAAGGTCAATCTTTCGGCGCCCGACCACGCGCTGCACGCCGAGGTGCGCGACAAGCGCGCGTTCCTGTTCCGCAAAGTACTGCCGGCGGTCGGGGGGCTGCCGCTGCACACTCAGGGCAAGGTGCTGGTGCACGCCGAGAACTGGCGCGACCTTGTCGCGGGCTGGCTGCTCGCCAAACGCGGCTGTACGCTCGAACTGGTCGAGCAGACGGAGCTGCCCGCTGCCGAACGGACGGCGCTCGAGCGGTGGCATCCGCGGTTGCGCAGTCATCCTGCCACACCAATAGAGGAGCTGCCGCAGCTAGCACTTCGCCGCAAGGCGCTCGGAGTGGCAGTCGGGTGGGACGCGCAGCGTATGGTTGCGCCACCAGCCGGGATGACCTGGCACGCGCCGCTACTGGCATTGCCCCCGGAACGCGTGGAAGTGCTGCGCGAAATTCTGCTCGAGCAGCGACCGCCCGAAGGTCCGTCAGGCAAGGCGCCAGCATGACCATTGCATTGCTTGGCGCCGGGGCGCTCGGCTCGGTGCTGGCGGCGCGGCTGGTGCAGGGCGGCGCCGAGGTCGTGCTGGTGGCCGACGGCGCTCGCGTCGAACAGCTGCGCCGCGGCCGGCGGGTGGAGGGGCTGACGCAGTTCCGCGAGGTGATTCCGATAGCGCCGACGCCCGAAGGCTGCGACTGGCTGCTGCTCTGCACCAAGTCGTGGCAGCTGGAGCCGCTGCTGCCCCGGCTCGAGGCGTGGCGCGTGCCGGTAGTCGCATGCCAGAACGGGTTGCTCGCTGTCGATGCGCTGGCCGATGCCCTGGGCGCCGAAAACGTGGCGGGATTCGTCACAGGACTCGGTGCTGCGCAGCAGCCCGACGGAAGCGTGCTCCACGTGGGTGACGGCTACGCGGTGCTGGGCGCAGCGGTCGGCGCGCCGACCGCTGCGCTACGGCGGCTGCGCAATGCCTTCAGCTCGGGCGGAATTGAGGCGACCCTGACGAGCGACCTGCCGGGCGAACTGTGGCTCAAGGCCATCGCCAACAACGCCATCAACCCGGTCGCCGCACTGGCGGGCGTCCCGAACGGCGCGCTCCGCGAAGGCACGCTCCGCGAACGGGCACGGGCGGCCTGCCGCGAGGGGACGGCGGTCGCCGCAACACTCGAAATCACGCTGCCGGGTGACCCGTGGACACGCGCGCTGGAAATCATGGAGCGCACCGCCGAAAACCGCTGTAGCATGCTGCAGGACCTGGAAGCGAGGCGCCGCACCGAAATCGACGCAATAACCGGTGCCATCGTGCGGCGCGGCCGCCGGACGGGCGTCGCGACGCCGGTCAGCGAAGCGTTGCTGCGCACCGTCCGTGCGCGCGAAGTGCACTCCTGAAACGGGCGACCGCAAACTACTTTTATGACTCACCCGAGCGGGGGCATGGTCAAGCGAGTAGTGCGCGAGCCGGGGCGCACCTTCAGCGAATTTTCACTGCTGACCGGGCTGACGCCGGCTGACTGCACGCTGCCGAACATCTCGCTGGCGACTGAACTTGGCGGACTCGCGCTGCGGCTGCCGCTGCTCAGCGCCGCGATGACTTCCGTGACTGGGTACGAGATGGCTCTCGCGCTCGGCAAGGAGGGCGGGCTGGGAGTCCTGCCGGTGCGGCTGCCCCTCACCGAGCAGGCGGCCATCGTCGAACGCATCAAGGGCTACGAGATGGGGTTCGTCGAGGATTCGGTCTGCATCGGGCGCGAAACTACGATTGACGAGGCGGTGCGGCTGGTTGAGCGGCACGGCCACTCCAAGCTGCCGGTCACCGACCGCAACAACGTCTTTCTCGGGCTCTTCAGCTTCGACCGCTACCTGGAGCTGGACGCTCCGCCGGGCGACCCGGTCGGGAGCGTCATGCTCACACCCGGGGAAATGGAATGCTGCCGCGACCCCGCATTGAGCGTCGAGCAGGCGAAACAGTTGCTGGGCGAAGGGCGCTACCTGGTCGTGCTCGACGAGCTGGACCGGCTGGTGAAACTGGCGTTCCGCAAGGACGTTGAGAAAATCCCGGTCGCCGCCGCCATTTCGACCCACAAGGGGTGGCAGGAGCGGGTCGAGGCCAATCTGGCCGCTGGCGCCGACATGATAGTTATCGATACTTCCGACGCCCACAGCGAGTTCGTCGGCGAAGTGCTGGTGGAGTACCGCGCGATGGAGACAGGCGTGCCTATCTGCGCCGGCAACATCATCACCGCCGACGGAGCGCGATACCTGATGGAGCAGGGCGCCGACATCGTCAAAATCGGGATGTCGTCCGGCTCAATCTGCACTACCCAGCGGCAGAAGGCGACCGGCCGCGCGCCGCTGACCGCGCTTATCGCGGCCGACCGCGCTCGACAGGAATTCGTCGAGGCGGGCGGGCGCCACGTGCCGCTCGTCGTCGACGGTGGCGTCGGGTCGGCGGGCGATATGATCATCGCGCTGACGCTGGCCGACGCGGTGATGATGGGCGGCTACTTCAACCACTTCCTGGAGGCAGCCGGTGAAAAACTGGACGAAAACCTGCGGCTCACAAGCCATGAGCCGGAGATGCGCTGGGTCGCCACCTGGGGAGAGGGCTCTGCCCGCGCGCGCAATCTGGACCGCTACGGCCACGCCACAGCCAAGAGTTTCTTCACCGAAGGAGAGGAGGGGACGGTTGATTTCCGCGGGCGACTCAAACCACGGCTGAAAGAGGATATGCGCAAGGTCAAGGCTGCGCTCGCCAATACCGGCTGCCGCACGCTCGCCGAGTTCCGCGAGCAGGCGGTCATCGAGCTGATGTCGCCTCGCACCCGCGACGTTGTGGGCGACACCCACTCCATCCGGGTCGGCGGCGGCTGATGCTTCCGCATTACCAGCACTCCCAGTATTCCTGGTGGGTGATGCTGGTCTCGTTTTTCCTGACGGGGTTGGCTGCCTACCTGTTCCGGGAGCTTGACTGGCTAGCCGCAGTCCTGCTCGGCTCGTTCGGCCCGCTGCTCGGCCTGCTCTTCTACCGGCTGTTCATCACCGTGGATGACTCGCACATCCACCTTGCATTCGGGCTCGGGCTGGTCCACCGCAACATCGCGCGCACTAATGTCGTGGACGCCGCGGCGGTGCGCAACGCCTTCTGGTATGGCTGGGGCATCCGGCGCACCCCGTACGGCTGGATGTGGAATATTTCGGGACTGGACGCGGTGGAAATCACCTACACCAACGGAACTAAATTCCGCATCGGCACCGATGAGCCGGACCGGCTGCTCCGGGCGCTCGGCTACTGAGGCTTCAGCAACGCAACGAAATGGTCGTACTCCTCACCGAGGTGGATGTAGCAGCGGCGCCACGGCTTGAGCTGGCCATCGCGTGCCGGGACGAAACGCCACACGTGGCCGGCGCCGACGAGGTCTTCAGCGAGCAGGATGTCGCCGGCGCCGATGGTGGCGCGAGTTGTCTCGTCAAAGGTTTCAACATCGCAACTGCGGAACTCGAGGCAGCCACCGAGCGTCAGCACCAGCTGCTTGCGCGGCGCGGTGTGCGCCAGCTGCGGCCCTTCGCCCGCCCCGCCCTGCGGCAGCGGCGTGACGGCGAATTGCAGCCGCAAGTCGCCGGCGTTGTCGAGGATATTCTCGTTGACGAACAGCTCCGAAAAAAGGCCGACCGACCCGAGGCCAGTCTGGCGCACCAGCGGCAGCACGGTCCACGCAAAGCGGGTCTTCCCACCGGGGCCGGTATACATGCGCAATATGGGCAGGCCCGTCGCGTCAGCCATGCTATGCGCTGCCGTGCGCCGCGGCGATGGCGGCGTCGGTCTGCGCGACGCTCGCACGCCAGTCCGCTTCGCTGCCGGTCAGCGCGCGGATGGCGTCGACGTTCTCCGGCACGACATCACTTTCCTGGTGGATGGCCTGGAAATAGTAGAGCCGGTCTCCCTGCAATGAAACGCCGTCTTCCCAGACGAAGATTTCGTGCAGGTCACCCCAGCGCCGGCCGATGTCGCGCGCCATCTCCATCACTTCGGCCGTGGTCGTAATCCGGCTGTCACCACCATGCATCACGATGACGCGCGGCTGCGCGCGGAAGAGTTCGATGGCCGCGTCGGTCGTCAGCCCGTGGCCTGACGGGAGCGTGGCGACGATGGCGTGGACGTGCATGATTGTCGTCGGCACCGCGACCGCCAGCGAGTTGGTGCTGATTTCGGGGCGGACGGTCATCAGGTCGGGGCCGTGGTGGCTCGGCACCTTCAGGACGGGCTTGATGGCGTTTATCGGTCCTTTGCCGGAATCGCCGGGGTCCGCCGCACGGCGAATCATGGTACACTCGACCGCGAGCGAGCCACACTGTTCCCAGAGTGGCACCAGCGTACGCGAAAGCCCGGTGGTGTTACAGCTCACGACGCGTGTCGCGTCAGCGCCCAGATTGGCATCATGGTTGGCACTCGAGCTATAGGAAAGCCCCGTTAAGGCGTGCGACTCGCCGCCCTGGAATACAGCCTTTACGCCCGCCTTGCGGTATTTCACAAGGTTTTCCGCGCCCATCTTACCGGGCGAACAATCAACGACGACATCCGCCGCCGCGAGCAGCTCCGACAGGCCACCTGCGCATTCGTAGCCGCCTTCGCTGAAGGCGGCTACGCGGCCGGCGTCGTCCGAAGTGCAGTAGAGCGGGAAGCCACGACGCACCGCCAGCTCGCAGCCAAAGCTGGGGCCGGTCTTGGTGACTCCCGCCACGACCATGTCTTCCTGCGCCGCGACCGCGTCGGCAACGCGCTTGCCGATGGTGCCGAAACCGTTGATGGCGACCCGCAGGGCCATGCGCGCCCATTCGGCCGGTTTTTAAAGTCAGTCGTCGGTTTCTTTCTGCTCGACAATTTTCTTCAGGTCCTGTATGGAAATCGTGCGCGATTCCGGTTTTGGGGAAGATTCCTCGTCATCGGGAGCATCGGATTCCGGCTCCGCTTCCGGCTCGGGCCCTGTCTCTTCGGCTTCCGCGTCGGCCCCTGAATCGCCATCACCGCGCGAGCCGACCGCGTAATCGCCCTCGCCCGCCGAACCGGTCGCTACGCTCGCGTCCCCGGCCAGCGCGCCTTCGAGCTCCGCATGGCGCTCCTCCGCCTCCTCTCCGGCAGACTCCTCGAGCTCTTCCTCGGGCGTTAATTTTTCATCGTCTTCAGCATCCTGCTTTTCAGCAACCAGCTCCGACGGAATAGCGGGCGGCTCAACCGGCTCGTCCGGCAGCGGCACTAGCGGTTCCGCCGGTTCGAGCGGGACAGCGCCCGGTGTCGCAATCGCCTCGTAGTATTCCCACGCCTGCTTCTCGGCGGCCAGCGCGACCGCCTCGGCATCGCCGTCGTCGAGCGCCTGCCAGATGGCGGCAAGCCGGTCGACGACGAAGGCAAAATAGCGGGGCGCCGCGTCGTACGCCTGCTCGGTCCAGGTGAAGGGAATCCACGCCAGCACCTGCTGGTTACGGGGGTCGCAACTGAACCGCAGCTGCGGCCCGGGGTAGATGATGCCGCCGCACGGGATGCGGTAGTTGTTCATGAACGCCAGCACTTTGTAGATATCCTGCTGGCGCGGCTGCTGCCGCAACCCATACTGGCACTCTAAATAGACGTTGACGCCACGGTAGTTCAGGAAAATCTCCGGCTGCCCGGAGCCAGTCGCGGGCGCTGCCGGTTCGTCCTCCGGGAAGAGCGTGCCGATGATGGAATCGCCCCAACCCTCGCGCACCGCGCCCGGCGCGTCGTAGCGCAGGACGGTCTCCTTTTTCGGAGAGCGGAACTCGCGCAAGCTCTTCGAGTGGGAGCGCAGGGCGAGGCCGCTGGCCATCTCGCACACAATCCAGAGCGCGTAGACGTCGGCCATGCGTTGCGTTTCGACAAGCACCGTGTCCTCGTAGTAGGAACGGTAATCGCGCAGGAATTCCTGCCACAGCGGCGGGAGGTCACGGTAGGCGCGGTTCTTGAGGCGGCGGATTTCCTGCTCCGCCTCGCGGTTGATTTCGCGCGCCTCCTTACGAATGTGCCGCGCGATGCCGAGCAGTTCCTTGAGCTTCCCGCCCAGCAGCGTCTGCTTGTGGAGCAGGCAGACCGCGTCCAGCTTCTCCAGCTGTTCCCGGACTTCGTCCGATGCTGCACCAGCTTCCTGACCGTAGATGGCAGCCCACGCCTTGCGCTCGCGCTCGCGCCGGTCCATCTCATCGCGAAAAAAGACAGCTTCGGTAAATAGCTCAATGTGGAATTTCACCAGCAGCAGGTTCGACGGCGTGTGCCATTTCCGCTTGCGGATGTCGGTGACATGGACCGTCGCGTACTCGACCCCCTTCTGCGCGCGCGCCAGCGCAGTCTTCTCCCAACGCACCGCGCCGCGAATCGTCGATTTCATATGCTTGCGCTGCTTCTCGATGAGGTAGGAAAAGGCGCCCTTCTGGATGCGGCGTGTCAACTTCAGCAGCCGCTCCGAGAAATCAAGGAGCTGGGAGATATTAAGCAGGATTTTCTCTTCCTCGATAGAAGCGGTCGCGCCGGGGTAGGCGGCACCGCTCTGGTCGTCCGCTCCCGCCGCCTGCACCAGCGCCGGGATGTGCTGCTCGCGCAATTGCTGGAAACTCTCGTAGTCGAGCATCTCGGGGGCGATGACCACTTCGAGCCGATTCGAGATGCGGCCGCCGGACTCGTGCAGTTCGAGTCGGTTGGCGCCAATGTAGTCGGGCACCCGGAAACGCAATGAGTGTGTCTGGTTGCTCGCCAGCGCCGGCAATTTCTCGAGCGTGACATTCCCCATCCGGAGGCTGGGCGCCCCGAGTGGCTTCAGCGCATGCACCAGCAGCGTCAGCGTCTCACCCTCAATCAGGTGCTCGCGCCCCACAGGCAGCTGCAGCTCGAGGGTCGCGCGCGGCGTCGCCATCAGCCGAAGATGCTCATGCCGGGTGAATCAACCATCTTCTCGAGCGTGTGGGTGATTTCAGCTTCGGCACCCAGCACCTGCTCCGATTTCAGCAGCAGGCAACGCAGTTCGTTGCGCTCAAGTCCTTCGAGCGACGGCATGATGTTGGCGCGAATCACGTCCTGCAACGCCTTGCCCAGGTCGTACTGTCCGCGCGAGTTGAAGAGCGTCAGCATTGAGTCAATCACCATCGCCGGACCGATGCGGCGGAAAGTGCGTACGCCGCGCGGCACCTCCTCGTCGCGCTGCTGGGGAGGTTCCTCTTCCTCGAGGAAATCCATGAGCAGGTTATAGGCACCGAACATCGAGCCGTCCTCGTCATAGAAGTCGAATTTCTCCGCTGCAAACCAGTCCTCTTCTTCATCCGGCCGGTCGGGGGCAATTCCCAGTTTCTCCAGCTTGTTGAAGACGAATTCCGGCATTCGCCGGAATTCGTCTTCCTTCACCGGCAACCCGATTTCGACGAACGCGAAACGGCGCATCAGCGCGTGGCCGACGTTGAAGAGCGTATTCTTGTCCTGCGTGTTCATGGTGCCGATGATACGGAACTCGGGCGGCATCATGAACGGCGCCCCGCCAGTCTCCTTAGCAGTCAGCAACGGCTGCTTGTCACGGTACTCAAAGACGGTAAATAGCTTGCCGAACGCTTCGTCGATATTGGCGCGGTTGAACTCGTCAATCACAAGGTAATGTGGCTTGCCGCTCTCCTGTATCGACTTCTCACAGGCGCGCGCCGCCTCGGAAATATAGCCGTCCTTGAAGTAGTAGCCACCCTTGTCATCAGGCGAAATACCGCCGATGACCTCGAAGTTGGACCACTCGGCGTTGGCGGTGACGATGGTGTAGTTGGGGTCGTCACCATCCACCCCGCAGAGCTGCATCAGCAGGAGGTTTGCCAACGCAGTCTTGCCGGTACCAGGCTCGCCGTAAAGCATGATGTTGCGACCCGATTTCAGGTGGGTGATAACCTGGTTGACCGTCTCGGGTGTCGTTGAGTAAAAGCGTGAAAGCTCTTCGAAATCAACATCATAGGGAACCCTGCGGGCCTTGCGCACCTTCGCTTTCAGGTCGACGTCGTCGAGCATTTCCTCGACTTCGTCCCAGTCCATGATGAAGCCGCCCGCGTCCTCGGCAGTTGGCTTGATGTCGATAGTTGCATCGGGGAATTCCTCCAGCAGCCGGTCCATCGCGGCGTCGAGCGATATTTCAGTCTGCGCAGGGTCCTCCGGCGGCACATAGGTCGAATCGAACGGATCCTGCCTGGGTGCCTCGAGCGGAGCCAGCTCGGCCA
>CAYMDK010000012.1:0-16949 GCA_964389465.1 uncultured archaeon | reverse complement strand
TAGGTCGAATCGAACGGATCCTGCCTGGGTGCCTCGAGCGGAGCCAGCTCGGCCATCCTGTCGCGCAGCTTGTGCGCGCCGAAGCGGATGCCATACCAGAGGCCAGTCACGGCCAGCAGCAGCGGGACCACCAGCAGCACCCATTCCGAAGTCGTAGTGGGGGTTGCAAAGTCCTTCTCCGAGAGCAGGACCGGGATGACGCTGAAACCGAACAGGGTCCCGACTCCAGCTACGAATATGCCGAAGTAGGCGAACCCCTCCATCGACTCCTCGAGCTTGCGCTTGCGATAGAAGAGCCAGACGCCGAGGAAAGTGATGAAACCCGCCATCGCAGTCAGGACGAGGTCAACCTGCTCCATCTTGATGTTGGACTGGTTGCGGAGCGCGTTGAAGAGCAGAACCAGGTACTGTAGCAGCAGCCCCGCCATAATCATCGTAAAATACTTGGCCTCTTCAAGGTCCTTCAGCCGGACACTGGTGATGATGAACGACCCAATGCCGACGAGCAGCGTTGCCAGAGCAATCAGAATCAACACCATCTCGGGCGGCTGTAGGTCGATCAAATACATCCGGATCGAACCGTCAGAGGCTTTCGCGGCCCATGGCCCCCGCACGTAGTTGTAGTGGACCGCGCCGAGAACGGCAGTGCCGGCGATGAGGAACATGTAGGTGCTGGTCGCTAGCCGTTCGCCAACGTCACGGCCGGTCACGGCAAACAGGAAGAAGGAATAGGTGAGCACCACCATCGCCAGCACCGCAACAAATCCGGCAGTCGAAGAGACTGGCGAGAGGGGCGTCTCGTTGCGACCCTGGATCAGGTAGACTGCGATAATCAGTACCAAGCAAAAATAGAACGGAGCCATCGCTGAGGGGGAGGCGCTGCGCCATGAATGCGCCAGCGTCATCAGCGTCAGCAGGAGCATGAGCCCGAGGACAATCTGGTACTGGCTCCCATAAATCGACGCGCCGCCACCCGAGCTTAACCGAACCGGGCAGCCATCCTGGTTGCCGGGGTCGGACCAACCGGGCGGGCACTCGAGCGGCTCCCCGATTCCGGTGTAGCCTTCGAGGTCGGGCGTATCCGGCGTGGGAATATTGCCGGTGGTTACGAATAGGATATAGCCCAGCAGCGCCACCGCCAGCAGGAACTGGAACGCCGGCAGGTAGAAACTTGGCTGCCGCCCTCCGGACAATCTTGCGGGTGGGATATCGATTGCCTCGACCGCCTCCCGGGTAGTTTTCGTTGCCGGCGGTGGTTCCTCCTTTGAGCGGGGCTCGAAATTTGTCCCGCAGATCTGGCAATAGTCCTCAGTCTCGTCGGCGGGCGAGGAACAGACAGGACACTTGGGCATGCTGCTCCATTATGGGGCAGGTTAAACAATATTGCAGGGGAGTTTTTCTTTAGGCCGCGGCAGTTGCGGGTTAATGAGTCCGGATGAACTCACCCTGCGGGACCTGCGGGTGCAGGCGCTGGAAGAACGTCGCGACGGGCGGCTGGTGAAGCTGCCGGACCACTTCCACGGCCGGCTGGCGCGGCTCGAGCAGGGGCTCGAACAGGCGCGCGATGGGGCGCGCGAGGATGAGCAGCGATTCCAGCGCGCCAACAGCGATATCAGCAAGCTCTCCGACCTGAAACTGGAGCTGCACAAGCATCGCGAACGCAAGCTGACGCGGCTGGCGCGCGAGAAGGTCAACGGGCAGCAGCCGTCGCTGGAAGCGGTCACCGAGCAGGAACGAGAGTTCCTTGAGAGCGTTGCGAGCGTCATCGGGCAGCACCGGCAGAAATTGCTGGTGCGCCGGGCGGCGCCAGAACCGACGGCGCCCGTCGTAAAACCCGAGCCGAAAGCGAAGCCAGCACCAAAACCCGCTGTGCCAGAGCCGGAACCAGGCGCCGCAACCGCCACCAAAACCGGCGATTCCGACGCGCTGCTGGTGCGCGTGCTCGAGGACTTGCCGACATTTACGGGACTTGATGCGCGAAACTACTCGCTCAAGGCCAACGATATAGCACACATTCCGCTCTACAATGCGCGCATGCTGCTCGAGGCTGGCAAGGTGGAACGGCTGGAGGACGAAGCCTGAAACTGCGGGACGGCGAGCTGCTGCTCCCGGCTGGCAAGCTCGCGACGGCGCTGCGGGGGCGGCAGCGCGTCGGCCGCGCTGCCGCCGGCGGCCTCGCGCTACATCCCGTCGAGGCGCTCTGGTGCCACGCCAGTGGTGCGCTCGAACTCGACTCAAAACTCCGGGCGCAACTGGCGGCGCTGGCGGGCGAGCTGCTGCCAGCGGCCTACGGCGATTTGCGGCAGCGCGGCATCGTGCCGACCATAGAAGGCTCTGCGCTGCGCTTCCGGGCGCGCGACGGCGGCACGGAGGTGCGGCTGCACGTCGCCAGCAGTGACGCACCGGCCAGTCTGGCGTTGCTGGCACGCGGCGACTGGCTGGCGCTGGTCGACGAGGCGCTCGAGATAATCTACTACGCGGCCGCGGTTCCCGGCTGGGGCGCGCTTCCGGCAGGACTGCTGCCGGAAGCGCTGGCGGCGGTGGGATTGCAAGTCGCTTCGGGGATGAAGTTCGGCACCCGCTACCGGGTCTACCGCGACGGCGAGGCGCACGCGGCGTGGCTGCTGCACCTGCTGCGTGACGGCGACAGCTGGCTCGACATTGTGCGCGCCGTGCGGGTGGCGCACGGCGTCCGCAAGCAGTTGGTCGCCAGCGACGGGGAGCGCTGCCTGGCGCTGGAATGGGTGAAACCCTGAAGGTCGGCCTGGACCTGCACAACTTCGGACTGCTGCATCGCGTCGTCGCGGCACTGGAAGGCGATGAATTCAGGCTGATGCCGCTCGACGCGGTGCCCACTACATCGGACGAAGTCGAAGTCGTCGTCAGTGACGCCGCGCAATTACCAACGACCAGCTTGCCGGTCATCGCGCTCGGTGACGTCACGCTGCTGCCGTTGCAGCTACGGCACGTCCGGGCGGGGCGTCCGCCGCTGGTTATTGGCGTTGACCCCGGCGGCACCATCGGCGTCGCAGTGCTGGCACAGCGCCGGCTGCTCCACGGCGCTGAATGCGCTACGCCCGACGAAGCGGCGGAGCTAGTGCGCCGGGTGGCGCACTGCTCGCTCGACTGCACCGTGCGTATTGGCAGCGGAGCGCCCGAAACGGGGACACGAATCGCCGCCGCGCTGCGCCACCTGCGGGTCGAGCTGGTCGATGAAAGGCGTAGCGGCAGCGGCTCGCACACCGCTGCAGCGCGGGCGATTGCGCTCAAGCGCGGCGAACGCGTGCGCGAGCTGGACTACCGCCCCACCGCCGGCGAAGTGGCGCGATTGCAGGCGGAGTCGCGGATTGCGTCGGGCGGCCGCCGTACCGTCTCCCGTGCAGAGGCGCGACAGGTGCTGCTGGGCGAGCTGACGCTGGAAGAAGCGCTGCGCGGCTAGCCGCGCAGCGCTCCGCAATTGGCACACTGCGTTTCGTCGTCCGCGAAGGGAGTGTTGCACGCTTCGCAGATGGTCTCCCGCTCATCCGCGACGCGCGACAGCGTCAGCCGGTGGCGGCGCAACTCACGCACCTCGTAGCGGCCGGCGCCGCCCAGCTCCTGCAGCAGGTCGGGCGTCAACGTCAGGTTGCCGCCCGCATCGAGCAGGATTTCGCGCGTCAGCGCCAGGTCCTCGAGCTCGACATCCTCGCCATGCTGCGCGATGAAACGGCCATCCTGCAGTTCGAGCGAGCGGTCAGCAAAGTCGGCGACCATCTCACTGTGGGTCACGACCAGGAACGCCACCTCCTGCTCGCGGTGCAACCGCGTGAATAGTTCCATAATGCTGCGAGCCGTGACAGGGTCAACCGAGCCAGTCGGTTCGTCGGCCAGGATGAGCCGTGGTCGCGTGATTAGCGCGCGCGCAATCGCAGTGCGCTGCGCCTCGCCGCCCGAGAGCTGCTCGGGGAGCGCGTGCGCTCGACCGGCGATGCCAAGGTATTCGAGCATCTCCTCCACCCGTGCCAGCGCCTTGCGGTGCGGTACACTGGCGTGGCGCAGCGGCTGCAGCACGTTGTCGCGCGCCGAAAGGTGCGGCAGCAGGTTGCCCTCCTGAAAAATGAACGAGACCGTCGCCCGCCGGTGCTGCACCAGCTCCTCGGGCGCCATGCGGGTGATATCCTCACCCGCCAGCCGCACGACGCCCGCCGAGGGCTTCATCAGCCCGCCCAGCGCTTTCAGGAGCGTGGACTTGCCGGCGCCCGACGGCCCCACTACGGCGACCGCCTCGCCATCCCGCAAGGCAACGCTCAGCCCGCGCAGCGCGACGACGTTGCCCTCTTCCGCCTGCGACTCGAAGACGTGGTAAAGTCCGGTTGCCTTGAGCAGGTCTTCCGCCATTTACTCCCCCTTCAGTATGCGCGCCAGGTCCGCGCGAGTCGCGCGGGCCGTGGTCCAGACCAGCGCCAGCATTACGACCGCGAGCACCGCCAGTCCGATGAAGAGCAGCTCACCCCACGGCCAGACCAGCGTGCGGTCAACCGGAGTTGAAGCGCCGCCGAACGACTGGAAAATGAGCCCGAACAGATTGAACATGCCGTTGAAAGCATACGAAATGCCGACCCCCAGCGCGGTGCCGAGCAGCATGCTCACCACCGTAATCGACATTATTTCGAACAGCACCAGCCGCCCCACTTGCCACTCGCTGGCGCCAATCGCCTGCAGGATAGCGAGCTCGCGCTTGCGCTGCGTCAGCACCAGCGACAGGAAGACGAAACTGGAAGCGACCGCGGCAATCGTCGCGACCGCGAATTGCAGCGTCAGCAACCCGAGCGTGCCAAAGACCAGCCCGCCGTTGCGCTCGACCTCGCTGTGCTCCGCCTCCCAGCTGGTGACTTGTGAGACCGACGCGTCGAAAGCCAGCGTCCGGGCAATGGTGCGCTGCACGTCGTCGTCGCCCCCCGGGCCGAGTTCGACAAACCACACTGTATCGCGCCAGTTGTCGGCGACCGCGTCGCCAACCAGCGCGCGGAAGCTCGCCTCGCCGATGAAGATGGCCCCGGTGGTCGCGCTGGTCTCAAGCCCGGGGTGCCAGGCATGCTGGCCGCTGTTGCTGACCGTCGCCTGCTGGTTGCCCGGCAGGCCGCTCAGGTTCAGCACCAGCTGCGACTGCCCGCCGACCGAGAACTGTAGCGACTCGCCATAGCTGAAGCCGCCCGCGGCAAGCTGGTCAAGTGCTGCACCGGGGTCGCCGCCGAACGCTTGCCGGTCCCAGCGAATCACGTCACGGTTTCCGTCCAGGATGACCCGGGTCGGGTAGACCGAGTATTCGTCGCCAGCGGGATGCGCTGCAACCAGCGGGACCGCGACCAGCCGGACGTCATTTGCCGCAATGCCAGTCCCGTTGAGCGACGCGCTCACGGCCGCAAGGGCAGTGGTACGGTCGACTGGCTGCTGGAACTCCACTTTCAGGTCGGCGCCGGCGTTTAGCGACGCGGTGCGCTCGTCAACCGCCATTCCCGTATAGCCCTGCACGGCAGCCATCGTGACGATGGAGAGCGTCAGCAGCATAATCAGTGCCAGCTTCCCGACGCCTTCGGCCGAGCCGGAGCCGCGCAGCCCGCGACCGATGTCGCGCAGTGCAACCGTCCCGCCGAGCAGCCGCTGTACCAGCCACGGCGCCGCGGCGCCGAGCCGGGCAAGCACCAGCGCACCGCCAATCCAGAGCAGGAAAGGCCCCAGCACCGCAAAGATGCCGTTCAGCACCGGGTTGCTGATGATGCCCCTGTCCCAGTCTTCACCGAGCCGGCCGTCACTGACCATGCTCTGTATGTATGAATCGGCCAGCGCGACCAAGCCGATGCCGAAGAGCAGCCAGTGGAGCCAGTAGCGCGGCTGTGGCTTGACGACCACGCGCTGGACGCCTTCGGAAATCTCCTGCTCAAGGAAATCGCGCGTGCGGCTGCGCCCGAAGAGCAACGCAAGGCCTACGGTCACAACCAGCGTTGCGAGTGTTGCGAGCAGTCCCAGCGATGGTGAGACGTCATATTCGCCGGGGCGGAACTGCATGAAACCGACGGCGTTGAGCACCAGCGGCACCGCCAGCAACGCCAGCACGTAGCCGGCAATCCATGCCACAAGGGCGAGCACCCCCAGCTCGCCCAGCACCATCCGCAGCAGCGCGTCGGGGCCGCCGCCGATGACGCGATGGATGGCGATTTCGCGGCGGCGCTGCTCGAGCGAGAGCAGCAGCCCGTAGAGCAGCACCGAGACCGACAGGACGATAATCGGAATCATGACGATATAGTTGAAAATCTGGATGAAGTAGTTCTGGATTCGCAGCCAGCCGAGCAGGTCCTTGATGACGTGCGTGCCGTCCAGGTCGGTCTCGCCCTCAAGGACAACCGCGTCAAGGATGCGCTGGATGCGGTCGAGTTCCTTCTCGGCGCTGTCGGTTGACTCGGTCGGCAACGCGGTGCGGTCAATCGTAATTGCAAGATAGGCGTGGTCACCACCGATAATCGCCGAGCGATTATCGGCCGGCAGCAACTCCCACGGCAGGAATACCGGCTGCTGCGAAGTGACAGGGGATGTCTGGATAGAGTCGTCGTAAATCGAGCCGATGGTCAGGTTCGTGACCGTCACGCTGACGCGGCAGTAGCTGAACACCTGCCACTGGATTTCCTCGCCTTCGCACCCCTGGCTGGCGTCGGTATCGTAGGCGAAAGTGAGCGACGCCAGGCGGTCGCCCACCTCGGCGCCAGCCTGCGAAGCGACTTGCGAGGGTAGCGAGACGTCGCGTTGCGCGACCGCGTCCGCACCACCGCCAGGCCACGCGCCGCCCAGCAGTCGCGACGCGTGTCGCTGGGCGAGTACGCCGTCGTAAGCCCCGGGGCCGAGCAGCCGCACTGGACGGTACTGGCTTGTCGGCGGCCCTCCGTCCTCTCCTATTGTGGTCAGTACCGATACATTGGACCAGTCGCTGCTATCGCCCACCCACGCCTGTAGCTCGAGCGGCTGCGGCTTCAGGTAAGCCTCGCTGAACCAGCCGGCGCCGTGGCCGCCCTGCTTGCCGGCGACCACCGCGCAGTCGGTGACCTCGGGCAGGCCGACGTAGTCGTCGCAGTAGGACTCCCACAGCGCAAGGTCGGTCATGCGGCCCTTGCCCCCCTTGTCGGCGTGGAAATCCATCCGGAAGTCGTAGTATTCGTCGTCAAGATACTTCAGGAAGAAAATCTGCATCAGCCCCGAGCCGTAGACCAGCACGGTCGTAATCACTAGGCTCGCCAGGAACACGCCCGCAAAGACCGCCAGCCCGCGTGAGCGGCCGCGCCACGCGGAGAGCAGCGCCAGCCGCGTGCGGTCGGGCAGCTCCCGCGCGGCCGCCTGTATCTGCGAGGGCGCTCGTGCCAGCCATTCGCGACGGCTCACGCTGCGTCCCCCCACGCGCTCTCGACATCCGACGCGGCGACGTGGCCGTCGCGCAGCAGCAGCATACGGTCGGCGCGCGCCGCCAGCGCGGCGTCGTGCGTTACCATCAGGATTGAGAGACCGCTGCCACCCGAACAGAGTTCGTGGAACAGCTCCAGAATTTCGCGCGACGTCGCGACGTCCAGGTTGCCGGTCGGCTCGTCGGCGAGCAGCAGCTTGCGGTCGCCGGCAATCGCGCGCGCAATCGCGACGCGCTGCGCCTGCCCGCCCGAAAGCTCGTCGGGGCGATGCTGCGCGCGGTCAGCCAGGCCAACGCGCTCCAGCGCCGCCTCCGCGCGCTGCTCCGCTCCAAGCGGAGCAGCGCCCGCCAGCTCAAGCGCCAATGTGACATTATCGAGCGCCGACAGGTGCGGCAGCAGGTGGTAATCCTGGAAAATCCAGCCGATTGTCGCGCGGCGCAGCTCGACCAGCGCGTGCGGCGGCTGCTGGCCGTAAACGGTCCCGTTTGCGCTCACGCTGCCGGAATCGGCCGCGAGCAGCCCGCCGATGATATTGAGCAGCGTCGACTTGCCGCAGCCGGAAGGCCCCATCAATGCAACAAGTTCGCCCGACGCAGCCTCGAAGTCGACGCCCGTCAGCACCTCAAGTCGCGTCCCGCCCGCGCCGAAGCCGTGTGATAAATTCCTGACCTTGAGTAACGGCGCCATCGCGGGCGATTCCTGCACGAGCTATATTTAGCTTAAGCGAAGCTTTGCTCTTCGCGGCGCGGCGCCCCGGCTGAGCCGCCCAGCGTGCGCTGTGTCTGCTCAAGCGCGTCGGCGAACAGGTCAGCTTCCGCAGGTGTGTTATACATGTAGAAGCTGGCGCGCGCCGAGCCCTTGATTCCGCGCGAGTTGAACCAGGAATGGACGCAGTGCATCCCGCTGCGGATGGCTATGTTGGCACTCTCGTCAAGGTCCATCGCGATTTCGTGGCCATCGAGCCCCGCCAGGTTGAACGAGAAGATGCCGCCGCGTCCCTCGGCTTCGGGCGGGCCTAGCAGCGAGAGCCCCTCCATCCCCGCCAGGCGCTGCGTCAGCCGCGCGTTCAGCGACAGCTCATGCGCGTGGATGGCGTCGCGGCCGACTCCGGAAACGTAGTCGGCCGCGGCGCCGGCGCCAATCATCCCACCGTAGTTCTGCAGGCCGGCCTCGAAGCAGGCGGGCGGCGGCAGGAAGTCGCAGCCGTCGTAGGTGGAGTTGCGGACGGTCGAGCCGCCGACGAAAGTCGGTTTCAGCGCCGCCAGCGCGTCAGCCCTGCCGTAGAGCAGGCCGGTACCGCTGGGGCCGCAGAACTTGTGCGCGCTGGCGGCCAGGAAATCGACGTCGAGCTTTTGCACGTCAACTTCGGCGTGCGCCGCTGATTGTGCCGCGTCGAGCATTACCAGTGCGCCGGCATCGTGGCAAATCTCGGCGATTTCGCGCGCCGGCAGCGTGTAGCCGTCCAGGTTGGAAGTGTGGACGAAGCTCGCCAGTTTCACGGCGGGGGTCAGCGCCTCCTTCAGCGCCTCAAGGTCGAAATAGACGTCATCACGCGACGGAACGACCGCGTAGCGTGTGCCATTGCGCTGGCACAGCGCGTGCCACGGAACGACGTTGGAATTATGCTCGCGGTCGCTCGTCAGCACGGTATCGCCGCGCTTCAAATCAAGCCCCCACGCAACGATGTTGATGGCTTCGGTCGTGTTGCGCGTGAAGACAATTTCGCTCGCGTCGGCCGCGCCGACAAAACGCTGCAGCTGCCCCCGTGCAGTCTCGTAATGCTCGGTGACATCAAACGCCAGCTTGTGGAGCGAGCGGCCGCCACAGGTCGGGAAGTTACGGTAGTAGTCGTCCATCGCCCTGAGAACGGGCTCGGGCTTCATCGGCATGCAGGCATTATCGAGATAGACCGGCGGATTATCACCCGCCAGCACGGGGAAATCCTGCCGCAGCTTCTGCGGGTCCACGCAGTGCGATGCTGCTGGCGGTTAAGAGCTTGCGCTCCTGCGCCAGAAGAAAATGCTCGCTGCGGCACCGACAGCGAACATAACGCCCGCCAGCAGCAGCAGCGGCAGTCTCGCTACCGCGCCGGAATCCGGCAGCGGCTCGGCAAGGTGGATGGTGATGCCGACCGGTGCGCTGATGCCTTCGGGACCGGTGAGCCGCACCCAGAGCGTGTGGTTGCCCGGCTCGAGCCCGCTGTTCTCGAGCGGTACGTAGAAATGGCCGTCGCGAGTGAGCAGCGTGTGCCAGCTGTCGTAGAGCAGCACGTTGCGCCACTCGATGGCGGTAGCGTTGCCGGGGCCGCCTTTCAGGAAATGCAGTTCGCCGTCCTGCCGCACGAACCAGCGGGTGATGTTGACCTGAGTAGTTCTGGTTCCGTTCTCGGTTTCCTCTTCGTAGATCTCGCGATGGGTCACCTCTGGTGTATTAGGATCAAGTGAAAGGTTGATGCTCGGATTAATCTGTTCTGCCTTTGCTATCGCAGCGTCAGCCTCCACAAACCCCCAGCCGTAGTCATTGTTGGGTCGCACGGGATGTGAGAACCATCGAAATTCAGCAGTGGATTCAAGAATCGCACGAACCATCAAGGGACTGAGATCCGGGTTAGCCTCGTTAATCAGGGCAACCATGCCTGCTACCATCGGTGTTGCCATACTCGTGCCGGAATATGCTACGTAGGTTGCCTCACCAGAGGCGGTATGACTGTTCTCCACGGACATTACCGCGGATCCGATGGCAACAAGATTAGGCTTGATGTAACCTTCGTGTGTCGGCCCCTTGCTGGAGTAGACTGCTAGCTCGCGGTCGTCATCGGTCGCACCGACCGTGATTACGTCGCGCGCAGCGCCAGGGGTACCAATAGTGCCATAAAAGACAGAATTTCCAGCAGCAATCGCCAAGGCAATACCAGCTGCCACCATCATGTTAGCGACATGCGTAACACGCTCTTCTTGCTCCTGAGTCAGTTCAGCAACCCATGCCCCACCAAGCGACATTGACGCAGTACGAATATTGTACTTCTCCTGATTGTCAATAGTCCACTCCATACCACGCATTACCTCCTCGAAGCTACCGCTACCACTGCCGCTCAGCACCTTAACGCCAACCAGCTGAGCTCCAGGGGCGACGCCACGGTAGAGCGCGTTGTAGATTTCCTGCGAGCCTTCACCTGTACCGGCCGAGATTCCAGCGCAATGTGAACCGTGGCCATGGTCGTCATAGGGTGTCGTTTCACCGCTCCCGTCATCGCCACTTTCATCTAATGCATCGTAAAAAGCAACGATTTTCTTCTGGCAAGGTGGGTTCGATATACCCTGAATAGTAGCTGCGGTACACTGTGGATCGTCATCCATGTCATTTAGGCTCAGGTGATCAGGATCGATACCTGTGTCAATAATCGCCACCGTAATTCCGTTACCGTCGAAACCCAAATCCCAAACCTGATCCACGTGGTGCTCCGGAATTGAGCCATCCAGGAGCAACTTAACCGGACTGTCATGCGTCAGGAATACCACTCCGGGAAGTACAATGAGCTCATCCAAACGTTCAACTGCGACAGAGCCAGCAATAATCGGTATGAGGTGGAAACGCCAGGTGGCTTCAAAACCGGCACCCTGTGCAAGCAGCTCTTCATCAGCGGCGGTCGGCATATGGTCAAAATCAACCAGTACCTCGATACGGCCGTTGATGACAAACTGCTCCTCGAGCAGCGCCAGGTCGAGCGCGTCGTGCATGCGGTTGCGGTCGCGGTCCATCGCGGTCCACTCCCACCAGCGGCTCTCGAGCGAGCCGGGCAATGGCTCGGCCGCTGCGACAGCCACCGGAGTATCGGGAATTCCGGGCGGCCCCAGGCTGGAGAACAGCAGCAGCGCCGCGACAAGCAGGATGCGCATACAGCCCCCGCACTCGGGCGGGACTTAAGGGTGCTGCGTCAGCGCCACGCTAACCTGCTCCGGCTCCACGACCGGCTCCCGGCAGGCGAAGTCACGGCAGACATAGAGCGCCGGCCGGCCATCGACCAGCGGCTTGCCGACCAGCGCCGGAAAAGAGGGCTGGTCGCCGACCGCAAAATCGTGGCGTGCCAGCATGCGACGCGGCAGAAAATGCGTGGCCAGCACCGCATCGAACGCGGGCGTCGGGCCGTCACCGACCAGTACCAGTTCGACCGGCGGCTGCCGCAGCATCTGCGCCGTCTCCATGAGTGAAGTACAGGCCCACGGGTGCCCCCGCAGGTGGCTCGCCTCGGCCGCCATGATGGCTTCTGCCGCCTGCCGCAGGTCGTCGCGCGCGAAGTGCCAGCCCAGCCGCACCAGCACTTGCGCTGCCACACCACTGGGCGACGGCGTCGCGCCATCAAGCGGCTCGCGGTGCCGGAAGTAAAGCGATTCCTGATCGCTGCCGCTGGCCCACAGACTGCCGTCCTCAGCACCGAAAAGCGCGAGCAATTCCTCGCCGAGCGCGAGCGCCCACTCCAGATGCCACGGCGTACCGCTCGCCTCGTAGAGCGCCAGCATCCCTTCTGCAAGGCAGGCATAGTCGTCCAGGAATGCGGTCGGCCCCGCACGGCCATCGCGCCACGACCGCAGCAGCCGCCCCGTGGAGTTAATCAGGTTGTTCTGCAAAAAGGTCGCGGCCTTGTTTGCACCTTTTAAATATCTATCGTCCTGAAGAACATGGCAAGCTTCGGCCAGCGCAGAGATGGCCAGTCCGTTCCACGCCGTCAGCAATTTGTCGTCGCGTCCCGGCGCTTCGCGCTTCCGGCGAGCGGCGAGCAGCTTGCTGCACGCCGTTGCGAGCAGCGCCTCGATTTCCGCCCGCGCCAGCCCCAGCGTCTGCACCACTTCCGGCAACGGCAGCGGCGTGTGGAGCACGCTCTGCCCTTCCCAGTTGCCTTGCGGGCTCACGCCATAAAAGGCGCAGAAGGCTCGCGCCTCCTCAGGGGTGAGCAACGTCCGGATTTCAGCTTCGCGCCAGACATAGTACTTGCCCTCCACACCCTCGGAATCTGCGTCCAGCGCCGACGCAAAACCGCCTTGCGGGAGTGCCATCCGCGCCAGCATCCAGTCCAGCGTTTCGCGCGCCACCTCACCGAAGGCAGGGTCACCCGTGACCTGGAACGCCTCGGTGTAGCAGCGCGCCAGCTGTGCATTGTCATAAAGCATTTTCTCGAAGTGCGGCACCAGCCACTGCGCGTCGACCGAGTAGCGCGCGAAGCCCCCCGCAAGGTGGTCGCGGATGCCGCCCTGCGCCATTCCACGCAGTGTCGCCAGCGCCATCTCGAGCGAATGGGCGTCGCCGCTGTCATGGTGGTGCCGCAACAGCGCGCGAATCGCCCCGGGGCTGGGGAACTTGGGCGCGCCACCGAAACCGCCCCAGACAGAGTCGAAGCTGGCGCGCCAGTGCGCGACGGCGGACGCGACCGCTTCAGCGGGAGCGTCCGCCTTACCGCCCTCGGTGGCCTGCCCGCGCTGCAATGCCGTAGTCAGCGATTCGGCGCGCTGTAGCAGTTGCTCGCGGTCGCCCTCCCAAGCCGCGGCGATGCGCCGCAGTAGCGTTGGGAAACCGGGTCTTCCATAAGCGTCGCGGGGCGGAAAGTAAGTGCCGGCAAAAAACGGGCGCCCGTCCGGGGCTAAAAAAACGGTCATCGGCCAGCCGCCGCTGCCGCTCATCGCCTGTGTCGCGGCCATGTAGACTGCATCGACGTCAGGACGCTCCTCACGGTCGACCTTGACGCAGACGAAATGCTCGTTCATCAACGCCGCAGTCATCTCATTCGCGAAGCTCTCGTGCTCCATGACATGGCACCAGTGGCAAGCAGAGTAGCCGACCGAGAGCAGCAGCGGCTTCTCTTCGGCGCGGGCGCGCGCGAACGCCTCGTCGCCCCACGGATACCACTCCACGGGGTTCTCGGCGTGCTGCAGCAGGTAGGGGCTGCTTTCCCGCACCAGCCGGTTTGCCATCAGGGGCGAAACTGCAGTCATTATATACCGCCATGGCAACCCCGCGCCATGTCCAGCTGCCTCAATAGCCTGCCCGACAGTCTTGGGGCTGCCTACAACTGCGCCACGGAAATCGTGGCGACCGGGCCGATTGCGGCGCTGCTGATTCTCATCATCGGGGTCCCGCTCATCAAGCTTGCCAAAAGATATCTCCGGCGGCTGTTCGACCGGACTGAAACCCTTGACGAGAGTATCGAGAACTTCATCTTCCGCATTGCGGGAGTCGCAATGTGGGCCATCCTGCTGCTGACCGCCGCCAGCGAACTGGGGATCAATGTAACGGGAATCGTCGCGGCGCTCGGTATTGTTGGCCTCGCGGTCGCCTTCGCGTCGCAGGACACGATGGAGAATATCATTGCCGGTATTTTCATCATCGTCGACCGACCGTTCCGCGAAGGAGAACGCATCCTGCTGCCCAAGAAAATCGGGGGCATCTACAGCAGCTGGGGCGACGTGCAGGAAATCGGGCTGCGCACCACCACCGTCCGCTCAACCGACGGTGTGATGCTGACCATCCCGAACAAGCTGCTGACCAAGGACGCGGTCGCCAACTTCAGCCACCGTCGCGACATGCAGCTGCGCGTGCGCATCCGGCTCGGCCTCACGCCGACGTGGGACAATGTAACCCGTGCTGAAGCAATCGTCAAGGATATCGCGAAGAACCATCCCGACATCTGTCAGGAAAAACCGAAACCGCCGGAAGCGGTCCTGCGCGATTTCGGCGACCAGGACGTGATTATGGAAATCCGCTACTACGTCGAAAACGCCAAGCGGATGCGCCCCTCGAAATCTTTCTTTGTCACCGAAATCCTGCGCCGCTTCGAAGAAGAGAAAGTCACACTGGCATTCCCGGTACGGGTAAACATGAACAGCGACGTCAAGCTGGAAGACCTCGGCTTCTAACCGCACAGCTAATGATTGCCATGCAGAACGCAACCTCACTGGCTTCGCCCTGCTCGGCCAGCGGCTGCTGAAGACGGCCCTGACTTACCTTGAAGACAGGCTTAAATCGCACGGCAGGCTCGCCCGCCGGAGATAGAATGAGCTTCACAGTCCCCGACCTGCCGTACGCTTTCGACGCACTCGAGCCCCATATCGACGCGCGCACGATGGAAATCCACCATGACAAGCACCACGCCGCCTACGTCAACATGCTCAACGGCGCGGTCGAAGCCGCTGGCGACGCCTGCGCCGGGAAAGGAGTCGAAGAGCTTATTCGCAACCTCGATGCGGTGCCGGAAGCGCAGCGCGGAGCGGTGCGCAACCACGGCGGCGGCCACTTCAACCACTCACTTTTCTGGAGCGTCATGAGCGCCGACGGCGGGTCGCCTGGCGGGGAACTGGCCAGCGCCATCGACGCAGCCTTCGGGTCGCTGGATGGCCTCAAGGAAGCGCTGCACAAGGCAGGCATGACCCGCTTCGGCTCCGGCTGGGCGTGGCTCTGCTCCGACGGCGGCAAGCTATGCATCTGTTCCACGGCGAACCAGGATAATCCTATCATGGGGACGACGCACGGCGGGTACGACTGCGGAGTCCCCATTCTCGGGGTGGACGTCTGGGAGCACGCTTACTATCTGCGCTACCAGAATCTGCGCGGCGACTACCTCAACGCCTTCTTCAACGTCGTCAACTGGGGCGAAGTCGGGCGCCGCTACGCAGAAACCATCTGAAGCAGTTTATCCGTTTTCCCGACGGGGCGCCAGCTCCGCCACCAGGTTGCCGAGCAGCAGCGCACCGCCGCCGAGCAGCAGCCAGCCGTTGGCAGTCACCATTCCGTAAGTGATGGCGAGCAGCGTCGCCCAGACCGGCTCAAGCGCGTAGAGAATGGCGGCGCGCACCGGGTCGAGCAGCTTCTGGCAGCGGTTCACCAGCAGTAACGCGACGAACGTCCCGAAAAAGGCGGAGAGCAGAAGCGGCTCCAGAAAGGCGGGGTCGCGCAGCAGCCCGCCCAGTGCGGCGGGCTGCGCCAGCATTTGCAGGTCGAGCAGCAGCAGCCCCATCAACGCGGCCAGCGCGATTGAGCTGAAGGTGACTCCAAGCGGCGAGACGCGCCGCGTGACGACGTCGGTCGCGATGATGTGGCCCGCGAATAGCAGCGCGCTGAGTACGGTGAGCCACTCGGGCCAGTTAAAATGCAACTGCGGCGGACCCTGAATCCAGCCGGCGCCCAAGGTCGCCAGCGCCGCGCCAGCGAGCAGCGGCTTCGACTGCAACCGTCCGCGCCAGCCCGCCAGCAGCAGCGCGGTGAAAACCACGTAAAGGCTGGTCAGGAACGCTGAAACTGCGGGCGAAAGCTGCGAGATAGCGACCATCTGGAACAGGAAGCCGCCGAACATGAACCCAGCCAGCAGCCCCCCGTCGCGCCACACCGCGCGTCCCCGCATGGCGCTACGCACGCCTGGGAGCAGCGGCAGCAGTGCGCCGCCGAGCGCAAAGCGCAGCGTCACAAACAACGTCGCGCCCAGCGCAGTGGCACCGTGGGCGTCGGCGACGGTCATGGCGCGCTTGAGCCAGATGAAGGTCCAGCCCCAGATCAGCGTAACGGCCAGGAGCGCGAGCGTCGCCTGCCGGGGGTTCAAACCACGCCCTGGTCAAGCATGGCGTTGGCCACCTTCAGGAAGCCAGCGATATTGGCGCCAACAACAAGGTCACCCGCATGGCCATATTTCCCAGCCGCCTCGGCACACTGCGCATGGATACCGGTCATGATGCTGTCCAGCCGGCTGTCAACTTCATCACGGCTCCACTCGCTGAAATAGGCGTTCTGCGCCATCTCGAGCGCCGAGACCGCGACGCCGCCGGCGTTGGCCGCCTTGGCAGGACCGAAGGCGATTTTCGCCGCCTGGAATATTTCGACCGCCTCGGGGGTCGTCGGCATGTTGGCACCTTCGCAAACTGCGAGAGTACCGCCCTTTGCCAATGCTTTCGCGCCAGCCTTCTCGATTTCGTTCTGCGTCGCGCACGGCAGCGCGATGTCGCAAGCCACGGACCACGGCCGCTTGCCAGCGTGGTAGCTGGCTGACTTGAACTGCTTGGCGTATTCGCTGATGCGGCCACGGCGATTGTTCTTGAGCTCCAATACCCACGCCAGCTTCTCCGCGTCGATACCGTCAGGGTCGTGCACGAAGCCCCCGGAATCGGACATTGTCAGCACCTTGCCGCCGTATGAAATCACCTTCTCGGCGCAGAACTGCGCCACGTTGCCGCTGCCGGAAATCGTGCAGGTTTTCCCGTCGATTTCCTCGCCGCGCGCCTTGAGCATCTCGCGCAGGAAGTAGACCTGTCCGTAGCCGGTCGCCTCCGGGCGAATCAGCGAGCCGCCCCAGCCGTGCCCCTTGCCAGTCAGCACGCCCTCCCAGCGGCGCGTCAGCCGCTTGTATTGCCCGAACAGGTAACCAATTTCGCGCCCCCCAACGCCGATATCCCCCGCCGGGACGTCGATATTGGCGCCGATGTGCCGGAACAGCTCGGTCATGAACGACTGGCAGAAGCGCATTACCTCGTTGTCGCTCTTGCCCTT
>CAYMDK010000011.1:26506-28135 GCA_964389465.1 uncultured archaeon | reverse complement strand
GGATAGCGCACCTCGCCGTCGCAGAGCGCGACGCACGACGCGAGCGGCGTCAGGTCAGCGTCGGAGCGCGGGTGGACGAAGCAGGGCAGCGAGAAGCGGCTCTGGCTCGCGTCGCGCGGGTTGACGACGCGGTGCGTCACCGCCGGGAAGACGCCGTTGGTCAGGTTCTGGAGCATGTCGCCCGAGTCGACGATAACCATCTCCGGCTCGACGCGCACGTTGAGCCAGCCGCCGTCGCGCTTCTGCAGCTGCAACCCGCTGGCGGTCGAAGCGCAGAGCAGCGTAATCAGGTTGATGTCCTCGTGCGCCCCCGAGCGGATGCTGCCAGCCGGGATTTCAGGTGGCAATGGCGGGTAGTGGATGACGCGCAGCGTCGTGTCGCCCCACTCGGCCATCTCGCGCAGCCGCGCCCCCTCCTCGCCAAGGTAGAGCGCGCACGCCTCGAGCAGCGTGTCGGCCAGCGCGCCGAGCGCGTCGTAGAGCGCCAGCGTCGCCTCGCGGAAGCCGGGGCGCTCCGCAGGCCAGACGTTGGGCCCCCAGTGCGGCAAATGCTCGTGGCCTTCCGGTAATTCGCGTCCCACCATCCAGAATTCCTTCAGGTCCGGCGCGTTCGAGTCGCGCGCGTGCTCCTGCCCGAAGCTGGTGTAGCCGCGCTGTCGCATGATGTCGGGCCGCTCGTACCCGCGCTTCGCTTCGTCGGGCAGCGCGAACAGCGCCGCCGCCTCGGAATAGGTGCGCGCCAGCAGTTCCGGCGCGATGGCGTGGTGCGCGACGGCGAAGAAGCCGATGTCGCGCAGCGCGTCGCCGACCGCGGCGGTGAACTCCGGCGAGCCGGCTTGGCGCAGGTCGACGACCGGGATTGACGCACTGCCCATGCACGCAGGAGCCGCCGCCAGCGCTTAAACCTGCGGCCGCTGCCGGTCGCATGAACCCGGTCGAGCGCTGGCTCGCGTCGCGCAGCGGAATGCAGCTGCGGCTGCAAGTGCTCGGCGCACTGCTCATTTTCGAGTATTCCGGCTACGCCTTCATCAACCACCTGACGGTGTGGCGCGCTGACACGCTGGGGCACGGCTACCTGGAGCCGTGGTCGGTGCTCGACAACGCGATTCCGTTCGTGCCGGCGACCATCCTGCTCTACGTGCCGCTGCTGCCGATGGTCGCGGTGCCGGCGTTCGCGCTCTCCGAAGCGAAAATTCGCACCGGCTTCTGGACCTACGTCGGGGTCATCACTTCGTCGTTCGCGGTCTTCCTGCTGGCGCCGATGAAGATGTCGCGCGCCGGCCTCGAGCCCGGCGCGCTCGAGCCGCTGTTCGAGCTATTGTGGGCGATTGACCCGCCCTTCAATACATTTCCCAGCCTGCACGTCTCGCTTGCGACCCTCGCCGCGCTGGTGGTGTGGCAGCACGATTCACGGCTCGGCCGCTGGATGCTGCTCGGCGCGAGTGTGCTCATTATCTCGACATTCCTCGTCAAGCAACACTTCATCATCGACGCGGCCGGCGGGGTGGCGGTCGCCGCGCTCTGGTATCGCTACCACTACCTGCCGCGCGCACGGCTCAAATAGCCGCGGCAGCTGGCCCGCCATGTCGCTGCCAGCCACTAGCGCCGAGCTGCTTGACTGGGGCTGGG
>CAYMDK010000011.1:24219-26406 GCA_964389465.1 uncultured archaeon | reverse complement strand
CAGGGCTCGAACCGGACGGCTTCGGAGTGCAGCTGCGCGCGATGCGCAGCGAGGCAGAGCTCTACCGCAAGGCGAATTTGCCGCTCTTTACCGCGTCGAAGAAGCTTGCCAACCGCTACGACGAAATCATCGGCGCGCAGTCAGTCGAGTGGGACGGCGAGGAGCGGACGCTGGCGCAGTTGCAGCCGGTCATGCTCGAGCAGGACCGCGACCGCCGTGAGGCGGTCTGGCGGCTGGTGACGGAACGTCGCCTGCGGGACAGCGACGCCATCACCACTATCTGGCAGGAGCTGCTCGAGCTGCGCTGCACGATTGCCGCCAACGCCGATTGCACCGACTTCCGCGAGTTCTGCTGGAAGGCGCTGCAGCGCTTCGACTATTCGCCTGCGGACTGCCTTGAGTTCCACGACGCGATTGCCGACGTGGCGCTGCCGGCCGCCGGGAAGCGGCTTGCGCTGCGGCGCGAGGCGCTGGGCGTCGGCGATTTGCGGCCGTGGGACCTGGCGGTCGACCCGCACGGCCGCGAACCGCTGGCGCCGTTCGGCGACGTTGGCGAGCTGGAGGCGGGCTGCGAACGCATCTTCAAGGCGGTCGCGCCCGAACTGGGCGCGCGCTTCCGCACCATGCGCGAGGGCGGGCTGCTCGACCTGGACAACCGCAAGGGGAAGGCGCCGGGTGGCTACTGCACCGAGTACCACCGCCGCCGGGAGCCGTTCATCTTCATGAATGCCGTCGGGGTGCACGGCGACGTCCAGACGCTGCTCCACGAAGGGGGACACGCGTTCCACGTCTTCGAGTCCGCCGCGCTGCCGTACGCGATGCAGCGCGAAGTCGGGATGGAGTTCGCCGAGGTGGCGTCGATGGCGATGGAGCTGCTGGCGGCGCCCTACCTTGCGGAGCGAGACGGCGGCTTCTACTCCGACGAAGAAGCGGCGCGCGCCCGCGGCGAGCATCTGGAGCGGTCGCTGCTCTTCTGGCCCTACATGGCGGTCGTCGACGGCTTCCAGCACTGGGCCTACACCCATCCGCAAGCGGCGGCGCAGCCGGCGGAGTGCGACGCCGCATGGCTCGATTTGTGGCTGCGGTTCCATCCACACCTTGACTGGAGCGGCTTCGAGGATTACGTCGCGACCGGCTGGCACAACAAGTTGCATCTTTACCACGTGCCGTTCTACTACGTCGAATACGGCATGGCGCAGCTCGGCGCGGTGCAGGTGTGGGCCAACGCGCTGCGCGACCAGCAGCAGGCGGTCGCCGACTACCGCCGCGCGCTGGCGCTGGGCGCGACGGTGACGCTGCCGGAGCTCTACGCCGCGGCGGGCGGCCGCTTCGCCTTCGACGCGGAGACGCTCGGCGACGCCGTGTCGCTCATCGAGCGCACGCTGGGGGAGCTGGCGGCGTGAATAGTTTCAAATACCATTAACACGAAGTATTCATGATGGAAACAGTGATTGAGGAGCAGCCGGCCAAATCACCCGTTCCTGTCAAAATCATAATTCCAATTATTATTGCTATCATATTAGTGGCTCTAACTCTGACTTACATTGTAAATAAACCACAAGGAAATTATGAAGAGTGCGGAACATTCTACTCATATGATGGCGCGAGGGCAGAATTATATTTCGAGGAACCTTATCTTAACGAGACGCCATTTTACGAATTTTTTCAGAACGAAACTGTTAAGGAACATATAGAAGGTAATAATCTTTGGTTTACAATTTACGGTTCCAATAACGAATCAAACAACAACTTTGCCTTTGGATATCTGGATGATAGACAACATTATCATGTTTTAGGGCGTGAGGGCGTTGTAGTTCATCTCGAGGATTACAAAAGTAGCAGCCCTTCAGTAATCAGCAGTAAAATTCTCTCCGACATGCAGGAAAAAGCGTCCGAGGCTTTCGTTAATGATACGGCCGACCTGGCCTTATTCGAGGAATTGTTTCTCTCTCTTTTCACCCCGGATTACGGTGAACCACACCAAGTTAATTATTACATGGATTATGGTGTAGTTGAGATTGACTGCCAAGCATGATAAACACTCAAACGGGCGACCCCGAAGCCGTGCAGGACCGCTACGCATCAAACAGCATCTGCTTCGGCTGTGGCCCCGCCAACAAGGAGGGGCTCCGCATCAAGTCGTTCCGCGACGGCGATGGCTTGCGAATGGCGTTCCAGCCGCAGGCG
>CAYMDK010000011.1:0-24119 GCA_964389465.1 uncultured archaeon | reverse complement strand
CCGCGACTACCACGAGGCGCACGAACTCTTCGAGGATTTATGGCTCGAGCTGGGCGACCGGCGCGAGAAGGACATCGCGCAGGCGCTCGCGCAGGCCGATGCGCTGGCGGTGCACCTGGAAACCGGAAATTTGCGCGCCGCCCAGCGGCTGATGCGCCAGCTCCCGCAACTCGCGGCGGCACTGCCCGACGCATGGCGCGGCGCCGAACTGCGGCCGCTGCGCGAGTGGGTTGCCGCGGTCGCCGCGACGATTCCACCGCAAGGCGAGGTGCCGCCGGAGGAGCGGAAGCGGCCGCCTTCAATCCCCGAGCGCAGCGGTTAGCGCGTCATACGGCCCCGGCTCGGCCGCGACTACGGCGCGCATCGGCTTGAAAAGCCGGTCGAGCGCGGCGGCGGTGCCGTTCTTCAGGTCGAGCGGGTGCAGCTCGCCGCTGGCGCACGCTGCTTCGAGCGCACTGTAGCTCTCGAATTCTACGGGGCCGCCGAACTTCTCAGGGCGGTCAATCGTGACTTCACCGAGGGCAGGGGCGAGCAGGTGCTCCCAGATGTCGAGTACGGGGTTGCCCTTGCGCTCGGGCGGGCAGAACGCCTTCGAGAGCTTCTGCTGCAACTGCTTTGCCGAATCGTGCACCAGCAGCGCTCCCGTGGGGTCGGACTTCGACATCTTGCCGTCAGTCTCCATGCGTCCCGGTCCCGAGAGCGAGCCGAGCAGTGGTGTGTGCAGTGCGACGATTTTCGGCAGCCGCAGCTTCTCGGCAGCGTCGCGTGCGAGCATATGCGCATGCCGCTGGTCCATCCCGCCCAGTGCGAGGTCGGCTTCGAGCGCGTAGATATCGGTCGCCTGCATGGCGGGATAGAAAAACATGCTCGTGTCGGAGTCAGCTTCGTCTTCGCTGCGCCCCATAATCGATAGCGCGCGGCGCATCCGCTTCAGCGAGGTTGCCTTGGCGACGCGCAGAACTCGCTCCCAGTAGCCGTCGCTGCGCACCAGCTCGCTCGCGGTCTGGAACTCGGCGCCGGGCGCGAACGCGCCGAACATCTGCCGCTGGTATTCGACACCCGCGCGCAGCGCGTCCCAGTCGCTGCCGAGCTTGTTGTTGATGTAGCCGTGCCAGTCTGCAAGCAGGACGGTGACGCGAAAGCCGGCGGAAATCAGGTCGCGCACCTTGAGCATCGGCACCAGCGACCCCGCGTGCAGCAGGCCGGAGGGCTCGAAGCCGATGTACGCCGTCGGCTGCGCCTTCGCTTCCAGCAGCGCTTCGAGTTCGGGCTGGGTAACGCACTCGGCCACCCCGCGTAGCACCGTTGCAAGTCGTTCCACCATCGCCGCTTCATCCGCATGCACCCTTTAAGTGGCTGCGGCCGTTCCAGCAACTGCCAGCAACAGGGTTCCCAGCAGGCGATTAATCCGCTACAAACCGCGTGGATAAGTATTTATAACGACGACCGGGTCGACGGTCGGAGCGAAATTATGTCCGAAGCTGCAGATAATCCGGAAGTGCTCGAGGCAGTTCGCCTGCTGATGGGCGACCTGGTGCGCAAAAAGCAGTACGTCATGCTTGCTGCAGAGCCCGGTGAAGGAGATCCCCTGATAGGTCGTTTCAGGACCGTCAGTGATGCGAAACGCTTCGCAAAGAGAAGCGAAATAGAACACTTCTCGCTCTGGACCGAACTGTACCTCGGCGAGGGCGGTGACGGCGACGATGACCTCAGCCTTGAGGAAGATTTCGAGGAGAGCGATCTGGACGACGAGCTGGGTGACCTGCTCAGCGACGACGAAGAACTGCCCGACCTCGAAGAGGACGAGGAACTGGACGACCTTCTATGAGTCCCCAGGTTGAAATCCACGAACTTGTTGAAAAAAACCTGAAAGGCGCGACCGTTATCGACGGATTCCCCGGTGTGGGGCTGGTCGGCACGATTGCTGCCAACCACCTCATCAATTCGCAGGAGCTGGAGCAGATTGGTGTGGTCGAGAGCCCCCATTTCCCCGCCGTCTCGGTCGTCAAGGATGGCGTGCCACACAACCCCGTGCGAATCTACGCCGGCGAGCAGAGCTGCCGCGACGGCACCTGTAACCAGCTGGTGGTCTGCGTCAGCGAGTTCTCGCCTCCGGCGCAGCTGACCAAGCCACTCGTTACGGCGCTTTTCGACTGGATGCTCGACAAGGGGTGCACCCGGTTGGTTTCAGCCGAGGGATTCCACACTGCCGACGACGACGCCGTCCCCGACGAAGTCTACGGCGTCGGCTCGACCGAGAAGGCACGTGGCTGGATTGGCGACGCGGGCGTAATTCCGTTCAAGTTCGGCACCATCGGCGGCGTTTCGGGAGTGATGCTCAACGAAGGCAAGCGGCGCGGAATCGACGTACTGAGCCTGCTGGCTGAGGTCAAGGAAGATATCCCCGACGCCCGTGCGGCTGCACGCGTCATCGGTGCGCTGGACGAGCTGCTGCTCGCCATCAAGCTCGACCCGGAGCCGCTGCTGAAAGAGGCCGAGGAGCTCGAGGCGCAGCTGCGCCTGATGCGCGATCAGGCGCCCCCCGAGGCGCAGCCGGAAACGCCACGGTATATCGGCTAAGCGTTTTACCGCCGTCGGACTGAGGGGCACGTGACCCACGCAAAAGCGCTCGCTGCGGCCGAAGAAACGGTCGCCGCCGCGCTACAGGAACTGGACTGGCCGGCGCTACCGCTCGACCGCCGCCCGCGACAGGGCGACCTCGCCGTCATCTGCTTCCCCGCCGCGAAGCATCTGCGGCAGCCGCCGGAGGCGCTGGCGACCGAACTGGCGGCTGCGCTCGCCGGCCGTGGACTGCGCGCGACGGCTGACGGCGGGTACTGCAACATCACGCTCGACTGGCGTCCGCTGGCTGTGCCGTTGCTGGCCGAAATTGCCAATGGCAATTTCGGCGCCCGGCCCCCGAGTGGTCGCCGCGTGCTGATTGAGCACACTTCGGCCAACGCCACCGGCCCGTTCCATATGGGGCGCGCGCGTAACCCGATTATCGGCGATACGCTGGCACGACTGCTGCGCTACGCGGGCGACGAGGTCGCGACCGAGTACTACGTCAACGACATGGGCCGGCAAGCGGCCACGCTCGCGTACGGTCTGCGCCACTTCGCGCCGGGCGACGCGCCGAAGGTCGACCACGCGCTGGTCGAATGCTATCAGCAGTCGAACTCCGCGCTCGAAAGCGACCCCGCTGCGAAGGAGGCGATTTACGCGCTGATGGAGCGCTGCGAAGAGGGCGACGCGGAAGCGGCCGACGAGGTCGCGGGCGCCGCCGAAAAGATGCTGGCGGGCATGCGTGAATCGCTGGCGCAGCTGGGCGCCGAGGCCGACGCGTATTTCCACGAATCGACGCTCGTCGCCGACGGTGCCGTCAACGACGTTATCGAACGGCTGGCGCAATCGCCGCTATGCGGCGAGGAGGAGGGGGCAAAGTTCCTCGACCTTGCGGGGCACGGCATCGCCGGCCGCAACCAGCGCTTCTTCTTCACGCGCAAGAGCGGGTTGAGCCTCTACACGACGCGCGACGTTGCGTACCATCTCGACAAGTTCGGCCGCTGCGACATGGCGCTGAACGTCCTCGGCGAGGACCACAAATTGCAGTCGCAATTGCTCGGTATCGCGCTGGGCGAACTCGAGGCGCCAACGCCCGAGGCAGTCTTCTACGCCTTCGTCAGCCTGCCGGACGGCAAGATGTCGACCCGCGCCGGACGCGTCGTCTACCTCGACGACATGCTCGAGGAGGCGCAGCAGCGGGCGCTCGCGGAACTCGAGCAGCGGCGGCCCGACATGGCTTCCGCGCAGCGACAGGCGCTGGCGACCGCTATCGGCACGGGAGCATTGCGCTACAATATCCTGCGCGTACAGGCCGAAAAGGGCTTCACCTTCCGCTGGCAGGACGCGCTTAGCTTCGAGGGCGACTCGGCGCCGTTCGCGATGTATTCACACGCGCGCTGCTGCGCTATCCTGCGCCGCGCTGACGGGGAGTCGGGCGGCGACCCACCCAGTAAACTGCACCCGACCGAGGAGGCGCTGCTGCGACAGCTCGCGCGCTGGCCTGCGACGGTCGCGCGCGCCGCCGACGAGCGCAAGCTGCACCTGCTGCCGCCCTGCGCGCATGGCCTGGCGGGGGCGCTGAACGGCTTCTACCGCGACTGCCCGGTGCTTGACTCCGACGCCGAGGGGTTCCGGCTGGCGCTGGTCGACGCGACACGACGCGTGCTGGCGGATGTGCTGGGGCTGCTGGGCGTGGTCGCGCCAGAGGAGATGTAGGTGCTGCGACCGCAGTGGCGCTTCCTGAGCGAAGAGCCGCCGGCCGATATTGTCGAGCTGCTGCTGGTGCAACGTGGCCTGGCGGGAGCGGAACGCGACGCGTTCCTGCATCCATCACTCGACCAGCTGCATGACCCGTTCGGGCTACCCGACATGGAGAGGGCGGTCGCCAAGCTGGAGTGGGCGCTGACCTGGCAGCAACCCGTTACCGTCTTCGGCGACTACGACTGCGACGGCGTGACGTCGACCGTGCTGCTCTACAGCCTGCTGAAACAGGCGGGGATGCAGGTCGACTACCATGTGCCGCATCGCATCGACGATGGCTACGGGCTGACCGAGGCGGGCGTCGAGAAGGTGCATGCGCGCGGCAGCCGGCTCATCGTGACGGTCGACAACGGCATCAGCGCCAATGCGGCGGTCGCGAAAGCCAATGCTCTGGGAATGGAGATCGTGATTACCGACCACCACAAGCAGGAGGGCGAACTGCCCCCGGCCGCCGCGGTCGTCAACCCCAACCGCAAGGATAACGAATACCCGTTCCGCGCCATTGCCGGAGTGGGAGTAGCCTACAAGCTCTGCTGCGCGCTCGCGCCGCGTATCCTGCCCGCAGGCGATGCGACCGCTTTCCTGGCCGAGGCGCTGGACCTGGTGACGCTCGGGACGGTGGCCGACATGATGCCGCTGGTCGACGAGAACCGCGCGCTGGTGGCGCATGGGCTTGCGCGCGTCGCGGCTACGAAGCGCGCTGGAATCAAGGCACTCATCGAGCAGGCGCGCGCCAAGCGTGAACTTGACCCGGCCGACATCGGTTTCAAGCTGGCGCCGCGTATCAACGCCGCCGGTCGCATGGAGGGCGCCGACATCGCGCTCGAACTGCTGCTGGCAGAGGACCTCGCGGCAGCGCGGCCGCTGGCGGAGAAGCTCACCGGACTCAACGCCAAACGGCAGGCAGAGACAGCACGCTGCGAGGAGCTGGCGCTCGAGCTGGCTTCAGCGCAAGCGGGGAAAGACTTCATCGTCGTCTGGCATCCAGAAATGCACGCCGGCGTGATGGGGCTGGTCGCGTCGCACATCATGCGCCGCTTCCATCGCCCGACGCTGGTGCTGCGCATCGACGGCGATGCGGCGGGCGGCTCGGCGCGCTCGATTCCGGGCTACGACCTGAGCGCCGCGTTCGACCGCCAGAAGGCGCTGCTCGACGGCGGCGGCGGCCATGCCATGGCGGCCGGTTGTCACCTGCCGGCCGCTAATCTAGAACCGTTGCGCGACGCGCTGATGGCTGACGCGACGAAGCGGCTCACCGACGAGATGCGGCAGCCGCTGCTCGAGATTGCCGCCCCGCTCGAGGCGGGCCGGCTCGACCTGCAATTCATGGCGCAGCTGGAACGGCTGGCGCCCTTCGGGCAGGGCAATCTGGCGCCGACCTTTGCGCTGCTGGGGCAGGAAGTGCAGTCGGTCCGCACAATGGGGCGCGATAGTGACCACCTGCGGCTCTCGCTGGCGCGCAGCCCCGACGCCATCGGCTGGGGAATGGGCGAGCGGGCGGAGGCGCTGAGGCCGGGCGACCACGTCGACGTTGTGTTCCGGCTCGAGCGTAACCACTACAAGGGACGCGAGCAGCTACAATTGCTATTGCAGGACTTCAGGCCATCATAGCGGGTGGTGGTGAGGGCCGGATTTGAACCGACGTAGATACGCTCTGCAGGCGTACGCATAGCCTCTCTGCCACCTCACCACGGTTGCGCCACTTGCCGAGGCGTTTAAGGATTTCCGGTTCGTGCAATCGTGCGTGAGACGTCGCTGCTGCCAAGGCTTTCGCGCTTCATATCTGCCAGCAGCCGCTCGTAGTGCGCGACCTGTTCCTCGATGCGTTCCAGCTCCGAATCGTCGCCATCACCCTGTTCGATGCGGGCGCGAACGCGCTCGCGGCGCGCTTCCCATTTCTCGAGTTCCGTGACCGCCTGCAGGATTCGTTCCTCGTCCATCTCTATTTAAGCCGGATGGTCTCCAGGTTGTGTGGTGATTCGACCTTCAGCCGCGCCTTGCGTCGGATGTCGGTCGCCAGCTGGTCACACTTCTGCGGGTCGCCGTGATTGAGTAGTACCAGTTTGGGGCGCGGGCGGATGGTGCGCACATAGCGCATCAGTTGCCGCTTGTCGCTATGCCCGGAAAAGCCTTCGCAAGTCTCGATATTCATGTTGACCGGTACTGTCACCATCCCGCCGTTGTCACGGTCATGCAGACTGATTTCCCGGGTCCCCTTCTGAATGCGCTGCCCCAGCGTGCCCGAGGCCTGGTAGCCGACAAAGACCATGCTGTTGTGCTTGTCAGGAGCCCAGTGGCGCAGGTATTCCATCACCGGCCCACCATTTACCATTCCTGATGTAGCGAGCACGATAGCTGGCTCGTCGCGCGAGCATATTTCCTGCCGCATGTCGACCGAGTCCACCTTCCGGAACATGTCGTCGCGGAATGGGTTGCCGCGATTCTGGTAAATCTTGTTGCGCAGGTTGTTGTTCAGGTATTCCGGATAGGCGGCGTGAAGCGCGGTCGCCTCCCATATCATCCCGTCCAGGAAAACATCCATGTCCTGCAGCATGCCTTCGCGATGCGCCTTTTCGAGGACCAGCATCACCTCCTGCGAACGGCCTACGGCGAAGACTGGAATCAGGATTTTACCGCGCCGCTCGACGGTGCGATTAATAACTTCGGTAAGCTTGCGCATCCCCTCTTCCCGCGATGGCTGGAAATCCTTGAAGCCGCCGTAGGTCGCCTCCATCACCAGTGCCTCCATGCGCGGGAAGCGGTTGACAGCCCGGTCGAAAAGCCAGGTGTTTTCGAACTTGATGTCACCCGAGAAGACGAGGTTGTGCTGGCCATCGCCAACGTGGAAATGGGCGCTTGCCGAGCCGAGGATGTGGCCCGAGTTGTGGAGCGTAAGCTTCAGGTCAGGCGCAATATCAGTCGTATCACCAAAGTTTAGCGGGATGCAGTTGCGTACCTGCTGCCGGATTTGCTCGCTGTTGTAGGGCACCTTCTTGGCTTCGGCATTCTGGATCTTGATGTAGTCGGTCTGCAACAGCGCCGCCAGGTCGCGCGTGGGCGGGGTGCAATATACGGGACCATCATAGCCGTATACGAAAAGCATCGGCAGCAGCGCCGAGTGGTCGAGATGTGCATGCGTCAGCACCACCGCGTCGAGCCCCTCGAGGGGCGTCACCTCGGGCGCGTTCAGGAAAGGGCTCGGCTCCTTGTCGTTACCGGGGTTGAAGCCGCAGTCAATCAACACCTTGCTGTCCTTGGTCATCAGCAGGTGGCAGGAGCGCCCCACTTCGCGGTAGCCGCCGAGGGCAGTAATGCGTACGAATTGCTCGCCATCGATGGTATCGCGGAAAACCTTGCGGCCAACGCGCTTCATGAAATCCTTGCGCTTCTGCGCAATTTTCGGCTCTAGGATATAATTACGGATTTCGCGCAGCGTAGTCGATTCCATTGGTGCGTCGCGGACGACTATCGGATTCCAGCCGATACCACGCCGCACATCGTTGAGCACTGCACCAAACTTGCCAATGGCGCGACCGGGGTTGACAGCCTCGATGTAGACGTCACCGTTAATTTCGTCGAAGCGGATGCTGCTTACCTCCGCCTCGGCCGGAATTATTTCAGCCAGTTTTTCCTCCGCTTCTTTCGTCGGCAGCCGCACCGCCGGGTCGGCCCGGATGATGATGCGCTTGCGCACTTTCTGCGCCAGCTTGCGCACGATATCAGTGCTACCGGCGAAGGCTTCCATGTCCCGAGTGTAGAGCACCACGCTGGAGCCCTCTACGCGCACGTCGGTGAACTCGACGGTGTCAGATATGACACTCTGCGCGGCTTCGCGAACCTCCTTGATGACGTCCTCTACGGCCATGTTGACCTTTCTCCCAGCGTGTGTGAAGGCTGCCTCAGGCAGCCAGCTTAGCCTGAATTTCCATGACGGCTGCCGCGTCCATCGCGGTGTAGCCGCTTGAATCGATTGTGCAGAGCGAGATGCCGTCGCCTGAAGCCGAATCGCGCTTCATCGCCACGGTTAGCGCCCGGATGGCAAGTTCCCTGCCCTCAGCGACACTCAACCCCTCACGGAAGTGGTCCTCGAGCACGCCGTAAACGAAGGGCGAGCCGGAACCGGTGGTGGTAAACGTATCTGGAATCGAGCCGCCTGCCGCATCGAGTGAGTAGACATGGCCGCCGGCCGTATCGACGCCGCCAATCAGCAGCTGGACCCAGAACGGCATGTAGCGCCGGCCGTTCATGATGTTGGCCATCAGTGTCGAGGCTGAAAGGACCGTCATTTTCTGGCCACGTTTCAGCTCGAAAAGCTTCACCTCGGCCGAGAGCCAGCGCGCCAGCATCTGTGCGTCACCGACCAGTCCCGCTACAGTCAGGCCAATATGGTCGCTGATACGGAACAGCTTCTGTGTGTTCTTGTGCGCTATGAGGTGCCCCATCGTGGCACGCATCTCGGTCGCCATGACCACACCATCACGGCACACCAGCCCTACGGTGGTGGTGCCCTTCTTGAGTTCTTTCTCGGACAAAGTCAACTCCCAAACTGGGTAAAAGCGACGCTTCATTCTAAAGGGGGTATATGATAGTTCCGTTATCGACAGGAACTCCGAAGAAGAATTAAATACGGTTCACCACTGCGCCGGCGGTGCAACTGTGTTAAAGGCCAGAATTTCAGCAGAGTATCTCAAGGAGTTCGTCGGCACTGTCGGCGCGCTGGTTGATGAAGCCAAGCTCAGCGTTGGCAAGGGTGACCTGACCGTGAAGGCAGTTGACCCTTCGCACGTAGCGATGATTGAGGCTCGCCTGGACAAGGCTGCTTTCGATTCCTACAAGGCGGAGGAAGCCGAACTGGGTATCGACGTGGACAAGTTCCGCTCGGTCCTCTCCGTGGCTCGCGCTGGCGACATGGTCGACCTGGAGCAGGACACTGAACTGAACCGGCTGGTAGTCACCATCGGCAACCTGACGCGCGCGATGCCGCTTCTCGATACAGCGGGAATGCCTGACCCGAAAGTCCCCGCCCTGGACCTGCCTGCCACCGTCAAGGTCGCGGTCGAGGAGGTCCTGCAGGGGCTGAAGGCGTCGAAATCGGTTTCGGACCACATTGCGCTCTCAACCAGCAAGAAAGTTTTCCGGCTGGTATGCGAAGGGGACAACCAGAACCGGGTTGACCTCGAACTGGGCAAGAAGCAGCTCGAGAAGCTCGACTCGCCCGAAGAGCAGACCTCGCTCTTCTCGCTGGAATACTTCACGCTGATGGTTGGCTCGCTGGCGAAGGACCGCATCCTGAACATCTCGCTCGGCAGTGACCTGCCGGTGCGCATCACCGCTGATCTGGCTGTCGATGACCTTACCGGTTCACAGGGCGAGGTCACTTTCCTGCTCGCGCCCCGTATCGACCGGGAATAGATGCTCAGGCACTTCCTGCACATCTCCGACTTCACAGCGACAGAACTGCTTGAAATCCTGCGACTGGCGGACGAGCTGAAAACAAAATTTCGCGCGCGGGGGGACCATAGACCATTCGCCGGGCGTTCGCTGGCGATGATATTCGCCAAGCCGTCAGCGCGCACGCGAGTCTCCTTCGAGACCGGCTTCACCTGGATGGGAGGGCATGCGCTCTTCCTCGGGCCGCAGGACATAGGCATCGGCAAGCGCGAAGCCATCAAGGACATCGCACGGCTCTTCAGCCGCTACAACGACCTGATAATGGCGCGGCTGTTCGACCACACCCACATCCTCGAGCTGGCGGAGCACGCAACTATTCCAGTCATAAACGGCCTTACCGACTACAACCACCCCTGCCAGGTAATGGCCGATTATTTCACCATCCGGGAGCACCTGCCAAAGCAGGAGAAACCGAAGGTAGTCTACATGGGTGACGGGAACAATATTGTCCATTCCTGGCTGCGGCTGGCGATGCGACTCCCACTCCACTTCATCTGCTGCTGCCCGCAAGGCTACGAGCCGGACGCGGAGACCGTCGCCGCAGCACGCGAGGCGGGGATTTCGTCCATCGAAATCAGTCATGATCCACCTGTGGCGGTTGCCGGCGCCGACGTGATCTACACCGACGTCTGGGCTTCAATGGGGCAGAAAGAAGAGGCGGACGCGCGCGCGAAGGCCTTCGCGCCATTCCAGGTTAACAGTGCGCTAATGTCCGCCACCGGCTGCGAAACGCTCTTCATGCACTGCCTCCCCGCCGAGCGCGACCGCGAAGTGACCGACGCAGTGATGGAGGCTGATTATTCCATCGTCTTCGACCAGGCCGAGAACCGGTTGCACGTCCAGAACGGCATCATGACCTGGCTGGTGGCCAATGGCGATTAGGACCATCGGCATCGTCGGTGCCGGACAGATGGGCGCCGGCATCGCGCAGGTGGCGGCTGCCACCGGCCGCGACGTCATCCTGCAGGATATCGCGCCGGAGTTCGTCGAACGCGGCATGGGGGCCATCCGCGGAAGCCTCGAGAAGTTCGTTTCAAAGGACAAACTGCCCGCCGGGGAAGCAGAGGCGATGCTGGCGCGCATCACACCCAGCGTGGAGCAGGCGCCGCTGGCGAAGGCAGACCTGGTTGTCGAGGCCATTGTTGAGGACCAGAAAATCAAGCAGGAGCTTTTCGCCGCGCTGGGCCAGCTCTGCCCGCCCGGAACGATTCTCGCCTCCAACACCAGCAGCATCTCTATCACTGAACTGGGCGAGGCAAGCGGTCGACCGGCGCAGTTCATCGGCATGCACTTCATGAACCCGGTACCGCTGATGGAACTGGTCGAGGTCATCCGCGGCCGCGAAACCTCCGACGCCACCTGCGAAGCCGTTATGGCACTGGCGCACGAGATGGGGAAGACACCGGTCGAAGCCAATGACTTCCCCGGTTTCGTCGCCAACCGCATCCTTATGCCGATGCTCAACGAGGCGTGCTACGCGCTGATGGAAGGCGTCGCTGAGGCGGAGGCGATTGATACCGTGATGAAGCTGGGGATGAACCATCCCATGGGACCGCTGGCACTGGCGGACTACATCGGGCTGGACACCTGCCTCTCAATTATGGAAGTGCTGCATCGCGGTTTCAATAACGAAAAATACCTTCCCTGCCCGCTGCTGCGCGAGAAAGTCGCGGCAGGCCACCTCGGTCGTAAATGTGGCCGCGGATTCTACGAATACGGCTAGCGGTTGAGCTGGTTCTGGTACCAGCGTTTGACCAGCAACCGTACTATTTGCGACAGGTTGTAGCCCGATTCGCGGCAGAAGCTGGTAATCTCGTCGAACAGCTCCGCTTCGTCGTCAGGGATACGGGCATTTAGGTGCTTCATACCGGGTGAGGGGGAAGGGTATTAATGCGTTACAGGTAACGCGATGTAACTAAAATAGCCGCAAATTACGCCAAACAATTAAATAGTTCCCCGTCCCGCCCCCAATATGGGTGAGAACAAGAAGTCCGGCCCAATCGACAGCCTCGGCATTGGCGAAGCGGTGGACGACATCGCTGCCGCTGCCCGTAAGGCGGCCGACCTGGCCGAGGACATCACGCGCCGCGCGGCCGGCACCGCCACGACGGTGAGCGGACGGCTGGGTGGAGTAGTCGGCAGCGGTGTCGTTGCTGGCGGGAACGTCGTCAAGGCGGGCAGCTCAATGGTGGACGCCGCCGGCTCGGTGGTCGTCTCGACGGGGAACGCCATCAAGGCTACCGCGCGCACCGGCCACAAAACCGGCGACGCCATCAGGGTAGTCGGCGAGACCATCAAGCGCGTCACCTCAGCTAAAGAGGACTAGCGCAGCCGCAGCGTCGCCTCACGGTCCGGCCCGAAGGAGAGCAACCCCGCCGGGACCCCCAGCCGACTGGTGACGAACGCGATGAATTCTTCGACAGCAGCCGGCAGGTTGCCCGTTGCAGCCGCCACCTGCCATTCCACGGGCGAGAGTGCCGGCCAGCCCGCCAGCGTTTCGTAGACTGGCGTGCACTCCGCCAGAAGCGCCATCGAGGCGGGAAAGTGCTCGAGGCGGCCGTGCGGGGTTTCGTAAGCGGTGCAGACCCGGATTTCAGCGAGGCCGCCCAGTACGTCCAGCTTGGTTATTGCCAGCTCGCTGAAGCCGCAGAGCCGCTGCGAGTGCTCGAGCATCACCATGTCGAGCCAGCCACAGCGACGGGGGCGGCCGGTGGTGGTGCCGAATTCACCCCCGACACCGCGCATGTGCTCGCCAGTGGCGTCCTCCAGTTCGGTCGGGAACGGGCCGGTGCCAACGCGCGTGACGTACGCTTTTGTAACGCCGACGACGCGCTCGATAAGGCCGGGCGCAATTCCGGCGCCCTGCGCCATCCCGGCCGGAGTTGGACTTGATGAAGTTACGAAAGGATAGATGCCGTGGTCAATATCGATGTGGACGCCCTGCGCCCCCTCGAGCAACACGCCCCCGCCAAGCCGCTCGGCTATCGCGAGCGAGGCGTTGCCGATGCTGCTTTCCAGCATCGCGCCCCAGCCCGCGGCGAGGTCGTAGAGCTGCTCCAGCTCCAGCAGGTCGCCAGTGCCGTAATGGTCGAGCAGCGCCTGTGTCCGCGGCACCACCCGCTCGAGCCGGGCACGTAGTGTCTCCGGCTCGAGCAAGTCACCCATGCGAATCCCGAAGCGGGTGGCGCGGTCGCCGTAGGCGGGGCCGATGCCCTTGCCGGTGGTCCCGGCAGCACCGCCTCCCTTGGCGCGCTCCTCGGCACCGTCGAGCAGCCGGTGGTACGGCATCACGACGTGGGCACGCTCTGAAATCAGCAGCTCGCCCCGTTCTTCGGGTAGCTGCTCGAGCTCCGCCAGCAATTGCTCGGGGTCGATTACCATCCCTGCGCCAGCAATGGCGAGAACCTCGCTGCGCAGGATTCCCGACGGGAGCAGGTGCAGCTTGTGGCTCTCGCCGTCGATGACCACGGTGTGGCCAGCATTGCTGCCACCCTGACCCCGCACGACGGTCCCGACATCGGCAGCGAGCCAGTCGGTGATTTTTCCTTTGCCTTCGTCGCCCCACTGTGCGCCGACGACGGCAAGGACGCTCATGAGAGCGTGCCGCCAGCCTTGACAATCGTCGCGTAGAGCGCCGGTAGCAGGAACATGGCGGCAATCATCGATGCCAGCAGGAGCACCATGATGATGAAGACGAACCACCAGAGCGCGGAAATCTTGATGGCGAAGGCCGCCATCAGCCCGAAGAGCGTGACGAGCGTCGCTTCACCCAGCGTTTGCGCGGTGCGCGCGGTAGCGCGATAGACTGACGGCAGGTTGACGCCGCCTTCGATAACGCGTTGCGTAATGTGGATTGAGAAATCGATGCCGACGCCTATCACGATTGAGCCAATCATCACCGTCACCAGCGAGAGCGACTGCCCCAGCGCTACGAAGGTGAGCGGCTCGAGCGAAACGACCCAGACCACCGGGATTGTCGTCACCAGCCCCAGTTTCCAGTTGCGGCCGAACGTCAGGGTCAGGATTGCGAAGACCAGGATGAGGCAGATCGCGAGTGTCTGCAACTGTGAGGTAATCAGCTGTGCGTTGACGCTGGTTCCGATTGCAGCCACGCCAGTCAGCGCCGAGACCTTGACCGGTGCGTAATCCCAGTCATCACGCACCGCGTTGACCCCAGTCACCGCCGCCTCCATGCCCCGGATGTCCATCAGCGGCATGTCGACGTAGACCAGCGTTTTCGAGTAGCCGTCGTTCATCAGCATCCCCAGCGCCTCGTCGGTCAGCGAGTCGTAGAATACGTTCAGCAGGTATTTCTGGAAATCGCGCCCCACGGCAGGGTTGTTGGCGACGCGTGGATCATGCAGGATTTCCCAGAATGAGCGCTCGAAGCTGCCGATACCGAACAGGTCGAAAAGGTCAGCGACTGTCGCTGACTGGTTGGTCTGCACTTTGACCGTCTTCATCAGGTCGGTGATGGCAATCGCGTTGACGTTCGCGACATCGTTGAGCCCCGCACGCGTGCTGTTATCGCGTTCACCCGTGACCAGCAAGTCAATCTGGTCGAGATGGTCGACCGCGTCGTCATTAGTCTCGTCAAAGGCGTTACGGAAGTCGCCCCGCACGATAATCATCCCCAGCGCGCCAGCGTTGAAGTTCTCCGAATACTTGACAATCCCGACTAGCGTCGGCTCGTCGTTGGGGACCATTTCAAGGTAGTCGATGTTGGTCTCGAGCTTCGGCAGTACGCCGGCCGAGAGCAGCATCAGCACCAGCATCACCACCAGCACCGGACGGTTGTGCTCGGTAACGACCTTCGCCAGCGTGCGCCACTCGCCTTCGGTCTTGTGGTAATCGTAATCGGTCCAGACCGCAATCGCGGGCGCCATCACGAAAGTCGTCAACAGACAGAGGAATATGCCCATCGTCAGCGAGAAGCCGACGGTGAAGACCGGGTCCAGGTTGGTGTACATCAGGCTGCCGAAGCCAATCATGGTCGTCACGGCCGAGAGCACGATGGCGCGCCCCGTGGTGGAGAGGGCGCGCATCATGCGCTCCCGCGCATCGGCGCCCTTTTCCTCTGTAAACCGGTTGGTGAGGTGGAGCCCGTAGGCCACACCCAGCGCCATGAGAATCGGGCCTAGCGCGATAATAGTCGGCGTCACCTCGCGCCCCCACCAGCCGATGAGGCCGTAGGTGAAGAAAATACCGTAAAGCGTCGGCACGCCGGCAATCAGCACGGCGCGAATCCGTCGGTGCAGCGCGAAAATCATCACCGCGCAGAGCACGACGCCAATCGGGAAGACGTTCCAGAATTCCTGGAACGAACGCTCGGTGATAGCCTGCGTCACCGGCACCGGTCCGGTCAGCGCCATATCGCTGTAGGTCTCGCCGTTAGGGCGGTTGGGGAGTTCCTCCCCCCGCTCGTCTAGCGCCGCTTGCACGGCGTCAATCGCGATAGCGGGGTCAACGGTACTGGTAATGCCAAAGACCATCACGCCGGTGTCCCAGATGCCGTCGCCGTTGGTGTCGCGGATGACCTTATTGAGCACCGATTGCGGGATGTCGTCGGTGTAACCGTCGATATCGGACTGGCTCGGGACTTCGTAACTCCCGAGTGTGCCGGTTGCTATCGCCAGCTGCTTGGCGAACTGCGCAGCCTGCTTCACCAGCAGCGCCAGGTCGCGTGAGTTGTCGCTGGTTTCGGCCGCCGCCCAGTCATCGGCATTGTTGATGAGCGCGTCGTAGGCCCGGGAATTGCTCGAGTGCAGCTCCTTGATAATCGTGGCAATGCTGAGCGAGAAGACGACGTTATCTATCTCGCCACTGTCGCTCGGGACGACCCCCGGCTGGCCCGGTTCCTCGACCTGCCCGATAAAATCCAGCTTGCGCTCGACATAGTCCATCTCGAGCAGCACCCGCCGTTCGGTGATGTTGGTCTTGTCGTTCATCTCGTAGGCGTTGCGCGTCTCGACGTAAATCACGATGACGTCGGTCGACCAGTCCTCGCGCACCTCGAACAGCAGCGCCTCCTCAGGGGAGCCGCGCGGCAGGTAGACCTCCATCGCGCCGTTGACGTTGGTCTGGCCGATACCGACCAGCATAATCAGCATGACCACGGTCATGACCCCCAGCGTCAGCGGCGGCTGCGCGGTCGTGATGCGCACCAGTCCGCGCGACCACGGACCGATTTCAACATCCTCGACAACCGCCTCGGGCATCGGCTCCGCAGCGGATGCGGCGTTCCTCTCGCGCTGCTGTCGCGCCAGTCGTTTTACCGACTCGGGCGAGGATATCGCGACCGAGCGCTTGACCTCCTCGAACCGCTTTCCCATCGCCTCGCGGTCGAGCAGTTCGTCACGCTTGCGCGCCTGCCCGTCGAAGAAACGGTCGATGCGGCTGCGGATGCCCTCTTCCTCTTCGTCTGACGACAATGAAACGCTCCCGCGCGCCCACGCGGGGACCGGTTTTATAGCATTGACGTGACGCGAGCGGGAAGCTTATATTAACGGCGGAGAGCGTGAGCGAGTCTCATGGCCACCCGGTCTTTGCTGCTGGTTACCGCCGCGGTCCTGCTGGCACTCGCCACCCCCACCGACGGCGAGGTGGACCTGCAGGCGCTCTCGCTGGAATACGGCTTTGCCGGTGAGGATGAAGTTCCCGTCACGCTTGTTGAGAGCGGCAGGGACAATGCCACTCTGTACCGCTACCTTATCCTGGATGACTACTCTCAGGCGCCGGAAAACTGGTCGCAACCCGGGTTCAATGATTCGGGCTGGTTACTTGGCGCGGCACCATTTGGTGACTCGGAAAATAACAATGTAGAGCCCCAGACCATCTGGGACACTAATGGTAGTTCACCGTATGAGAATGACATCCTGCTGGTCAGGCACAGGTTCGACCTGCCGGTCGGAACAATCCTCTCAGCCGAGATTAATGTTGCATTCTCCAACTACTGCACGCCGTATCTCAATGGTAACCTTATCTACGGTGGTGATGGGGAAGAAGGTGCGAACGGACACTCTATGCAATACTGGAACTCCGACGGGACAGAAGACATCTCGCCGACCATGTTTGATAGTCGCGATAACCTGCTCGCGATTTACGCGTGGGACTATGTCTGGTCAGCAAGCCAGAACCAACAGTGGCTTGACCCACGGATAATTGCCACCCATAATCCATTCAACACGACGACGGAACCGGTAATCCTGGGTGACCAGCTGACGCTGGTGCTGAAAGTGGCAAACAGAGGCAACGCGACCGCCGAGAATGCCACTATCACGCTGCAGGCCGATGGGGAAATCGTATGGCAGCAGTTCCTTTCGACCGCCGCCGCTAACACCAACGCAACGATGGGGGTGGACTGGACTCCGCACAGGCTGGGTGACATTACACTCAACCTGAGTATCAGTAGCGAAAGCAACGAGAGCAACTACCTCAACAATTCACTGGAGATTATGCTTCATATCCATCACTGGGGGTATGCGCTGGAATACGGTGGCGTCATTCCAGTCGTAAATTCGACCCTTGCGACGTCACTCAACATCACAGTCCGCAACACCGGGGACCTCCCTGACGTGCTGACGTTCGCTACCAGTGAACGGCCGACGGGCTGGGACATTGACTACCTGCCTGGAAGCATGTCGCTCGCTCCTGGAGAAAGCGGTGAACTGCTAGTCAGTATCGAGGTTTCATCTATGACAACGGATGGAGAATGGAATTTCTCAATAGAGACTACATCGCAGAATTCTGCGCGGCGCGTCAGCTTCCCACTAGTCCAGAGCGGGCGTACTGCCGCGACTGAATGGAGCTGGACCAACTCCACCAATACCAGTCAGCAGCTCTACGATGACCTGAACTGGACGCTGCCCGGCTTCAACGACTCCGGCTGGCGTATAGACGGTGTTGCACCATTTGGCGATAATCCAATCAGCGGAGTGAACTACAACACCGAGTGGGATGGGGACAACTACGCCTACTTCCGCCACGCTTTCAACGTCAGTAACCTCGACCTCTACACGGAAGGCGTGCTGACCCTCAGCATAGCTACCAACGGCGCCGGTGCCCACTACCTCAATGGCAACCTGATTTTCAGCGACCTCGGAGGAGGCGACCACGGCGCCGATTACTGGAACGAGCAGGAACCCGACAACACGGATGCACTGCTGGAGGGGGAGAATGTTCTTGCTTCAGTGGTACGCAATAATCAGAACACACAGTGGTACGATGAGCAGCTCGATATCGACATCTCGCAAGCGAACCTCTGGAACTTCCACCCGCAGCCGCTCAGTATCTCGGTACTGCTCGACACGAAAGCACCCTCCTCGCTGGTCGAGGACCGGGGCGGCTTCCGCAATTCCACGGAGGTCGAAATCAGCTGGCGCCTGCTCGCCAACGCGACCGACCTCGCCGGCTTCCGCATCGACTACGCGCTCAACAACGGCAGCGGCTGGGGCGCATGGGAAGCGCTGGGTGAGTTCAGCGGCTACAACACCACTTTCAGCGGCGGAAGCAACGGCACCATCTACCGCTTCCGCTCAATCTCGTTTGACACCCGCGGTAACGTCGAGAGCAAGTCCACATACGGCACCGAATTCCTGATTGATACCGCCCCACCCGCCTCGCTGCTAAGGGTGGTCGACACCACCGGCAACCCGACCAACCTGACTGGCATCTACCTCGCGTGGGAACCGGCCAGCGCTGCCGACAACGATATCGCCAGCTACGAACTGGAACTGCGCAACGGCTCCGGCTGGGACAGGCTGGCATTCTCCGACAGCGCGGGCGAGCACTATTTCGCGCCGGTCGCCGACGGGGAATACACCTTCCGCGTCCTCGCGACCGACCACGCCGGCAACCGCGAGGCGAAAGCGGAGGCCGACATCATAATCAGCTTCGACCGGCAGCGCCCCGAAGTGACGCTTTCAGCGCTGCCACAGTTCTGGGGCGAAAGCGTCCTCGCGCTGCAGCTGCTGGGCGACACCAGCGGGCTCACCGACGTCGAATTGCAATACGCGCTGCTTGCCGAGGGGAGCGAGGCGATGCTCGGCTGGGGCACGCTGCCAGTCAACTGGGACAACGGCAGCGCGCTCTTCCCGGGGCTGGCCGACGGGCGCAGCTACTGGTTCCGGCTGGCACCGGTCGACGCGGCGGGCAACACCGCCAGCCGCACACCGTATGTTTTCGAGACTGGCAGCGACGGGGCGGCTGGCGCGAGCGTGGCGTTGCCGGTGCTCCCGCTGAAGCCGGTCTACATCGGACTGACAGCCAACGTTGCTGTCGCGGTTGATGAGGATGGCGACGGCACCTTCGAGGTACCGTTGTACGAGTATTTCGGCAGCGACCCGTCGCAGATGCTCGCCAGCCAGTTCCGCGTCGACTACGCGAACGGCACGCTCCATTTCGGCGATGGCGTATCTGGCTACCGACCCGCGGCCAACGCCATGCTGCGCATCAGCTATGCTGGCTACGACATGGCGACGACCATTGACCTGACGCCACCCGGCATCGTGAAGGGTGTACGCATCTACAGTGAGAGTTTCCGTTCGGCCGAACTAGTGTGGGAAAGCGATGATGACGTGGTCCTCTACCGTATCGAACGCTCCACGAACCTCTCACTGGGCTCCCTTACCTGGCCGGAAGGGGGGTGGGTAGTACGCGCGGAACTCGCTCCACAGGACCTAGAGAACAGTTACGTGGAAGACAACTTGGACAGGCAGATCTGGTACTACCGCGTCATCGCCATCGACCGCATAGGTTACGAATCCACGGAGATGGAATACCTCGGGACGACCCTCGAGCAGGTTATGATCGATCTGACGCCACCGGTGGTGGTCGAGAATCCCATCGTCAGCAGCAGCGACCCGGAAGCGCCAGCGTGGCTGCTGCCGCTGGTTGTCGGTCTCGCGCTCCTCGGTGGCGGCGTGGCGCTGTTCGCGTCACGCCGCTCTGCGGGCGAAGCCGAAGTGGGGCCTTCGCTCGTGACGGTTGATGCGCTAATCGAGCCAGTCCCGGTGGTCGAGGCCATCCCGGAAGAGGAAGAGCCGGAACTAGGCGTTTTCAGTGTGGTCTCGGGCACCGAATACTCGCGCCACGTGCGCTTCCGCTGCCAAGGTGGCTGCGACCGCGAATTCCCCGGGCTGCGCGACGAAGAAGAAATTATCTGCCCCCACTGCGGCACGATCGGACCGACGCCCGAACTGCCTTAACCGGCTCTCCGCTGGCGGCGCCATGTCGTTGGTCGAACTCGATGGAGTCTCACGTATCTACGAGATGGGGGGCGAGCGCATCTACGCGCTTGACGACTTCAGCCTCACGGTGGAGGAAGGCGCAATCGTGCTGCTGGTGGGGCCTTCCGGCTCGGGCAAGACGACGCTGCTGAACGTGATTTCAGCCCTCGACGCGCCGACCAGCGGCAGCTACCACTTCGGCGGCGAGCTGGTGCCTCACGACGACGTCGAGGCGATGACCTCATTCCGCCGCCGGAACGTCGGCTACGTCTTCCAGTTCTTCAACCTGCTCGGCGACCTGACCGCACTCGAGAACATCCTGCTGGTGCAGGAACTGACCGGTGGCCGCGACGAGCCGCGCGCGAAGGAGCTGCTGGCGCTGGTCGGCCTGACCGGCCTCGAGGAGCGCTTCCCGTCCGAGATGAGTGGCGGGCAGCAGCAGCGGGTCGCGATTGCACGCTCGCTCGCCAAGTCGCCGCGGCTGCTGCTGGGCGACGAGCCGACCGGCAACCTCGACTCGGAGACGACACGGCAGGTGATGGAGGTGCTGGTTGACGCCTGCCGTGCCGAGAAAATCACGGCGGTGCTGGTCTCGCACGACCACGCACTCGAGCGGTACGCGACGCGGGTCATCGCCATCGACTCCGGCCGGCTGGTCGAGGACCGACCGGGCGAGCTGGCGACGGTGAAGGGTGCCGTCAGGGAAGCCGGCCGTTCTTCGAAAAAGGCGCTGAAATCGCTGGCGGAGAAAGCGCGCCAGTTCTCGCAGCGATGAGGGGGCTGCTACTGCGGCGGATGCTACGCTCGCTGTGGCGTATTCGCTTCCGGACCGGCGTGATGCTGCTGCTAATCGTGATTACGACGCTGACCGGCGTGATGATGGCCGAGTTCAGCCGCAACGGCGACACGGTCTACGAAGAGTTCTACGGCGAGACAAATCTCGCGGACCTAGTCGTCTCGACTGAGGACCAGTACCAGCCGGCGGCCAATTTCTCGGCGGCCTGCTCGGCCTTCGGCGCCGCGGACGCGTGCGAGACGCGGCTAGCGCTCGATGGGCAGTTCCTGCGCGATGACGGCGAGTGGATTGCCGCCACGCTCTATGGCCATGCAGGGTCGCCCGCGATAAGCAGCCTCTGGTTCAGCGAGGGACGCGCGGCTTCCGGCGCGGGCGAGGCGGTGATTGACCGCCACGTGCAGGAGGAGCTGGGCGTCGGGCTGGGCGATACGGTAACGGTCTCGCTGGCGGGCAAGATGCAAAACTACACGGTCGTCGGCGTCGCCAACTCGCCGCACCATCTTTTCTACGTCGCCAGCTCGCGCACGCTCATCCCACAGGAAGGGGCCTACGCCGTGCTCTACCTGCCGGTGGCGGCACTAACGGCGGACGCTGGCCTCGAGCCGGAGAGCCGGAACATGCTGCTGCTCGACCTGCCCGGAACTCCTGCATATGACCTGCAGGATACCAACGAGGATGAGGGCGTCGCGCTGCGCGAGCTGAAATGGGAGCTCGCGTCAGCGCTGCGCGACGAGGGCGTGGAGGGCGCACTGGTGGGTGACCGCGGCTCCATCCACTCCGTCGAGCTGCTGCGGCAGGACCTCGAGGGGAGCCGCAAGTCCATTCCCATGACTATCTTCCTGCTGGGGGCGGTCTCGGCGCTGGTGCTGGCGATTTCAATGGAGCGGCTGATACGGACGCAGTATCGCGAAATCGCGGTGATGCGCGCGCTCGGCTTCTCCGCGGCCGAGGTTCGCAATCACTACCTGCTGGTGCCGCTGCTGCTCGGCTCCGCCGGCGTCACGCTCGGCGTCGCGCTCGGCGCCTGGTTTTCGGTGGGAATGACCAGCTTCTACTTCGACCAGTGGGGCATCCCGCTCGTCAGGGTCGCGCACTACCCCGACCTCTGGCTGGCGGTCGCGGCGGGCGTCATGGCCATCGTTATGGTTTTCTCGTTGCGGCCGGCGCTCCACGCCTCGCGGCTGACGCCGCTGGAAGTTATGGGGCAGCGCGAAATCAAGCGCACGCAGGCGTGGGCACAGCGGCTGACAGCGTGGATGCCGGTGACGATGGGGCTCGGCGTGCGCTCGACCTTCCGCAAGCCGCGGCGGCTGCTGCTGACGGTGGCGGCGCTAGGGCTGGCGCTGGTCATCCTGGGCGGCTGGCTGCTGACAATGACTTCGATGACCGGCTACATGCGCGACTCGCTGACCGAGGTCGAGCAGTGGGACGCGCAGGCGGTCTTCATGCCGCAGCAAGAGCCGCAGATGCGCAGCTGGGCTGCCAACCACTCGGGCCTCGAGGCGGAGTGGGTCTCGGTGCTTCCCGGCTCGCCCGCTGGCGATGACCGCACCTTCATGGTGTGGGGCGTCGAACAATTCGGCGAAGGCGGGATGCACGGCTTCCGGCTCACGGAAGGGGAGCTGCCGCAACCGGGCGCGCAGCCGGTGGAGGTGCTGGTGGACCAGGGGGTCGCCGAGTTCCTGGAATGGGAGCCGGGCGACGTGGTAATCATCGAGATTGCTGGCACCGCCGTCGAGGTGCGCGTCAGCGGAATCACGCTCGAGCTGACGCGCACGCTCTGGCTGCACCGCGACGACCTCGTGGCGATTACCGGCTGGGAGATGGTCAACCTGGTGATGCTGCGGAACGTCGATGACGCGGCGCTCGAAGAGCTGGAGCAGCAGGCGCTCGTGACGCGCCACGACGACCTTGTCGCGGCGTTCGACAGCTCGATGGAGAAATACCAGGCCATCATCTACACCTTCCTCGTCATCGGCGCTGCCATCGCCATCGCAGTCCTCGTCAACACGCTGATTATCAACCTCACCGAGCGCGACGCCGAGCTGGCGACACTGCGCGTCCTCGGCGCCTCCAAGTGGCGCCTGTCGGGGGTACTGCTGGTCGAGCACGCTATCATCGGTCTCGCGGGCGGCGTAATCGGCGTCGCGGTCGCGATTGCCGCCAGCAAGTGGATGGTCGCGGTCTTCACGACCTGGTTGTTCCACTTCCCGCTCTTTATCGACTGGATGGTCGCGCTCTACCTGTTCCTCTTCATCCTCATCGCAGCGCTTGCCACCACGCTCATTGGCACCTGGCGTATCCGGCGCATGGACCTGGTCAAGAGCATTCAGGAGTTTTCGCAGTAGTCACGCTTCCATGGCAGCCATAACAGCCCGTATCACTACGGAAATAACCGGCCTCTGCACGCTCGGAAACAGCCGAAATCGCCGTTTTACTCGCTTTTTAGTAAAAAAACACCTGCCTGAGCGGCATATTATGCCGCGGAAACGGTATTTCGCGTTTGCAACCCCCATTAGTAGCACCCCCCCTACGGGGGGGTGGGGTACTGATTCCAGCATTAATGTACCGTCTCGAGGCGTTTGAAAGCTAGAACGTGAGAAACATATAAAATCGCGCCAAAACCGGGCTGAAGTCGAGTGCGTCGAATGGCTTGATTTTTTATAAAAAATCCAGTTTCGTGGATGCCAGATTTCCACCCCGGACACCTCCGGGATTCAGCTGCATTCGAAACCGCAGCAAGGATTGTGCGGAGACCTGCAGGCAGACGCTGGTATTCCGGCCTCTGCGAGGTGTGAGCGAGATGACAAAATCCTCTATCTCGCCCCTGGAATCTGTCGTTTTATCTAAAGCTGGTTTCGCTACGGAAAAAGTTTGGCGACCGATTTATTATAAACGGTCCCGCGGCTCGTCTCATTCATGAAACGCCGGAAACCCAATGAATGGTTGAATAGGACAATGACATACGTCAGGAAATTCACAAAGGGCGTCGACTGGGGCGAAAAGACGTACCGCAAAGTTGTGCACCTCTGGACCGAGGCCAGGCCCGCTGACCGCACGTACATTTCGGCACACAAAAGGAAGCTAATCTTCATCCGCGATAAAGGTCGCTGCGTGAAGTGCGGTTCAAATAAGAATCTGGAAATCCACCATATAATTCCACACGCCAAGGGTGGCAGCAGCCGCCTGGAGAACCTGCAGCTGCTTTGCCGTGACTGCAACCGGATGAAGGGTGTCGATTAGAATCGAGACTGGCGCTCTGCCGCCCGAGAAACACCTAAACCCACCCGGCACTGCAACCCCGATGCGCCCACGGCCGT
>CAYMDK010000010.1:16314-32207 GCA_964389465.1 uncultured archaeon | reverse complement strand
TTATTCCCATCATCTGGCCGACTTCGCGATTTGCGGGGCAAATCGCTCCGTGGCCAAGTGCAGCCAGGGTGGTGCCGCTGGCGCGCCACCACCGGCTGCTGGCCGACTCCACTCGCTCACATTCTCCGACGACACCTATATATATCAGACGAGGCCGGGCGGCGGCGCCCCTCAGGGGCTCGGAAGAAAAAAATGGCAGGCGACTGGAGCGAGGAGCCGGATTGCGCGCAGCGCGGTTCGGACTGGACGGACTTTGGCGGGCTTTCGCAGGAGCGGCCCGTGAGGCGCGTGCGCCGGCGGAGGCGCCGCCAGCGGGAGCCGGAAACCGGCGGCGGCAAGGCGGGCGCGCGTCCCCGGCGGCGGACGCGCCGGCGCGACTAACTCTAAATCCCCCCCGCAGGTCTTCTGGCGTGAGCGGGCTGGCCGACTCCGCAATTTGCGGGGCAAATCGCTCCGTGGCCGAGCGCAGCACGGGTGGTGCCGCTGGCGCGCCACCACCGGCTGCACCCATCACCCGGCCACCTTTGTTAAAATTTAGAGGGGAGCGCCCTACAGCATTAATTACTTATCTCAAAATTTTCTGCTTCTCGCGCGCAAATTCATCCTCGGTGAGTACGCCCGACTTTTTCAGCTCACCCAATTCCTTGAGTTGGGAAACCCTGTCGCCTGATTGTTGTTGACTCGCAAACTGCGCGGAAGGGTTCGATAGATAATTCGTCGCTTCATTGCCCTTCAAAGGCCTGCCCTGCGCGTCAGTCCAGTCATCTTGGACTAAAATCAGGATTCCTTCGATGAAACCCCAGATAGCCCCCACTCCAAATGTAATCAAGGTGACTATAATCTGGGCAATCCCAATCCCTATATAACCCAAGTAAAACCTGTGAATCCCTAAACCACCTATAATAATTCCCAATATTCCTGCGACAAGTTTATCTTTCTGTGGTGCCAGAATCTGGGTATTGTCGCCATACTGCAGGTCGTGCCGGTCCACTTGTCGCTTGAACTAACTTCGTTATAAAAGCCTTTACAGAAACAACGACACATAATAACCGAAGACAGAAAAGAAGATTCAGCTATAATCCTATTAACAGGCCTGAATCGTCGGCCGGCGTGAGCGGACTGGTCGAGTGCGTGCCCAACTTCTCGGAAGGGCGCGACCGCAAGGTGATTGACGCCATCGCCGCCGCCATCGGGGCGGTCGAGGGCGCAGAGGTGCTCGACATCGATATGGGTGGCGAGACAAACCGCACGGTCGTGACCTTCGTCGCGCCCCCTGCGAGTGTCGGCGACGCGGCGTTCGCCGGCGTCGCTCGTGCGGCCGAGCTGATTGACATGCGGGCGCACGCCGGCGCGCATCCCCGCATGGGCGCCACCGACGTGCTGCCGTTCGTGCCGGTCAGCGGCGTGAGCATGGAGGAGTGCGTCACCATCGCGCACGCGACCGGCGAGCGCATCGGCGCCGAGCTCGGCATTCCCGTCTGGTTCTACGAAGAGGCGGCGCGGTCGCCCGACTTCCGCAATCTGGCACGAGTCCGTACCGGGGAGTATGAGGGACTTGCGGAGCGGCTCGAGGGGGGGGCGCCCGACGCCGGCCCCGCGAAGTTCAACGCGCGCAGCGGCGCGACCGCGGTCGGGGCACGCGAGTTCCTGATTGCGTGGAACATCAACCTGAACACGCGCGACCGCACCTACGCCAACGAACTGGCGTACGAGCTGCGCGAGCGCGGCCGCTGGAAACGCTCCGGCTCGCCTGACGCGTTCTACTACAAGGGCGACGTCGTCTATTTCGCCAAAGACAAATTTCCGTGCGGCAACTGCGATTTCGTGGCGGCCGATTTCGATGCGCTCGCGGCGCACTACACCGACACGCACGGCGGCGATCTGGCGGCGGCGTATCGCGCGCGCGGGCTCGACCCGCGCGCGCTGGTCGGCAAGCCGGTCTACAAGGACGGTCGCTTCACGAACCTGAAAGGCATCGGCTGGGAAATCCCTGAATATGGCTGCGCGCAGCTCAGCTTCAACGTCACCAGCTTCCGCACGACGCCGCTGCACGCGGTCTATGATGCCGCCTGCGAAGAGGCACAGAAGCGCGGCATCACCGTGACAGGCTCTGAAATCGTGGGGCTGGTGCCGTGGGAGGTGCTGCGGCAGGCCGCGGTCCACTACCTGCGCCGCATGGGGAAATCTCCGGGATTGCCGGTTCCCGACCTTGCCGAAGCGGCCATCCAGTCGCTCGGCCTGCGCGACGTCGCTGATTTTAACCCCGCCAGCAAGGTGCTCGGGATGCCGAAGCAGGAAGGCGAGCTGGTCAACCGCGTCACCTACGACTTCGTCGACGAGGTTTCGCGCGACTCGCCCGCCCCCGGCGGCGGCTCGGTCGCGGCGCTCGCCGGCGCACTCGGTGCGGCGCTCGGGACGATGGTCGCCAATCTCTCCGCCACGAAGGGGACGCAGGCGGCGAACCACGACGCGCTGGCCGGCATTGCCGAGCGCGGGCAGGCGGTGAAGGAGGCGCTCGTTACGGGCGTCGACGCCGACACTAGCGCCTTCGACGGCGTGATTGCGGCGATGCGCATGCCGAAGGACAGCGATGAGCAGCGCGCTACGCGCGACGCGGCGCTCGAGGCGGGCTACCGCGCCGCGACAGCCGTGCCGCTGGCGACCGTCGGGCAGTGCCGCGACGCGCTGGCGGTCTGCGGCGAAATGGCTCCGCTGATGGACGCAGGAATGGCGAGCGACGTCGGCTCCGGCGCGCTGCTAGCGCACGCCGGCGCCCGCGCAGCGGGATACAACGTGCGCATCAACCTGAAGGAAATCCCCGACGAGACGTTCTGCCGCGAGACCGACGCGGCGCTCGAGGCGTTGCTGGACGAGTGCGACGCATTGGCAGCCGCGGTCGCCGACGCGGTCGAGGCAACGCTGCGTTAGTTCAATATCCCCCCGCTTGGTGGACGGCCGTGATTGAGGCGCGCAGGCTCGTCAAGCAGTTCGGCGCGGTGACCGCGCTGGCCGGCCTCTCGGTCAAGATCCCCGAAGGCCGTGTGGGGCTGCTCGGGCCGAACGGCGCCGGCAAAAGCACGTTCATCAAGCTGGCGCTCGGCATCTTCGCGCCGACAGCGGGCTCGGTCACGGTGCTCGGCGAGAGCGTCGCCACCTCCGGTCCGGCGCTGCGGCAGCGCATTGGCTACATGCCGGAGCACGACTGCCTCCCCGATCGGCTGACCGGAGTCGAGTTCGTGGTCGAGATGGCACAGGTTTCCGGAATGGCTCGGCAGGCGGCCATCCAGCGCACGCACGAAGTGCTCAACCACCTGCGCATGGGCGAGGAAAAATATCGCCCCATCTCGGAATACAGCGGCGGGATGCGGCAGAAGGTGAAGCTGGCGCAAGGCCTCGTGCACGGCCCCGAACTCGTGATTCTCGACGAGCCCACCTCCGGGCTGGACCCGCAGGCGCGACGCGAGATGCTGCGCACGATTCGCACGCTGACCGAGCTGGGGCACTCCAACGTGCTACTCTCGACCCACATCCTGCACGACGTCGAGCAGGTGTGCGACCATGTCATCATCGTCTCGCAAGGGAGACTGCAGATGGTTGAGCAGGTCGAGAGTCTGCTCGCCAAGCTGGAGGACTGGGTCGAGGTGCGTGTCGGTGAACCACGCGATGCGTTCTGTGCCAAGCTCAAGAAACGCAAGCTGGATTGGCAGGAGCACGGCCCGGCGCTGCGTGTCGGCTTCCGCGGCGACGAGACCTTCGACGCCATCATCGCCGCCGCCGAGGAGAGCGGGGCGCCGCTGCTGCAGATGGAGCGCGCGACGCGGGCGCTTGAGGACCTTTACCTCGAGGTGGTCAAGTGAGCGAGGCGCGCGTGATGGAGCGCTACCGCCGCTATACTGCTGCGCTGGCCGACCGGCGCACTATTGTCTGGGGCATGGGTTGGCGCGAGTTCGAGCGACTGGTGCGCAACCGCTGGGTGCTGCTGGTGATTGGCCTCGCGTGGGCGCAGACCTTGCTGATTGCGCTGATAGTGATGCCGCAGGGGTTCTTCACGCCGCAGGAAATTCACCTGCGACTCTACGGTGACCTGACGGGCGGTGGCATCCGCATCCAACTGGTGCTGCTCGCCGCCATCACCGGTAGCCAGCTGGTTTCGCGCGACCTCAGTGACCAGTCCATTCACCTCTACCTAGCGCGGCCGCTGACCCGCGTCGACTACCTGCTGGCGCGGCTGCTGACGCTGCTGCTGCTCTTCCTGCTGGCGGCACTGGCGCCCAACCTCTACCTGGCGCTGGCGCAGTGGACCGACTCCGGCTACGCGCTGGGATGGTTCGGCGACCATCGCTGGATGCTGCTGGCGACGGTCGGTTACGGGCTGCTGGTCTCGATTACCTTCTCGCTGCTGGCGCTGGCGTGCTCAGCGCTGACCGGCCGCAGCGGTTACGCTGCGGCCGGCTTCTTCCTCGCCGTCTACTTCCCGTCGTTCATAGTGGAAACCGGCCACGCGCTGGTGAATGACGAGCGCATCCTGCTCTTCTCGGTGCTGCACCTGCTTGACATGGTTGGGTACGAGATGTTCGACTTGCAGCAATGGGTCATCATCTTCGAGTCCCCGGTCAGGGTCGACCTCGGCTGGCGCACGCCGCTGCTGCTGCTGGCGGCAGTCTGGGTAGCCACCGCCTCGGCGGTCACGCTGCGGCTGCAACGGCTGGAGGTGACACGCTGAGCATCGTCCTCGAGGGCGCGACGCGCAACTACGGGCTGGTGCAGGGCGTCTCCGACGTCACGCTCGAGCTCGGCCCCGGCATCACCGGTATCCTCGGGCCGAACGGCGCCGGCAAGAGCACGCTGATGAAGCTAGTGCTGGGGCTGGCGCGGCCGTCGCTGGGTCGCGTCCGCATCGATGGCCGCGACCCGGCCCGCGACTGGGAGCTGCGCAGCCGCTTCGGCTTCGTCCCGGAATACGACTGCTTCTACGACCACATGACCGGCCGCGGATACGTCGCGCACTTCCTGCAACTGCAAGGCTTCGCCCCGGACGAGGCGGGCGAGCGCGCCGCGGCGCTGCTCGACGACGTCGGTCTCGGCGACGCGATGGAGCGGCGCATCCGCACCTACTCGCGCGGAATGCAGCAGAAGGCCAAGTTCGCCAGGGCAGTGGCGCACGACCCCGACCTGCTGGTGCTGGACGAGCCGTTCCAGGGTACCGACCCGACAACGCGGCGGCTGCTGATGGAACAAATCCGGAACTGGGCTGACGCGGGGCGCACCGTCCTGCTCTCGAGCCACATCCTGCACGACGTCGAGGCGTTGACCGACAATATCGTGTTTCTCTCGGGTGGGCAGGTTCTTGCTGTCGGCGACCGGCACGCTATCCAGAAGCTGATGCCGCACGTGCGGCAGAAAGTACGGCTGACTCCTGCCGACGCAGGGCAGCGGTCGCAGCTGGCGCGGCTGCTGCTAGAGCAACCGTCGGTCGAAGGAGTCTCGCTACAGCGCGACTGGGTCGAGGTCGATACGACCGACGCCGAGGCGTTCCACGCACTGCTGCCGCCGCTGCTGCGCAAGGCGAAGATTGCGATTCACGGCATCGACTCGCCCGGCGAGGACCTCGAGGCGCTCTACGAGAAGCTGGTGGGAGGCGAGCAGTGGGAAGCGTAGGCGAGGAAGTGGCGCGGCTGCTGCAGGTCGGCCGGCCGATATTCCTCGACGGCGTGCGGCAGTTCCTGCTGGCGCAGAGCACGCTGATTATCGCCGCGCTGCTGCTGACCCCCTGCCTGCTCTCGGGCTGGTTCTGGTATGACAGCCGCAGCGAAGTCGAAATGCAGGTCATCGACGGCGACGAAGTGCGCGTCTGGGACGGAGAAGTAGTGCATGAACTCATGGCGAATATGTTCTACGGCCTGATGTTCTACATCTACCTGCCACTGGTGGTGGGGCTGGTGGCACTGCTGGGGGCGGCCGAATTGCTCAACTCCGAGTTCAGGCAGAACACGCTGCAACTGCTGCGCACCTCGCCGGTGCGGATGCATGAAATCCTGCTCCCCAAGCTGCTCGCCGGCACTATCGGGACATTCGTCGCGGTGGGGGGGCCGGCCACCATCCTCTATCTGGCGCTGCTGGCCAACAGTGGCAGCTACGGCCTGCGCGAGCACCTGCCGTTGCTCGGCGCGGTGCTGGGGACGCTGCTGCTGGCGTCGCTCGCCTACAGCGGAGTTTTCCTGCTCATCAACGCGCTGGTGCGACGGCCGCTGCCGGTCTCGCTGGTCTACTGGCTGGTGTGGGAGCTGATGCTGGGCAACGGCGACTCGCAGCGCTTTACCATTTCGCACTACCTGCGCTCGTTCGCGCTGCCGCGGCTGAAGTATTTCGAGATAGATGCGGACGGCATGGGGCTGACTGCCGAGACCATAAGTGGCGAATTTGCCACCACAGTCTCCATCGCGACCGACCCGTGGCAGGCGGTCGGCGTGCTGCTGGTGGTGACGTCGGTAGCCTTCATGCTCGCGTCGCGGTTGCTCGAGCGCAAACAGTTCTGAAAGCTTAAATCCGCCGGGAAGTAGCGCCGCCGCCATGGCGAAGCGGGACTACTACGAAGTGCTCGGTATCAACCGGGAGGCGTCGAAAGCCGAAATCAAGAAGGCGTACCGCAAGCTGGCGCGCAAGTACCACCCCGACGCCAACCGCGAAAACCAGTCCGAGGCCGAGGAGAAATTCAAGGAAATCTCCGAGGCGTACGAAGTGCTGGCTGACGACGAGAAACGGCCGCGCTACGACCGCTACGGCCACGAAGGGGTCAACTTCGGCGGCGGCGGCTTTTCGTGGGACGACTTCACCCACCAGGGCGATATTTCGGATATTTTCGGCCAGCTCTTCGGCGGCGGTGGCGGCGGCGGGATGGGCGACATCTTTTCGCAGTTCTTCGGCGGGGGCGCCCGGCAGCGCGGCCCGCGCAACCGCGGTGCCGACCTGCGCTACGACCTGACGCTGGACCTCGAGCAGGCGTACGCGGGGCTCGAACAGCAAGTGACCATCCCGCGCGACGAGCCGTGCGGCGACTGCTCCGGCAGCGGCGCTGCCGAAGGGGGCAGCGCCGTGACCTGCAGCCAGTGCGGCGGTCGCGGAATGGTGCAGCACGTCCGGCGACGCGGCTTCATGCAGACCGTCCAGACCGGCGAGTGCCCGCAATGTGGCGGCGACGGCAAGACGGTCGACAGGCCGTGCAGCGGCTGCCGCGGACGCGGCGTCCGCGAGGCGCGGAAGAAAATCAAGCTAACCATCCCCCCCGGGATTAACGACGGTCACCGGCTGCGCCTGCGCGGGCAGGGCTCGGCCGGCCCGCGCAACGGCCCCCGCGGCGACCTCTACGTCGTCACCAGCGTCCGGCGCCACCGCACCTTCCAGCGGCAGGAGACCGAAATCGTGCTCGAGCTGGAGATAACGCCGGCACAGGCGGTGCTGGGCGAGGAAATCGAGGTGCCGACGCTCGCCGGCAAGGTGAAGCTGAAGGTGCCGGCCGGCACCCAGTCGGGCGCGGTGCTGCGGCTGCGCGGCAAGGGGATGCCCGACCTGGACCGCGCCGGCCGCTACGGCGACCAGCACGTGCGCGTCAACGTCCGCATCCCGAAGGCGGGACGCAAGTCGCGCGCGGCGTGGGAGCAGCTACGCGAGCTGGACGGCGAGTCGCCCTCGCTCTTCGAGCGGGTTCGCGACCGCTTCGGCTAACGCCGGCGGCGGCGCAGGCCCGCCAGGCCCGCGATGGCAAAGGCCGCAAACAGCCCCGTGAAACCAGGCGCTAATGCCGGGTTGGGACCATCGACGTATGCATCGGCCCAGAGGTCGAAGAACTCGATTACGTAGGTTGCGTTGCCGTTCTCGTCCTCGCGGTTGCATATTTCGCCGCCGGTGCCCATCTTGTCGCTGCGGATTTCGTACGTGTCGTTCACGGATACAAGACCATCCCCATCGTTGTCGTTCCACGTGATGTACCAGTGGCAGCCAGTTTCGGTATCAATCATCTCATCCCCTCCATCTGAGAGGGTCATGCTAGCCACTACCCTGGCACTCTCCCGGCCGCCTTCTTCCTCCTCGTCCCCGCCAAAGGGATCGCCCATATCGGGACCTTCATCATCGCTGCCTTCATACGCCTCAAGAACCCGAATCTCCATCTCATCGTTGGGGGCTTCCTGCATGTAATTGCCATTACCCTCCGATATCGTCCCCTCATAGACGTTCTGCGATGTTTCGTTGTCATCGTAGGAGTCTGCGTCCCAATTGAACTGGGTTGCGGACTTGTTCAGGCCTTCGTCGTCATTCAGCTCGATGTAGACTTCGTCACCGTACCAGAACTCGAAAGCCATGATTGGTACGCCAGTCTCATTGTGGAACTCCAGATGCCTCGGATACAACGTACCGGTCTCGATATTCTGTGTCAGAGTCGCGGCAATGCTCATATTTTCCTCGTCATCCCAGGTATAGGCGTAATATTCAATCCAGTCATCCTTGCCATCGTCATCGGAATCCAATCCCACTCCCGCTTCGGTATCCCAATCCAGGTCAATCGGCTCTATCTCCGTGACAATGACCCTGCCCGTCAAATTTCCAAAAGGCTCCTTGTCCTCGGTCTTATCACTATAGTAGGCGTACTCACCGACCTCTCCGAAAGTGTATTCCCACTCACTGTATGGGTCTATATCACCTGAGTCGAAAGTTCCATCCTCAGCGGTGACTGTATGGGTTGTATCATCATCGTTGTACCAGATTACGGTGGTATTGACCTCTATCTCTATTTCAGCGGGCGAAAACATCACGTTATCGCCCTCCCTTATGATTTCGACCTCTTCAGGTTCACTTTGCCCCAAAAAGAAACTGCCGCCACCCGGGAGTTCGGCAACAGGGTCGCCATAGTAGGGCACCATGTCACGGCTGTAGGTGGTGGCAAACATGTACATCGACATAATCATCTTTGTACCAGGACCTTCGGAGCCAACGTACATGGAAACCTCCATGACTTCGTTGGTCAAGGTGCAGTCCCCACTGGTGCATCCGGGACCCTGTCTCACTGACGTCATCCTGAGTGACATCTTGGCTTCACCATCTTCTGCCCCCATCTCCATGGGATCTCCCTCCATACTCATTTCCATGCCGAAGGTTGCCGTGAAAATCTGACTCGCGTCATCTTTCTGCATCCCGAGGACAATGTACATTTCTTCAGGCATTCCCTCCTCTTCATCATCTTCAGTGCCATTATCGCCCCCCTCACCGCCTTCATCCATTTCTTCCATCATAGTTATCGGATTTATTTTCATTTCAGAGCCGAAGCGGTCAAAGTCATCCGACCACAGCGTGAAATCTTTCTGCTCCGTGAACAGGTTGGCAAAGTCGTTGAACTCCTCGCTCGTCAGGCTCGCGTACAGGTAATAGCAGGAATCGTCGTCTATCGTCGCGTAGGGGTTGTAGTTAGCTGCGGCATCATCCGTGCAGCCAAGAACAGGGTCGGGGAAATTACAACTCCCGTCATCCACAGTTGCACTGGAATTGTAGTTATCTGCATCATCGTAGGTGCAACCTGAGATGTATTCACATGAATCATCATCATACTCGGCGTACTGATTGTAATTAGTGGCTGTGTCATCCATGCAGCCGGTCACCGGTTCTGCAAATTCACAGGTTCCGTTATCTACCTGTGCAGACGAATCGTAGTTGTCGGCGTCCTCGTATGTGCAGCCAAGCAGGTACACGCATGAGTCGTCGTCATATTCAGCATACGAGTCGTAGTTGCTGGCTGCAGAGTCCATACATCCAACGACCGGATCGGCAAAGACACAGGTGCCATCGTCTATCACGAATGAGGGATTGTAGTTTTCAGCGCCTTCATATGTACAACCTTCAAGACCCAGATCACAGGAGCCATCGTCAATCTGCGCCTGGGGGTCCCAGTTCTCCGCTTCGGTGTAGGTACAGCCGGTGCGGAGCTCCTCGTCTCCGGTCAGGGAATCGAGGCAACCCGCTAGCACGGGCGTCAGGCAGAGCATCAGGGCCACAAACAGGCTTTGGCGCATGGGTTTCGGACATGGTCACCGTATATAAGCGCGTTTCACAAAAATATTTTGAACGGGAATTATCGTATTAGCGTTAAATAGCGGTCAACCGGCTCCAGCAATACCGGGCCGGGGGCCGGACCGCGGGAAAACGAGCATGGCAGACGACGACGAGGGCTGGGTCTCGCACGACAACGGAAAGCAGCGCAAGCCCGCCGATGACGGAGAGGATGATTCTATTGAGCTCGACAGCAAGGAATATGAGGAATGGCGCAGGGGGACCGATGATGATTCTTACATGTCCGACTCGAAATATTTCGGCGGCACGACATCGGACTCCACACCTGCAAGCAGTTCTGGCGACTCCGGAGATGATTCCAGCTCCGACCGGAACATAATCATCGTTGCCGTGGTAGTAGTCCTGCTGCTGATTGGCAGCGGGTTGCTCGGTATCTACCTTTACGTCCAAGGCTCAGAGGATGTCGCCAGCTGGCCCACGGTGGAAGGCATGGTTTTGGAGACCTACTACGAGGATGGTTTTGACGAGGAGTGCACGGATGATAACGACGATGGTTACTACGATGACCACGAATGCACGGAAACCTTCTGGTGCGAAATCGACGTAAGCTACAATTTCACCGTCACCAACCGCACCTACCGCAGCTCGGAGCTGATTGGCGGCAGTTCCGACGAGAGCGAGTGCGAGTCCCAGCTCGAGGGACAATACGTGGTCAACGGCACCGTCACGGTCCACTACGACCCGGACGACCCGGGGCAGAACTTCCTCGTGGAAGAGCCCGACTCAGGTATAGCAGCCCTCTTCTGCGTCCTGCCGGTTATCTCCATAATAATCATCATCGCCATCTTTTTCCAGTTCACAAGGGGCAACTTCGAGCCCGGGCGAATGATGGGCTGGGGCAGGCCCGGCTGGATGTTCGGGAACCGTTTCGGCTACCGCCGCTCACGCCACCGCTCGCCCGTCAGGCGCTCGCGCAGCCGCTCCACCCGCACCCGCTCGCGGAAGCGGTAAGCGGGCGCGGCCGCCGCATCGCGGCGGCCGCGCTACTCGACGAAGCTCGTTACGTCATCCAGTTTCTTCTTCTCGAACACCGGCACCTGCGCGTCGCCTGCGGGGTAGCCCGTCACGAGAATCAGGAACGCGCGCTCGTTCTCGCCGCGACCGAGGATGTCGCGCAGGAACCCCATCGGGCTGGGCGTGTGCGTCAGCGTCGCCAGCCCGGCGCGGTGGAGCGCCGCTATCAGGAACCCGGTCGCGATTCCAACCGACTCCTGAACGTAGAAATTCTTTTTCTTGCTTCCGTCCGGGCTGACCCCCCAGATCTCGGCAAATACCACAATCAGCCACGGTGCGATTTCAAGGAACGGCTTGTGCTCGTCCGTGCCCAGCACCGCCAGCGCCTCGAGCCATTCGTCGGATGCTCGCCTGTGGTAGAGTTCGTATTCCTCCGCCTCGGCCGCCTCGCGGATGCGTGACTTGGTTTCGGCGTCGCCGACGATGACGAAGTGCCATGGCTGCCTGTTGCCGCCGCTCGGCGCCGAGTTGGCCGCACGCAAGCACTCCTCGATGAGCGTGCGCGGCACAGCCCGGTCCGCAAAGTGACGCACCGTGCGCCGCTTCCGCATCTCGGCGACGAACTCGCGGGCGCGCGCCTGCATCTCCTCCAGCGGCAGTTCGCGGTAGTCGAGCGGCTGCATCGGCGGCTGCGCCATAAACGGGGAGCAACGGCGGTTATTACTGCCCTGCGCCCGCCGCCGGCGGCGTAAGTTCCTATAACTGCGCGGCGTCCCCGCGCGGAGCGAGATGGGCAAGGCACTCGTAGTTTTCAGCGGCGGGCAGGACAGCACCACCTGCCTTTACTGGGCGCTCGCGCGCCACGAATCGGTCGCCGCGCTCACCTTCGACTACGGGCAGCGGCACCGCGTCGAAATCGACGCGGCGCGCGAAATCGCCGCGCTGGCGGGCGTCGACTGGGAACTGGTCGAGCTGCCCGGCCTGGCGGGCAGCTCGCCGCTCACCGACGCTTCGCGCACCGTCGCGCAATACGGCGACGCAGAACCGATGCCAAATGGCGTCGAGGCGACATTTGTTCCGGGCCGCAACCTGCTCTTCCTGGCGGTCGCCGCCAACCGCGCCGCGGCGGCCGGCTGCGACACCATCGTTGCCGGCGTCTGCGAGACCGACTTCGGCGGCTACCCCGATTGCCGCCAGCCGTTCATCAACGCGATGCAGGCAGCCATCAACGCCGCCATCGAGGGCGCCGCGCCGGCCATCGCCATCGAGACGCCGCTGATGCAGCTCACAAAGCGCGAGACGGTCCTGCTGGCGCAGGAGGTCGGCGCGCTCCCGGCGCTGGCGCTGTCGCACACCTGCTACAACGGCGCGCGGCCGCCCTGCGGCAGCTGCCACGCCTGCCTGCTGCGGCGGCGTGGCTTCGAGGCGGCGGGCATCCCGGACCCGCTCGAGGGCTAGCGGCGTGGTGGACCGGCCGGGATTTGAACCCGGGGCCTCCTGCTTGCAAAGCAGGCGATCTTCCAGGCTGATCTACCGGCCCACGTGGGGCGGTATTTGGGGCGGTTTTTAGGGTTTAGCTAAACCAGGTGGCACGCCACCGCACAGCCATCGTCCTCGCGCAGCTCGGGGTATTCCACCGCACAATTATCGACCGCGATGGGGCAGCGCGGGTGGAAGTGGCAGCCACTCGGCGGCGCGGCGGGCGACGGGACGTCGCCCTCGAGCACGATACGCGCCTGTCGCCTTGCCGGGTCCAGCTCGGGGGTGGCGCTGACCAGCGCCTGCGAGTAGGGATGGCGCGGGTTGGCGAATAGCTGCGCGGCATCCGCCTCCTCGACGACGCGGCCGAGATACATCACGGCGACGCGATCGCACATGTGCTTTACGACAGCGAGGTCGTGCGAGATGAAGAGGAAACTGAGGCCAAGCTTCCGCTGGAGCTGCTGGAGCAGGTTGAGGATTTGCGCCTGCACGCTGACGTCAAGCGCGCTGGTCGGCTCGTCAAGCACTAGCAGCTGCGGCTCCAGCGCCAGCGCGCGCGCAATCACGATGCGTTGCCGCTGTCCGCCGGAGAACTGGTGCGGGAAGCGATAGAGGTGGTCGGGGTTGAGGCCGACCAGCTCGAGCAGCTCGCGCGCGCGGTCGCGCAGCCCCCGCGTCTGGCCGTGGATGGCCAGCGGCTCGGTGACGAGGTCCTTGACCAGCATGCGCGGGTTCAGCGCCCCCAGCGGGTCCTGGAACACGACGCCGATGCGCCGGCGCAGCCGCCGCAAGTCGCCCAGCCGCAGCTCCTCCAGCCGCGTCCCCGCAAGGCCATCCGCGAGCGCCGGCCCCAGCTCGACCGAGCCGGCGGTCGGCGCTTCAAGGCCGAGCAGCGTCCGCGCCAGCGTGGTCTTGCCGCAGCCGCTCTCGCCGACGACGCCGAGCGTCTTCCCTTCGGGCAGCGTCAGCGTGACGCCGTCCAGTGCCCGAACCTGCCCCTCGACGCGGCCGAGGAAATCCCGGATGGGGAAATGCTTGGCGAGGCCGTGCGTGCGCAGTATCATGGCTCCACCTCGTGGCACGCCACTTGTCGCGCCTCGCCGCGCAGTGCCGGCGGCTCCTCGCGGCAGCGGTCAACCGCCAGCGGGCAGCGTGGGTTGAAGCGGCAGCCGGAGGGCGGGGCGAGCAAATCCGGCACGCGCCCCGGCACCGGCGCCAGCGTCTCGCTGGCGCCCGGCAGCGCCGCCAGCAACCCCTGCGTGTAGGGGTGCTTCGGGTCGCTGAATAGCTCCTCGACGGGGGCAGTCTCGACTATCGTCCCGGCATACATCACGGCGACGCGGTCGCACAGCTCCGCCACGACGCCGAGGTCGTGTGTGATGAGCAGCACCGTCAGGCCAGCCTCCTGCTTCAGCTGTCGCAGCAGTTGCAGGACCTGGCTCTGGATGGTGACGTCGAGCGCCGTCGTCGGCTCGTCGGCAATCAGCAGCTTCGGCCGCCCCGCAAGCGCCATCGCAATCATCACTCGCTGCTGCATGCCCCCCGAAAGCTCGTGCGGGAACGCGCGGGTGGCGCCGGCGGGGTCGGGCATCCGCACCTGCCCCAGCACTTCCTCGACGCGCGCGGCGACCGCCTCCGCGTCGGGCAGGTCGTCGTGCAGCTGCACCGCCTCGGCAATCTGGTCGCCGACGCGCATCACCGGGTTGAGCGCCGAGAGCGGGTCCTGGAATATCATCGCGATTTCGCCGCCGCGCACTTCGCGCATCCGCGATTCACTCGCATCGAGCAGCGACTCGCCGGCGAGGGTAATGCGGCCGGAGTGGACGCGGCCGGTCGAGGGGAGCAAACGCAGGGTCGAATAGGTGGTGACCGACTTGCCGCAGCCGGTCTCGCCCACCAGCCCGAAGATTTCGCCTTCGCGCACCTCGAAACTGACCCCTTCGAGCGCGCGCACCACGCCGTCGTAAGTGTGGAAGCGAGTGACGAGGTTCTCGACGCGTAGCATCATTCCCTCTGCCGCGGGTCGAGGATATCCCGCAGTCCGTCACCGAGCAGGTAGAATGCCAGCGCCCAGAGCGCAATCGCCAGTCCCGGGAAGAAGAACGCCCACCAGTCGCCCGCCAGCAGGTGCTCCTGCCCGTAGCCGACCAGCTTGCCCCACTCGGCCAGGTCAGGCCCTCCTCCAAAGCCGAGGTAGCCCAGCCCCGCCAGCACCAGCACGATGGAGCCCATGTCCATCGTCGCGGCTACGACTACTGGCGTCAGGCAGTTGGGCAGCACGTGCCGGAAGATGATGCGGAAATCGCTCGCGCCGGCGGCGCGTGCCGCCTCGACGTAGGGCAGGTTGCGCACGGTGAGCGCCTGCGCCCGCACGATGCGCGTGAAACCGGGCCACCAGACGATTATCAGCGCATACATCAGGTATTCAATCGAGGGATTATTCGTCACGGCTACAATCGCCAGCGCCAGTATCAGCCCCGGAATCGCAAGGAAGACGTCGGTGATGCGCATCATGATTTCGTCAACACGCCCGCCGTAGTAGCCCGAAATTACCCCCAGTACGACGGCAATGAAGGTGCCGCTGATGACTACCTTCAGCGCAACATCGAGTGAAGTGCGACTGCCCCAGACAATGCCGTACCAGATGTCGTAGCCCTTGCTGGTCGAGCCGAGGATGTAGCCATCGGCTTCGCCCCGCTCGCCAGTGCAGGACCAGTAGCAGGGCGGCTGCAGGTCGTGGTTGAACTCGAAGTGCTCAACCATGCGGTCGGCGTCGCGCTGCCCCGGCTCGAGTGGCGCCAGGAATGGCGCCATGAGCGCGACCAGCAGGATGGCGAGCGCGATGAATAGCCCCAGCAGCGCCAGCGGGTTGCGCCGCAGCTGGTGCGCCATGCGCCGCAATTCCGCTCGGCGTGGCGGGATTTCGGCAACGAAATCCCGCCAGTTGAGCGCCAGCCGCACCAGCAGGAACAGCACGAACAGCAGCACCATCCCGGTCGCGTAGCCCCGGAAAATTCCGAGGACCGCCAACACGGTCCCTCCCGCCAGTAGCGGCACCCACAGGTATTCCTGCAGTCGCGCCAGGAAGTCCTCGCGGTCGCGCCGCAGCTGCCATCCCAGCCCCGCCAGCGCGCCGAGCAGCAGCGCGTATAGCAGCAGCTTGCCGAGGCCGAGGCCGAGGTCAACGCTTATCCAGGTGACTCCTACCAGCACCAGAGACATCCCGGCGATGACCCACTCGGCGAGCCCTACATCGCCGCTCAGCTCGACGCGGGGGTCAAGCCAGGCGTAGGCGACGTCGACGACGAGATTAGCGAGCACGTAGAGCATCCCGGCAAAGA
>CAYMDK010000010.1:0-16214 GCA_964389465.1 uncultured archaeon | reverse complement strand
AGGTTGCGCATCGCGGTCACCGCCCATAATCCTAGCCCTGGCCATTGCCAGACCGTCTCGGTCAGCACCGAGCCGTTGAGCAGCCCGCCGAACGCGAGGCCAAGCAGCGTCACGGTCGGAATCATGGCGTTGCGCGCAGCGTGGTTGACAACCACCTTGTGCTCGGGCAGCCCTTTGGCGCGCGCGGTGCGCACGTAATCTTGCTCGAGCACGTCGAGCATGCTCCCACGCATCAACCGGATAGTGGTCGCCATCGAGGCGTACGCTAGCGTCGTGGCGGGCAGCAGCATATGCATCAGCGCGTCCTTGAAATGAACCCATGAGCCCGCCAACAACGCATCTACCAGCAACAACCCGGTGCGTTGCTCAATCGGGTCTTCCAAATCCCACAGGATGGCGTCGTAGCGATACCCCAAAGGAAGGTTGGTTGTGTCGCCCCACTGGAAGGCGAGGAAATATTTCAGGATGAGTGCGAACCAGAAAATCGGCACCGCCGAGCCGAAGAGCGCGAAAAGCCGAATCCAGTGGTCTTCCCAGCGATTATGCTTGACGCTGGAGAAGATGCCGAGCGGCAACGCGGTCGCAACTGCGACGGCGAATGCCAGCAACGAAAGTTCGAGGGTCGCAGCAAATTTCAACACGATGGCATCCGACACCGGCTGGTTGATGGTCTGCGAGTAGCCCCATTCGCCATGGAGCAGGTTGTTGATGTAAGTGAAGTAGCGGACCGGGAGCGACTTGTCGAGGTTGTGCAGCTTGCGCAGCTCCTCAATCTGCTCGGGGGTCGATTTCTCGGTGACGTAGGGCGCGACCGGGTCGCCCATCAGGTTCGAGAGCGAGAAGGTGATGAGCGTCACCCCCAGCATCACCGGGATGGTGAAAGCCAGCCTCCGCAGCACGTATTGCCACAGCTTCACGGCAGCGGCAGGCAGCCGCCGCTAAAAACCGCTCAGCCCTTGCTCAGCGAGTAGTAGTAGGTGCCGCCGTACATCGGGTTGGAGTACCAGCCATCGACCCAGTCGCGCTCGACGTGGAAAGTGATGCCCTGGTGGGTCCAGATGTAGATAGCCTCCTCGTGCTCCAGGTCGATGATGTCGGCGTAGAGCTGGATACGGGTCGCGTCATCGGTCTCGCGCGCGGCGTCCATGATGAGCTGGTCCAGCTCGTCATTATGGTAGGCGAGGTAGTGCGGGAAGTGGCCGCTGCTGTGCAGGAACGGCTGGACATAGTCGTGCGGGTCGGCGTAGTCGGGCGCCCAGCCGAGGAAGAAGAGCGGCATCTCGGACTGGATGAACTTGTCGAGGTAGTCGGGCCACTCGAGCCCCTGTACCACAAGGTCGAACTTGGCGTTGAGCGACTCGATGTTGTTCTCGAGCATCAGCAGCCCGTTCTCACGCGCGGTGTTACCCGAGTTGTAGTAGACCGTCAGTGTGAAGCCGGTGTCCCAGACTCCCGCTTCCTTGAAGTAGTATTCAGCCTGCTCGAGGTCCAGCTCGTACTCCGGGCCGTATTCATTGTAGCCGAGCATCCCCGCCGGGACCGGCCCCTTCGGCTTGAGCGCGTGGTCGTCCAGTTCGTCGCTGATGAACTGCTGGTACGGGAATGAAAAGCAGAACGCCTTGCGGACGTTGATGTCGGCGAAGAAGTCGGACGAGGGGGCGGTCTGTTCCCAGTTCTGGATATCATGGTTGAAGCCAATGAATCCCATGCTGAAGGTGGGCTGCCCCTCCATGATGCGGATACCATCCTTGCCGTCCACCTTATCGCGGTCGGCAATCGGGACGTACGCGAAGTCGGCGTCGCCCGCGAGCAGCTCGAGGATGCGTGAATCCTTGTCGTTGTTCTTCTTCATGTAGACGGTCTTGATGAAGCCGTCCGGGTAGCCCTGCGCCTTGCGGTCGGAGACGGACCAGCCGCCCCAGTAGTCGGGGTGGTATTCCATCAGCACATACTGGTCGGGAACCCACTTGACGAACTTGTACGGGCCGGTGCCCATGGCGTCGCGCTCGATGTTTTCGCACGGCACCCCTTCGATAGGGTCGCCGCAGCCTCTGGAGGCAACCCAGCTCTGCGAGAGGATAGCGGCGGCGTTGTACGCCATAATCGAGAGGAAGCGCGGCGCCGCTTCGGTCAGCGTGAACTGGACCGTGTACTGGTCAATCTTCTGGATGCCGCTCTCGTTCAGGATTTCGGTGTACATCCAGGCCGGGCCGTCGGCCAGATTCATCACCACCAGCCGCTTTATCGAGAAGACGACGTCGTCGGCTGTCAGCGTCGAGCCGTCGTGGAATTTTACGTTCTGGCGAATATTGAATGTATAGGTGAGCCCGTCAGGCGATACGCCGCCGTTGGCCTGCGTCGGGACCTCGGTCGCCAGCATCGGCTTCAGCTTGTCGGTCCGCTCGCGCTCATACCAGACCAGCGTCTCGTAGGCGTTCATGATGACCGCGCCCGAGGCGGTATCGTAGGCGTGCGCCGGGTCCAGCTCCTGCGGGTCACCAATGGAGACCGTCGTAAACGTATCTGGATTCTTCACCTCGCCCGCTACCGCTTTCTCGCGGATGACGCGGATAGTATAGACCGCATTGCTGGTGAGGCCGTTCTCGCCCGTGACGGTCAGGATAACCGGGTAGTTGCCGGTGGTGCGGTCGCTGGTCAGCCCGCCGCCGCCGCCGAAGGCGTGGCTCGCCTCGACCCCGTTGGAGACCTGCCCGTCGCCGAACTGCCACTGCCAGCCGGTGACCGCGCTGGTCGAGGCGGCGCCGTCCGACCATGCCCATGAAGCGGCGCCGGAGAAGCTGACCGTGCTTCCCGGCTTGACGACCGAGGCGGAGGCGGAAATCATCGCCGTCGGTGGTGACGAGTCGGAACCGCTGGTTTCGAGCGGCAGCACCGTGATGTAGGTCAGCCGGTGGTCGTTGTTGCCGACCGCGCCCTTGTCGTCGGTGACCGCCAGCGAGACGATGTATTCGCCGGGCTGGAAGAACTTGTGCGTCACCACCTGTCCGGAGCCGGACTGGCCGTCGCCGAAGTCCCAGTTCCAAGACTTGAGGGCGCCGTCCTCGTCCCACGACTGCGAGCCATCGAGCTGGACCGTGTCGCCGACATTGACGATATTCGTGCCGCCGGTCAGCACAACGACCGACTGCGGGTTCTGGTTGGAACCAATGCCGCCGCCGGTGCCGAGGCAGCCGGAGAGGAACAGCATCGTGACCATGATTGCTGCGAAGGGTTTTCGTTCGTGCATTATCTCACCACCATCCCCGCCCCGCAGCCGGGGCAGCTGATGTTCAACGGGCGTGTCGGGTCATTAATCTGGAGCCCGGCCTGACAGGCGGGGCACTGGATAGTAACCGGCTGCGCGACCGGGGCTGCCGCAGCAGGCGCTGCGGCAGCCATCGCCGGAGCGGCGGCCGGCGCCATCGCGGGGGGAGCAGCGGCCGCCGGCACGGCGGCCGCTGCGGGCGCGTCCCAGTCATCTTCCGGGGCGCCGCCGCCACGCCAGGAGTTGAAGCCGCCGAAGGCGACAAGGCCGAGGCCGAGCGCCGCGAGTCCCGCGAACGCCATCTCGGTCACCGACGAGTAGCGCGGCGCAATCGCGTCGGCCGGGAGCGCTTCGGCGCTGGTCTCGTAGCCGGCGGGCGTCTCGCCCGAACCGAGCTGGGCGACCTCGAAGCTAATCACGACCTTGTCGTCGGGACCGAAGTCGGCGAGCAAATCGCCGTTGAAACGGAACGCGATGTCGGTATCCGCAGCACCGATACTCGCGAGCCAGACGCGAGTCTGCCCTTCGTCAAGCTGGATGCGGGCAACCGTGTCAACGATGGTAACACTGTCACCCACGTCGTAGTCGTTGAAGGTCTCGATATCTCCCGAGCTGCTGATTTGCGCCGCGAACTCGCCGCCGTCCGACGCGAGCATCCCGGGGAAAATCAGGAACTCGCCCAGCAGCCCCAGAACCAGTAGCAGCACACCACCAATCAGCAGCGGTCGGGAGGGCATCTCACCCTCTATATTCAAAAGCGATATAAGCCTGCGGTCGCCGGTTCCGGTTGCCCCCGCCGTCGTCGGGAAATGGCCGTGCGGGACTACCCGTTCGCGGCCACCGGCCGGCCGTCCCGCGCGATTAGTCGCGCGGAGGCGGAGCTACAAAACTACTGTTCCCTTTCCACCAGGTCGGAGCCTTCGTAATCCACGTCGTTCACCAGGCTTGAATTGACTGTTACGAAAATGGTGGCGTTGCCGGTTCGCTCGAATTCACTCACCGCCAGCTTCAGTTCGCGCCACTCGTCGGCGCCGTCATTGATGGCGCCACCCGCAAGGTCGTCCTCAGTAATGACGTAAGTTGCGGAACCGGCGGTCACGACACACTCCTCTTCCTCGCAGTAGCCGTTCTCGAGCCGCCACTCGACCCAGTCGTAGCTGAGGTTCGCCTGCGCCTCGCCCCAGGCGCGGGACTTGTATTTCGTGAGGGCAGACTCGAGGCTGGTTTCGAGGACGGGGGTCTGCGTATATTCCTCCGCATCAACCAGCGCGAATTTCTGGATTGAGAAACCACTGTAGAGCGGAAAGATGTAGGCGTCCCGCACGGCGCCGGAATCTGTCATAATCGGGTAGAGGTAGCCCTCGTCAATCCGCAGTTGACTGAAACCCTCGGCGCCGCTAGCGAGGTATGCGTAGACCTGTTCCTCGGCAGTATAAAGATTGGCGAGCGACTTCGCCTCGCGGTTATGGTACACCGCTTCCCCGCTGCGGGTATCGACCAGGATGTAGCCCGCCAGCACGTTCGAGCTGAGCTGGTTCATCGGGATATACCAGTAGGTCTGCCCGTTGAGCACGACGAAGCGCGCCGAGTCGGACGGATAGGAGAGGTGTGTCTTCGTGAACATGTGGTAGATTATGCCCTCGCGCCATTCGCCCCAGAGCTTGGCCCAGTCCTCGACGTAGTAGTCGGGGTAGACTACCTCCAGCCAGGCCGGGATTTCCGGGTCGTCGACGTCGTAGACTGCATGGTCGTCAATGTCACGGGCGTTGACTATCAGGATTTTCTCCAGCGTCACAACGTCCCTGATGACACCGCGCTGGCCGAGGTAGACAATCCAGAATGGGTTCTCTTCGTCGTCGATGTCAAAGCGCACCTGCACCTTGACCAGTTCCAGTGCGTATTCGTCAAAGAGGAGCTGGTCAATCCGGTTGGCCCAGCTAATCTGCGAGACGTGGACCGCGAAACCCTCGTCCGAACTCCGGACCGGGTCGAAGCCTTCGCTGGACATGTTGGCAGGGTCGTTCGTGACCGTCACGTAGAACGGCACCTGCTTGCCCCCGGTCCATTTCCAGGCCTCGAACTTGGGCGCGTTGACCCAGACGAATTCGCCGTTGACCAGCGTGGGGGCGGTGTATTCCATCAGTTCCCACTCATCCGTGCTTAGCGAAGAGGCCGAATCGCCGTACGAGCGCTCCAGATACTGCGTGGCGAGATACCATGAAATGACGCGCACCTCGTTGGGGTCGGTCAGGTAATTTGCGGGCGCGTCGGTGTTCTCGGCGCTCTCATTCAGGTCACTGAACAGCGGGTTGAATTCGAGGTTGCCCATCAACGGGGTGATGTTGGAGCCGACGAGCAGGAGGATAATGCCGATTACGACGAACGGACGGACCCCGACGTATTGCAACGAGTTCCTGCCGTCCGGGTCCCTGCCGCGGATGTACCCGACCATGAGGTAGCGGGTCACGGTTCCCACCATCAGGAAAGCGATTGAGAGCGACAGGATTCCCAGGATGGAGCCGGTCCAGCGCCCAAAGGTAAGGTCCTGGAATACCGCCCAGCCAGCCAGCGCCACCGCCCAGAATATGGCGCTGGAGAGCGGAAACAGGATGAAGCTGCCGACGCTGACGAAACGGGCGTTCCGCAAGAATTCGGGGACGCCGTAATGGTTCGACCTGACCTTCGTGATGCCGAACCCGGCCCGCTCGTAAGCGACAGGCGTCAGGCAGACGCAGAGCCAGAGAAGGAACCAGACCAGGTATTGCGACATGCTCCCCGCCGGGACGACGAGTATTTAACTCTGTTTCAAAAAAATATTTTGAAAGCCGCCAGTTGAGCAACGCTAAAAAGCGGCCGCGGCTCCCCGCGCGATGGAACTCTTCGCGGTCGCTTCGCCGCTCGGCCCGCTGGCGCTGACGCTCGACGGTGACGCGGTCACGCGACTCGAGTTCCCCCGCTCGGCGCGCACCGGCGCGCCCGTGATGGGCGCCGGCGACGGACCTCGCTCGCTAGCGGGCGAGCGCGTCGCAAGGGCGCTCAGCGCGTATTTCGACGCCGGCGAACCGCCCGCGCTCATGCTGCGGCCGGGCGGCACCGCCTTCCAGCAGCGCGTCTGGGAAGCGCTGCGCGCGGTCCCGGCGGGCGAGACCGCCACCTATGGTGAGTTGGCGGCGCGGGCCGGGTCGCGCCGTGCCGCACGGGCGGTGGGGCAGGCGTGCGCGCGAAACCCGATTCCGGTGCTGATTCCGTGCCACCGTGCGGTCGGCACCAGTGGCCCGGGCGGCTGGTCGGGGCTGCCGGGCGCGAAGGAGTGGTTGCTAGCGCACGAAGCGGACGCGATTAATCGCGCGGCGCCGTAAGGTAACCGCCGCGCCACGCAACCACCGCGACCGTGCCGCCCAGCGCCACCGCGAGGGCGAGAATCAGCGGCAGCAAGTCGCGCGCACTCGACTCGGGAGTGAAGCCGTCAGCGACAAAATGGGTGTGCGGCGTCAGCGAGTGGAAGCCGCCGTTGCCGAGCGCGCGGACGAAGAGCGTGTGGTTGCCGCTGAACGCCAGTTCTTCCTCGCTGAGCGTGATTGACCACGGGATGTAGGCACCGGTCGGCTGCGGCAGCTCGACCGCGTAGTCGTGCACCTCGCGCCACGGGCCGCCGTCGAGGCGGTACTGCACCGCCGAGACGTTGCCGAGGCGCGCCCACGCGACGCCCTTGATGACGAGCGAATCGTTGGCCTGCGTCTCGAGGATGTGCGCCTGCAACTCGACGTCGACGTTCTGCGGGTCTTCCAGCTTCATCGCCTCCTCGACCGCCAGCAGCGCGTCGACCAGCCCCCAGCCGAAATCGCGGTTCCAGTACGGGTCGAGCTCGGGGTAGGTCGGCTCGCCGCGCGGCTCGGCAGTGGTGCGCAGGATTTCCTTGACGATGGCGGGCGTCAGGTTGCTGTTCACCTCGAGCAGCAGCGCCATCACTCCCGCCACCGACGGCGTCGCGTAGCTGGTGCCGGAGCCGCGGCCGGAGTAGCCGTTATCGGAGGCGTCCTGCCCCGGGATATTGTTGTTGCAGCCGCCCGAAGTATAGCACGCCTGCGCCTGCACGATGTTGCTGCCGGGGGCCGAGACGTCGGGCTTGAGTTCGTCGTAGGGGTAGCCGTCGTTGTTGTCGCGGCGCGGGCCGCGGCTGCTGTAGGAGGCGATGGTGTCGTCGCCGCGCTCGACGGTGTTCTGGTCGTCGAGCGCGCCGACCGTGACCGAGAGGCTCGACGAGCCCATGCCCGAAAAGCCGTCATTGTCGGGGCCGCTGTTGCCGGCGGCGACGCTGACGACGACGCCCGCCTCGGTCACCAGATCCAGCTTGCGCGAGTGCATGTCGGTGCCGTCGCTGCCGCCATCCTCGTGCGAGGTTATGCCCCATGAGAGCGAGACGATGTCGATGCCGTAGTTCGCCTCCTCCACGTTGGGCCACGCATCGTCGCGGTGGTCGATGACCCATTGCAGCCCGTTCATGGCCGACTCGTAGACTTCCTGCTCGGTGAGGTAGTTCTCGAATGGCCCCGCGCCGACGTCGGAGCCGATTTTAACGTCGACCAGCGCCGCGTCGGGCGCGGCGCCCTGGTAGTCGGTCAAGCTTCCGTCGGCGAGCAATCCGGTCGCGGTCGCCATCCCGGCGCAGGCGGTGCCGTGCTGGTTGCCGTCGTCGGGGTCGAACGAGCCGTCGTCCTGCCGGCCGCCAGTCCCGGCGAGCAGGCAGCGCGGCAGGTCGGTGTGCATGTAACAGACCGCATCGTAGCCGGCGACGAACTTGCCCGCGAGGCCGGGGTGCTCGTTGTCGATTCCCGTATCAACAATCGCGATGTTTGAGCCGCGGCCGGTGTAGCCGAGGTCCCACGCTCCCAGCGGGTAGGCGGTTGAATTCTTGGCCTTGATAGCGGGCGTCTGGACGTCGCCATAAAACTCGACGCGGCCGTACGGCTCGACCATCATGACCCCCGGCAGCGACGCCGCCAGCGCGAACCGTTCGGGAGCGACGGACCCGAGCAGCACCGCGTCGGAGAGCAGCAGCCGCGGCGCGAAGCCCGCCAGCAGCAGTGACTCCAGCTCGCGCTGGCCGGGCTGGTAGCCGTAGGAAACCCCGACGGCCGTGGGCGCGTCGCGCGTCTCGAGCCAGTCGACGATGCCGTCGCGGTCCCCGTCACGCGACGTGCGCTCCCACCATGGGGCGGCCGGCGGCGTGTCGCCGCCGGCCGCTGGCATTGGCTCCGCGGGGGCGGCGGGCGCAGCCGGCTCGCTCGCCGCGGGCAACTGCAAGTTGCCCGCCAGCAGCAGCACCGCCAGCAGGATTGCCCAGGGCTTCCGCATCACACTGGTGGAACGTCGCTGGGTGATAAGGTTACTGCACAGCCAACGGCATCAGTCGCTGACGCGATAGACCGTGTCGCGGCGGCGCACCCGCTCCGGGACCGCGATGCCGACGTCCGCGCCTGCGGCGGCGCTCTCGACCACCTCGTGGTCAATCTGCATCGATTCGAGCTTTATCTCGAAGTCGGTGGTCGCACCGGAAAAGTGCAGCTTGTCGCCAACCGCGATGGCTTCGCTCAGCTCGAGCGCCGCGACGCCCACCTTGCGGAAATACTTGTCAACCCGGCCGACCTCTGTCTGGGCCATGGTTCCCGAAGTCGCCGGGGCTCTTTAGGCTGCCGGGGCCGCAAGCGCGGCTGCTTCCGCAATCACAGCCGCGCCGAGCAGTAGGGGCACATCGACCAGCCGGCGTCCACTTCGCGGCCGCAGCCGCTGCACTCGCCGTGCGCGCGTTCGTGTCCCGCGGCGGGCGCCGACCACTGCCCCGACGCGGGGGGCGGCGGCAGCGGGTCGGGCCACCACGCCGCAAGGCCGAACGCCGCCAGCGCCGCAAGATACGCCAGATACTCGACCAGCGCGCTCTCCGCCAGCAGCGTATTGGCGAGCGCAAGAATGCCGCAAAGCGCGAAGCTGGCGCGCAGCGGGCTCATGCGTCGGCGTAGAGCGACTCGATTTCCGCCGCCCAGTTGTCGGAAATGGGCTTGCGCTTGATTTTGAGCGTGGGAGTCAGCTCGCCGTCGTCAACGGTGAAGTCGCGCGGCAGGATTGCGAATTTCTTGACCTGCTCGGGGTTCGAGAATTTCTGGTTCAGCTCATCCACCTGCGCCTGGATTTCGGCGCGAATGGCGTCCGAGCCGGTGTATTCCTCGAGCGGATGCCCCAGCTCCTCCAGCTTCGCCACCTGCTCGACAGGATTCTTGGGTATTTCGAGCGGGTCCATCCCGAGCTTGTCGCGCATGATGGCGAAAGCGTCGAGCGTCAGCAGCGCCGAACAGTACTTGCGTGCGTCGCCGACCAGGAAACATTGCGACACCAGCGGCATCGACTTCATGGTCTCCTCGATGACCAGCGGCGCGATGTTCTTGCCGCCCGAGCTGACATAGATTTCCTTCTTGCGCCCTGTGATTTTGACGAAGCCGTCGTCGTCGATGGTTCCGACGTCGCCGGTGTAGAGCCAGCCGTCGCGGAGCACCGCGTCGGTCGCCTTCTGGTCCTTGTAGTAACCCTTCATGACGTGCGGGCCACGAATCAGCAGCTCACCATCGTCGGCTACCTTCATCTCGGTGCCGGGGAAGACCGGGCCGACGGTCCCGACGCGGTTCTGCTCGGCGTAGTTGAGCGTCGCGCCCGCCGTGTTCTCGGTCATACCGTATCCCTCAAAGATGGGGATGCCAAGCGACTGGAACAGCTCCAGAATGTCCGGGTTAATCGGCGCCGCGCCGGTAACCGCGAAGCGGCACGCCTTCAGCCCGATTTTCTTCTTGAGCGCCTTGCGGAAAATGCCCGAGAGCAGCGGCAGCTTGAGCCCGACACGCAGCAACGCCTTGCCGTCGATGGCGGCCTTGACGTTGGAGTATATTTTCTCGTAGATGCGCGGGACGCCGATGAAGAGATGCGGCTGCACCTCCTTGGCAAGGTCGACGACGTTGAGCGGGTTGTCCGCCACATACATGTGCAGCCCCTTGTCAACCCAGTAGTGGTTGTCAATCAGCTGGCCGAAAACGTGCGCCAGCGGCAGCCACGAAACATAGCGCTCACCCTGAGTGAACAGGAAGGCGAAGTCGGCCGCCTTGACCTCGAAATTCCAGTTGCCATGCGTCAGCTCGACGCCCTTGGGGTTGCCCGTTGTCCCGGAAGTGTAGATAAGCGCGCTCGTGTCGGCGTCGGTCAGCGCGCCGACGCGCGCGTGAAGCGTTGCACTTTCGACCCCGCTACCGTGGCCGATGAACGCGTCCCAGGTTATCATCCGCTCGTGCTCCACTCCGCCCACGCCCGGCAGCAGCACGAAGTGCTCGACTGCGTCGAGCGCGTCGATGACCTGCATCAGCCGGTGCTGCGGCATCTTGGACTCATCACCGGCCGCCATCGGGTTGTCGCCGACAAACATCACTTTCGATTCCGAGTTGCCAGCAACCCATTCGACCTCTTCGGCCGACGAAGTGTGGTAGATGCCAACTCCGGCACCGCCCGCCATCTGCGCGGCAAGGTAGCCGCCGTACCATTCGCGACGGTTGTAGCTGTAAATGCTCAGTTTATCGCCCGGCTCGAAGCCCAGCGCGACCAGCGACTTGGCGATGTCCATCACGAATTCGGTGACTTCGGACCAGGTCTCGGTCCTCCAGTCGTCGCCTGACGGGGATGAAAGCGCCGGCTGGTCAGCGTACTTCATTGCGTTCTCGAGCAAACGGGACGGAGTCGTGGAGGCCATGGGGGGCAGCCGCTCAGGTATTAAACAACCTGCTCAGCCCGTATCGTCAGAGAGGGTGGCCACAGTTACCGCAGAACTTGAACCCGGGCTGCGCCGGCGTCCCGCAGCCGGCGCAGCTGAACGCCAGCTTCTGGCCGCAGCTACCACAGAACTGGAAACCGGGTGGGTTGCCCGTTCCGCAGCTGCCACAGGCAGTGTCGCCTCCGGTGACCGCCGGCTTCTCCGGCTTGCGCGCCAGCGGCGCCTCCTGCGCGGCGGCGTTCGCCTTGCCGATAGTTTCGAGGAATTCCTGGTGTGACCCGTCAGCCAGCGCGCGCTTGGCGGAGTAGAGCAACTGGTCCGCCTCGTGAGTGTCGAGCCCCTCGCCGCGCGCGCGCTCGACCTGCCGCTGCGACTGCCGCAGCAGTTTCGCGAGGAACACCTCGATGCCGAGCATGGTGGCGCCCCCCTTGCGGCTGCCAACCAGCACGTGGCCGCCGCTGCGCGCCATGCGGCCGACAGGGCTGCCGTCCGGCAGCTCAAAACTCCAGGCACGGCGGCCGGACTTGGTGAATACCGAGACCTTGCGTGGACTCTCGCCGACGACGAGGAAGTCGGCGGTCGAGGCCATGTCAATCCAGAGCGGCTGGCGGTTGAAGTGGTATTCCCAGATGATGCGTGAGTTCTTGACCGCAAAGTAGATGCGGTTGTCATCGGTCATGTAGCCGATGTAGTCACCGTTGTTGCTGACGCACGCCTCGAGCACCTTGCCGGTGGTCTCGGTGCCCCACAGCACGTTCCCCTTCGCGTCGTAGAGATAGATGTGCATGTAGTCGGTCCCGACGACGACGTAGTGGCCGTTGGCCGAGATGGCGACGTCGTTGATGCGGAAGTCGGTCCCGCCCGGCTGGTGCTCCCAGAGCAGCTTGCCAGTGCGGTCGTAGGCCGAGAGGTTGCCCCGGCGAGTGCCGACAACGATGAGGTCGGCGCGGTTGGAGACGCCAACCGCGGTCGCGGAGTGACTGGTACTGCGATGCCATATTTCGCGTCCGCGCCGGTCGAGGTAGTGGATGGAGTTGTCGCCGCTGGCGACCAGCACTGCGCGCGCGTTGCCGGCGAGCGAGATGTCGCGGATGTCAGTGATATCCTGTATCCGCCAGAGCTGCCGGCCATCGGGCCCGAGGAAGGCGATTCCGCCGTGCCGGCTGCCAATAGCGCAGAACTCCCCCTCGCTGCCGACCGCCATGGAGGTAATCGGCGCCTTGTCCCGGTAAGTCCATAGGGTTCGCGCCTCGGCCATGCTGCCTCGTCGATGTGCTCCCGGTATTAAGCGGTTCCCGTCAGAGGACCAGCACCGCTGCCGCTACGGTCGTGGTCCAGAAATCATTCTCGCCAACGGTCGCGACCTGGTTCACCGAACGGGTGCGCACGATGCGGTTGTCGATGCTCCAGATTTCGCGCTTCTCGTCCCATGACGCGTCGGGGTCAAACTCGAGCCCGTAGGTGGTCGCGAGCATCTCGGCGGCGAGGTCCTCGACGTAGTCCTCCAGCCCCTGCTCACTCATGCCGGTAGCGTGGTGCTCGGAAAGGTAGCCATAGTGGTCGCGGTTGCGCGGCACCGCGACGCCGACGCCGGAGCCGACCAGCGTCCCCGGCACGTTGCTGTCGCTGCGAGCCATAACGACCGGGACCACCTGTCCCGGCTGGAGCAGCTTCGCGCCGGCCGGCGGCTCGATAAACTCGCAGCGTGGCGGCAGGATGGAGGAGACCGAGACGAGGTTATAGCACTCAATGCCCGCCTCGCGCAGCGCCAGCTCGAATGAGGCGAGCCGCTCGCGGTGGGTGCCGGTGCCGCGGGTCAGGAAGAGCGAATGCGGTGTGAAAGCCGAACGGGACACCAGATTGCACTACCAGCGGTATTTATATAGGTCGTCTGCAAGCCGGCCGACAGTTCAGGTTCCCGCGTTACTCCTCCAGTTTGGCGATTGACGAAGTTAGATACGCTTATTGTTATATAGACCCCCTGACTGCCGCCGCGTGGACGCCCAGCTTACCCGCCGCATGGCGGGTGAAATCGTTGTCTCGGACAGCCCTGGCGAGACGCTCCGCAAGTGGCGCGAGATTTTTCACCTTTCGCAGAAGCATCTGGCGAGCCTGCTGGGGGTGAACCCCAGTGTGGTGTGCGATTTCGAGAAGGGCCGCCGCCGCTCGCCCGGCATCGGGACCGTGCGGAAGCTGGTCGAAACCATGGTGAGTTACGACCGCGCGCACGGCGGCCGCATCGTGACCAACATGGAAGGACAGCAGGGCAACTCGGCCATCACCAGCATCCGCGAGTTCACCATCGGGCTGCCGATTGCGAGCCTTGTCGAGGCAATCGGCGGCGAGGTACTCGCCGGGGAAGAGGAACTGGAGCGCCCCATCTACGGCTACACGATTGTTGACGCGCTGCGCGCGATTACCACTTTCTCGGGTGCCAACTTCGGCCAGATGTATGGCTGGTCGAACGAGCGTGCACTCTTCTTCACGGGAGTCCAGTTCGGCCGCTCACCGATGATTGCGGTGCGGGCGCACCCGGTCAAGCCGCGGCTGGTCTGCTATATCCAGCCCGGCAGCGTTGACAAGCTGGCTGCGAAGCTGGCTGAAATGGAGCGGATTGTACTCGTCAGGACGGACCTAACTCTCGGGCAAGTCCAGGCAGGTCTGGAGAAACTGTGAACGGAATCGTAAGTTACGGCGCGTATATTCCGCGCTATAAGATTGAGACCACCGAGATTGCCTCGGTATGGGGACAGGACGGCAGCGCCATGGCGCGTAACCTGAACGTCTTCTCCAAGTCGGTCCCCGGGCCGGACGAGGATGTGATTACCATCTCGGTCGAGACCGCCCGCACGGCGCTGCGGCGGTGCGGCGTGACTGGCAAGGAGGTGGGAGCAATCTACACCGGCTCCGAGTCGCACCCCTACGCGGTCAAGCCTACCTCGACCGTCGTGGCGGAGGCGGTCTGCGCAACTCCCTACCTGACCGCGGCCGACTACGAGTTCGCCTGCAAGGCGGGAACTGCAGCAATCCAGACCTGCCTCGGGATGGTGGGCGACAAACAGATTGACTACGGCCTTGCGATTGGCGTCGACACTTCGCAGGCGGCGCCGGGCGACGCGCTGGAATATTCGGCCTCGGCGGGCGGCGGCGCGTTCCTCATCGGGCGCAACAAGGTGATTGCCGAAATCAACCACACCACTTCCTACACTACCGACACCCCCGATTTCTGGCGGCGTGAGGGACAGCAGTACCCGCGCCACGGCGGCCGCTTTACTGGCAAGCCAGCCTACTTCCGGCACGTTGCCAGTTGCGCGCAGCTGACGATGGAGATGGCCGGCACCGAGGCGTCGGACTACCAGCATATCGTGACGCACCAGCCCAACGGCAAGTTCCCCGTGCGGGTCGCCAAGGCGCTGGGCTTCACCCCCGAACAGGTCGAGACGGGGCTGATGACGCCGCGCGTCGGCAATACCTACTCCGGTGCGGTCTTCCTCGGCCTTGCAGCGGTCTTCGACATCGCCAAGCCGGGCGACCGCATCCTCGCCATCGCCTACGGGTCGGGCGCCGGCAGCGACGGCTTCGACATCACCATCACCGACCATATCGAGCAGCTGGACCGCAGTGCCACCGTCGAGCAGATGATAGGCAGGATGAAAATAATCAACTATCCCACCTACGCCAAGTATCGCGGGAAAATCCACATGGGGTCGGGCGGATGAGGGACGTCTCCATCATCGGCGCCGGCGTCACCAAGTTCGGCGAGCTGTGGGACAAGTCGCTGCGCGAGCTTGGCTTGATGGCGGGGCTGGAAGCAATCCAGGACGCCGGCGTCGGCAGCGGCGATATCGACGCGCTCTACGTCGGCAACATGGCGGCCGGTTCGCTGGTGCAGCAGGAGCACGTCTCGGCGCTGATTGCCGACTACTGTGCCATGGCGGGCGCGCATGTCCCGTCGACGCGCATCGAAGGCGCCTCCGCCTCGGGCGGGCTGGCGCTGCGGCAGGCCTACATGGCGGTCGCGGGCGGCTTCATCGACGTCGCGGTCGTCGGCGGCGCCGAGAAGATGACCGACGTCAGCGACTCGGAATCGGCGCACACGCTCGCGATGGGCGCCGACGAGGAGTGGGAGTCGCAGCAGGGCGCCACCTTCGCGTCGCTGCACGCGATGATGGCGCAGGCGCACATGACCGAGTTCGGGACGACGCGCGAAATGCTCTCGGCCGTCGCTTCGAAAAACCACGGCCACGCGGCGCTCAACCCGCAGGCGCAATTTCCGTTTCCCATCAAGCCCGAGGCAGTCTCCAGCTCGGGGCTGGTCTCCGACCCGCTGCGGATGCTCGACTGCGCGCCGCAGAGCGACGGCGGTGCGGCGGTCGTGCTCTGCGCCAGCGAGCGCGCCAAGGAATTTTCGAAGAAGCCCATCTCGATTATCGGCTCGGGGCAGGCGTCCGACACGCTCAGCCTGCACCACCGCGCCAGCCTGAGCCGCATGCCGGCCATCGGTGTCGCCGCCGAGCGGGCGTTCGCGCACGCCGGCCGCAAGCCGGCCGACGTCAGCGTCGCTGAAATCCACGATAACTTCACCATCTCCGAGCTGATAGCGCTCGAGGAAATCGGCCTTGCCGACCGCGGCTCCGCGGGGCAGCTGACGCTCGATGGCGGCACCGCCCTCGGGGGCGCCATCCCGGTCAATACCGGCGGCGGCCTCAAGGCGCGCGGCCACCCGCCCGGCGCAACCGGCGTCGCGCAGGCGGTCGAAATCGTGCAGCAGCTGCGCGGCACCGCCGGCGAGCGGCAGGTCAAGGGCGCGAAGCTGGGGCTGCTCGAGAACCACGGCGGGACCGGCGCGACGGCGGTGGTCCACCTGCTGGAGGCGAACTGATGGGAGTCCCCCGCTTCTGGCGCGAGATGCCGGTGCGCTACAACCTGATTGGTTCGCACTGCACCGGTTGCGACATGTATCACTACCCGCCGCGCGCGATGTGCTCCGGCTGCCACCGCGAGTCGCTCGGCAAGATGGAGGAGCACCAGTTCGCCGGCACCGGCACGGTCGCGGCGTGCACCGTGGTCTACCAGCCGCAGCAGGGCTACGAGATGCACGGACCCTACCCCATGGCGATGATTGAGATGGACGAAGGCGCGCGC
>CAYMDK010000009.1:15345-33085 GCA_964389465.1 uncultured archaeon | reverse complement strand
CCGTTGCGTTCCCTGAAGGCTGTCTCACTGTCCGAGTTGTCTTTACTCATAACTACGGCAAATGGCTGAACCGGAACTGCTGATTGAGAGGGGGATAAATAACCTTAATAGTAATTAAAGCGTTTTTTCCCTGAGCACACGAACAGGCGCCATCTGGATTAGTCGTTACCGGAAGTGAGAACAGTTTCCATCGGTTCTACAGGTCGAGGATGACGCGCAACCGTGCTGGCGGCCCCGGCTCGACCTGCAATTCATGGTAGGAAATTGCCTTCACCTCGACGCCGTAGCCGTCGCGCTCCGCGTCCCAGGCGGCGCCGCGCAGCGTCGCCGCCAGCCGCCCGTCCGCGAGCGTGACCTCGGCTGCGCCCGGCAGGAAGCCGTCGCCGTCAAACTCGACCAGCAGTCGCGACAGGAACTGCACCAGCAGCTGCTCGCGCGTTTCCGCCTCGACCGCGAGCGTGCGCTGCCGCTCCGTGGGCGGCAGCGCGCCGCCGGTAACGACCTCAGCCAGCGCCAGCGCCGCCTCGCTGAACGCCGCTTCGAGCGATGGTGCCTTGACTGCAAGGCCAATGTCGGCAGTATGCTCGAAGGTACGGCGCATTGATTGGTTGATATCGGTCGCAGTAAAAATGGTAGCGGGGGATGGATTCAAACGAAGCTTTTACTCCCTTCGGTCGCAAAACCTTCACCAAAACAACATTACTCTCGTAACAAACATGGTAGCGGGGGATGGATTTGAACCATCGATCTCCGGGTTATGAGCCCGACGGGATTTCCTAGCTACCCCACCCCGCTACTCTGCTTCCCCGATGGGGAGCCGGTCCACTCCTGCGGGATTAAAAGGGTTGGCGGCCGCGCTCCCGTCGGTGGGCGGCGCTTCGCTGGCGGCGCGATGTGGCGGCTGCAAGGTTAATATCCGGCACGCCGGCATCGCGGGGTGATGCGGACGCGTGTGGCATGGCTGGCACTGCTGCTCCTGCTCCCGGCCACGCCGGTCGCCGCCGAGGGGCTGATGCCCGAGGTGTGGCTCGAGGTCGATTTCGAAACTGACCGCAAGCTGGTGGTCGAGCTGCGAGTGGCGACCGGCGGTGGCCTGGCGGGGGACCGCCTGCCGGGCGGAGCCGACGAGCTGGCGCGGCCCGCCTTCGACGAGCCGGCACTGAACCGCATGGCGCGCGCGCTCGCGAATGACTCGAACGGCTTCTCGGCGCAATTGCTGGCGGGGCAATTGCTCTTCGGCCACCTCGCGTGGGAGACGCTCGAGGGGAGCGAACTCTACTCGAACGAGGTGTCGCTCAACACGGTCGAGCTCTACCCCAACGGCTTCCGCGTCGTGCTGGCGGTGATGCTCGACCCGGCACTGCCGCTCGAGCTGCGGCCGCTCTACTGCCTCTACGACAACCCGCGGCTGGTGGGCGGCGAGGAGGCAGCCTTCAGCGGCTACGAAGTAACGCTAACCGCGCGCGGCAGCACCACCTTCAGCGCCAACTCGGTCCAGTTCAACCACCTGCGCTGGCTGCAACCGGGCGCGACGCTGGCGATGCCGGGCTTCGGCATCACCTTCAGCAGCCGTGAACTCTACCTTGACCCGACCGAACTGCTGGGGGTCGGCGAGCGCTACGACGCGCAGACGGCGGTCATCGTCGTCGTCCCGGCCGGGCAGCACAGCAACCCCTACCTGATGCTGGGCACCTACACGCTGCTGATTGGCTTCAGCTGGCTGCTGCTGCGGCGCAACCGCGAATACCGGCTCCGTTTCGGCATCTACCGCTGGCTGGCGGTGGCGGCGCTCTTCCCGCTCGCGTTCATCCCGCTCTCGGGCCCGCTTTTCATGGTCGCCGCACTACTGAGCGCGCTGTGGGACACGGCGCGCGTGGCGCAGACGAGCCAGGACCGCAAGGGGAAGCGGGCGCAAGCCCCGGTGCTGGAAGTAATCGAGGCGCCGGAGGAAGTCATCGACGGCGGCGACCGGCAGCTGACCGGCGAAGTGCTCCCCGACGAGCGCGAGCTTCTCGACGAGCTGCTGGAGGAGACGACCCCGGACGCGCTCGGCGAGCTCGCCCCCGGCGAGGGGAAGCTGCTCGAGGGCGAGTTCGAGGAGACGCAAGTGCTCGCCAACCGCCAGTCCGAAGCGAGCGAGCTGCAACCGCTACCGACCGCCAGCTGCCCCGGCTGCGACGCGGCGGTCGAAGAAAGCTGGAAAGCGTGCCCCAGCTGCGGCGCTTCGCTCGGCGACGGCGAGACGGCGAGCGGTTCGCCCATGGCGGAGGCGCTCGCCGCGGGCAGCGCCAGCACGGGCGGTGGCGCGGACGCCGGCACGGACGCCAGCAGCACCGGCGGCGAGCCGCTCGAGGCGCAGGCGGTCTCGATGGACGAGCTGCTCGAAAGCCTGGAAAGCGAAGGCGGGCTACCCGAAGGCGACGAGGAGGAGCCGGCAGCGGAGGCGGATGGGGGTGCGGGCGCCGAAGGCGATGGGGATGTGATGGACGAACTGAAGAAGAAGCTGGAGGAGCTGGGGGATTAGTATGCCCCCTACCTAACTCTAGAATCTACAGACCATTCATTTTATTTGTGTTCAGACTTTCAAAGAATATGAACGAAGACGAATTACGCGAACATCTTGCGAAATTGCCGAAACTAACCGAGCGAGTGCGGGATTGCGCTCGAATCGAAGAACAATGTAAAGTATTAGAGAGTCTTTTAGAGTCGGGAACCTCGGCGGAAACAGAAAGTGAAGAAGATGAAGAGATAGCGCGGATGAAGCGAATGGATGAGCGAAATAATCTCATTGTTGAAATCGGACATTTACTTATCAAAACGGGAATAGTCGACACTTACACTCTCCCCCGATAGGACAAAGATTGAGGTTCAGGTTGCGCCGCCCGAGAAAACCCTAAACCCACCCGGCACTGCAACCCCGATGCGAAAGGAACCGTTAATCGCTTTTCTGGTTGCCCTGTTTGTCGTAGCGTCAGGATGTCTCAACAGTAATGACCAGAGTGAGAAAAATACAGTGGTTGAAGTCCAAGATGGCGATACAGTCATAATGAGTGACGGCACCATAGTGAGACTGCTGGGGGTCAACACTCCAGAGAGGGGGATGCCGTATTATGACGAAGCAACAGAATTGCTGGCCGACTTGGTCCTTGGTCAGGTGCCTGTACTAATTGCAGATTCACTTTCACCCGACACTGGAGATAACGACCGCCTTCTTCGCCACATTGAAAACGAAGACGGCCTGCTTGTAAATTACCAATTAATTAAACAGGGTATGGCAATCTGGTATCCATACGAAGATGGAACCGACAAAGACCAGTCGTATGAACAGGGTGAAGAGATAGCAGCACGGGACGAAGTCGGGCTGTGGGCGCCTTCACCCCATCAAGTGATTATCCGCTACATCGATTATGACCCTGACAGTGGACAAGGGAATGAAACAGTCGAAATCGAAAACGTAGGCGGGACGGCCATCCAACTTGAAGGATGGTACCTCCAAGATGAAGCCTCACGGACTCACTACAATTTCCCCAACGTTACTCTGGACAGTGGTTCCGTCATCCGCATTCATTCTGGGGAGGGGACTGACTCTGACACAGACCTCTTTTGGGGCTGGTATCAAGGCATCTGGAATAATAATGGTGGTGATTTGGCCCTTCTCCAAGATGAGGAGGGATTGATGGTCGATTACTATTGCTACGATTATCCGTCAAGACTGGATGGTCATTGTGTATAATCAATTTACCGTGAACCTCTACAATGAGAGTTGGGATGTGGCCGCAGAATGGCCACAAAGCACTCAATTCCTTTCTCATCACCGCTGAGGGAGGACACGCTTCGGATGGTAAGCGCACTCTCTGCTATGGTTTCCTTCACAGAGGCGGATTTGCTGCACCGGCACTGCAACCCTGATGCGTCTACGGAGTCCCGGACCCCCGGCAAAGGCTGGAACTCCCCCGCGCTTAACCCTTTCCTGCCCTCTCAATCAACTCGATCCATATCCCGTTGGGGTCCTTGAGGAATGCCAGTTTCGACTCCGCGCCCGGCAACGAGTAGGGCTCCTTCGCGATTTCGACGCCCGCCTCGCGGGCTTCCGCGATGAGCGCGGCGACGTCCGGGACATGGAACGCGAGGTGGTCCAGCTCGTCGCCCTCGGTCCAGTCGTCCTTGTCCCACCACCAGGTCAGCTCGAGGAGGGCGCCGGTGGCGGGGTCTTCGAGGAAGGCGATATCGGCACGGTTGCTCTCGATGGGGTGGCGGCCCTTCAGCCGCATCCCGAGCCAGCGCTCGTAGAAGGCGATGCTCGCCTCCATGTCGCGGACGGTGATGGAGGTGTGTGCGAAGCCCATTGCCGCGCCAGCGGCGGTAAGAAATTAAAGTGTTTTGCGGCCGGGACGCCAGCTGGCGGGGCAGGATTTTCCGGTCTGCAAGGCTTGCAGCAGCCGCACGATTTCATCAATGTTGCGGCCGGTGCCGGCGGGGTAGACCGAGTAGGCGCGCACGATGCCTTCGTCGTCGATGATGAAGGTGCCGCGGAGCGCCATCCCGGCGCGCTCGTCGAGGACGCCGTAGGCGCGGCTGGTGCGTAGCGAGGGGTCCTCCAGCAGCGGGTAGCCCAGCTTGTCGATGCCGCCGCGCGTGCGCGGGCGCTCCATCCACGCCTGGTGGCTGTACTTGGAATCAGTCGAGCAGCCGATGACCTGCGCGCCCGCCTGCTCGAAGTCGCGCAGCCGCCGGTTGAGGGCGTGCAGCTCGGTCGGGCAGAGCCCCGAGAAGTCGCGCGGATAGAAGAACAGGACGGTCCAGTGACCGCGCTTGCAGTTCTCCGCCAGACTCAGCAGCTGCTCCTCGAACCGCTTCTTGCGCGGGTTCCAGCGGATTGCAGCGCCGTCGAACTCGGGCGCCGGCTGTCCCATCTCTGCCTGTTCGCCTGCCATCACTGCCTCGCGGGAGCGGGGGAATCCGGCGCCGCTTTAAGCCGTTGGCGCGAAGTCCCGCACCGCCTCGATGACCGTCCCGACGTCCTCCTCCGAGAGGCCGGGATGCACCGGGAGGGAGAGTACGCGGGCGGGCAGCGCCGCCGCCCGCGGCGTCGGCGCTGCGAACTCCGCCAGCGGCCGCGCCTCGTAGAGCAGCGCGGGATAGTAGACGCCGCTGCCGATGTCGCGCGCGGTGAGGTGCTCGCGCAGTGCGTCGCGCGCGTCAGACTGGATGGTGTACTGGTGGAAGACGTGCCCGCGCCGCTCGGTGGGCACTTGCACGCAGTCGGCCAGCGCGTCGCTGTAGCGGCGGGCGTTGGCGCGGCGGGCAGCGTTGTAGCCATCGAGCTTGCGCAGCTGCACGCGGCCGATGGCGGCGGCGATGTCGGTCATGCGGTAGTTGAACCCCAGCTGCAGGTGCTCGTAGCGCTCGCCCTGCCCGTGCGCGCGCAATTGCGCCACCGCGGCGGCGAAGGCGTCGTCGTCGGTGGTCACCATCCCTCCCTCGCCGGTGGTCATGTTCTTGGTGGGGTAGAAACTGAAGCAGCCCGCCAGCCCGTGCGACCCCGCACGGCCATTCCCGGCATCGGCGCCGTGCGCCTGGCAGGCGTCCTCGATGATGGGCACCGCGTCGCACGCCTCGCGCAGCGCGTCCATGTCGCACAGCTCGCCGTAGAGGTGGACTGGCATCACTGCCTTGGTGCGCGGGGTGATGGCGGCCGCGACCGCCGCGGGGTCGAGGCAGTAGCCGTCCGGCTCGAGGTCGACGAAGACCGGCTGCGCGCCCGCCATGCGGATGCTCGAGGCAGAGGCGAAGAACGAGAAGGGGGTCGTGATGACTTCGTCGCCCGGGCCGACCCCCGCCGCGAGCAGCGCCAGGTGAAGCGCGGTGGTGCCGTTGGTCGTCGCGAGCGCGTGCTTCGTCCCGCAATGGGCGGCGAACTCGCGCTCGAACGCCGCCACCTCGGGGCCTTGCGCCAGCGAGCCCGAGCCAAGGACGCGCGCGACCTCGCGCTGCTCCTCGTCGCCTATCAGCGGCTTCGCAACCGGAATCATCGCTGGCGCACGCCCGGCAAGCCATTTAATGGCGCTGGCGGAGGGGTGTTGCAACTACCCTGCAAAACTCCAAGAAGGTGGTACCTAACACCCAGTTTAGCTATAAAATACTACCGAAATTATTAAATAGTCCTTTCTACACCCCACTTCTGGTGTCCACCATGTTTGAAGACACGAACATGAAAGCCGTCAGTGCCGAGGTCATGGGAACCTTTTTCCTGGTTTTCGTTGGCCTCACTGCTTTCGGCGCGCTTGGTGGGGGTTTCGGCGGAGCGTTTGCCTTCGGTGCTACCCTCATGGTCCTGATGCACGTCATGGGACCCATATCCGGATGTCACCTCAACCCTGCGGTGAGTATCGGGAATTTCATGTCGAACAAAATGTCGCAGGACGACACGGTCGCATATGTCCTGGGGCAGATTGTCGGCGCGTTTATCGGCTTCGCAGCGATAGCGGGAACCTTCAGTGTCCTGACGGGTGACATGTTCACCCTCGGCGCTGCAGCGGTCGGCACGGCCTTCTTCGTGATGGTCCTGCTCTCGACCTCCGACCCCTGGGCTGTTGGCGGCACACTGTTTGTCGTAACCGCGATGGCAGGCGGCTTCGGTGACGTCAACCCCGGCATACTTGCTGGTGGCGGAATTAACGACGTCGTGCTGGCCAAGGAAGCCATCGACGACTCCGCGCTCTACGCCATGGTCGGCGGCGTCATCGGCGCCGTAGCCGGCTGGGCCGTCAAGGACAACGTCCTCGACTAGAACACACACACCTTCGGGGCTTGCGTCCCCCAAACCCGTGTCCCGCCTCCGGGCGGGGCACACCCTTTTTTTCCAGCTGGCCTGCGCGCTAGATTGTGATATCGAAGTAGCCGCGCAGCACGATTCCCACTCCGTATGAAAGCAGCGCCACGCCGCCCGAGATGGCACACATCTCGAGGAAACGGCGGCGGAACGGCTGGTCCTGCGCCACGGAGACGTAGAAGTTGAACGCGCCGACGATGCCAACGCCAATCAGCAGCGTCGCGCCGAGCGCCTGGTGCAGCACCGACAGCCCCAGAAATTCGGGGCTGTCGGGCTGCAGCGCGAGGTAGGGCATTACCAGCAGGAATACCGTCACGAGATATGCGACGCCGGTGTAGAAGGCGGCGCGCAGCGGGTTGCGGGCGTCGCCCTCGGTGCGCGTCGCGAGGAATTCCGAAGCGGCCATCGACATCGCCGCCGCAATTCCCGTGACGAGCCCCGCCAGCGCGACCAGCCGCAGGTTCTGGAACGCGAATGTGAGGCCGGCCAGCGCGCCGGTAAGCTCGACCAGCGCGTCGTTGAGGCCGAGCACTATCGAGCCGGTGTACTGCAGCCGCTCCTCGTTGAGCATCGCCAGCAGCTGCTGCTCGTGCGTCTCCTCCTCCTCCATGATTGGCCGCGCAGCGGGGATTATGTCGAGGATGTTGCGGTACTCGGCGGCGATATCGGCCTCGTCGTGCTCGAGCAGGTTGACGCAGAAAGTAATGCCGAACAGCCGCGCCAGCAGCGAAAACCACGCTACGCGCAGCCGCGACGGCGCCACTTCCTGCCCCGAATATTCCTTCCAGAACTCGTAGTGCCGCACCTCGTCGTCGGCAATTTGCTGCAGCACCTTGCGGTTGGCGGGATTGCGCTCGCGCTGCACCAGTTTCTCGTAGATGCGCGCCTCGGTCAGCTCCAGATACTGGAATCGCAGTACCTGCTGCAGCGTCGCCGCGTCAAGCTCCATTGGCGGCCCAGCGCGGGGCGGTTTTCACCCCTTGCCCCGCACCGGCAACAACGCACAACGGGTGAGGACCAGCTCCGGCCAGCGCTCGCGCGGGCTGGCGTCGAGCGCCGCCTGCGGCAGCCCGAAGGCACGGTAGTCGAACTCCGCCTCGTCCAGCACGCTGTCATCCGGTTCGAGCAGAACCGCCAGCTCCGTCGGCGGCTCACCAAAGGCGACCCACGCCACCGCCCCGGTCGCCGGTGTCAGCCCGGCACGCACGATGGCGCGCGTGACCTGCCGCTGGCCGGTCAGGTAGAGCAGCACTTCGCTGGCGCGGGTGTGCGAGAGCGCGTAGTCGCCAGCGTGCGCGCGCTGCGCCAGCTCGGCCGCCTGCCGCAGGTGCAGCGCGCCGCAAACAGCCCTGGCGTCGGCGAGCGCCAGCCGTGGCCCGAGCAGCTCCCTGAGCGCTTCGTTGCTGCCTGCTGCACAGCGGCCGCCCCCGACGGTGAAATCCACGCTGGCGCAGGCAGGGGATATTATATATCCGGCAGCACCATCGCGACGTCCCATGGCCGACGGCGACGAACAGACATCCCAGCTTGAGAGCGCGCTGGCGCAGGAGCAAGAGCGACTTGAGAAACTGTGGGATGCATACGAGCAGCAGGAGCAGGACCTGAACGCCTCACTCGACCGCATCAACCGGCTGGAATCCGACCTGGAGACCAAGCAGGCGATGGTCCAGTCACTCGAGGAACTGCTCAGCGAACGCGACAGCCACATCCGCGAGCTCGAAATCGAGCGGCAGCGGCAGGCGAAGGTCGAAGCGGAATACGCACCACGCGTGGATTCACTCGAGGAGAAGGTCGCCGACCAGACCGAAAAGTACGACCGGCTGCTCTCGATTACGCAGGAAATGGAAGAGGAACTCGAGTTCGCCAAGCAGGCGGTCCGGGCGCGCGACGGCTGGTTCAACCAGAACGTCGGCAGCCTCGAAGCGATCGCTGAAGTCTCGAAGGAATGGCGCTCAATCCAGTCGGGCAACTTCCCCGCCCCCAGCAGCGGCGGTGGTCCGGGCGGCTCGAAAGCAGATTTCATCACTGCCGCCTCCAAAATCAAGGGGCTCGGCAAGGTGAAGGCGGAACAGCTCTACGACGGCGGCTTCCACACCATCGAAACACTCAAGGCTGCCTCGCTTGAGGATATTAGCGGCGTCAGCGGCTTCACCAAACTGACCTCGCAGAAAGTCGTCGACGGCGCCAAGTCGCTCTAGAGCGCGAGGAAATTGCGCACCAGCTGCTCGTTACGAACCTCGGGATGGAACAGCACTCCCCACGCCGGCAGCTCGCGGTGCCGCACCACCTGTGCGCAGCCCTCCGACCGCGCCAGCACTTCCAGCCGCGCCCCAGGCTCCACCGCATGGCGATGCAGCGCGAACGCTTCGAAGCGGCCGGCGCAGAGCGGATTCTCCGCCAGCGTCTCGACCGCGACCATCCCGATTTCGCGCTGCGCGATGATTTCGCCGCCGGAAGCGGCCGCCAGCAGCTGCATCCCGGAGCAGACCGCCAGCAGCGGCACGCCAGTCTCCAGCAACCGTTCGACCGCACTAATTTCTTTTAAATATTTATCGTCTTGAAGCGCAGTCCCCGCCAGCAGGATGTGCGACGCCCCCTCCGGGACGCCGTTTAGCGTGCCGAGACGGACGCTTTCGACCGTCGCACCGGCGGCGCGCGCGATGCGTTCCAGCGGCGCAACGAATTCCGCTTCGCTGAACGGCTCACCGCAGGTCGAGACGAGCAGCACGGTCACGCGAGCACCGCCTTGCGGATTTGCAAGCGGCCGGCGCCAGCGTGGAACTCCGGGCGCGTCTCGAGCAGCCGCAGCCGCTGGCGGAAGAGCGGCGCGTCGAGCACGAGCGTCTCCAGCTCGCCCCCTTCGCCGGCGGGGTTCAGCCCGTATCGCTCCGCCAGCGCCAGCAGCTCGTCGACCGCCGTACGGTCCAGCCTGCGGCCGAGCCATTCCGGGCCGAGACCGTCGGCCGCGACCGCGGTCACGACCACTTCGTAGCGCTCGGCGAGCAGCATCTCGAGCAGCCGCGGCTGCGGCAGTTGCCAGAGCGGGTTGAAGCACCACAACCCAAGGTCGGCGCAAACGCGCTGGACGCGCGTCGCCTGATAGGTCGACGCCAGCGCGCCGGTGACGACGCCGGCGATGCCGGTTTCGCGCTGCGCGCTCGCCAGCAATGCCGCAAGGTCGGCCAGCTCCGCCTCCGGCTCGCCCGGTGTGGCGGCGGTGAGCTGCGCGATGCCCAGCGCCTCGGCCTGCAGCGCAGTCCACTCCAGCGCCGGGGTGTGGAACATCCAGCTGTCGTCGCGCTCGGGCAGCAGCGTCAGCAGGCACGCCACTTCGTGGGCGGCCGCGACGGCGCGGTGCAGCGCAAGGCAGGAATCCTTGCCGCCCGAGAAGAGCATGCCGAGCTTCATCTGCGTTTCCGCTTCGCGATGAGATAGACTTCGCTCGATGCCTTGCGGGACGCCTCGGGCGAGAGCGTGCGCACCGAGCCGAACTCCGCCTGCACCGCGGCGCGAAACTGCTGGAAATCCTCGCCCTCGAACACCTTGACCGCAAAACAACGAGCTCGGCGCTCGCTGGCAATAGCGAGCGCCAGTTCCGCCAGCTCGATTGAGCGCGCCTGGTCGACCGAGTAGTTACCGCTCAGGTCGGGGCTCAGGTCTGAAATCACGACCGCGGCGGTCGGCGCCAGCTCGCCGAGCTGGTGCCGCAATTCGGCGTCGCGCAAGTCCCCCTGCAGGAACTCGACGCCCTCGAGCGGGGCGATGTGTGCCAGGTCGATACCGATGACGCGCCCGTCAGCGCCGACCATTTCCTGCGCCACCTGACTCCACCCTCCGGGCGCGGCGCCCAGGTCGAGCACCGTGTCGCCCTTGCGGAAGAGCTTGGAGCGCCGCTGGATTTCCTGTAGCTTGTAGGCCGAGCGCGCGCGGTAGCCCTCGCGTCGGGCGCGGCGCTGGAACCCGTCGCTGCCGCGGCGGCCCCTGCCCGGCATTCAGCTGCCGCCCGCCTTGCGGAGCGCCCACTTGGCAGCCTGCGTAATGTTGCGGTCAGCAGCGCGAGTGGTGCGGTTACGAATGATTTCGAGATGCGGCTTGACCAGCGCCGGCTTGTTGGCGCCGATATAGCCCAGCGCCTTCAGCACCTCGACATGGATGTACCAGTCGTCGTTCTCCAGCGCCCTCGCGAGATGCGGTACCGCCTGCATCACCACCAGCGCGTCGCGGTTGCCAATGCGACCCAGCGCGGTGGCGCACGCCTTGCGCAGCTCCGACGAGTTTGACTTGAGCCCGCGGATTAGCGACGGGACTGCCGGCGCGACCGCCTGCGGGCTGTGCCGCCCCAGCACACCCACGCACTCGGCGGCGCGCTCCTGCACCCGGTCACTGGACTTGAGCGCCGCCACCGCGGCGGGCGCCAGCTTGACGGCAGCCTGCGGCTGCTTGCCCGCGAGCGCGGTCAGCAGCACGATGGCGTGGTAGCGCACACGCCAGTCCCGGTGCTTCAGCGCGTCGCGCAGCTTGGGGAGCGCCTGCGCCGGCGCCTTGTGGAGCACGCGGCCCAGCGCCTCCTGAGTGGCGTAGCGCACGTCCTTGTCATCGTCGTCGAGCAGCTCGAACAGGTCTGGGATGGTTTCGTCGCGCCGCTTGTCGGACTTGATGGAAAGGCCGGTCCACAACTTGACGACGTGCAGCCGCACCTCGCTGTGGGGGCTGTCGAGCGTTTCCTGGATTGCCGCAAAGAAGTCGTCCTGCCGTTCCGGCATCACCTCGCGCAGGACGCGCAGCGCCTCGATGATTGCCAATTGCGATTGCGCCGGCTGCTCCGGGAGCGTGCCAAGCAGCGCCTTGACGATGGGCTCGCGCCAGCGCTCGGCCGCCTGCACCTGCACCAGCAGCGCCTTGACTGCGGCGGCGCGCGCCTGCTCGCTGCCCGACTTGAGCGTGGTAAGGTGCTTCTCGACCTGGCTGTCGAAGCCTCGGTCGGCCGAGCCGTCCCGCCATTCCTCCACGGAATCCTTCAGTTCACTGAATCGGTCGCGCCATGACATCGCGGTGCGAAGGGATGAAGGTAATAAGGCTCGCGCGATGGCGCGCCATGCCGACCGCGGCGGAGCAATTTCTCAAGACACATGACGCCCGGCTGCACGACCGCGTGCGCATCAGCGCGGGCGGCCGCAGCCACGAAGGGCGCGTCATGCCGGCGCACCGCTTCTCGGGCGACCACGTCGTGGTGCTCAAGCTCGCCAACGGCTACAATATCGGTGTCTCGTGCGAAGGTGCCGAGCTGGAGCTGCTCGAGCGCGCTCCCGCCGCGCCGGAAGCGGCCGCGGCAGCCGCGCCCCTGCCAAGCGACCTGCCGCCGCTGACCATGCTGGGAACAGGCGGCACGATTGCGTCCTACGTCGACTACCAGACCGGCGCGGTCCATCCGGCCAAGAGCGCCGCGGAAATCGTCGCCGCGGTCACGGGGCTGGCCGAAATTGCGAGCATCCGCGCCGAAGCATTGCTCTCGCTGGCGTCGGAGGACATGCAGCCCGGTGACTGGACGCGCATCGCAACGCGCGTCAGCGAGCTGCACGCCGAAGATGGCGCCGGAGTCGTAATCGGCCACGGCACCGACACGATGGCCTACACCGCCGCCGCGCTCGCGTTCCAGCTGCCGGCACTGCGCGCGCCGGTCGTGCTGACCGGCTCGCAGCGCAGCAGCGACCGCCCTTCGAGCGACGCGCACCTGAATCTCGCCGGCGCGGCCCGCGCGGCGCTCACCGACCTCGGCGAAGTCGCCATCGCGATGCACGCTTCTTCGAGCGACGACGAGGTCGCCATCTGGCGCGGGACGCGCGCCCGCAAGGCGCACTCATCGCGCCGCGACGCGTTCACGGCGCCGAACGGCGGCCGGCTCGGAACGGCGGGCGACGCAGTCGAATTCAGCGCAGAGTACCGGCCGGTCGCCGACGAGACGCAGCTCGAAGCGGGCTTCGACCCCGACGTGGCGCTGGTCTGGAGCCACCCTGCCATAACAGCGGGCGACTGGGAGGCGGCGACCGCTGGCAAGCGCGGCGTCATCGTCGCCGGAACCGGGCTGGGCCACGTCGGGAGCCACCTGCACGCCGCCGTGCGGGCGACCGCGCGCGACGCGGTCGTGGCGATGACAACGCAGTGCCTTGGCGGGAGCACGAACCTGAACGTCTACCGCAACGGCCGCGAACTGGGCGAAGCGGGCGTCATCGAGGCGGGCGACACGCTGCCGGAAACCGCGCTCGTCAAGCTGATGTGGCTGCTCAAGCATCGCCCCGACTCGGCCGCCGAGGGAATGGGCGAGAACCTGGCAGGCGAACTGGGCTCGCGCCGGTTTTTAGATTAAGCTTTTAGCCGCCCGGAACTGGCGCGCTCCATGTCTGACCCACGCTACGCAACGCTCGCGTCGAACCTGATAAACCATTCCATTCACCTGCAAAAGGGCGAAAAGGTGCTCATCGAGGCGTTCGACCTGCCGGAGGCGATGGTCATCGCGCTGGTGCGCGCCGCACGCGAGGCGGGCGGCACGCCGTTCGTGACGCTCAAGAACAACCGCGTCCTGCGCGAGCTTTACATCGACGCGACCGCGGAGCAGATGCAGCTCTGCGGCGAGGTCGAGCTGGCGCGCATGCGGGAGATGGACGCCTACATCGGCATGCGCGGCAGCCGCAACATCTCCGAGTTATCGGACGTTCCGTCGGAAAAGATGCAGCTCTACCAGACGCACTGGCTCCAGCCGGTCCACTTCCGGGAGCGGGTGCCGAACACCCGCTGGGTCGTCCTGCGCTGGCCATCGCCGTCGATGGCACAGCAGGCGGAGATGTCGACCGAGGAGTTCGAGGACTTCTACTTCGACGTCTGCTGCCTTGATTACGCGAAGATGGGCAAGGCGATGGAGCCGCTGAAGGCGCTGATGGAGCGCACCGACCACGTCCACATCACCGGCCCCGACACCGACCTGCGCTTCTCCATCAAGGACATCCCGGCGATTGCCTGCTCCGGTGACCGCAACATCCCCGACGGCGAGTGCTTCACCGCGCCGGTGCGCGACTCGGTCGAGGGGCACATCCACTTCAACGCGCGCACGCTCTACAACGGCACCATCTTCAGCGACGTGCGGCTCGAGTTCGCGGCCGGAAAGGTCGTCGCCGCAACTGGCAGCGACGATGCGCGGCTCAACGAAATCCTGGACAGCGACGAGGGGGCGCGCTACGTCGGCGAGTTCTCGCTGGCGTTCAACCCCTTCATTCGCGAGCCGATGCTCGACATCCTGTTCGACGAGAAGATTGCCGGCAGCTTCCACTTCACCCCCGGCAACGCCTACGACGAGGCGGACAATGGCAACCGGTCGGAAGTCCACTGGGACATGGTGATGATTCAGCGCCCTGAACATGGTGGCGGCGAAATTCGCTTCGACGACGTGCTCATCCGCAAGGACGGGCTGTTCGTGCTGCCGGAGCTGGAAGGGCTCAACCCGGAGAACCTGCAGTAGGTGGGACCATACAGGCAAGAATCAAGGATGATCCAATCGCCTCGGCCGAGCTGGCTGGCCTGACCTACGTCAGCGACGCTGAGCCGGGAATTTCGCGAAAGCAGCGGGGCGAGAAGGTAGACTATACCAGTCCACACGGCAGGTTGCTGACCGGAAAGAAGACGCTCGAGCATATAGAGGGGCTGAAAATCCCACCCGCCTGGACCGATGTCTGGATCTGTGAAGACAACAAGGGCCACCTGCAGGCTACGGGGGTTGACAAGAAAGGGCGCAAGCAGTACGTCTATCACCCCCTCTGGACCAAGCTGCGCAGTACGGCCAAGTTTGACAAGATGCTAGAATTTGGCCATATACTGCCCGTTATCCGGAGGCAGTATGACCTTGACCTGCGGGTCGAAGGCAATTCCCGGCAGATGATGATGCCGAAGGAACGGATGCTGGCGGCCCTGGTGAGGCTGCTTGATACGACCTTTATCCGGATTGGAAACGAAACCTATCGCGAGGCAAACCAGCACTATGGCCTCACGACTCTACTGGATGACCACTGCACCTTCGAGTATGATGACAACATGCTTCCCGATGAGGAGAAATGGTACGATGGGCAGCTAGTAGGCTGGTTCACGTTCGTGGGCAAGAGTGGAAAGGACTACACCGTGATGGTGCATGACGAGAGGTATCCTGACCTGGTTGCGTTGATGATCGAGAGCTACAACCTCAAGGCGGAAGGCAAGAACGACCTTTTCGTATACGTCGATGAGGAGGGCACACCGCGGGACATCACGTCCAAAATGGTAAACAACTACCTGCAGAACATCGCCGGTTTCAGGTTCAGTGCCAAGGATTTCAGGACCTGGCGCGGGACCGAGCTGGCTGCCAATGGGCTGGCGAAGGCGCGGAAGCGGCTGAACAAGAAGGAACGCAAGAAGATGGCGACCAAGGTGGTGAAGGAGGTAGCTGCCAGACTTGGTAACACTCCTGCCGTCTGCCGGAGCTCATACATCCACCCGGTCTTCCTGGAAGACTACATGGCTGGCAGGTTCCACGGGAAGTGGAAGCAGGCCCACACCCCGGAAGAAACCGAACTGTTCTCGTCCAATGAAGTCGCGGTCCTCAACTATCTAAGTGAAGGCGCATAGGTTCCGAAGTGGCATCGCGAACTGCTTGCTGATGGCGTACGCCGGGACTCGATTCGGGCTGAGAGGGAAAAAGAAGGCCCGTTTCTCAACCGCTAATCAGGATTTCAATGCTCTCGGCAAGGGCAATGTCCTTGTTAGTGATTCCGTTAGCATCGTGTGTGGTTGTAGTTATTTTGACACTGGAGTAGGCAAATATCAGTATATCCGGATGATGGTTCATTTCCTCCGCAATCTCGGCGACGCGATTAACGAAAGTTACAGCCGAGCCGAAGTTGTCGAAACTGAAATCCTTGAAAAGCCAATGATATACGTCATCATGACTCCAACCATCCATGCCTTTCAGGGCCTTTTCGATTTCGCCATCGCTCAATAAATCGGGCATAAAACAGCACCTTTGTGGAGGTATTTAGTCCTTTGTTACTTAGTCTTTTATATACCTTTATTCAATCCAACCTGCTTGGTACGATTCAAAGGGATACTGAAATCAGTGTCGAGGGAACATGCACACTACCTGAGGGTGTCTGTGCTTATTTTGTTATTGCTTTTTTTAGTAGTATTATATGATTCTGTCATAGACTCTGATTTTCTCAGGTCGGCGTACGTTACTGATGCAATAGTTCTCTCAGCCGAATCATTCCTGATTATAATCACGTCAGCCTTCGTGGCTGTTGCTACCAGGTATTTCATTATGCCCATCACGCTGTATATGAGGGGCCGGAGCCAGTGGGAATGGGACCCCGGTCCTGTTGCCTTCTGGTCTGTCATTACCAAGGGCATTGCCCTTTACTTTACCGAACTTTCAGCTGTAAACAGCAATCTTTCTTTGTACCTTGATGTCTTGTCTGCGTTTTTAAACAGTATATTCGTGATATTTCTGACATTATTCCTGCTCAGGTCATACCTGCATTATTTTGTACCTTTTCTGTCCAACAGACTGCTGTCAACAGAATCCGATACGCAGTACGGGCCTATTCTTGAGATTATAGGCTCTATCATGATAATCATTTTTGGTTTAGCCAAGTTTCTTGACCAGTTCGATGTCGATTTTGGTGTCCTGCTCGCCGGAATTGGGGTTGCAGGTCTTGTCATTGCGCTGGCTGCACAGGACACCCTCAGTAATTTTTTCTCAGGCATCCTGCTACTGCTTGACCGGGGGTTCAAAACAGGAGACATGGTATATTTCAATGGTGATTACTGTATTATCCGAGATATTGGTATGCGTTCCACCAAGCTCTATAACATAATTGACCATGTAATCGTCATTATTCCAAACAATTCCTTTGCGTCACAGAATATAGTAAATGTGACGAAACCCGATCGTTATTTCAGACACCGAATCAATGTAGGCGTATCGTACGACTCTGACCCTGGCGAGGTAGAAGAAGTCCTGCTGAAGGTCGCCACCGAAAACGCAGACGTGGAGACTGACGACCCTACTCGCAAGCCAGTTGTCCGGTTTCAGTCTTTTGGGGAGTCCAGCCTTGAATTCGTTCTGGTGCTGTGGATTAAGAATGTAATCAAGATTCGTCAGGTCAATTCGGATTTGCACCATGAAATCTTCACGAATCTAAGGAAGGCGGAGGTAGTAATTGCCTTCCCACAGAGAGATATTCATTTACATGAAGTATCGTAAACTGGCTGGGGGCCTCGTTAGTGCGCTGGCGCCGCCAGCCCCTTAAGCCCCCCGCGTTTCGGGCAGCGATGGCATACAGTGACCTGTCACCGGCCGACCGCAAGGTGTACGACTACCTGCGCGAGAACGATTTCGTCGCCAAGCCGTGGTCGACCGCAAAGGCAGCGAAGGCGCTGAAGCTTAAGCCGGCGCAGGTCTACGAGTCATTGAGCAGCATCGCGCACAACATGCGCAGCAACATCCACATCCACTACCGCGACGGCGCGCTACGCATCGCCGCCGAATGAGCGACGCCGCCTGGCGGGCGCTCGGCGCGGCGGGCGTGCTGCTCTGCGGCTGGCTGCTCTGGGCGTTCGAGCTGGCGGTGTGGCAGCAGGCGGCGCTGGCGCTGCTGGCGCTTGATTCGCTGCTGCTGGCCGCCATCGGCTGGCGCTACATCGACTGGTTCCTGGGGCTGTTCGGCTCTGGTGCCTAGAAGGAAATACTTTATCCACCCATACTCTTCAAGTGGTATGGCGAAGAACTTCAACTCGTCCAAGTCTAACACCTCAAAGGTCGATGACGGCGGCGGTGGACCAGACGATATGGACATCAGTGGCACGAAGACCGATGTCGGAGGCCATCTAATT
>CAYMDK010000009.1:13989-15245 GCA_964389465.1 uncultured archaeon | reverse complement strand
CAGGATGTCGAGGGCTCAGAAAAATCCGGAGCAGTTGACCATAATTCGACCCGTTCCAACAGAGGGGCGTCGGTTGGTGAAGGGGGCGGCGGAACTGGTGTAATCGGTTCTACCTTCGGACTTGCAAAGACTATACTCATGGCTGCGGTCCTGCTGACAGCCGTAGGTGTAGGATTCGACCTGTATCAGACTTACAATGATGCTATCGACCTTAACTTGGAAGACCATGTCACGGAGGCTGATTTCGCGTTGAACGATGACAAAACGGAAATCAATGGTGATATCGGCTTCAATATTCCGGAGATGGGAATGTTCGAGAAGAAAATCATGGCCCAAGTACACGTAACGGTGCTGGGATCAAATCCCACAACCAACGGTGATTACTCATTCGAGTACACCCTGGGTAGTGGTGAACAGACCTATGAATTTTCCCTGACGGACCTTGATCCGGTCACCGTAGCGAAAATTGATGCTGGGGAAGACCTTGACCTGGAATACACTACCAGCATCACGGTAATCTATCTCGGCATAGAGCTGGCGCCCGCGACTACCGACATGCCAGCCAGAATTGTCACCGTCGAGACTGCCTGATTCCAGTTCAGTCCGTGGTAAAGAGCCGCCAGTCACCCTTGCCGTCGAGCAGCCCGAGGCGGACGCCGGCGTCGAGCCAGCCGTGCGCGTAGTTGACGGCGGCGAACGCATCGTCGCCCCGGCCGGCGGCGAGGAAATGCTGCGCGTCGGAGTGGTAGGCGCGCGCCATCCCGAGCATATCTTCGGCCTGCGCGCGCGCGTCATCGCCGGCCGCGGCGGGAATCTCGACCTTCGCCAGCGCTTCGTCGGTCAGTGCCAGGTAGCGCTCAATGCGCTCGCGGCTGACGCTGAACTCGTCCATGTCCCGCCAGCGGCCGGCCGCTTAACCTTATCACCCTGCACTGTTCGGGTAGAGTGTTCGCGCCGGTCTGGACGCTGCAGCAGCTGAGCCAGCGGGTCAAACAGGCGGTCGAGGGCGTCGCCGAGTTCCGCGATATCCGCGTCGAGGGCGAAGTTATCAAGCCCTACAAGGCGGCGTCAGGACATCTCTACTTCACGCTCAGCGACGGCCAGAGCAGCCTGTCGTGCGTCGCGTGGGCCAACAGCCAGGGAAGCTTCGCGACGCAGCCCAAGGAGGGGCAGCAGGTCATCGCGCGCGGGTCACTCACGACCTACGGCGCGCGGTCGCAATACCAGCTCACCGTGCGCGGACTGCGCCCTTCTGG
>CAYMDK010000009.1:11180-13889 GCA_964389465.1 uncultured archaeon | reverse complement strand
CCTACGGCGCGCGGTCGCAATACCAGCTCACCGTGCGCGGACTGCGCCCTTCTGGCGCGGGCGACCGTGCCGCCGCTATCGAGGCACTGAAGCGCAAGCTGCGCAGCGAGGGGCTTTTCGACGACCAGTATAAAAAAGAATTACCGCGGTTTCCGCTGCACATCGCGTTGGTCACCGGCGCCGGCTCGGCCGCACTCAACGACGTCCTGAAAGTCGCGCGCCAGCGCTGGCCGCTGGCGCGCGTTAGCATCATTCCGGCGCTGGTACAGGGCGCCGGCGCGCCCGCGGCGCTGGTCGCGGCGCTGGAGCGCGCAGACGCGCTCGGTGCGGAGCTGCTGATACTGGCGCGCGGCGGCGGCTCGCCGGAAGACCTGGACGGCTTCAACGCCGAGCCGGTCGTGCGCGCGGTCTTCGGCTGCGCGACGCCAGTCGTGAGCGGCGTCGGTCACGAAATAGATACGACGGTCATCGATTTCGTTGCCGACCTGCGCGCTGCGACGCCGAGCAACGCCGCCGAACTGGCGCTGCCCGACTGGCGCGAGGTTGACGCGCGCTTCGCCGGCGCGCTACAGCAGCTAGCGGCGCTGGCGGGGCGGCGCGTCGAGCGCGAGGGAGCAGCGCTTGACGCGCTGCAGCACCGGCTGACGCTGTCGCACCCGCGCAAACGGCTGCGCGAGGGGGTGCAGCGGCTTGACAGCGCGACGGCGCAGTTACAGCGCGGGCTGCGCACGCTACTGGGCGCGCAGACCGAACGGCTCGCGAAGGCAGGCGCGATGCTCGCGGGGCTTGACCCGACCGCGGTGCTGGGGCGCGGCTACGCTATCGTGCAGCAAGGTGGAAGTGTGCTGCGGACGCCGGCGTCGGTCGGCAGCGAAATTGATATTACGCTCGGCAAGGGGGGTATGGAATGCCAGGTGACGAAGACACGGAGCTGAACTTCTCGCAGGCGCTGCAGCGGCTCGAGGCGCTGCTGGCGCAGCTGGAGTCAGGCGAGGTCGAGCTGGAGGAGGCTATGGAGCTGTTCGAGCAGGGCAGCGCGCTCGCCGAGCGCTGCCGCGAAATGCTCGCGAACGCCGAACAGCGGCTCGAGGAACTGGCGCCGGCGGAGCCGGAAGCCGAGTGACGACGTGCTGCCCGTCGTAACCTTAATTAACGCGAGCGGGCAGGTACGGTTCCTTGAGTCGTATCATCGCTTCAGCAGTGGCATTCATGCTGGCCATGGGCTTCCTCATGACACCAGCCAGCGCTGTGGAGGAAGAAGCCTTCTCACCCAGCCTTGCGCTGGGTTTCATCTGGAAGGAGGACGGGGCTACCCTCTCCCCACAGAACAAGCTGCCTGACGAAGCCGAGGCTCACACCAACGGTCGGGCAGATTATGAACAGTATCCCGGTTTCCGGGCCAACCGCGAGGCAACCAAGGTTGGCGAGTGGACTACCGATGAAGTGGCCTACGACCAGTCCATTTCAGTCGACCAGGCTATCGTCTGGTGGAAAGGGAAGGACCCCGACTACGAGGCCGACTGTGAATGGACTTTCAAGTTCAGGGTGAATGGCGGGGATATTGATGAAAGCGTTGTTACCTGCAGCAGCAACGGCGACAACCTGGAGCGGGAGACCTGGAGTCTGGGCTGGTCTTACGACCTGGTCAAGGGCGATAATTTCGGTTTTGAGGTCTGGTATGAAGGGTGGGAAGATGCAGACATTTACCATGACAATATCACTTACGATACCGGCTTCACGGTGACGTCCAAGCCGCTCTCGGTCTTCAAGGCGAGTATCAGCGGTAATACGGTCTCAGTCGAGTTTGCCGAGGCGTGGCCGGCCGACTGGAAGATTAACCTGAGGGGCAATTACGTGATGCTGATGGGGATGGATGGCTACATGGGCGACAACAACAAGGCATCTGTTTCTCAGGGTACCGAGCACGAGATGGCCAACGGCACTGTCGCCACTGGCACGGTTATCACCTGGGATGGCGTAACTGGCAAGGACCTGAGTGTGATGCTGCATTACACCCAGTTTGACCACATGGCCAACGGCACCGGCGATGGACCAATTGTTACGCTTGGCATTGTTGCCGCGGGCGGTGGCCTCGATGGCGACGGCGAGGGATTCCTCGGCCTCCCGGGCTTCCCGCTGCTGTTGGCGATTCCGGCTTTCGCTTTCGCAGCACGTCGCCGATAGTAACCTTATTAATGCTAGAGGGCTGGCGCCGCCCCTTGGCCCGAATCGTCATCCCAGCCGTTGCTATAATTTTTGCCGGAGCGCTGCTGCTGGCGCTTTCAGCTGGCGCCGAGGAGGGCGAACCGCTGGAGCCAGAACTAGCTATCAGCTTCAACATGAAGGATGACGACCTTACCCTGAGCCCCCAGAATAAACTCCCCGACGAGCCGGAGACGGTGAAGCGGGTGAATGCCCAATACGACGAGATTTTCACCATCCGAAGGGATCAACAGCCGGTCAATGTTGGCGAGTGGGCCGCCGACTCCGTGAAGTATTCGCGGGAAATCCTGATTGAGGAGGCAAACATCTGGTGGCAGGAGATTGACGAAGGATATGGAAATGGTAACTGTGAGTGGGTATTCTACGTCAAGCTGAACGATGAAACCGTGCAGGAGAGCTCCCACGATTGCGGTCAACGATCGGACGAGGAGCCCTACCGTTCCAGCTACAGCCTCGGGACCAGCCTCTCGTTGCAGGATGGCGACG
>CAYMDK010000009.1:0-11080 GCA_964389465.1 uncultured archaeon | reverse complement strand
CCCTACCGTTCCAGCTACAGCCTCGGGACCAGCCTCTCGTTGCAGGATGGCGACGTCTTCAGCGTTGAGATAACCTACGAAGGAACCGAAGATGTCGACGTCTACTACGACAATATCACTTACGACACCGGCTATACGGTGAAGTCGAACCCGCTTGCCTTCTACGGTGGTAGCGGCGCCGGTGGCAGTGTCGCCATCGAGTTTACCGAGGCGTGGCCGGTTGACTGGAAGGACAACCTGAAGGGCGGCTACGTCATGCTGATGGGGATGGATAGTTACATGGCCGACAACAACCAGGCGTCGGTATCGGAGGGTGCTGAACATACCATGGCCAACGGCACCGTCGTCACCGGCACGGTCATCACCTGGCAGGGCGTAACCGGCGAGGAGCTGAAGGTGATGCTGCACTACACCCAGTTTGACCACATGGGTGGCGGCGGCAACAACACCAATGGCACCACGAACGACCCGCTAGTGACGCTTACCATCGTCACGACCGCTACTGTCAGCGACGATGGTGGCCTGCTCGGGCTCCCGGGCTTCCCGTTGGCGTTGGCCGTTCCCGCCTTCGCCTTCGCAGCACGCCGCCGCAGCTAATCGCGTTCAGGATGCGGCGCTAAGTTCCATCATGCGCTGGATGGGCGCCGCGGCCGCCTCGATGACTGCGGGCGGCAGCTCGACCTCCCACTGCCGCAAATCGCCACCGGCGTCGATTGCCTCGAGCACCGGCAGGATTTTCTCGAGCGTGATGCGCGCCATGTGGCTGCAGCGCACCGAGCAGGCGGTCCAGAACTGCACGCTGGGGAACTCCTCCATCAGGTTCGAAGTCAGCTCGCACTCGGAAGCGATGAACGCCCGCTCCAGCGTACCGGCGGCGACGTGCTGCGCGATATCATTGCGTATCTGGGTCGTGCTGCCGTAGAAGTCCGCCTCGCGCAATACCTCGGGCCGGCACTCCCAGTGGACGTAGATGCGTCGCGACGGGTGGCCTGGCGGGATATCGAAGCCTTCCCGCACGGCGCGGATGTCATCGAGCGCGAATTGCTCGTGCACCTCGCAGACGGCACCGTGGCCGCCGTTGCCCTGCCCCGGATACAGGACGCGCTTGCGCCCCTGCAGTTCCGCCTCCAGATTCTGCGCAAAGAAAAGGTCGGGGACGAAAATCAGCTCGTCGCCCGGCAGCGCCATGGCGATGCGCGCTGCGTTGGCCGACGTGCAGCAGACGTCGCACTCCGCCTTCGCCTCGGCATAGGAATTGACGTAAATCATCACCGGCACGCCCGGGTGAGCGGCGCGCATCTGCCGCACCTCGGCCGCACCAAAATTGTCGGCGAGCGAGCAGCCCGCTTCCCAGTCGGCAATCAGCACTCGCTTTTCAGGATTGAGAATCTTGGCGGTCTCGGCCATGAAACGCACGCCGTTGAATATGATATATTCGGCGTCGGTCTCAGCGGCGGAGCGGCTCAGCCCGAGCGAGTCGCCCTGCTCCGCTCCCTCTGAAAGGCCGTAGACCAGCGGCTCCATGTAGTTGTGGCCCAGGATGACGACGCCGTGGCGCTGCTTCAGCTCAAGGATGCGGTGCACCGTCCCCGCGTGCAGCTCGACTTCCGCCGGTGTGAGCGTCGGATTCTCGCGCGCCACGATGGCGGTCTTGACTTCGTCGAGCGTCAGCGTCATGGGTTCAGATAGAGAACGATTCGCCGCAGCCGCAAGTCGCTTCCGCTTGGGGGTTCTGCAGCACTAGCCCCGAACGAGTCAATCCGCCCGTGAGCGGGTCAATATAGTCGAGCGTAACCTCCTCGAGCAACGGCACCGAGCGGGGGTCGACGCTGACTATCGCGCCATGCGCCTCGACCACGGAGTCGCCCTCCACCGGCTCGGGAGCCAGTTGCAGGTCATACTGCATTCCGGAGCAGCCGCCGCCGATAACGCGGACGCGCAGCCGCGGCTCGCCGCCGCCGGCGAGCCGCTGGATGTGGGCGGCCGCCTGCTCGGTGACAGTTAACATTATTCCCGCTTCATGACGGTCGGATATAAGGGTGCTGCCCCGACCATCGTGAGCGCAGATTTTATATAGGACTGATTTAGTGCAAATTGCTCTCGCAGGGAAGCGAACCCATGATGCGTATCAACAAGCTGACAGACTACGGTATCGTCATCGCCGTGCGCATCGCCAGCGACGAGCCGGGGCGGCTCCACACCGCGCGCGAAATCGCCGCCGCCACGCGCGTCCCGCAGCCGACGGTAACGCGGCTGCTGAAACAGCTGGCGCGCGATGGTATCCTGGCTTCGACGCGTGGCGCGACCGGCGGCTACGCGCTGGCGGAGCCGCCCGAGGCGATTTCGGTCGCGCGGCTTGTCGAGGCGCTCGAAGGGCCGATTGCACTGACCGAATGTTCCGAAGCGGTTTGCAACTGTGCGCTCGAAGAGGATTGCGCCGTCGAGGCGCCATGGCAGACCATCTCGCTCGCCGTGCGGGGGGCGCTCGAATCGGTGACGCTGGCCGACATGGCGCGGCCGACACTCGCGCCACCGCTGGTGGCGCTGGGAGGCATCCGGGCGTGAACTCCGAAACCGAGATGCTGCGCGAATATGCCGAGCGCGATTACGAATACGGCTTCGTCACCGACGTCGAGACCGACTCGGTTCCGCCCGGGCTGAACGAGGAGGTCATCCGCTTCATCTCTGCTCGCAAGAATGAACCAGAATGGCTCACCGCATGGCGACTCAAAGCCTACCGCCACTGGCTTACGATGGAGGAGCCGCACTGGGCCAATATCGAGTATGGGCCCATCGACTACCAGGACATCGTCTACTACTCCGCCCCGAAATCGAGCGCCGACGGGCCGAAGTCGCTCGATGAAGTGGATCCGGAGCTGCTCGCGACCTACGAGAAGCTGGGCATCCCGCTCAACGAACGCGAAAAACTGGCCGGCGTCGCGGTCGACGCGGTGTTTGACTCGGTGAGCGTCGCGACGACCTTCAAGGACCAGCTCGCCGCGCAGGGCATCATCTTCTGCTCGTTCAGCGAGGCGGTGCAGGAGCACCCCGAACTGGTGCGTAAGTATCTCGGTTCGGTCGTGCCGCGCTCCGACAACTTCTTCGCTGCGCTCAATAGCGCGGTCTTCACCGATGGCTCGTTCGCCTATATTCCAAAAGGGGTGCAGTGCCCGCTCGAGCTCTCAACCTACTTCCGCATCAACGCTGCCAAGACGGGGCAGTTCGAGCGCACGCTGCTCATCGCCGACGAAGGCAGCTGCGTCAGCTACCTCGAAGGCTGCACCGCACCGGTGCGCGACGAAAACCAGCTCCACGCCGCCGTCGTCGAACTAATTGCGCTCGACGACGCAAATATAAAGTATTCAACGGTGCAAAACTGGTATCCCGGCAACGAGGAGGGCGTTGGGGGCATCTACAACTTCGTCACCAAGCGCGGCGCCTGCCGCGGCGCCAACTCCAAGATTTCGTGGACGCAGGTCGAGACCGGCTCCGCCATCACCTGGAAGTATCCGTCGTGCATCCTGCAGGGCGATAATTCCGTCGGCGAGTTCTACTCGATTGCGCTCTCTGCCCGGAAACAGCAGGCCGATACCGGGACCAAGATGATCCACATCGGCCGCAACACCCGTTCGACCATCATCAGCAAGGGCATCTCGGCGCAGCGGGGGCAGAACTCCTACCGCGGGCAGGTGAAGATTCTCAAGAAGGCCGACGGCGCGCGCAACTATTCGCAGTGCGACTCGCTGCTGATTGGCGACCAGTGCGGCGCGCACACCTTCCCGAACCTGGACATACAGAACAGCTCGGCGCACGTCGAGCACGAAGCTTCGACATCCCGGATTGGTGAGGACCAGCTCTTCTACTGCCAGCAGCGCGGGCTCTCGCTGGAGGACAGCATCAACCTGATTGTCAACGGCTTCTGCAAGGAGGTCTTCCGCGAGCTGCCAATGGAGTTCGCGGTCGAGGCGCAGAAGCTGCTCGAAGTCTCGCTCGAGGGGAGCGTCGGCTGATGCTCGAAATCCGGGACTTGAAGGCGGGCGTCAAGGACAAGACCATCCTGAAGGGGATTGACCTGTCCGTCAACGCCGGCGAGGTGCATGCCATTATGGGGCCAAACGGCAGCGGCAAGAGCACGCTGGCGCAAGTGATTGCAGGCCGCGAGCAGTTCGAGGTCAGCAGCGGGTCGGTCACCTATGACGGGCAGGACCTGCTCGAGCTCGCCCCGGAGGAACGCGCCTGCGCCGGCATTTTCCTGGCGTTCCAGTATCCGGTCGAAATTCCCGGCGTCAGCAACAGCTACTTCCTGCGCTCTGCGCTCAATTCGCAGCGGCGCGCAAGAGGCGAGCAGGAGCTGGATGCGTTCGAGTTCCTGGCCTTCATCCAGGACCGCATGGCGCTGCTCAACCTGCGCGAGGACTTGCTGAACCGGCCGGTCAACGACGGTTTCTCGGGCGGCGAGAAGAAGAGGAACGAAATCTTCCAGATGGCGGTGCTCGAGCCGCGGCTGGCGGTGCTGGACGAGACCGACTCGGGACTGGATATCGACGCGCTGCGCGTCGTTGCCAGCGGCGTCAACAGCCTGCGGCGCGACGACAACGCTACCATAGTGGTCACGCATTACCAGCGGCTGCTCAACTACGTCGTCCCCGACTTCGTCCACATACTGGTTGACGGCCGCATCGTGCGCTCGGGCGACCGGCAACTGGCGCTCGATCTGGAAGAGCAGGGCTACGACCGCATCGCTGCGAAGGCGGCGTAGATGGACTGGCGGGCGCTGCTCGCAGCTGCCGACGGCCCGCCGGGGCTGGCCGCGCTGCGCAAGGCAGCCGGCGCACGTTTCCTGAAACGGGGGCTGCCGTCGCCGCGCGACGATGGCTGGCGCTACACCGACACCCGCTTCTTTGCAAAGCAGGAACTTGAGCTGATGCGGCCGGCAATCGAAATCGACGCGCCGGCCGGCGTCCGCGTGCGGCCGCTCGGCGAAGCGGTCGACGTGGCGCAACCGTTTCTCGCCGACGAATCCAAACAGGAGCATCCGTTCCGGCTGCTGAACACGGCGCTGCTGCACGATGGACTGCTGGTTGAGGTCGCGGACGGCGTAACGGTCGAGGGGCCGCTGCATCTGACAATTACGACCGAACGGGGAATAGCACTGCCGCGACTGCTGGTCGAGGTCGGCGAAAACGCGCGGCTGACGCTGGTCGAACGCTACCGCGCCAGCACGGGCGCCTGCCTGCCGGTGACGCAGCTCGCCGTGGGGGCCGGCAGTCGCGTCGAACACCTGCGGGTCCACCACGGCCGTGACGACGTGCACATCGGCTGCGTCGAGGTGCGACAGCAGCGCGACTCGCTCGTCGCGAGCCATCTGCTGACCTTCGGCGGAAAGCTGGTGCGCAACGATATGGCATTCCACCTGCTCGGGAGCGGCGCCGAGGCGCAACTGAACGGACTTTACCTGGCCGACGGCGAGCAGCACGTCGACAACCACACCACGGTCGAGCACGCGGTGCCGCACTGCGACAGTCGCGAGACTTACCGCGGCATCCTTGGGGGAAAGGCGAGCGCGGTGTTCAACGGCCGCGTGCATGTCCATCCCGACGCGCAGCGCACCGACGCACAGCAGTCGAACCAGAACCTGCTGCTGACCGACGACGCAGTCATCCACACCAAGCCGGAGCTGGAAATCTACGCCGACGACGTCAAGTGCACCCACGGCGCGACCGTCGGGCAGCTCGACCGCGAGGCGCTCTTCTACCTGCGGTCGCGCGGTCTCACCCACGACGAGGCGCGGCGGATGCTGGTCGATTCGTTCGCCGCCGAAATCGTGCGCCGCATCAGCGACGAGCCACTGCGAGACGAACTGGCGCAGGCGGTCGTGGCGCGGCTGCCGGGGATGCTGGCGGGGGCGGCGTGAGCGCAGCGCCACTCGACAGCGTGGCGCTGCGCGCCGACTTCCCGGCGCTACAGCAGGAAGTCCACGGAAAACCGCTGGTCTATCTCGACAACGCCGCGACGACGCACAAGCCCCGGGCGGTGCTCGACGCGCTCGACAAGTTCCACCGCCGCGACAATTCCAACGTCCACCGCGGCGTCCATACGCTGAGCCAGCGCGCGACCGATTCCTACGAGGGTGCGCGCCAGCAGGTTGCGCAATTCCTGGGCGGCCAGCCGGACGAAATCGTCTTCGTGCGTGGCGCGACAGAGGCCATCAATCTCGTCGCGAACGCCTTCCTGCGGCCGCGGCTGCAACCGGGCGACGAAGTGCTCGTCACAGCGATGGAGCACCACGCCAACATTGTCCCGTGGCAGCTGGCGTGCGACGCGAGCGGAGCGCAGCTCCGCGTCGCGCCGATGTCGCCGGCGGGCGAGCTGCTGCTCGACGAACTCGAGGCGCTGCTGACCGACCGCACGAAACTGCTGGCGCTGACGCACGTCTCCAACGCGCTCGGCACGGTGAACCCCGTCGCGCAAATCGCCGCGATGGCGCACGCGCGCGGGGTGCCGGTGCTGGTCGACGGCGCGCAGGCAGTGCAGCACCTGCCGGTCGACGTCGCGCAGCTCGGCGTCGATTTCTACGCGCTCTCGGGCCACAAGCTCTACGGCCCTACGGGAATCGGCGTACTCTGGGCGCGCTCCGAGCATCTCGAGGCGATGCCCCCGTGGCAAGGGGGCGGTGACATGATTCGCTCCGTTACGTTCGAGAAGACCGAGTTCGCGCCGCCGCCACTGCGGTTCGAGGCGGGGACGCCGCACATCGCCGGCGCCATAGGCTTGGGCGCGGCTGTTGAATACCTGTCGGGAATCGGGCTCGAGGCAATTGCCGCGCACGAAAGCGAACTGCTGGCGGCCGCGACCGACGCGGTTGCGGCCATCGACGGGGTGCGGCTCATCGGCACCGCCGCGCAGAAGGCGAGCGTGCTCTCATTCGTGGTCGACGAGGTGCATCCGCACGACATCGGCACAGTGCTCGACCGCAACGGCGTTGCGGTGCGCACCGGCCACCACTGCGCGCAGCCGGTGATGGCGTTCTACGGCGTGCCGGCGACCGTGCGCGCTTCATTCGCTTTATATAATTATCGTGCAGAAATCGAGCCGCTCTGTACAGCGCTGCGCGAAGCGCGGGAGCTCTTCGCGTGAGCCTTTCGGAGCTTTACCAGGAACTCATTCTGGACCACAATCGCAGCCCACGCAACCGCGGCGCGCTGGAGGCGCCAACCCACTCGGCGGTCGGGCACAACCCGCTCTGCGGCGACCAGCTCACGCTCGAGCTACGGCTCGCCGACGGGAAGGTCGCCGAGGTCGCCTTCGAGGGCAGCGGCTGTGCTATCTCGACCGCGTCGGCGAGCCTGATGACCGACGCCGTGAAAGGCCTTGGCGAGGGCGAGCTGGAGGCGCTTTTCGCAAAATTCCACGCGCTCGCGACCGGCGACGGACCACCGGCCGGGGAACTGGGCAAGCTCGAGGCCTTCGGCGGGATTCGTGACTACCCGACGCGGGTGAAGTGCGCCACGCTGGCGTGGCACACGCTACGGGCAGCGCTCCACGACGAGCAGGGAGCGACGACTGAATGAGCAGCGCAAGTTCTAATACTGCCGCGGGAAGTCATGCCCCGAACATGGCCACCAGCTCCGAAGCCGCGCTCGCAGAGGACAGGCCGCCGGTTACGGTGACCGAGGCGGCCGCCGCCGAACTGCAGCGCGCGATGGAAGCGCAGGGCAAGCAGGAGATGGCGCTGCGTATCGCGGTCTTTCCGGGCGGTTGCGCCGGAATGCAATACGGCCTGAGTCTGGACTCCGATGAGCAGCCGGGCGACGAGCAATTCGAGTCGGGCGGTATCCAGCTGGTCGTCGGGCGGCAGGACCTGCCGCTGATAGCGGGAATGCAGGTTGACTACGTCCAGTCGGTGAGCGGCTCCGGCTTCAAGGTCGAGAACCCGAACGCCAGCGAAAGCTGCGGCTGCGGGTCGAGCTTCTCCTGCTGATGGCCTGGCGGGGGCGGTAACCTGAAAGAGGTTGACGTGCGTGGATTGCAATGCACGCAGGCAGTGATGGCCCTACTGCGCGCGCTGATGCCGCTGCCGGCGGGCGAGGAGCTGCAGGTGCGCTGGGATGAAGATGACGCGAAGCGGGACATCCTGACGGTAATCCGGCGGCGCAAGTACACACTGGTTTCCGACAGCGAGGATGACGGGCGCAAGCTACTCGTCGTAAGCAAGTAATAAAACCGGCCGCTGGCGTGGCGCGGCGATGGCGGAGCCATACGAGGACGATGCGCTGGCGGCGGCGCGACTGCCGACCCGCTTCGGCGAGTTCCGCATCCTCGCCTTCCCCGGCGAGACGACCAACCGCGAGCATATCGCACTGGCGCTGGGCGATGTGGGGGGCGAAATCCTGGTGCGCATCCACTCGGAATGCCTGACGGGCGACGTGTTCCACTCCGACCGCTGCGACTGCGGCGAACAGCTCGACCTGGCGATGGAACGTATCGCCGCGGCGGGGCGCGGCGTTATCATCTACCTGCGGCAGGAGGGGCGCGGCATCGGGCTGGTCAACAAGCTCCACGCCTACAACCTGCAGGACGGCGGCCTCGACACGGTCGAGGCCAACGAGGAACTGGGGTTCAGCGGCGAGATGCGCCAGTATGGCGACGCCGTCGCCATACTGAAGTGCCTCGGCGTGCGCGAGGTGGCGCTGCTGACCAACAACCCCGCCAAGGTCGAGGCGCTGCGCGAGGCGGGCCTTGAGGTGCGGCGGGAGCCGCACGCCGTAGCGCCGAAGGCGGAGAACCGCGATTACCTGCGCACGAAGGCGGGCAAGATGGGGCACCTCATCCCGCCCGACTAGGCGGGGCGGGGCCGGCTGCGATTTTCGGGCCGGCCGCCAATCGTCAGCACCCAGAGCATGAAGAGCGCCATGATGAGCGCGTACTGGCCGGTCTGCCACCAGAAGTAGTGCAGCCGGTCCCAGGTCGTGAAGCCGTACTGCATGATGAGCGGGTAGGCGGTGATGATGCGCAGCGCGTTCTCGAAGAAGATGAAGATGGCAGCATACGCGGTCCAGCGCACGCGCACCATTGGCTGCACGCCGCGGAAGCAGAGAATCAGCAGCCCGAGAAAGAGGGTTTCGTGCAGGCCGGTGCAGGCGCTCACGATTTCCAGGTCAATCATGTCGTCGTAGAGCAACAGCGTCCCATTGCTGCCGCCAATCGATACCGCGACGCCGAATGCGCTCTCAACCGCCCAGACGAACCACGTCAGGAAGCGCTGGTAGAGCAGCAGCGAGTTCTCACCGCGCGTCATGTGCTGGAACAGCAGGTCGGCCGGCAACACCACCGCCATCACCAGCGCGAAGTTGAACGCGACACCGACGATAGTGCGGTCACCTTTCTTCTCGGCACCGACCTGCGCGCAGAGCCAGTCTTCGGCGCGGTCGAGCTCGTGGCCCGCGGCCCCGCTGATGCGCTCGAGCAGCGCCTGCGGGGTGGTTGCCGTGCGGGGGTTGCCGAACACCAGCCAGCCGGTGCACGCGGCGCCGGCGAGCGCGACTGCCGCCGCGCTGCCGCCGTGGTAGAGCGCGAAGCCAACCAACACCAGCGCGGTGGCGGTGAGGAGCGCCTGCATCTGCTCGCGGCGGTTCAATCGCTGCACGCGCCCCCTGCGTTCGTCGGGGACATTAAAGCTGCTGTCGCACAAACTCGCGGGCTGCCGCCAGCGCTTCGCGCGTCCCGGCGTGCGTCGCACGGTCGAGCGCCGCGTCCCACACCAGCCACGCCGAGGTGGTGTGCTCGTCGCTCAGCTGCACGTCGCCTGACTGGGATTTGGCTAGGAAGAAGAGCACGCGCTTCGGAATTTCTTCGCCGTCGCGGTGCTTGAGGTAGCTGATTTCGTGGCGGAAGCCGTCGATTACCCTCGCCCCCGTCAGGCCAGTCTCCTCCGCCAGCTCGCGGTGCGCCGCCTCGATTTCGGTTTCGCCCGGCTCGACACGTCCCTTGGGCGGCGCCCAGTGCCCCGCAGTATGGCGCAGCAACAGTGTGCGGTCGCCGCGCAGCAGGATGAAGCCGCAGGCGAACTCGCTGGTTTCCATGTCGTGGCCCATCGCAGCTGGCTGCGCGTCCGGGACGCCTATTCGTCGTCGCGCTTCACCCGTGCCAGCGTTATCGCCACGAAGGCGAGCGCAAGCAGCGAGAAGGCGGACTCGAAGCCGGGGACGAAAACGCCGCGGACCCAGAGGGTCGAAGTTACCGAGCGTGCTTCGGTCTCACCCGCGAGCGTGGTTGAAGCCTTCATGATAACGGTATGGTATTCGTTGAACCAGCCGATGACGGTGCCACGCGGGGTCTGGAGGGAAATCATGACCACCATTTCGCCCTGACTGTCAATCTCAATCTGTGGTTGCGAAAGTGCGACGATAAAACCGGCTTCCTCCAGGTCTTCCTGGTTGAGCACCTCGAGCAGGATGGTGTCGACGTAGTTGCCGTAGTTGATGACGGTAAAGGATATGGGGAACTGCTTGCCGGGGCCGACTTTCTGGAAAGGCTGGTCGGCGCGAATCGAGAGCCGTGCATACTGCTGGATACTGACGGTGAATCCACCATTCTTGTTCACCTGTCCCTGCTGGGTGTTCGACTCACGGCCGCTTGCCAGCGCCGTGACCTGCACAATCTTGTAGTTGGAACGGGTTGCTGCAACGGCACAGACCGGGATTGTGATACTGGCGCCCGCAGAGAGCGTTACAGAAACCGCACCGGGAGAAATCGTGACTCCCCCGCCACTCATGGCGACGTCCACGTCAATATTGGCGGTTCCCTCGTTGGAAATCAGGAGCTCGAGACAGGCGACACCTGAAGCGCCGGGGCGCACATCGACTTCGATGTTCGCTGCGGAGAAACTGATGGAATATGCGACGACCGCCGTCTGCGCCTCCGTTTGCGGGGCGACGAGGAAGAGTGTGCTTCCCAGCATGATTGCGGCCATGAGCAGTGCGCGGGTGGGTGTCGACATATTTGGTCTCCGGCGGGGCTGTGCTATCGAGATATATAGCATTTGCCCGTCGGCGCACGAAGGCTGCGCCATAAAAAGGCT
>CAYMDK010000008.1:26826-42848 GCA_964389465.1 uncultured archaeon | reverse complement strand
ACCCTGCTGGCGCCAATCGTGTCGGTAATCGGCATCGTCCTGTGGAACTACCGCCGCCGGCAACCGGTCGAACAGTAAGGCTTTAACACAATCCGGCAGGTAACTGGATATGGGAACCGAAGGCGTCACGCTGAAAGTGGCCGAGGCGCTACAGGATGAGGTCGGTTACGGCCGCGGCCGGCTGGACACGCCGACACGTAACGAGCTGGGGCTCTCCATCGGCGATATCATCGAAATCCATGGTCGGCGCCGTGAACCGACGGTAGCTATCGTATGGCGCGCGCGTACGGAGGACGAAGGCAAGGGCGTCGTCCGGATTGACGGGTTGATACGCAACAACGCGAGAGTGAACCTGAGTGACAAGGTCGAGGTGCGCAAGGCGCAGGTACGGCCAGCGCAGAAGGTGAGCCTGGCGCCGCTGCTGGAGCAGCAGTCGGGTCGTGTCCAATTCGGCCCCGGAATAGACGAGATAATCCTGCGCGGCCTCAACCGCCGCCCGCTGACCAAGGGCGATGCGGTGATTGTACCGGGGCTGACACTGATGGGCGGGCGGCTGGTGTTCGCCGTGACGGGCGTACAGCCGAAAGGCATTGTCCAGATTCAGGCCGATACGCAGGTTCAGGTGCTGGAAGAGCCAGTCAAGGAAGAAGAATTGAGGACAACTGGTGTGGCCTATGAGGATATCGGCGGCCTCAAGGAAGAACTCCGCCGGGTTCGCGAGATGATTGAGCTGCCGCTCAAGCACCCCGAGTTGTTCGAGACGCTGGGAATCGACCCGCCTAAGGGGGTACTGCTCTACGGGCCGCCCGGGACCGGCAAGACGCTGCTGGCGAAAGCGGTCGCCAACGAGTCAGGAGCCCATTTCCTGAGCATTCAGGGGCCGGAAATCATGAACAAGTATTACGGCGAGTCCGAGGCACACCTGCGGCAGAAGTTCGAGGAGGCTGAGGCGAATTCCCCATCGATTATCTTTATTGACGAGCTTGATTCGATTGCTTCCAAGCGCGAGGAGACGCAGGGCGAGGTCGAGCGCCGTGTCGTGGCGCAGCTCCTGACACTGATGGACGGGTTGCAGGCGCGGGGGCAGGTCATCGTGATTGCCGCTACCAACCGGCCCGATGCGATTGACCCGGCGCTGCGCAGACCGGGCCGTTTCGACCGAGAAATCGAGATTGGGATTCCCGACTATGACGGGCGACGCGAAATCCTGCAGGTCCACACGCGAGGTATGCCCATTCCGCGAGACGAGAATGGAACTTGGGAGAAACTGGACTTTTTTGCGCGAATATCACATGGTTACGTCGGGGCCGATCTGGCAGCTCTGGCGCGCGAGGCAGCCATGAGCGCCCTTCGCCGTTATTTGCCCGAGATTGACCTCGACGAGCCGTTGCCGCCCAAGCTGCTTCAGGAGATGAAGGTGACCAATGACGACTTCAAGGAAGCCCTCAAGGACGTCGAACCCTCGGCGCTGCGCGAAGTGATGGTCGAGGTCCCGAAGGTTTCATGGGAAGAGGTTGGCGGGCTGGAAGAGGTGAAGCAGCAGCTGAAGGAGGCAGTCGAATGGCCACTTACAAATTCCGGTGGTTTCAAGAGGCTGGGAATCAGGCCGCCGCGCGGAGTCCTGCTCTACGGCCCGCCCGGCACGGGAAAGACATTGCTGGCCAAAGCCGTGGCGACCGAGTCTGAAGCGAATTTCATTGCCATTAAAGGTCCCGAAGTGATGTCCAAGTGGGTTGGCGAGTCGGAGAAGCGGCTACGCGAGGTGTTCCGCAAGGCGAAGCAGGTAGCGCCCTGCATCGTGTTCCTCGATGAGCTGGACTCACTGGCGCCGCCGCGCGGCGGCGGCGGTGACAGCCGTGTCAGCGACCGGCTGGTTGACCAGCTGCTGACCAGTATGGACGGGCTTGAAAACCTCGAAGGCGTCGTGGTAATCGGTGCAACCAACCGTCCGGAAATCATCGATTCGGCACTGCTGCGCCCGGGGCGGTTTGACCGGCTGCTGCTGGTCGAGGCACCCGACCTGGCCGCCCGTCAGGCAATTCTGGAAATCCACACCGCTGACATGCCGTTGAAGAAGGTGAAACTGGATTATTTCGCGAAGGAGACCGATGGCTATACGGGCGCAGACCTGGATGGGCTGGTGCGGGAAGCCGCAATTATTGCTTTACGGGAGGACTCCGAGGCGAAGGTGGTGACCCAGAAGCACTTCCAGACAGCACTGGATAAAGCGGCGCCTTCAGTGACTGAGGATACAGTCAAATACTACGATGACGTGGGCCGCACGCTGATGAAACGCGGACGCCGCAGTCGCAAGCGTAGCGAGGACGACCTTTACATCTGAACCATGGAAATCAGGCTGAGTGACCTACAGGGCAAGGAAGTTACGACGCTGACCGGCGAGAGGCTGGGACGCATTGCTAACCTGATTGTCGAGTCAACCACTGGTGAACTCGATAAGCTCCTGATAGATTCGGATGGCATCGCTCCCGAGGGGACCGAGCTGGATTCCTCGGGGCTGCTCAGCATACCCTTTACCTCGGTCCGCTCGGTCAAGGACATGGTGATGGTCAAGATATGAACCTCCCCTCCGCCGAGATGCTGACCGCCTTGGGCTACTGGATGCTGGTGCCGCTGGCGTTTGCCTTCATTGCCGGCTGGTGGTTCCAATTCGGGGCGCTGGCCGATATCGGCGTTTATGTCGTAGTGGTAGTGCTGCTTGGTTTCGGGCTGATTGGCAGCTACACCTACGGGCGCGCGCGTCACTAGCGAAGATGCATTACGCTTAAATAGGTCCGGTTTTTCGGCGCCAGTCTTTGGCGGGAACAGACCTCTTTTCTAATGACAGGAGCAGTTTTCCGTTTGTGGATACAAGGTGAAATATGGAATCATTGCAGATAGCCCAGATAGCGCTCGGAATCGCCGTTACCGGCCTGCTGATAGCATTCCTGCTTTACCGCAAGGTAGTCGGAATCCGGATTGAGAACAAGGTGGTCGCGGGTATCACACAGGAAATCCAGGATGGTGCGATGGCCTTCCTGAAAGCAGAATATCGCGTCCTCGCTATTTTTATACTGGTCGTCGCAGGATTGCTGGCCTGGGCGCTCGGGCTCCAGACGGCCATCGCGTTCGTTTTCGGCGCGTTTTCGAGCGTCCTTGCCGGATTTAGCGGGATGAAATCGGCGACCAGCGCTAACGGCCGTACGGCGGTCGCAGCCGCCGAGGGTGGCCTGCCGGCCGCGCTCGAGACTTCCTACAACGGCGGCGCCGTGATGGGGCTCGCTGTAGGCGGACTTGGGCTGTTAGGCATCACGGTTATGTACATCTGGCTCGGTGAAGACCTGGAGACGGTCGCCAGCATCGCCGGCTTCGGCATGGGCGCCTCGAGCATCGCGCTCTTTGCGCGCGTGGGCGGGGGCATCTACACCAAGGCGGCTGACGTCGGGGCGGATCTGGTCGGCAAGATAGAGGCGGGCATCCCCGAGGACGACCCGCGCAACCCGGGCGTTATCGCCGACAATGTCGGCGATAACGTGGGCGACATCGCCGGGATGGGTGCCGACATCTTCGAGTCGTTCGTCGGCAGCATTATCGCCGCGATGATAATCGCCGCCGCTGCAGCTGACACGCTCGGGGCGGAGTATGTCCTGCTCCCCATCGTGCTGGCGCTGGTCGGCTACGCTGCCAGCATAGTTGGCGTATTCTCAATCAAGCTTCTCAAGGGCGGCGATGCCGCCGCTGCTCTGCGGAACACGACTTTCATCGGCGCGGGGCTCTTTCTCGCTGGTGGTTATTTCGCGCTGGATTACCTCAGCCTGCCGCTGCATCCGCTCTATGCGGTGGCTGTCGGCAGTCTTGTCGGCATCCTGATAGGACTCGTGACCGAGTACTACACCGGCATCGAGCCGGTATTCGGGCTCAAGGTCAGGGCCATTCCGCACATTGGCGAGATGTCGAAGACTGGCCCTGCGACCAACGCCATCGCCGGCCTCTCGGTCGGGATGATGTCCACTTTCGCGCCGATTATCCTCATTGCTGGCGGCATCTACGCTGCCAACGCGGTCATGATGGATGCCGCAGGCGCCACCTCTGCTCATGGACTTTACGGTATCGCGATGGCTGCCATGGGCATGCTGGCGACCGTGGGTGTAACGATGACGGTCGACGCGTATGGTCCGGTGGCTGACAACGCCGGTGGTATCTCCGAGATGGCTGGCCTCGGTGAGGACGTGCGTGCAATTACCGATAACCTAGACTCGATTGGCAACACTACCGCCGCCATCGGCAAGGGCTTCGCGATTGGCAGCGCCGCACTTACCGCGCTGGCACTATTCGCCGCCTACGCTACCGCGGCCGGCCTAGAGGCCAGCGACCTTACCCTGGTCGAACCCAATGTCGTCATCGGCCTGCTCATTGGCGGCTCGCTGCCGTTCGTCGTCGCGGCGATGACCATGACCAGCGTCGGCAAGGCAGCCGGCGAGATGGTGACTGAGATTCGCCGGCAGTTCCGCGAAATCGACGGGCTGCTCGAGGGACGCGAGGGCGTCAAGCCCGATTCAGCGCGCTGCATCGATATTTCCACGCAGGCTGCGCTGCGCGAAATGGTTGCTCCCGGACTCACGGCGGTGCTTGCGCCAGTCGTGGTCGGGCTGCTGCTCGGCCCCGCTGCGCTGGGCGGGCTGCTCGCCGGAGCTACCGTTACCGGCGTCCTGATGGCGCTCTTCATGGCCAACGCAGGCGGCGCCTGGGATAACGCCAAGAAGGCGATTGAGCAGGGGCACATTCCGGGCGAGGTGAAAGGCGGCGACGCACACGCCGCCGCCATCATCGGCGACACGATTGGTGACCCGTTCAAGGACACCTCCGGACCGTCGCTGAACATCCTCATCAAGCTGATGTCGGTCGTTTCGCTGGTCATTGCCCCACTTATCGTATAAACTAAATACCCCTGCCGTTGCGAGGTCCCAATGTATTACACCCACACCCGTGAAGACATGGTCCGCATTCCCCCTGACCGACTAGGGGAGAATCTCGAAAAAGTGACCATGGAACTGGCCCGCCAGGCGTTCGAGGGCCGCATGGGCCCCGACCAGAAACTGGTCGTGCTGATTACCAGCCTCGAGCTGAACGGCGACAGCCGCGTGGTCCACGGCGATGGTGCAGTCTACCAGCCGGTGCGCATACAGATGCTGCTCTTCGACATCCGCGTGCAGGAGGTCATCGAGGGACTGATTGACCAGGTGACCGAATACGGTGCCTTCGTGCGCTTCGGCCCGCTCGACGGGCTACTGCATGTTTCGCAAATCCAGGATGACCACATCAACGTCGACGTGGGCGGTCAGCGACTGGTCGGCAAGGAGACCAAGCGCGAACTGCGGATTGAGGACCGCGTGCGCAGCCGTATCGTTACAATTTCGCTCAACGAGGTTTCGCCCCGCGAGTCCAAGATTGGCCTGACTATGCGCCAGCCGGGGCTTGGCAAGCTGGAGTGGATTGCCGAGGACCACGTCACGGCGGAGGCCGCCTGATGTTCGCTTGCAAGGAATGCCACCAGATTCTCGAAGGGAAGGATGGCCATAACTGCCCCACCGGCGAGCGCCAGCCCGAGATTTCGCGCGAATGGCAGGGATTCATTGAGGTGCTCGACCCCGAGAAGTCAGCGCTGGCAAAGGAGATGGGAATTCGCACCCCGGGGCGTTACGCCCTGCGCGTGCGGTGATGTATCGCATGCTTCCCGCCATGTCAGCTGAACTTTCGCAACCCATGGGGCCGGTCCTCAAGGCGGTGCCCGATTCGCTTCGCGAGAGCCAGTGTGTCGTCACCGTCGGTGACCGCACCACGCTGGCGGTAGCAGCATCTGGCTGCGAGCCGCATCTCGCTATCGTAGATTTCAAGACCCGCCGCCACCAGCAGCTCGCTGCCGATGAGCGGCAGGCGCTGGCACGCATCTGCGCGGACCGCGTGCTGCGCGTGCGCAACCCCGCCGGCGGCATCTCGCGCGAATTGTGGGATGCTGTCGCCTCGACCGCGGAACAGCGCACGCGCACCCGCATCGAGGTTGACGGCGAGGAGGATTTGGCGACGCTGGCGGTGCTGGCGCTCTGCCCCGACGACTCGCAGGTGCTCTACGGCCAGCCCGGTGAGGGACTGGTGCACCTGAGCCTCGGCCCCGAACTGCGCCAGCGCGCAAGGATTTTTCTCGACCGCATGAAGGAGAACTGAACATGGAACTGCAAATCGTAAAGAATACAGATAACAAGCTTGTTGGACGGCAGGAACTGGAACTGCAGATTATCCACACCTCCAGCGCTACTCCGAAGCGCATGGAGGTGCGCAAGGAGGTCGCCAAGCAGATGAAGGCGAAGGCGGAGCTGGTAATCATCGACCACCTGAAGAATCGCTATGGCCGCGCCGAGACGATTGGTTACGCCAAGGTCTATGCTGACCTGCCGTCGCTCAAGGCGACCGAGACGCGCCCCATCCTGGCGCGGCACGGTCTGGCGGCCGGCTCCGCGGACGCCGGGAAGCCGGCCGCCGCTGCTGCGGAAGAGCCCGCAGCGAAGGCTGCCGAGGTGTCCGCCGAGGAAGCTGCGGAGGAACCCGCGGTCGAGGCTCCCGACGAGGCCGTGGCCGATGACGGCGCCGCGCAAGCCGATGCGGAAGCCACCGATGATAACGCAGATGCAGACGCTGCTGGCGACGACGACGCCGAGGAAAAATAGATGAGCAAGATAGAGTTCTACGACGTCAGTGACGGCAAGCTGAAGCGCAAGCGCGAGCACTGCCCCGAGTGCGGTCCCGGCACTTTCATGGCGCACCACGCCGACCGCAAGTCGTGCGGCCGCTGCGGGCACACCGTCCCCGCCGCTGGTAGCGCCCCCGCAGAAGCCAGCGCGCCTGCCGCCGACGCCCCGGCCGGCAGCGACGATTCCGCCGCTGGCGACAGCAGCAGCGACTAACTGGGCCCGTAGTGTAGCCTGGAATCACCGTAGCCTCCGGAGCTTCAGACCCGGGTTCGAATCCCGGCGGGCCCGCCAACCTAATTTCCGGTCAGCGCGCCCAGATTTCCGCGCAGCATCCAGAGCACCAGCAGGACTCCCAGCAGAAGCATCCCCTGCGAGACGACCGCCATGAATTTGAAGAGGCGCTCGCGGCCATCCGGGTCGTCGAGTTGCGCCTGCAGCCACTCGATGGGTGACGGGAGCATCAGCCCTTGATACGCTTGAGCCTGAAAATGTTTTCGCGCTCCAGTTCTTCCAGTCGCAGGGTGATGTAGCTTGCGACCTCTTCGAGCTGCGGGATGACCTTGAACTCCAGCGCGTTGACGCGTCGCTTCGTCGCCTCGATTTCGTCGAGCAGCTTTTTCATCGTCGTCTCCAGCTCGGCTGCTTCGAGAATCTTGGCGGCGAGCTGCTCGAAGGCGTGGACTGCCTCGTCGACGCGCACCGAAGTGCCGATGAGTCCGTAGCCCCTCTCTTCAACCGACTTCTGGATTTGCGAGACCTCGATTCCCGGGACGACGACGCCCATGATGTTGCGCTGCGTCAGGACGACCTCGGGCGGCGTGCGGACGCAGTTGGCAGCCGAACTCAGCGCGCTCTTGCCGTCGGCTGCCATTGCGACCGCCAGCATCTCGACCGCCTCGCCGTAGAGCCCCGAGAGCTGCGCGCGCATGTCCTTCACCTTGGGGAGAAGCTCGAAGAACTCCATGATGAGTCCGTCGCGCTTCATCTTCAGCAGCTTGTGGCCACTGATGGAGAGCTTGATTCGCCGACGGGTCGCAATCAGCTCGGACCGCGTCGGCTTGACGTCTGCGATGCTCACTTGTCCCTGTACGCCGGGTGGTATTTTTCCAGCGTCTGGCGGTCAATCCGGGTCAGTGCTGATTCCGGCAGTTTGCTCAGCAGATCCCAGCCAGTCTCCAGCGTCGCCTCGGCGATGTCGCGGTCCTCGTCGCGCGCCTGCCGTACGAAGCGGTCCTCGAATTCGTCGGCGAACTCGAGCAGTTTCTGGTCGCGTTCGGAGAGCGCCTCCTTGCCGACAATTGCCACCAGTCCGCGCAGGTCCACTCCCTCAGCATACGCCGCGTAGAGCTGGTCGCTCAGCTGTTTGTGGTCCTCACGCGTCTGCCCCTCGCCGATGCCAGCGTTCATCAGCCGCGAGAGCGATGGCAGCACGATGATGGGCGGGTAGATGCCTTTGCGGTGCAGGTCGCGCGAAATCACGACCTGGCCTTCGGTGATGTAGCCGGTCAGGTCGGGGATGGGGTGCGTGATATCGTCGCCCGGCATGGTCAGGATGGGGAGCTGCGTCACCGACCCCTGCTTGCCCTTGATGAGCCCGGCGCGTTCGTAGTTCTGCGCTAGGTCGGTGTACATGTAGCCCGGGTAGCCACGCCGCCCCGGAACTTCCTCGCGCGCGGCGCCAATCTGTCGCAGCGCCTCGCAGTAGTTGGTCATGTCGGTCATGACGACCAGGATGTCGTAGCCGTGGTCGAACGCCAGGTATTCGGCGGCGGTCAGCGCCAGCCGCGGGGTAATCAGCCGCTCGACGGCGGGGTCGCTCGCTAGGTTCATGAACACGACCGCCCGCGAGAGCGCACCGGTGCGCTCGAAGTCGGACATGAAGTAGTGCGCCTCCTCGTTGGTGATGCCCATGGCGCAGAAGACGACCGCGAACTCGCGCTCGCTGCCGAGCGTGCGCGACTGCCGTGCAATCTGTAGCGCGATGTCGTTGTGTGGCAGCCCCGAGCCGGAGAAGATGGGCAGCTTCTGCCCCATCACCAGCGTGTTCAGCCCGTCAATAGTCGAGATGCCGGTCTGGATGAACTCCTGTGGCGAGTCGCGCGAGTAGGGGTTAATCGCGGCGCCGATAATTTCGCGCCGCTCGTCAGGGATTATCGGTGCGCCGCCATCGATGGGTTCGCCCGCGCCGGAAAGGATACGGCCGAGCATGTCCTTCGAGACCGAGAGCTTGATAGTCTCGCCCAGAAACTTGACGCCGCTGGCACGGTCGATTCCCGTAGTCCCTTCGAAGACCTGCACCACTACCGTATCTTTCGATGTGTCGAGCACCTGTCCGCGCTTGGTAGTGCCGTCAGGCATCGCAATCTGGACCAGCTCGCCGTAGCCGACCGGCTCGGTCTTCTCGACGAAGACCAGCGGTCCGCTGATTTCCTTGATGGTCTTGTATTCTTTCTGCATCAGTCCGCCTCCATTAACTTGGCAACTTCCTTCTCAATCTGCTTGCGCAGCTTGGGCAGCAGTTCGCTGAAATTCTTTTCGAACTTGGCGCGCCCCAGTTCCTCCAGCACGCTGATTCCAGTCAGCTCCGGCACGCCCACGCCGGCGGCGAGCGCCTTCTCGGCCAGGCCACGGTAATGCAGGATTGTATCCAGGAACTCCGCCTGAACCTCAATCTTGCAGTAGGTATCGACGTCGTGGAACGCGTTCTGCTGCAGGTAGAACTCGCGCAGCAGTCGCGCAATCTCGAGCGTCAGCTGCTGGTCCTCCGGCAACGCGTCGGACCCAATCAGCTGCACGATTTCCTGGAGTTCTGCTTCTTCCTGCAGCACCGCCATGGCGGTAGCGATGTTCTCGCCCCAGTTGGCGCTGGCGTTCTCGGAATACCAGTCTCCCAGCACGCGGTTGTAGAGCGAATAGCTGGTAAGCCAGTTGATGGCGGGGAAATGGCGCCGCTGCGCCAGCTTCGAGTCGAGCGCCCAGAACACCTTGACGATGCGCAGCGTGTTCTGTGTAACGGGCTCCGAGAAGTCGCCCCCGGCCGGCGATACGGCGCCGATGACTGTGACCGAGCCGTCATCGCCCGAGAGCGCCTCGACGCGTCCAGCGCGCTCGTAGAATTCCGAGAGCCTCGCCGCAAGGTAGGCGGGATAACCCTCCTCGCCCGGCATCTCCTCAAGGCGTGACGAAATTTCGCGCATCGCTTCCGCCCAGCGGCTCGTGGAATCGGCCATCAGCGCGACATCGTAACCTTGGTCGCGGTAGTATTCCGCCAGCGTGATACCGGTGTAGACCGACGCTTCGCGCGCCGCGACCGGCATGTTGCTCGTGTTGGCAATCAGCACCGTGCGGTCCATCAGCGGGCCGCCGGTCTTGGGGTCCTTCAGGTGCGGAAACTCCGTGAGCACTTCGGTCATCTCGTTGCCGCGCTCGCCACAACCGACATAGACCACCACCTGCGCGTCCGACCACTTCGCCAGCGTCTGCTGTGTGACGGTCTTGCCAGTGCCGAAACCGCCCGGGATGGCGGCGGTGCCGCCCTTGGCGAGCGGGAAGAGCCCGTCCAGGGTACGCGTCCCGGTCACGAGCGGGATGTCTGGAGGATGTTTCACGGTGAACGGCCGCGGCACACGCACTGGCCACTTGTGCATCAGCTTCAGCTCGGTCCCGTCTTCCAGACTGCCGATGGGGTCGTCAATCGTGTATTTGCCCTTTTTCAGCGCCTTGATTTTCCCGGAAACGAGTGGCGGTATCAGGATTTTGTGGGCAATCGTCCTGGTCTCCTGCACCGTGCCGAGCACGCTGCCGCCGCTGACTTCATCGCCCTTCTTCGCCGTCGGCACGAATTCCCAGACCGCATCGTGGTCCAGCCCGGGCGCCGAAACGCCACGCTGGATGTAGTCGCCCATACGCTCCTGGAGCACCGGCAACGGCCGCTGGATACCGTCGTAAATCGAGCGCAGCAGCCCCGGCCCCAGTTCGACCGAGAGTGAAGCGCCGGTATTCTCGACCGGTTCTCCGGGCCGGATACCCGAAGTATCCTCGTAAACCTGGATGACCGTGCGGTCGCCCTCCAGGCCGATGACTTCGCCCATCAGCTTTTCGTGGCCTACCAGGACCACGTCGTACATGCGGGGAGCAATCCCCTCGGCCGTCACAACCGGGCCTGAGACCCGATATATTTCTCCTTTTACTTCCATAAGTCTACTCCAACTGCAGTCCTGATGCGGTCCCTGAGAGTATCGTCAACTTCGGCACCAATCGCAATCACCGTTGGGTGGACGCTATTGCTCAATTGCGACTGCGTCTTCGCCTCCAGCTCCTGCCATTCGGTGTCGTGAATTACCAGCACGCCAATTTCCCGGTCCTTGAGCGCCTGTACTACGGCCTGCTCGGAGCTGGCCTCCTCGTCCACCTTGAACCACTTGTGGACGCCCACCAGCCGGAAGCCGGTCGTGAACATGTCCCTGCCTACGACTCCAATTTCCATTATACCACCAGCAGCTCCTCGATTTTCTCGCGCGACAGTTCCAGCTCACGCCCTCGCACGATGGTGCGCAGGTTGCGCACCTCCTTCTCCTTGCGCAGCAGGTAATCCAGTATCGGCAGGATTGAGAGCGGATGCAGGTAGGCGTAGCGGCGCGACTGGCCAGCGACATGGTTTTCGAGCGCCTGCACGGCGCGGTTCAGCCCACCATCCTCGAAATCCTCAAGGACGGTCTGCAGCACCTCCTGGAAGGGGGTGCCCTCGATAATCGGCAGGATGTCGGCTACGCTGCCGGTTGCGGCGAGCGCTGCCTCATCGAGCGTGCCGCCCTCAATCAGCAGTTCCCCGAGTCCGGTGAGGCCCCGGTGCCTCAGCCGCATCACGGTTTTCAGGTTGGCGACGTCGATTTGCAGCTGGACGAAGCCGCGGTAGATCCGGCTCGCTGCGCCTCCGGCCGGCAGGCTGCTGGCCAGGTTCTCGTAATAAGCGCGGTCAAGCGCGTCCTCGATGGGTTGCAGGCTGTCGCTCTGCCGCTGCTCCAGCGCGTTCTGCACCACGTCGTGGTAGCGCGTCCCCTCCAGCAGCTCGACCGCCGCCTCGACGGAGTCGGTGGCCGCCATCTGCGCGTAGAGTTCGCGGTCGCGCTCGGTCAGCGGCGAGACCTGTCGCAGCAGTTCCTCGCTCGCAAGGCCGTCGAAGACGCCGCGCAACAGCACCTTGATGCCGCGTACGCGGTAAATCTCGGCGTATGCCTCGAGCCCCTGTCGCAGCTCGCCGGTGCAGAAGCTGATGATTTCGCCGACTTCGCTGGCGCGGTTGTCGAGCAGCGCCGCCTCGAGCAGGTCCGCCCCGCGCAGCGCCGCGCCGTAGCGATCGATTTCGCGCCGGTATTCCAGGTCCTGGATGTAGCGCGCAATTTCCTCCAGCTCCATGTTCAGCAGCTGACCGAACGCTTCGGGCGGCAGCAGCCGCGCCCGCCGGGCGCGGGCGCGGGTGGCGGCGTAGGCGAAGTTGCTCATTTGCCGAAGAGAGCCTCACTCACCGTCGGCAACTGCGCCTGCCATTCGCGCTCGACCAGCGTGCTGAAGCGGAGGTCGAGCCGGTATGCGTCGGTCTCGATAATGAAGCCCGCCTCCGCTATCGGCTCTCCCAGCTTCTGCGAAGCAAGCTTGCCAAGCAGCTTCGCGTCCGCCTGTCGGCAGCGCAGCGTTCCACCCGTTGGTACGTCGGCCAGCAGCGCCCGGTAGACCCGCTCCAGTTCGGCTGGCTGCATCCCGTCAAGCCGCTCCAGCGCGTCCTGCCGCGTTGCCTCCAGCACCTGCCGTTGCGCGTCGAGCCGCGCGCGCTTGACCTCCAGCTCGGCCGCAGGCAGTTCCTGCCGCTCCAGCTGCTCGGCCTGCTGCTTGCTGGCAGCGGCGATTTCACCGGCAACCTGCTCGCCTTCGGTCTTGCCCTCGCTCAGGATGGCTTCCGCCTCCGCGCTGGTGGCAGTAGTGATGGCGTCTGCTTCTCCCCGGCCGGCCTGTTCGACCTGGCGCAGGATTTCCTGCAGAGCCATCTCAGCCCAGTATCTGGTTGGCGATGACGAAGCCGAGGATAACCACGGTCTCGGGGATGGCGATGAAGATCAGGCTGTTGGCAAAATTGCCCCTGTCTTCAGCCACGGCGCCGACTGCGGCGGCCCCAGTATGGGACTGTGCCACGCCGGTACCGATGCCTGCCAGGCCAATAGCCAGGCCGGCCCCGATGGCCATGTATCCACGCGAGGTTTCCTTGGCTGCCTCGACGATTGCTTCGTCGGTTTCGTCAGGGTGCTCGGTTGCGCTAGCTGGCGGCAGCGCCAGCAGTGTCATCACTGCCAGCAGTGCCACAAGGTGCAGACTTGTTTTTCTGTTCATGCTATGGTCTCCATTTCGTTTGTGTATTTCCGGGTGTACCCGAAAGGAGCGTAATCAGTTCCCCCGCCCACGAAGAACTTGGGGAAGCACTCGACGTATTGCAGACGCAGGGCGTTGATTCCCGAGCCAATCAGCCCGAGCGTAATCACCACCAGTTGTCCGACGACGAGTATAAGAACGGCGAATATTGCGCTGGTGCCGCTGAAGCCGATGTCGAATGCCATACCGTTGAAGGCGTGCGCCAGCCCGTAATCAGCGATTCCCAGCGCGGCAATTCGCACGTATGAAATAACCTGGACGAAGATGGAAGGCACCTCAACAATCGCCACGACGCCCTCGCCGGCGATCGCCAGGCCGAGCCCGAGCAGGAACCCCGCCAGGCCACCCCACAGCTCCAGCTCGCCCGTCAGGCCGAGCCGCACGCCAATCAGCGAAGTGCCGAAGAGCCAGGGCGGGATGAACATCAGCCCGCCCCACAGAATCATAATCCACGAGAATTTTTCCAGTATGGCGTGCTTCAGGTTGTGCAGCACCAGCATGTTCCAGAAGCCCAGCGCCAGCCCCAGCGTGACGTAGAACAGGCCGATGCCCCCGGTCGCGAGCAGCATGAACGCTACGTCCTCCGAGGACGACTTGTGCAGGACATGGTATGGCAACTCGTGCGCCAGCCACGCCAGTTCGAAGCCGAATGCCTCGGCAAAGGCGAACGTTCCGAAAAACATTGTCGCAGCCCCGGCGATGCGGATAATCTTGCCAAGCGCCAGCAATTCCTCCGAATGGCCGTATTTTGTAACCAGCATGTGTCCCAGCATGAAATAGACCAGCCCGTAGCCCAGGTCGCCAATCATCATCCCGAAGAAGAGCGGGTAGCCCAGGAACAGCAGCAGCGACGGGTCCAGCTCGCGATGGTCGGGAATTGCGTAGAGCTTGGTAAATAGTTCGAACGGTTTCACGGGAGCGGGGTTGTCGAGCTTGACCGGCGGCGTATCGTCGGTCTCCTCGACCTCGAGCTCCAGTTCCAGGTCGCCCAGCGCTGCCTTCAGCCGCGCCATATCACTCTCCGGCAGCCAGCCCTCGAGCACGAAGGTGTTCTCGCTCTGCGCCAGCTTCAGCGGCAACTCCGACTTCTCGGCCTGCACCGCAAGGTGCTCCTCGGTGGCGACCAGCCACTGGCCGTGCCGCTGCCCCAGCGCTTCGAGCTCATGTCCCAGCGCCGCGCCCTCGGTCTCCAGCTCGCCCAGTTTCAGCTCGAGCGCGGCGATGCTGGTCGACGGCTGTCCGTCGCCTGTTGGGGCCGCGACTCCGGCATCGCCCCCAGCGCCTGCCGCAGCGCCTGACGGGGGGTCTAGCGCGCGGAAGCCGTGCTGCGCCAGCGTCTGCTCCGCAGCCTCGGCCGCGTCGCACGGGACGAAGGCGGCGAGCATATCGCCCGCACGCACGACTTCGCCGTCCGCGAGCTCCAGCTCCGCTTTCGCGGGCAGCGTGCCGGTAAAGACAGTCAGGCTTTCGTAATCGTCATACGCCTCGAGCGGCAGCCCCAGCGGCTCGAACTGGCGCAGCAGCTCGAGCCGTGTCTGGCCTTCCTTCTGTTGCTGAATCGCCGTGCGGTTCTGCTCGTTGAGAGCCAGCACTTCCTGCTCGAGCGCATCAAGCCGCTCCGTGATTTCCGCCTCGAGCTCCGCCACGGGCCGCGCTCCGGCCGGTGGCGCAGGCTCGACGCCCAGTATCTTCAGCAGCGAGCGCACACGCACGAGCTTGCCCGAGACGGTCGCGCCGTATTCGAGCGAAGCGCCGCTGGCGAATCCTTCGTCATCGCCGTCGTAGTCGACCATATGCACCAGCCGCTGCTGGGACAGGACGTGGGAGACTTGCGGCAGGTCGTGGTTGAGCCCGCACAGCACCAGCTTGGACATCGGTTCGGGCTTAAGCATCAAATGACTCCAGGAACTGCGCCACGAACTGTTCGGCCGCCTTGCCACGCTTCTTTTCGGCGCCCTTGCGCAGCTTCGCAACCTCGGCCAGTCCTTCCTTGAGCAGCGCCTGCTTGCGTGTCGCAATCCGCTTGCGCGCCTTTTCCAGGTCGCGCGCCGCCTGCTTTTCGGCCGTCGCGCGCGCCTTTTCCACTAGCGCCAGCCGGTCCTGCTGCGCCTGACGCAGGGCGGCCTGGCGGTCACTCGCGGCCTGCTCGAGGCTCGCCGCGTTGCGGCGCTCGGATTCCCTGATTTGCTGCAGCAGTTCTGCTTTACTCATATCTGGTACCAAGGGGGGCAGCGGCACTCTGAACTCCCCTATAAAAAAATAGGGGAAGCTGGCGTTTTTTTACACCAGAACTGGTGGGCCCGACCCGATTCGAACGGGCGACCTTCCGGTTATCAGCCGGATGCTCCAACCAGACTAAGCTACGGGCCCCGGTTGCCGCCACGGAGCGGCCGATTTTAATGGCTGGGGGCGGGGCGAATGAGGCTCCGGCCGGAGGGTCGGAGCCGTGTATTGTTCCGGGTGAGTTCAGTCGCCCGAATCGTCGTCGCCGCCGGAGTCGTCGTCTCCGCTGTCGCTAGCGTCGCCGTCCCCGCCGTCATCCGCTGCCGGCTCGGGAGCCGCAGCTGGTGCGCCGCCGCCGCCCTCGCCTTCCTGGTAGTAGATGTAGAAGCCGCCGATGAGGCAGCCCAGCGCCAGCACGATGAGTAGGCCCGGCACGTAGGTGTCGGCCATCTTCAGGTTGCTAGTGCGCTCCGTGGCAGTGTCGACGCTCTCGGTTACCTCAGCCTCGGTGTAGCCGCCGTTCATGACCATCACCGGGATGCTGCGCCCGGAGTAGTACTGCGCGAACGCCTTCTGCCCCATCGAGCCGGCGTACGCCGCCTGCTGCTCGTCGGAGTACTGGACGTTCAGCGTCTG
>CAYMDK010000008.1:0-26726 GCA_964389465.1 uncultured archaeon | reverse complement strand
TCGAGCCGGCGTACGCCGCCTGCTGCTCGTCGGAGTACTGGACGTTCAGCGTCTGTACGATTGCCTGCGCTCCAACCGTTGACAACATAGCGTTATCCATGGCAGTGAGATTTCCACTACCATCAGCGTCAATATAGGCCGTTACGCTGTAAACTTGGTTCTGCACAGTCCCGGTGAAGGGGTCGAAGTAGAGGTCTTCAGTGTAGTCCATCAGGATGTCAAAGGTCATGGCCAAGACATAGCTGCCGTTAGGGGCAATCATGCTGTCAGGCAGGGGGTCTGGCGTCGGGACTCTTTGTCCAGTATCAGTGCCATTGCCATCCAAGACTGCATAGACGTACAGGTTCCCTTGCGGAATCTGCACGGGCACGCCGGTCTCGTTAATCGGCACGCCGCGGAAGTGGGCGATACCGGTCGTCGCGTCAACTCCGACTGGAGTGTACATGTTGTTGTAGCTGCTGTCGAACGGGTTCGGGAAGAAGCCCGGCGCAGCCGTGTCGGTGTTGGCGTGCGGGAAGGTGTTGGCGAAGCCGGTCTGCGGACTTCCGACCGTGTGGGTGCTGCGGTTAACGAACATCTGCGCCGGCGCGACCAGCGAGCCGTCAGCGTTCAGGTCTATCGTCGCCACGATGGGGTTTCCGTCGCCGTCAACGCCAACTACCATGTCGCTGTTGACCGCGAATGCCGTGTTCGTAAGCAGGTGCGTGGCGGTCGTGGGGTCAACCGTGGTGTTGTCCGGGCCCGGCATTGCCGTAACCACCGAGGTGGTCTTGATGGCCGTGACGTTCACGTCAAGGCCGTTAGCCAGGTCGAACAGCGTGCCGGTGTAGGTGGTCTCGGACGGGAAGTGCGCTCCGTCCGTCAGGTAGAGCAGCCCGTAGTTACCGGCCGCGTAGAAGTTCGGGAAGGTGGCGTAGACGGTGATGTCCAGATCGCGGTCAAGCGTCGTGCCGCTCTCAGAGTCAACCTTGACTCGCTCGTAGTAGGAGATATGGAAAGTCGCCCCGAGTCCGGTGCTGAGTGCATGGAGCGGGCTGGTAGTCGCCGGCATATACTCGATGTTAGTGCCTGTTTCGTCAGCGACGTAGACGTACGCCTCGAGGCCGTCAACGTCCTCGGTGCCCTCGAACATGTAGGTGTTGGTGTGGCCCGACACGAACGGGTTCGGCGCAGTCGTGGTCTCTTTCGCGGGGAGGTTGTTCGGGCTCCAGGTGCTGTAGCCGTAGTCGTCGGCCGAGGTTCCTTCGCCGCGTGATTCGTAGGTCGTGCGGTCCAGCCAGCTATTACTGTCCTTGAGCGAAAACATGTAGGCGTCGGGCAGCCCGTCGCCGTCGGCATCATCCGGGGTGGCGTAGACATTCACCGCTTCGTGGTAGAAGGTCTCGTCATCGGTTGACTGTTCGGGGTCGGCCGTCAGGATATGCCAGAGCGTTGCATTACCAAAGATGTCGCAGGCGCAACCTTCGTTATCGAACTGCATTGTCTGGAATGCTCCCGGCTCGCCCTGTCCGGTCTTGTTGCCCGAGTCGAGTACTTTGAGGGTTCCCTCATACTCGTAGGTGGTTTCGAAGTCATCGGGGAGCATCTTCGCGTTAGGCGCGTAGACTCCCATCCAGAACGCTGCGAGCAGGAGGAGTACGGCTCCGCCTGCAACGAGCGCCTGGGCTGTCCATTCGGACTGCTGTTCGTTTGTCATGTTATCTCCAGGTTGCATCCTTGGCCCCGCCAGATGGAATTTCTGCCGGGGCTGGGGCGGGGACGCAAGTTTTTGCTTTTTAAGCCTTTGTGAGAGCCGTTTTCAGCCGCTGGCCCAGAAACGGACAGGTCCCGTGTGGTTGCATTCGCCACAGGTCAGCCCTGCTAAATCCTCGCCACAGCCGCCGCAGGTTGTGCCGACCTGCGCGCCCAGACTGCAGGTGGGGCACGCCGCGACGTAGGTTTCGCAGCCGCTACAGTAAGCCACTTGTTCCCGGTGGCTGCATTCTGGGCAGGTCATCCCGCTCGCGTGCATCTCGCCGTCGCAGGCAGGGCAGCGGCCGCTGGAGCCCGGTAGCAGGTCGCGCAGCACCTCTCCCTCCTGGATTTCTTCCTCGAGGTGGCGGCCGAGCAACACCTGCGGCACCCAAAGCGCGTAGAGCGCGGTCCCGAAGGCGAGCAGCTGGAACAGGATGTACCCCTCCTGGGCGTAGCCGAAGGTCCAGCCCGGCTCGCCGAGGTACCATTTAGTATAGCAGTAGTAGCTCAGCATGGTGAAGAGCATGAACGCCGGGAGGGTCGGAAGCCAGTCGCTCAGCACGATTTCCTCGTCGGGCAGCTCGCGCTGGATGTGGCTGCGTAGCGCGTAGATTTCGAGCACCATCCAGTAAATCAGGAACAGAGCCAGCAGGATTAGCACCAGTGCTACGAGGTACCAGATGTATCCCTGGTCGAACATCACGTAGAAGAGCGTCGTTCCGAGCCCGCTCAGGATGTAGATGCCGAAGAGCCAGACGCCGTGGTGCCATATTTCGTGGAACAATTGCTGCAGGCAGAGCAGCGTTGCCAGCCCCGCCAGCACCCAGAGCGGTGTCGAGATGAGGTGGAACTCGATGCCGAAGAGCGGCAGCTCGACCGTGCGCCCGATTCCGTCAAGGCGGTAGCCGGCGTAGAGCGAGACCAGAAACGAGCCGCATGCCATTGCGAGCAGCGCCAGCGTTTCACTGTCGCGCTCCATGCCGAGATGCCGGTTAAGGATACCCACGGCGCGCACGACTGCCTGTTATACAAATAGCTTCTGCCTCAGCCTTCGTCGAGCGCCTGCTTCAGCAGGTCGCCCATGGTGAGCGCCTCTGCCTTGCGTCCCCCGGCGCTCGCCTGCCCCTCTCCGCCCGCATCCTCTGTCAGCCTGATTTCGAGCAGCCGTTCCAGTTTACGCACCAGTTTCTCGGCCGGGTGGTGGTTCCCCGCCTCGACCGCGGCGATGATTGATTTCTTCTCGGCTGCCTTCTGCGCCAGCTGGGCGTGGTCCCAGCCACGCTGCTGCCGCGCCTGCCGCACGCGGGCGCCACAGTCGGCGACCAGCACGTCGCCCGGCGTCTCGTCGTTCAGTTGCTGCCGGCGCGTCCGCTTCGCCAGCGCCTGCGCGACCCATGCCTCCTGTCCCATGGCTTCGCGCGCGGTCGCCTTGCGGCCCGAGCCAGCACAGGTGGAACATGCTTGCAGAACCGTGCCGGCCACCTGCGTCGCGACCAGTGCCGCTTCCTTCCCGCAGAGTTCACATTGCATAATTCGAAACTCATATATAAAAGCCGGCAGATAAACCTTGCAGAATGGCCCCCCCGGACGAAGATGCCGTAGCCAGCCCCGCCGTCGAAACGACTGACTGGCATCGCTGGCTGTTAGAGGAGACCGAGCGGTTCGAGTCCGAGAAGCGGCAGTTTGAATCAGAGCTTTCGCGGCTCAAGCGCGAGAACGCGCATCTCAAGGGCGAGCTGGCGCGGCTACGCGCTCCGCCGCAGGTTATCGGTACCGTGCGCGACCTGCTTGAGGACGGCCGTGTCTCAATCAAGTCCAGCTCCGGGCCGGACTTCGTGGTACACCTCTCGGAAAACATCGACCGCGGAACGTTGCTCGCCGGCGACCGCGTAGCGCTGCACAGGCAGACGCTGGCGGTGCTGGAGCTGCTGCCCGCCGTGCGGGACCCGCTGGTGATAGGTGCCGAGGTGCTCGAGAAGCCGACCGAGACCTACAAGGACATTGGCGGCCTGAAGAAGGAACTGGAGGAACTCCGCAGCACGGTCGAGCTCCCGCTCACCAAGCCGGACCTGTTCCTCAAGGTAGGCGTCGAACCCCCGAAGGGTATCCTGCTCATCGGACCACCCGGAACCGGCAAGACGCTACTCGCCAAGGCGGTCGCCAACGCGACCAACGCCAGCTTCATCCGGCTGATTGGCAGCGAACTGGTACAGAAATATATCGGTGAGGGCGCGCGGCTGGTACGAGAGCTGTTCCAGCTCGCGCACGAGAAGGCGCCCAGTATAATATTCATCGACGAACTTGACGCCGTGGGTGCAAAGCGCATGGACGTCGGCACCACCGGCGACCGCGAGGTGCAGCGCACGCTGATGCAGCTGCTCGGGGAACTTGACGGCTTCACCCCGCGCGGCGACATCGCTATCATGGCCGCCTCAAACCGCCCTGATATTCTCGACGAGGCGTTGCTGCGACCGGGGCGCTTCGACCGCATCATCCGCATCCCGCAGCCCGATGCCGGGGCGCGGCTGAAAATCCTGAAAATCCACTCGCGAGCCATGTCGCTGACGCGCGGCCTCAGCCTGAAGAAACTGGTGAAGGACACCGAAGGGATGTCTGGCGCCGACCTGCGGGCGCTCTGCGTCGAGGCTGGTATGGCCGCTATCCAGGACGACCGGACCAAGGTGCGTGCCTCTGACTTCAAGGAGGCGCTGCAGAAGCTGCGCAGCCGGCTCTCGGAAGCGGAGCAGGAAGGACCCGAGCAGACGCTCTACTACTAGCGTGGGTGACGGCCTGAAGCGCGCAGCGGCCGCAGCAGCGGTCGAACTTGTCCACGACGGGATGCTTATCGGCCTCGGTACCGGCTCGACCGCCGACCACGCGCTGGTGCTGCTGGGCGAGCGCGTCGCCACTGGCCTCACGATAACGGGCGTGCCAACCTCCGAGCGCACCGCGGCTCGCGCGCGAGAGCTGGGCATTCCGCTACAGCCATTCGAGCCCGGCCTGCGACTCGACCTCGCGATTGACGGCGCCGACGAGGTTTCGCCGCAGCTCGACCTCATCAAGGGACTGGGCGGTGCACTATTGCGCGAGAAGCAGGTGGAGTCGTGCGCGGAGCAACTGGTGATTATTATCGACGACTCGAAGCTGGTGCCCCGGCTCGGCCGCGGACCGCTGCCGGTCGAGGTCGCGACCGCGGAAGCCGACGCGACGCTGAGGGCATTGCGCGCACTGGACTGCGAGGCGGAGCTGCGGCGGGAAGCCGGCGCGGTGTTCGTGACCGACAACGGCAACTGGATTGCGCACCTGCGCCTCGCCGACGGCATTCCCGACCCCGCTGCACTGGACGCGCGACTGCGGGCGCTCCCGGGCGTGATTGATACCGGGCTCTTCCTCGGAATGGCCGACATCGTCTATAGCGCCGGCCCCGAGGGCGTCCAGCGGCTGGAGCGCACCTCTTAAGGCGGACACGTATGGGCACGTGTGGCGCGCGCCAAGCTGACACTCACGGTTGACCCCGAGGTGCTGGCGGAGGCGAAGGCCAAGGCGCAGTCGCAGCACACCTCGATTTCAGGGCTGGTGGAAAACTTCCTGCACTTCTACAGCGAGGCGCGGCTCTACTGCTTCAGCTGCGGCGCTGGCCTCGATGTTGCCAAGCAGGAAACGTGCGCCGCGTGCGGCTTCCTGAAGTGCGCTGACTGCGCCAAGTGCGGCTGCGGGCTGGGTGACGAGGCGCGACAGGCGGTTTTCCACATGCGTCGCGTCTACGAAGAGCTGCTCGCCGGGCGAGTCGGTTAGTCTTCGAAGCCGAACCGCTTCGCCAGCGCAACGATGCCGAACGCCCACAGGAAGCCGCCCACAATCTTGGCGATGGTCATCTGCGCCGTGACGCCCCACAGGATGGCCTCGCCGACTGGTGCGCCCGCCAGGATGCCGAACGCGAGCGTCGGGAAAACCAGGCTGTCGACGAAACCGGAGGCGACGTTGCTGCCGTTGATGCGCAGCAACCGCTCCTGCTCGCCCAGCAGCTGGTAGGCGAGGGTGTCGGCCAGCCCGGCGCAGAAGAAGGCGATGGTGCTCGCAATCGCGATGTTCTGCACAATCGCCCACGGCGCGCCCCAGCCGGCCTGCGCCAGCACGTAGTTGACGACCAGCGAGAGCAGCGAGCCCGCGACAATCAGCTTGAGCATGTTCTCCCACAACTTCTCTTTCCAGAGCTCGTGCAGGAAATCACGCGCGGTCAGGTCGAGGCCGATGAACAGCAGCGCAGTGAAGAAGATTACCTGGATTTGCCCGACGGAGCCGCCGAGGTCCACCACCACGTCGAGCCCCCACTTGGCGACCACCAGGTTGGCGACAACGATTGCGCCGAGATACATGCCAATCAGGAATTTCTGTTTTTCGTCCATAATCAGTCCCCCTGCCGAGCAGGGCACGTGCGCGCACGTACAGGTACCACTTAAGCGCTTCGGGTCAGAACTTCAGTACCGACCGCGCCTCGAACGGCGCCAGTCTGGCGCGGCCCTTGAGGAACTCCAGCTCTATCAATATCGCTACTTCCACGACCTCGACGCCCATCTCCGCCAGCAGGTCGCACGCTGCGCGCGAGGTCCCGCCGGTCGCGAGCAGGTCGTCCACCACCAGCACTCGCTGCCCCTCCGCGACTGCGTCGGCGTGGATTTCGAGAGCGTCGCGGCCGTATTCCAGCTCGTAGCTGACGCTGCGCGTCTCCCCCGGCAGCTTGCCCGGCTTGCGAATCGGGACGAAGCCGACATCGAGCAGTCCGGCGACCGCCGTCCCGAAGATGAAGCCGCGCGCCTCGATGCCCACGACCAGGTCGATGCGGCTGCCGCGGCAGGGCGCCGCCAGCGCCTCGGCCGCGGCACGGAGCGCCTGCGGGTCGGCCAGCAGGGGGGTGATGTCCTTGAACAGGATTCCCGGCTTGGGGAAGTCCGGCACGTCACGGATGCGGTCGGCAATCAACCGCAGGCTCTCGTCGGGGTTCATGGCACAGGCTCTGTTGGAGTGGCGAGTCCCGGGCCGGAGCCCGGGTTGCCCGTTTTCTTGCGCGTTCAGTTCAGGAAGCCCAGTATCCAGTCGAAAGTGGTCTGGTCGCCCGGCCCGAGGTAGAACATTGCCATCAGGATTGCAATGCCCATCAGGATCCGGTTCTCCAGCACTTCATCCGCCTTGCCGACGCCAATCTTGATCAGTACCCAGGAGATGACGCCCCACGCGATGCCATCGGCAATCGAGTAGGTAAACGGCATCAGGACGATGGTCAGGAAGGCCGGGATGGCGACTTCGATGTTCTTCCAGTTGATGTCGACGACCCCGCGCATCATCATCGCGCCTACGATGACCAGCGCCGGTGCCGCCGCGAAGGTCGGGATTGCCTTGAAGAGGCCAGCTAGGAACAGGCCCGACAGCATCAGTACGCCCACCGTGACGGCGGTGAGGCCGGTGCGGCCGCCCTCCTCGATTCCGGCGGCGGACTCGATGTAGGTGGTCACGGTGCTGGTCCCTGCCAGCGAACCGATGACGGTTCCGGCTGCGTCGGACATGAATGCTTCGTCAGCGTTCTCCAGCATGTCGTTCTCGTCAACCTTGCCAGCCATGCGGCCGACACCGTAGAGCGTTCCTGCTGTATCAAATATATCGACGAAGAAGAACGCTACCATGATGAGCAGGAACGTGCCCAGAGGCACACCATCCCCGCCAACGTCACCCAGTGCGCCCAGGGCCGCAAAGAGTGTTTCATCCGGCAGTGAAGGCATCGAGAAGATTTCGGTCGGAGCCGTGGCGGTGGCTTCGACTACGTTGCCGTCGCCGTCCACGGTATCGTTGTAGGAGTCGTGGACCCCCAGTCCCCAGCCGGCGACCGACACCACGAGGATGCCAATCATGATGGCGCCCTTCTGCCCGCGCGCCATCAGGACGGCGGTCAGGAGCAGGCCAAACAGCGCCCACAGGGCACCTTCGCCGATAGTCCAGGACGCGGTTGACCCCAAGTCAACCAGCGTCGCCGGGTGGTCGACAATCCAGCCCGATTCGCGCAGGCCGATGATGGCGAGGAACATGCCGATACCGGCCATCGTCGCTATCTTCAATTCCGTGGGAATGGCGTTAATCATCGCCGACCGCGCGCCGACTTGCGGCAGCGACAGTATCATGAACAGGATTCCCTCGACGAAGACCGCCGCGAGCGCCACCTGCCAGCTCACGCCGAACCCGTAGAGGACGACGGTGAACGTGAAATAGGCGTTCAACCCCATCCCGGGCGCGAGCGCGAACGGGAGGTTCGCCCAGAGTCCCATCACCACGCATGCAATGAAGGCCGCGACTGCTGTCGCGAACAACGCGTCGTCGAACGGGATTCCCGCCAGCGACAGCATGCTTGGATTCACGAAGAGGATGTAGGCCATGGTCAGGAATGTGGTCACTCCTGCCCGGATTTCGCCCTCTACCGTGCTGCCTTGTCTTGAGATACCGAAGTACTCATCCAGTTGTTCGTTCATTTTTCACCCCTTTTTGAAACCGCTTCCCAGACTGTTGGCAAGGGGCGCCAGAGACCGGTAACGCGGTTCTGAGATTTCCGACCCCAACTTCCCTAAATAAGTGGAACGGGTGCCTGCCGGTAGAGCTGGCATACCCCGGAATCATATACGGCGGGGTAGCTCGCCGAGCCGAACTTGGCCGCCGCTTCCGGCGACAGCGGCTGCGCCGCCTCCCATTGCAGCAGCGCCACGCCGGCGCGCACTTCGTCGCTCAGCAGGACGTAGCCGACCGGCTGCGTTCCGGCGGCGGGCGTCCCGACCTCGCGCACGACGCCCGTCGCCGTAAGGACTTCCGCGCCGCGCTCCCACGACGCGTTGCGCTCGCCGAGGCCGAATGCCAGCGAGGAGAGCCGGTGGTCGCTGACGACCAGCGCAGCGGGCTCGACCTGTCGCACCCAGAGCACGCACCCCAGCTCCGCGTTGGTCGTGCCTTCCTGGAAGCCCCCCATCACCGCCGCCGGCGGGTAGGCGGTCAGCGCGCCGCAGAGCAGGATGGCGGCGAGACCGGCGGCGAACTGCGGCCGCTGCGCGCCGGGGCGCGACCGCAGCAGCGCCACGAAGCCGGCGCCCGCCATCAGCGCGAGCGGCGCCATCAGGTAGGGTGCGTGGCGGTACGCAATCAGCAGGTGCGACCCTGTCAGGCCACCGATGGCCGCGAGGCCGACGATGGGCAGCGCCCAGCCGTAGAGCAGCCAGCCGGTGCGCTGCGCCAGCACCAGCCCCGGCGCCGCCGCCAGCGCGAGCCAGCCGAGCGGCGGCAGCAGGAAAGGCACAGCTTCCGGGCCGACCGGGATGGCGGTGCCGGGCACTCCCCGGAGGATGCCGTAGCCGATGACCAGTAGCGATGCGAGGAACGCGCCGAGGAAGAGTCGCGCCGGCCGTCGCGGGGCCCGGAGTGCGGGCAGCGGCAGGCGCGGTGCGAGCAGTCGCACCACGCCCAGCGTGACCAGCGGCGCGGCCAGCAGTGCCCCCAGCGGCAGCCCGGTATCGCCGAGGATAGCGGTGCGGAAGCCGGCAGCGTAGCCGACCCAGTAGAGCGCCGTCAGCGCCGCCGCGGTCGCCAGCGCGAAGTAGCCCGCACGACGGCGGCTGCCGGCCGCCGCTTCCAGCGTCAGCATTCCGGTGCAGCCGGCAATCGCGAGCAGCAGCGTGAAGTGGTGCACCAGCAGCAGCCCCAGCAGCAGCACGCCGAAGGGCGGCGCCCAGCGGCGCGGTGCCGCCATTAGGCCGACGAAGGCGTAAACCAGCAGCAGCCCGAGCGGGTCGGCGAGGCCGCCCGGCATCGCGTGCGAGTTGGCGAAGACGACCGGAAACGCGACCGCGTAGCAGCCGCAGCCGACCAGCGCCGCGTCGCTGCTGACGAAGCGCCGTCCCGCGAGGAAGAGCGCCGGCACCGCCAGCGCACCCGCGGCGGGGATGAACCAGAAGAGGGTCGCCGGCAGCGGCGTTCCGCAGAGCAGCGCGGCGCTGGCGGCCAGTATCTGCATCCCCTGGAACCATGAATACGCGCGCCCCCAGCCGAGGTAGCCGTCCTGCAGCAGCGTGCCGTCGCCGACGAGCGCCGCGCTGAGGAAGAGGTATTCGCCCGAATCGCTGCCCCACAGCGCCCAGCGCCACTGGTGCGAGAGCCGCAGCGCCAGCGCGCCCAGCGCGATGGCGCCGAGCAACAGCGCCCGCCGACGCTCAGCCACGCGTGCCCCCTGCCAGCCAGTTGCCCGCTTCGAAGAGCAGCACCAGCAGCGCGGTCGCCAGCAGCAGCCCGATGGTGCTCGGGTCTGGCGTTACGAACAATGCCAGTGCCAGCAGCAGTCCCCACGCCAGCTTGCGGGCCTGCGCGAGCCCGCCGTCCCAGAGCCCCGCCCGGCGCGCCATGAACGCTAGCAGCGGCAGTTGCAACGCGAGGCCGGTCCCGAGCGACAGTGAGAGCAGCAGGCTGACGGTCTGCCCCAGCGAGAATTGCGCCTCTCCGGGGCCGCCGGCGAGCAGCGGCAGCAGTCGCGGCAGCACCACCAGCCAGCCGAGCGCCGTGCCGCCGGCGAACAGCGCCAGCGAGAGCGGAATCGCGCGCCGCGCGAACCCCCGCTCGCCAGCAGTCAGCCCCGGGCGCGCGAAGCGGTAGGATTGCAGTAGCGCCAGCGGCAGCGCGCCAAGGCAGCCCGCTAACGCCGCGAGGCCGAGCCTCACGCGCAGGAACTCCGCCGGCGCGTAGAGGCTCACACTCCCCGTCAGGCCGTGGTAGTCGAGCATCGCCCGTAAGATGGCGCCGCTCGCGGCAAAGGTCGAGGCGAGCAGCAACCCGAAGAGCAGCAGCGGCCCCAGCAGCGCGCCACGCAATTCGCGCAGGTGTGTCGGCAGCGGCTGCGCCGGGTCGGCCAGAGGCCGAGTCGGTGTCAAGCCGCGCCGTGGAGCCTGCGATAGTGGGAGCGGGTGGAGCAGCGGCTGCGGGCGGTCCGCGGGCACGCGTCGCGAGCGCAGCGCCCGCCTAATAAGCACAGAGCGCCGCTTTAATCCGGGGCTGCATCCCGCCGCATGCGCGTCCTGCAGGGCTGCGTCCGCTACCCCCCGGCACCGGGTGGGGCCGAGACGCACGTCGCCGCGCTCGCCGAGGGGCTGCAACAGCGCAACCACGACGTCGCGGTGCATACGACCGACCTCTGGAGCGAGACTCCCTTCACGCGCCGCGCGATGCCGTCGCAGGTCAACGGCGTTCCCGTGACGCGCCACCGCGCGCGCAGTCCGGGCGGCGAGGCGCATTACGTCCTCGCACCGGGGATGGTTTCGGCCTTCCTCGCGGCGGAAACGGACATTGTCCACACCCATTCCTACGGCTATTTCCAGAACAGCACCGCGCTGCTGCGCCGCCGGCTGCGCGAGACGCCGTGGGTGATTACGCCCCACTTCCATCCCACGTGGTCGATGTGGGGCGGCGCGCGCCGGCTCGGGCTGCGGCGAGTCTATGACGCGACCGTCGGCCGCGAAACGCTGGCAGCGGCTGACGCAGTCGTCTGCGTCAGCCGCCACGAGAGCGAACTGCTGATGGCCGAGGTCGGCTGTGACCCCGCCAAAATCCGCGTGATTCCCAACGGCATCCACTGGGAAACTTGGACCGACCCTCCGACCGGCGCGCGGTTTCGCAAGGCGTTCCCGCAGCTGGGCGAGCGGCTGGTGCTCTATGCCGGGCGGCTCGCGACCAACAAGGGGCTGCCCGACTTCGTCACCGCCGCCGCCAGCTTCCCCGAGGCGGAGCTGCTGCTGGTGGGGCAGGACATGGGGCCAGGCGAAGCACTCGACGCGCAGGCCGCCGCCGCAGGCATCACGCTGCACCGGCTGGGGCATCTCGACGACGACCTCTACCGCTCCGCCTTCGGCGCCGCCGAGTTGCTGGCGCTACCGTCGGACTACGAGGCGTTCGGCATCGTGCTGCTCGAGGCGGCGGCGGCCGGGCTGCCGGTGGTCGCGACGCGCGTCGGGGGCGTGCCCGAGGCGGTCGCCGAGGGCGAGACTGGGCTGCTGGTGGATTACGGCGACCCCGAAGCGTTGGGCGCGGCGATTGCATCGCTGCTTTCGGACGCGGCCGCGGCAGCCGCACTGGGCGCTGCGGGTCGCGAGCGGGTCGCGCGCGACTTCACTTGGGAGAGCATCGTGGGCCGGATTGAGGCACTCTACGCGGAGCTGCACTAGCGCTCCGACACACTTAAATAAAATCAGGCTTCCTTCGAAGAGTGGCTCCCGACCGCATAACTTTCCGCTTCCCGATTGATTCACAGTTCCGGGTCGACTGGGATGATTTCCGCCAGAAGGCCAAGGACGCTGGCAAGACCACGGCGCAGCTGTTGCAGGAGCTGGTGATGGAGCACCTCGATGACGAGGCACACGGTGAGGAGTCAGACCTGCGGGCACTGATTGAATCCGAAGAGCCGCAGGTGCGCAAGGTGCGCAAGGTGCGCAAGCGGGCGCCGGTGGCCCCATTCAAGCCGAAACTGGACGTGGGCGCAATGCGACCAGAGGATACGCCCAAGTTCCGTATCCTGACGCTGTTCCGCTCGCTGAACAGGGGCGACGGCGTCGACCCGGCCGAGCTGCTGGCTGAGGCGGACCGGCTCGAGATTCCTGACCCGCAGCGCGAAATGCAGAAGCTGGTGCGGCGAGGTATTCTATATATCCACGATGGAATGTGTCGCGCGGCGACTTAGATGCAGGCACCCCCAACTCGTTACCTCTGGTTCTTCCTGATACTGCTGATAACTCTCTCGGCCAGCTTCGGCTACGGGCTGGCGGCGCTCTTCCTCGGGATGGCGTTCATCCCGGCGCTGCTCTACCTGAACTGGTTCCGCAACTTCGAGAAGCACGACCCGGAGCCGTGGGGGGCGCTCTACCAGGCGTTCTTCTGGGGCGCCATCACCGGCATTATCCTGGCAGGTGTGGTCAATTCCATCCTGATTGTGATGGTCGCGCTGGCGGCGGGCGTGGTAGTGGCCGAAATCGCAGGTGCGGTAATCATCGCACCCTTCGTCGAGGAATTCCTCAAGGCGTTGGGGCTGATGCGTGCCGGCGTCAAGGAGGAGGTGGACGAGGTTGAGGACGGGCTGATTTACGGTGCCGCCTGCGGCCTCGGGTTTGCCGCCACCGAGAACCTGCTATACGGCTGGAGCGTCGTCGGCGAGGGTGTGGCGGTGACGGCGGCGGTAATCGTGATGCGTACCTTCTCGGCGACGCTGGTGCACGCCAGCGCCACCTCGTTCACGGGTCATGGCCTGAGTCAGTACCTGGTGCATGGCGCCTCGTGGAAGGTGGTGGCAAAATACTACCTGATGGCGGTGGGGCTCCACGCTTTCTGGAACGGGATGATGACCCTCGGCAGCTACGATTTCCTGCCGGGAATCGGCTTCATCTTCGCGCTACTGGTGGCAATCGGGGCGCTCCAGTTCAGCCGCAGCAAGATTCAGGAACTGGACGAGAAGCGGGTGGACCTCGCCCATCAGCAGAAGCTTGACCAGCAGCCCGCGGCGGGCGACTGGTGGTCGCAGAGCCGTGGCAAGTGGGAAGGCCGCGGCGTCGCGTGGGCCGACCGCGAGGCAGCTCGCCAGCAGGAACAGTCGCAGCACGAACGGGAACATGCCCAGCGGCAGGCTCAGGTGGAACAGCAGCAGGCGCAACGCCATGCGGGAGCTACCGCCCCCCGCCGCGAGCCAGCGACCGACGGTGACGGCTGGAGCACCTACCAGCGGGAAAGATGAGCGGCTGGAGCCGCGAAATCCGCAAGGGCGCCATCCAGCTCTGCCTGCTGGCGCAGTTGCGGCAGCGACGCATGTACGGCTTCGAGATAATTCGTGTGCTGCGCGAGCGTTCGAACGGCTTTTTCGACCTGAAGGAGGGGACACTCTACCCGGCGCTGCACCGGCTCGAGCAGCGGGGGCTGGTCGAGGCCGAGACCGTGATGCAGGAAGGGCGGCCGCCGCGTAAATATTACCAGCTGACGCCCGCCGGCGAGACGGCATTGGCGGAAGCCGAGGCGGAGTGGAACTCGATGACCGCGGCGATGGGGGAAATCCTGGATGGATGACGATACCTCACTCGAAGCTTACCTTGCGACCCTGCGCAGCGGCCTGCGCTTCCGCGACGCGGCAACCATTGACGGTTTGCTAGCGGAGCAGGAGGACCACCTGCGGGCGGAAGCTGACGCCGCCGGGCAACCGCTAACGGATGTGGTAGCGCAGGCGACCCCGCCCGGCGAGCTGGCGGCGGCGTATCGCGAGATTTACCCCGTCGCGACCGGCTGGGCGCTGGCGGCCGGCGCATCCGTACTGGCGCTCGGCTTCGCTTCGGCTGCCGACCAGGATATCCTAGACAGCACCGGCCGCTGGCTGCTCGCCAACCTGCTCTACCTCGGCGGGCTGCTGCTGCTCGGCCTGCGCACCCCGCCGCGCATCGCCATCGGAGTCGCACTCGCCGGCCTTGCGGTGCGCACCGTTAGCGGGCTCGACTTGCTCAGTTCGGGCGTGCTCTACCCTGCGTCGCCCGATTTCTTGCTGAGGGCGCAGCTGGCGGTGAGCCTCGGCGGGCTGCTGCTGGCGGCGCTGCCGGGCTGGTTCATCCGGCGCGACGCGGGCTGGCTGTAAGATAATCTTTTATCGGCAGCAGCCTGCGCAGCCTCGCGGGCCTGTAGCTTAGCTAGGTAGAGCGTCCGGCTCTTAACCGGACGGCCATGGGTTCGAATCCCTTCAGGCCCGCCATGTGATACAAAGTTGTGTTTTTGAAACGGTGTATATTCAGTCAGTTAATGCCATCAGGTAAAGTGCAGTGGGTAGAGCTGCGTGATGCGGCCGCTGCGCTCGATGCGGATGAGCGCCTGCCGTGTCAGGGCATTGACGTGGTAGTTGACCTTCTGCCGGCTCATGTCGAGCCGCGACGCAATCATTGACTGGGTGATTCCCGGCTCCTCCTTGATGAGCATCACAATCTGCTGCTGCACTTCGCCGGTCACCGGCGGGCGGGCGATGACGCCCGCCCGTTCGGTGCGGCAGGGGTAGAATAGCCGCTGACGCCCGGCGCGGAACGATTCGATAACCGAATGGTTCTCAAGGACGTTGAGGTGGTGCGACAGGGTCCCGTTGTGCAGGTCGAAGTGGTCGCGCAACTGGGTGAAGTTGGCGCCGGGATGGACATAGATGTAGCTCATCAGGTTCTGTCGTGTTGGTTCGTCCGCCAGCGTGTCGCGGCGCAGCCGGGTATACAGCGGCAGGAAGAGCTTGAAGCCGAGGTAGCGGCTATTCTCCGAGGATGCGGTGTAAAACGCAAGCCCCAGGAAAGAGAGCAGCGCCAGCATGCCCAGTGCGGGGCGCGGCAGTTCAACCACAGGCGGTTCCGTGACTGCATCTCCATCGCCAGCAACGACACGGAAATCCTGCCCGGCGATAGCAGAATAGAGCAGCTCATCCTGCTGGTAAACCTTGAGGCGCAGCTGGTGGAGGCCACCCTGCTGTGGGGTGTGGCTGAAGCTGGCGCTGAATTCCTCTCCGTGCCCAAACTCCTCGATATTGCGGTTCCATAGACGGGTCTCGGTACCGGATGGCGCCAGCAGGACTATTTCCGCGCGCAGCCCATCGGCCGGAAAGCCGTCATTGAACAGCGCCAGCTTGCCCCGGATTTCCTGTCCTGCGAGCAATGAGTGGCGGTCGAGCCGGACTTCCGAGGCGTCGAAAGCAGGTTCGCGGTAGTCAACCAGAATTGTTACAGACTCGCTGATTCCGACGGCAGGTAGTCTCACCGTGACGGTAACCGGGCTGCTGCCGGGCTGCGGAATGCTGGAATGAGGCGTGATGGTGACCGGAATGCTGGCGACGGTCCCGGGGGCGATGAGCGCCGTGGACGGACCGGAAACCGTGGCGAGGAACAGCGGTGAATAGTGGTATTCAAGCATGAATTCTTCACTATAGAAACCGCTGTTGCCGATTGCCAGCTCAAGCTGCATGGGCGCAGGGTCGAGCAGCTCTGCTGCATAAACCTGCCATTCGTCACCAGTATCGACCACGGCTAGCTCGCTGTCGATGGAAATACCGTAGGCGTCAAGGCTAACGGCAGCGACGATTTTGGCCCCGGAGGCGACGATAGCAGGCAGATTCTCCGTCTCGACTTCGAGGATGTGGTAACTGCCATGCGAGTCAAGCAGGGTAAATGGCACCCCCAGCGAGGGAATCGCTTCGTCTTCTCCCTTCAGCAGGATTGCACAGTTGCGTGCATCAGGATTGTCAAAATCTGCAATAACCGCTGCCGAATGACCAATGTAGAACTCAATGATGGAGCTGACGCCCGTACTGGTCTCGAGTCGTAGTTCGGCGCGGTAGATCCCCGGTTCTTCGAGCACGGGGGTGAAAGTGATTGATTTCTGCTCGCCGGAAGCGAGGGCAACCGACTGGAGTCCTTCATCAATCACTTCTTCCTCTTTGTATACCAGGAAATGGGCTGAGATATTACCCAACTCTTCATCCAGGAGACCGAGGTTGGCGAGGCTTGCATCAAGGGTGCTGCCGCCGTCAAGAGGTGCAAAATGGTACTCTGAAACGGTGGCCTGAAGGTCGTGCCAGCGCTTGACGCCTGAAAGCGAAACCTGATCGATATCCCAGCTACAGCCGTCCTCACAGCCAGCGTAGAATCGCAGGTATATTTCGTCCGCTTCCGGCAGTTCAATGACGGAATTATCGTTGCTCCCGCTTACTGCCAGAAGCTGGGTCCAGCTGGCGGAATACCGGTCTTCCGGGAGGTAGTCATTCGAGTATCCCAGTCGCAGTTCTCCCGTTCCGGCGCTGGCGACCGATGAAAGTTCCAGCCACGGCTCGCGCAGGTATGCGAGCGTTATCGGTCCGATAACTGCGCCAGCAACGAAAGGCTCCGGCGAGTCGGAGAGCTGGAGCCCCGCATCCCATTCCCAGAAGCCGTTGCCGGTTTCCGAATCGTAGTCCACCCGGTCAAATTGTTGCAGGTCCAGGCTGGCAACCACTTCCCGGAACCGGAGGACGGTGATGCTCGTCTCGGTCCACTCGGTGGTGGAATTGGAGATGGTGGCGGTGAGGCTGAAACTGTAGTCGCCCGAAGTGGGAACTGTGAAATCAAAATAGGTTGTCTGACTTATATAGCTATCAAGGGAAACAGATTGCTCTCCAGATATGCCTTGAAGGGCAGTCTGGCGGTCAATGCTGGTGATGCTGAACTCCAGCTCGTAATCAAGACTTTCTTCCCGGCCGTTCTGTATAATGTATTCTAACTGATTTTCTTCATTTGCGTTTAAATGATTATATTTTAGTAGCTCGATAGATTCGGCTCCTGAACCTGGCAGGAACACAAGGGCCCCAAGAAAGAGGAACCCAACCAAGGCATATCTGCTAGTGGCCCTTGTGCTCACCGACCATTCATAAGCCTCGCGTATTAATAACTTCCTTACAATTGTTTGACAATCATGGAGATTAATTTTGATTTATAATTATGCTATAATTATTATATTATTAATAATACATTAATAGTTTAATTAATGCGTTTTTATGAAATATTCAGGCGTCAATAATCTGTCCCAGGAACTGCTGCATCCGCTCTGTCCTTGGCGCGTCGAGCATTAACGGTGGTCCTTCCTCGACCACCGCCCCGTGGTCCATATAGAGAATCCAGTCGCTTACTTCGCGCGCGAAACCAATTTCATGGGTAACGATAATCATGGTCATCCCCTCGCTAACTAGTGCTTTGATTGACTCGAGTACCGAGCCAATCAGTTCCGGGTCGAGCGCCGAGGTGGGTTCGTCGAACAGCATCACCTTTGGGTTCATCGCCAGTGCACGCGCGATGGCGACGCGTTGCTTCTGTCCGCCCGAGATTTGCCCCGGGAAGACCTCCAGTTTGTCAAGCATGTCCACTTTTTCCAGCACCCCGCGTGCGATTTTGTTCGCCTCGGTGCGGGAATAGCCGCGCACCTTGCGCAGCCCGAGGGTCACGTTCTCCAGCACGCGCAGGTGCGCGAAAAGCTCGAATGACTGGAAGACCATCCCGATTTCGGAGCGGATTTCGTTGATGTCGGTTTTCGGGTCGTTAATCTTTACATCCTCTAGGTAGATTTCGCCATCGGTCGGCTCAATCAGGCGGTTGATACAGCGCAGGACTGTGGACTTGCCGCTGCCGGAGGAGCCGATGATGGCTACCACCTGCTTTGGCCGCACTTCGAAGCTGATTCCTCGCACGGCGTGGACATTGCCCGGATAGACCTTCTCCAGGTCTTTGACGCGAATAATCGGCAAGCCCCCTTCGCTCATGTTTCGCCCCCGAGGCCGAGGCCGGGAATCTTCAGCTTGCGCTCCGCGTATTTCAGGATATTCGTCAGGGTGTAGGTTATCGAGAAGTAGAACAGCAGTACCAGCCCCCAGGTCCAGAACGTCTCGAAGGTAATCGAGATGAGGAGTTTGCCGTGCCGCGTCAGCTCACCATAGCCGATGGCCGAAGCGAGCGATGAGTTGAGGACCAGGTTGATGGTTTCGTTACCGAGCGGCGGAATTACGATGCGGATTGCCTGTGGCATGATGACGTGGCGCATGGTCTGCAGGTAGGTCAGTCCGAGGCTGCGCCCCGCTTCCATCTGCCCCGTCGGGATGGCCTGGATACCGCTGCGAATAATTTCGGTCTGGTAGGCGCCCGAGTTGAGGCCCAGCGCAACGATAGCGCTGCCGTAGGCCCGCTCGAATGTGCCGTCGAAGGTAAGGTCAATCCCGATCTGGACCAGCCCGAAATGGATGAAGAAGAACTGGACCAGCAGCGGCGTATTCCGGAAGATGTCGGTATAGAACGTGGCGAACAGTTTCAGAGGGTTGAAACTGAAGGTGCGCCAGGCGCCTTCATTATTGGGAAGCGAAATCGGGACATTGACGTTAAACTGTGATGTCTTGAAAGTGGCAAGTGTGATTCCAATCGTGAAACCGAACAGGATACTGATGTAGATTATCTTGAGGGTGTTCTTCAGCCCCTCTACCAGTTCGGGATAGGCGTAGCTCGCATAATCCCGGAATCCGCTGAACTTGCGGGCCGTTGGGATGGTAGCGGGGTCGGTCCCCTCGCGATCGGTGTGGAGCGCGACCCCGTCGTCACCAATTACGAAACCGTAGAAACTGGTCCCCATCGAGACCGAATGGAAATCGCTGCTGATTTCGCCCGGGTAGGTCTGGTTTACGAAGTCCTTACCGCCTTTCTTGGAGAGGGCGATGTAGCCGCTATCGCCGGCAACCCATACCTTGTAGATGGAAGAGGCACTCACAGAATTCAGGGTGTTGCTGACCCCGGTTTGCCAGCCGCTCCAGAGATAGCCGACTGGCGTGTCTCCCGCCCCGGAACTGGAGATGAAGCTGCCGTTCGATCCTGCGGCGAAGGCGCGGATGGGACTCACATACTCGATAGCATGGAAGTCGACCTCCGTGTATCCTTCGGGCACAATCCGGGGCTCCCAGAGGTTTCCGCCATTCTCCGTCCCGAGAATTACCCCTTCCACGCCGACTGCAATTCCATTGGTGGAGTCCAGGAAGTCTATGTCATAGAGGTCGTTCGTGACGCTTGTTGTGAGCTGCGACCAGTTGCCTGTTGCATCGCCCTTCCAGATTTCTCCATTGTTGCCGGCGACGAAGATGGTGGAATTAGCGGGCGACAGGTATTCAGCAATCGTAATGCCGGAGAGCTGCGTCGCGTTTGGCAGCGAGATGTCGGTCCAGGTCCCGGGCTCGAAGCTGACCAGCACCGTGCCTTCGTCACCGCACGCGGCGATGATGCCATTATAGTCAATGTCAAGCATGTCCCGGGCCGTTCCAGAGCTTTCCGCACTCCAGCTCGAGCCGTTATTGCTAGTTGAGAAAATTATTCCGTTCTCCCCGACCGCTACTGCCGAGGTGGTATTCAGCGCCGCAATCGCCCTGAAATCGACGTCGGCTGCTACGGGTGCGAGGTCCCAGCCGGTTGTACCCTCCTCATCGGCCTGGGATTTCAGGACTGGCAGGATGATGAAAAAAATGCAGCCGAGGGTGAACAGGACCAGGAATCGTGAGCGGGTCAGCCGTTCGCCGCTCTTATCCCTGTAATTGTTCCTTTGCACCGGGGGCGAGGCTGCCCGCGCTAAATACTATCTGGCTCCTGAATAAGCTTTTATACCCGCCTGAATAGGCCGCGACCATGCGTCCAAGCGGCGCAGAGGCCAAACATGAACCTGAAACAGATATTCGGAGCACTGTTCGTAGCTGCATTCATGCTTTCGCTCGCGGCTGTACCCGCTAGTGCTGGTAGTGTAGGCTACAAGATTGGCGTACAGTCGGGGACCACGTCCGACACGTACGCGGCGGAGAGCCTGCCCAACGCAGTTGTGCAGGGATTCGACACCATCGACCTAGCGCTGGCGGCCCTGAAGCAGGGCGACGTCCAGTTCGTAATGGGCGACTTGCCGACCCTGAAGTTCTACGAAGCCGAGGCGGACTCGGGCGTAAGTGTCGTCGGCTCGTTCGGCGCCGAGGACTTCGGTATTGGCGTCCCGCTGGGTGAGAGCGAACTGCTCGATGCGATTAACATGGCGCTGGGCGAAGTCATCAGCTCAGGCGATTATGACGCCATCTTTGCCGTCAGCTTCGGTAACGAGATTGTGGTGCTAACTGACGATACTGATGCAAGCACCGCGACCGCGTACCCGTCCGCCACCGCAGGTGGCAAGCTTGATGGCATCCTGCAGGACAACGGCACCATCGTCTTTGGTTCCGACACCACTTACCCGCCATTCGAATCACTCGATGATGACGGGAATTGTGTTGGCTTCGACTGCGACATCGCTGACGCCATCGCGGGCAAACTAGCAGCCCACTACGGTCTGGACAACTTCAGCGCTACCATGAAGACCAAGACCTGGGATGAGCTGCTCGCCTTCGGCTACGATGACTACGACGCGACGCTCTCTGCAATGACCAAGACTGCGCAGCGCGCCGAGAACACCCAGTTCACGCGCGCCTACTACTCAAGCAAGCAGGGCATCCTCGGCACCCCCGACTCCCCTGCCATCAGCGGTGTTGACGATCTCAACACACTGGTGGATGTTGCTGACGAGGATGAGGGCGGCCTGCCGGGCCTCTCGCTGCTCGTCTCGGCTGGCGCACTGGGCGCTATCGCGCTCCGCCGCCGCCACTAGGCCAGGAACGCACCAAGGAACCCGCCGCCATCCGTGACGGGTTCCAAGCTGCATCATGCATGTACCAGCGAATGCTTTCCTGAAAGGCTAGAGGCTGATTTCGAGCAGGTCCCCGGGCGCATTCGCGAAATCTTGGTCCAGCCCGAGGTAAATCTCAGTGGTGCGGATGCTGCTGTGGCCGAGGCTGAGCTGTACCTGCCGCAGGTCGGCGCCAGCCTGGTACGCCAGCTGTGCATAGGTGCGCCGCAAGTCATGCGGCAGCACCTGTTTGCCAAGGATTTCCCGGCTGTGGCGGGCGACGATATCGCGCACGCCTTGCGGGGTTATGCGAGCTGAGCCCGGCGTCCCGTTGCGCCGGATGGAGAAGAATATGGACGCGCCGGGCCGCAGCTCCGCCGAGGCTGCAACCCACTCTTCAAGGCAATCCCCGGCCCAGGCCGGGACCGCGACGGTGCGCTGGCGCTCGCCCTTACCGCGGATGTCGGCGATGACTGACCGCCCCTGCGCTTCCTGCAGTTGCTCGAGTCGCAGGCCGCAGAGTTCGAACCGCCGCAAGCCACAGCCCGCCAGCAAAGCCAGTATGGCGCGGTCGCGTACGCCGTGGATGCGGTCGCGTGACAGGCTGCGCAGCAGTTCCTGCACTTCTGCGAGCGTGAGCCAGGTGCGCAGGCGCTGGCCTCGCGGACGCCGGAACCGGATTTCGAGCAGGTCCTGGTATGTTTTCTCGTTAATCGTCCCGAGCCGCCGGAGGTCTTTGAACAGCTGCCGCAGCACCGATAGAGTCGTCGCGATGGTCCCGCGCGCTTTGCCGCTGTTTTCGAGGTAGAGCAGGTATTCCCTCACGATCGCGGCGTCCAGCGCCGCGTGGCCGGCGGCCGAATACCAGGCGAGGAATTTTTCGAGCGCACTGCGGTAGGACTGGCGGCTGTTCTGGTTCTGGAGCCGGTTCGTGACTGAATTAACCATTTCACGCAGGGCTGGTGCGGTTTCACGGGCAGTTTCCATGTTACTTGTTATAATGTCTATAAAAGAAAGTAATATATAAAGTAATCGGTTTTTTTGCCGTGGAAAATCTTCAGGAAACTAGGAGTTATGTTTTTATATTCTTTAGCAATAAATAATCAATTAATCTTTAAACTAGAATATTAGTATTGTTATTTAATAATACTAAATCTGAATAATTAAGTATTTAAGATTAAATAATCTGTTAAATTAAAATACATATATTATTGATAAATATGATATAAACTTCTTATAAACGAAAATGGAGGCATAGAAGTCTAAGATTTAAGATTCTTTAATTTCGCTAGGTCTCCCGAGAAACCAAGTGCCGTAATTATCAGGAAAAACTGGATAGCTAATCTTAACATATGTTGCTGAAAAGTCAGGAGTGTACCATTGTATGGTACATCGTTGGTCCACATGTATAGATTTGCAGGATATACGGCAATCAGGAACAATGCCATCAAGCGTCCGGCGATTTCCCTGGTCCCGGGATAGATTATTCCAAGCCCTCCAGCAATTTCCAGACTTCCTGTGAGGTATACCAGAAATAATGCAAAAGGAAGATAGGATGGAACAATCTCTACGAATTTCTGGGGTTCCCTGAAATGCTCGATTCCAACTAAAATAAATGCGAGGCCATAAGCAAGGGCTAGAAGATTAGTCAGCATCACTTTGTGATAAGTTCCATCATTCTATTCTTTTTTGTAAATTTGATCATCAGTAGGGTTAACGTAATAGGTCCCGACCGGGACTGCATCAAATTCATCTTGGGTCTGTGGAGTCTTAGGATTCGTTTTTGTACCTTTTTTACCCTTTCCTTTTTTTGTTTTTTGTATTTTGGACTCAGCCTTTTCAAGCACGCTTGCGATTGCGACATTAGGAATTCTTCCCTGTTCTTTGGTCCCATTCCTGGAAAATGAACTGATATTTTTCAGTCCTTCATTTACTAGAGACTCTGAAGCTTTCATCCCCACATCAGATTGATACTTGTATAAAACTGCCATTAACAGTGCAGTATTCAGTAAGAAACCAACAAATCCTAGAACGCCGGCGATAACAAAACTTGAAAACGTTCCCCGCAAAAGAACCCAAGTTATTATAAAGAAAAATGCAATATTTATTGCTGCGATTGCTACTATGTAACTAATCCAGTTTGTCAATACTGAAAAACCATAGCCTAGGGCCTCAGCAAAGTTTACGTGGTAACCATCGTTATGGTCCGGTATCATCATAAATTCATCCATAGAATCTATAGAGGTCGATGATGAATAATAACCCTCCACGTCTATATTAAAGACCAAAAACAGGCAGAGTAAACCCAACAGCGGGATAAGAAGTGTTAGTAAGAACCAATTCGAGGTAAGTCCCCATTTGTACTCAATGTATCTTTCCTGATTGAAGTTTACAATTTCTTGTTCACAATCTGAGTTTGTATAGGGATTACCGTTGTTTAGATAATCGTAATCACTATTCGTAACGGTTTTTTCTACCGTACACCTATCAAATGAATACTGCGAATATGATACTGAATAGTCATATCTACCGTCGCTCCAAATAGATTTTTCCAGATTATTTTGCTCAAATTTTTTGGTGTCCTCTTCGTATGCATTGGGCCATCCATTTAGGAAATATACTCCAGCTCCGACAGCCAATAGAATCGAAATAACACCAAACATCAAGGCTGCAGTCCTGAAAATTTCAGGGTCAAAAAATTGAATTTTTATCTTGAAGTAGAGGCATAATAACATGAACATAGTGATAGTAAAAAATAACTGTGACAAATTAATTGCTAGGTGAACATTATCTGTTATTTTTACCGTACTACTATCCTCTCCTGTGTAGATGTTATGTTCATTATATGTAGTGTTGTAGTCACCAAAATCAACGGTGTTGATAGTTGTCGGAATTGCCGTGTTTTGTACGGTTTCGTAATAGTATTCAACAGGATGTTCCACTTCAACAACCTCTCCTGAATAAACAACGATGTTAAGGCTTAATTTCCTTTTTCCGGCTTGTGTTACCAATGAATTTTCCAGGTGAGTACTGGGTGCAGTTGAATCTATACCCCTCTTGCAATTCGTGAATTCGATTTCGTTTTTCGTTTCGCAGTCCACTTTTTCATTTCCTATCGTAAACGTGAGCTTGTCTTCCTGCTCGTTCTGGACTAGGAAATATTCTGTCGAGTCCACACGAATCGTGGTATTGTCGATCTCTAAGTCTTCACTTAATCTAGTGTTAACATCCATTAGACTATAGGAAGGTGTTGACGGGGTGTATGATAGTATTTCATGATCTACATATACAACTAAATCCTCTATTGCATTCACGTCTTGATTAAGGATGTACACTGGTTCCGTCAGATTTTCGGAATCTACGTATATGTCTTTTGGGGTTCTTATTTCTCTATAACCCTCAATTTCGTATGACTGTGTATCATAGTTGTAATTCCAATATTGAGTGTTAATTTGGCTGGTTCCATATGTAGTCACTATTTTTTCATCAATCTTACCTTCACTAGCAACGTATTGGTTATCCAAATACCCTTCATGCGGATTGGACATGGAGTAATATTTAGCATCTATAGTCCACAAATTCCCTATGATGATGAAGAATAGGAGGAAAACAAGCAAGATTGATACAACAGATGCATATAGCGGGTTGTTTTCCACGGCCAACTATATTTTAGGACTATTTAAACTAATCCTGTTTTACCTCAGTGAGTTAATAATAATCCGCGTGGCTTGCGAATAATTCTATTTTTTTCCTCGTCCATCTATCGCAGCTACTACTATAGCTAGACCTGCAATAAATCTTCTATCGAGAGGGTGGTCGGGTGGAATATTGACCACCATTTTCTTGACGAATGGATTGAACATCTGTCTCATTGTCACAGGTTCGGTACTGTCTCTAATCTCAATGTGAAATTTCTTTGGTAAGATTCCTAATAGTATTCGTCTGGCCAGGGCCTGCCCCATGCTATCCTCAATCAAGATTCCAAATTCCTTGCCTGTAGCATCTAGAAGGTGCCATCTGGTTCTAAGTATGGATGCCCAGAACTTGCGTCTTACCGTACCTAAAAGCTCACCAGTTTCGGAGTCAATTACATCATAGCCGCCCCAGGCATCAACCAATTGTTTTTGTTTGATCTTTAACCATTCATGACTTTTCGATGGATCCGAATATATTCGAATATCTTCCTTTATTTTGAAACGTTTTTGTTCGCAGTAACCATATCGTATTTGATTTACATCCTCAAACCAGAATTTGTTACCAAATATTTTCCAGAATTTCTCCCGAATCATATATTGATTCAGTTCTAGCACTCCCGTCATGGGTTTTGACCATCATCCTCGTCGTTTCTGATATAATCTTTTTTCTCAGACCAAGCGCTTTCTTTGTCATCCCAGCCGGTTCCGGGTTCGGGTGTACTGAGGCTTTCACCAGGCGCCGTTGCCCATTGGTTTGGGTCTTCTTCTTGCATAGTGAATGCCATGATTATGCCACCCAGCAACACAATGCTACCACAGCAGCATGCTCCGAACGAACCCAATGCTCCTAAAATCGCCCCAATTATTCCTTCCACTAGTTTGTCCAGATCGTAAACCATTATCTCTACGCCGCCAGTGTCCCAAGTGTAGGTTCCATCCGGACATCCTTCTCCTATACGATTGCGATCTCCTGCCGTTTGTTGAGTACATAGTGTTCCTACAACAATCCAATCATCAGTCTCAGCAGTCTCTCCGTCATCTTCGATATAATTACATCTGGGGATGAAAACTTCTGTACCATCTTCATTATTGGTCAATGTAAATGTTCTTATTAGATTACAGTCAGATTCGGTTAGATTCCAAGTGTTGTTTCCATGATTCGGATTGTATCCACCTTCTCCTCCACCTTTATAGGTACTTTCGATGTGAACATAAACGCCCATTGTCTCTTTATCAGGATTACTTCTATCGCTGATTTTCATCTCCCCGTCTGCACTCTCGTAAAGTACACCCTCCTCAATGGTTTCTGCGGTGCCTTCTCCTAGACCTATCAATATGACAATACCAGCTAAAGTGATGATAGCACCAAGCACAATAACGCCAATCGCCATTTTGTTCATAGTTACCTATTACCTACCCTTAATATATGTTCATGGAGCAATTTTTTTTTGAGTGAGGCTTAAATTCAAGGAGAGGGCCTCTTGCAAACCACAGCACTTGAAGATGAGTTTGCTCGAAGTATGAAAGAATAGTGTTTTAACGAGCATTCGAGTCGCCTATTATCCGGGCACGTAACCGGATGAGCAAACATGGGCCATATCGACGAAGTTTTCGAGCAGGTCAAGCGCAGGGACCATGACCAGCCTGAGTTCCATCAGGCGGTCTGGGAAGTGCTGGAATCGCTGGCGCCGGTGCTGGAGTTGCACCCGGAGTACTGCGAGTATCGCGTGCTGGAACGGCTGGTCGAACCGGAGCGCATGATTATCTTCCGCGTGCCGTGGACCGACGACCAAGGACGGGTGCAGGTGAACCGCGGTATGCGCGTCGAGTTCAATTCCGCTATCGGCCCCTACAAGGGCGGGCTGCGCTTCCATCCCAGTGTCAATTTGAGTATAATCAAGTTCCTTGGTTTCGAGCAGACTTTCAAGAACGCGCTGACGACCCGCCCCATCGGCGGCGGCAAGGGCGGTTCCGACTTCGACCCGAAGGGCAAGAGCGACAACGAGGTAATGCGCTTCTGCCAGTCGTTCATGACCGAGC
>CAYMDK010000007.1:43696-45975 GCA_964389465.1 uncultured archaeon | reverse complement strand
ACCGTGCGCAGGTACTCGGAGCCTTTCTCCTTTTGCGAAGTGTAGCGGTAGCCACCGTTCTCCTTGACGCGGTAGAAATCGGCGTCAGCGTAGCCCAGCTTGATTGAAATCCCGCGCTTCTGTTCCTCGGAATGCTGGTCGGTCCAGCGTCCGGTCAGCGCCTGCGTGAGGGTGGTCTTGCCATGGTCGACATGGCCGACCATGCCGATGTTGATTTCCGGCTGGGAGGTAGCGCCTGCCAAGTCATCCCTCCGCTCCGAGCAATTCCTCGACCGGCTTGGGGCCATACTCGATAATCTTCAGGTTCAGCTGCGAAACTTCAGGCCCTAAGTCCTGCCCACGCACCATCTTGCGCTTGCGCTGCCCGGGGCGCTGCGGCCGGAAGCCGGTGGAGTGGCTGAGCAGCATCCGCTGCCGTCGACCACCCGGGAGGCCGGGACGCATCGGGACTCCCGAGCCGTCGCTGCCGCCGGTAATCTGCAGGCGGTAGCCGGGGAGGTTGACGAAGATTCCGTCAATTTCGTCGCCGATGGAACGGCCAATGAGGGCGCTCGAGTCACTCTCGGAGAGCGCGTGGTTGAACGCCTTGCGCGACTTGGGGTCTGAAATTATGGTTTTGAACTCCGCCATGTTGCACCTTGAACGGGAGTTGGCGCTCATGAAGGGTCATATATAAAACGCGCGGAAGGAGATGGTTAAATATACCGGGGCTGCCTCGAAAGCAGATGGTTACACTGGTGCTGGCGATAGACCGCGACAACGATCTCGGCCGTAAAACCGGAATTCGCAGCCCCGTTATCGGGCGTGATGCCAACCTTGAGGCGGCACAGGAACTGGGGCTGGCCGACCCCGAGGAGAGTGACACCAACACTATGCTTGCCGCCGTAAGGGTCTACGACCAGCTACTGAAGGATGGCACCGAGGTCGAAGTGGTAACCATCTGCGGTGACGTCCGCGTCGGTACGCGCTCCGACATGAAGATTGCCAACACGCTCGACCAGGTAATTGCACAGACGCACGCTACGCGCGCGGTAATCGTGAGCGACGGCGCCGAGGACCGCGAGCTGGAGCCGATTATCCGCAGCCGGCTGCTGATCGACTCGACGCGGCAGGTGGTTGTGCAGCAGTCGCGCCCCATCGAGGATACGCTCTACACCATTATCCACAAGATGGAGGACCCCAAAATCCAGCGCAAGTTCATCCTGCCGGTGGCGCTGGTCGTGTTTGTCTGGGGATTGCTGGCGGTGATGGGGAAGGGCGAGATTGCCGACGGAGCCATCCTGCTGACGCTGGGTGGCTACATGCTCATCAAGGTTGCAGGCTGGGAAGACGAGATTCGCAAGTTCTACCACGACCTGCTCAGCGGCACCAGCGAGCGAGTTTCGCTGACCGCCTACATCATCGCGGCTCTGCTGCTGATTATCGGCGTTGCGCGCGGCCTTGACGCGATGCAGGAAGTCTCCAGTCTGGGGATGCTGGCGATGGTGCTGGGCTTCATGTCACTGGCAGGTGTCCTGCCACTGTTGCTCGCCAGCCTTCTGATTATCGAACTCGGCCGCACCGCCGACAGCTATCTCCAGGACGGGGAATTCAACTTCGCCATCGTGACCTTCTTCTTCACGGTCACCAGCCTTGGCCTGATTGTCGCCGGCTTCGTCGAAATAGTCAACGACATTTTCGTCCGCGGCGACTTCATCTCGACCAAGGTGCAGTATGTCCTCGGCGGCATTATCTGGGCCTTCATCGGCTTCCTGGTTAACGACTCGATTCGCGAGAGCCAGGAGCAATCCCTGCCGGGCGAGGAGTGAAGCCCCACGTCCTGCGCATCGGCCACCGGCCGGAGCGGGACAAGCGCATCTCGACCCACGTTGCGCTGACCGCGCGCGCCTTCGGCGCAGCTGGCCTCACGCTGCACCGCCCCGACTCGCGTGTTGTCGCGACGGTTGAGGACGTCACGCAGCGCTTTGGCGGCGACTTCGGCATCGCGACCACGACCCGCCCACGGGCGGTCGCGCGCGGCTGGCGCGGCGGGGTGGTACACCTGACGATGTTCGGCACCCCGCTGGCCGAAGCGGCGCCGCTGCTGCGCCACGAGCGCGACTTGCTGGTCATCGTTGGTGCCGAGCGGGTGCCGCGCTGGACCTTCGAGCTGGCCGACTGGAACGTCGCCGTTGGCAGCCAGCCTCACTCGGAAGTGGCGGCGCTCGCAATACTGCTTGCCGAGCTCGACCCGCGCTGGGCGCAGCCGGAGCTTGATGGTGAACTGCAAGTTTCCCCGA
>CAYMDK010000007.1:16868-43596 GCA_964389465.1 uncultured archaeon | reverse complement strand
TTGGCGGCGGCCTTCCGCAACGCGAAGCGCGCGCGCTGGGATTGCCGCCCGGCGACTACCTGCCGCGCACGCTCGAAGCACGGGTCGTCGCGGCGTGCGACAACCTGCACGCCGGCAGCCGCCGCCGCCCGCTGGCCGACTGCACCGCGTGGCTGCAATCGCAAGGACTCGAAGCGGCAACGCGCCGCGTCACGCGGCTGCATCGCCGGGTCTCGCGCCGGCTGGGGCGCGATCTTGCCGAGTTCTAGTTTTCGGCTGCGTCGGCGCTGGCGTCCGCGGCTGCGACAGGTTCATCGCCGACGTCCGCGTCCGCGGCTGCGGCCGCACCGCGCTCGAGTGAGATGTGGATAAAGCTGACGCGGTAGGTGCCCTTGCCTGACGAGCGCGGAGCGTTATCGGTACCGATTTCGACGTTGGCGACCTTGACATCGGCCTCTTCCAGAAAGCGGTGCCGCACCTGCTCGGAGACGTTGACGGCGTTGGAAATGGCGGGCCCCAGCGCGCGCAGCTCGACGCGCTTGATGTCCTCGCGGGCGAAGAGCGCGATGATATCGGGGAAATAGATGAAGGGGTCCTCCTGCCCGATGAAGACCGTCCCGACCCCGTTCTTGATGGTCTTGCGCACGCCGTGCCGCCGCTGGTGTGGCGGGCGCCCACCCTGCTGCCGGCCGCCGCGCGGCTTGCCGCGTCCGCGGTCGTTGCGCCCTGGCTTGCGCTGGCCGCCGTGCGGCTTGCCGCCGGCGTCGCCTTTGCGCCCCCCTCCGTCCCGGCGCGACCCTTTGCCCTTCCCGCGGGCGGGCTGGCGCACTTCCTTGTCGCCTTGCGGTTTTTCGTCGCCGCCCTTGCGCGGCTTTTCGTTCGGGCCACTACTGTCGCCTTTACCGTCCTTGGCCATGGGAGCGCTTGCACTGGCCCGTTGTATATAAGCTAGTCGAATTCCTCGCCCGCCCAGCGATGCTCGATGCGGCCATAGAACAGCTGCGTCGCCAGCAGCAGTACCAGGCAGGTGAAGCTCAGGGCGACCATCACCACTGGCAGCGCCTGCTCCAGCGCCATGCTCAGGATGGCGAGCAGCACCATCGGCGGGACGCTCACGAGAAAGAAGCGCGCGAAGATGGTCGCGTCGTATAGCGACGAGTTGGTGCGCAGGCCAGTAATCCAGGCGGTGTAGCTGACGACGTAGAGCCCGACCGCCGCCATCACGAAGATGGCGAGCGGCAGCAGCCGCAGCTCCCGGCTCAGGAGCGCAATCAGCCCCATGAATAGCGCCGGAATCCACCATGTCACCGTCCCGAACAGCACTAGCCGCGCGCGGACCAGGTCGGGCACCTGCAGCGGCAACGTGGCGTAGAAGCTGCTGTCGTCCATCGTGTTGAGCCACGAATAGAGCATCGTCCCGAAGAAGCCGACCATCACCCCCCAGAAGATGGTGTTGAACTCGACCTCCAGCGGCAGCCCGCGGTCAAGGAACCAGTTGACGAAGACCAGCATCGAGAGCGGTACCGCGAACGAGAAGACCATCTTGATGCCGGTCCGCGACCGCTGCAGGTCGAGCCGCTCCTTCGCCACGACGGCCGGGACAGCCCAGCGCCGGCTCCATTCGCTGCCAGCCAGCGTCTCGCGATACTGCTCGCGGTAGCCCTGCACCGGCGGCAGCGCCTGCTCGTGGAACTCGCCCACCAGCAGCGTCGCGACCAGCGCCGGCAGCAGCGCCAGCCCCCAGCCGAGCGGCAGCGGCGGGCTGCCGTCGAGATACCACATCAGCTGCGGCAGCCCGTCGCCTGCAAGCAGCGTGCCGAGCGCCAGCACCATTACGGTGCCGCCGGCGACCGCCGCGTAGAGCGAACGGCGGTAGAGACTGGCGACCAGGAACGCCCCCGCCAGCCCGGCGCAGAACGACGGTAGCAGGCTCGCCAGCAGCCGCAGCATTCGTTCGGGCGCGATGAAGCTCCAGTGGGTGCCGAGCAGCGCGCCGAGCGTGAGCGGGGCGAAGGTGAAGAGCGCGTAGAACAGCAGCTCCTTGCAGAAGTAGATGCCTATAACGCGCCGGTACGAGAGCGGCTGCGTCTCCGGCAGGCTGGTGACCAGCGCGTAATGGCCGAAGATGCGCTCGAGGAAATCGCTGCCGAAGAACGCCAGCCCGCCGGTGAAAAGGCCGTAGAACAGGAAGCTGAAGTGCAGCCCCAGCAGCACTTCGCGGTACGGCACGTCGGCGGTCAGCTCCGCCGCCAGCGCGGTCGCGAGCAGCCCTGCACCGACGACCAGCAGCGGGAAGAGCCAGAAGCCGCGCCGGCTGGCGAAGCTGCTGTTGAGCCGTACCTCTTCCTGCAGCATGCGCCAGAGCAGTAGCCGGTTCACGCGACCATCTCGTGAAACAGCGCCTCGAGCGTCGTCCCCTGCGACCGCAGCTGCTCCAGCTCGATAAGCGAACGGATACTGCCGCGGTGGATGATAGCGGCACGGTTGCAGAGCCGTTCGGCGTTCTCGAGCATGTGGGTGTTCAGGAATACCGTTCCGCCCCCGGTGACATACTCGCTGAGCCAGTCGCGCACCTTCGCCTGCACCAGCGGGTCAAGGTTGATGAACGGCTCATCGAGAAACAGCACCTCCGGCTGCGCGATGAAGGCTGCCGCCAGCAGCACCTTCTGCCGCTGCCCGCGTGAAAGCGTGCGGCAGATTCGGCCTTCGGACTCCTCAAACTCGAAGAACTCCAGCCACCACTCCAAGTCAACTTCACACCCCCGCACGGCCACAACCAGCTCAAGCACCTCGCGCGGCGTCAGGAAGCTGGGGGGCGTCGACTGCTCGGGGACAATGCCAGCGCGGCTGCGCACCTCGAGCGGCTGTTGCGCGACCGGCAGGCCGAGCACCTCCGCCTCGCCGCTACTGGCATGAATCTGCCCCGTCAGCACCTTCAGCAGCGTCGTCTTGCCGGCGCCATTGGGGCCGAGCAGCCCGAAGAAATCGCCCCGCTCGACGCTGAAACTGACGTCGCGCAACGCCTTGACGTCGCCGTAAGCCTTCGAGAGCGAGCGGACGGTCAGCGCCGGCAGCGGCTCACCCCTTGCGGCCCAGCATCATCCCGATGGCTGAGCGGATGAGCGATTTGTCCTGCTTGCTAACGGCCATCGCCTCCTTGTCGGCGGCGAGGACCTGATCACGCAGCTTGAACATCACCTGCTCCCAGCGCAGCGTGCCCTTGCCCGCCAGCCGTACCGGCAGCGGCAGCAACTCCCAGGTGCGGTTGACCACCTGCCCCCGGAACCATTCGTCGTCGAGAACCTTGTCGCGACCCCTGCCAGCAGCGCTGGAGAGTGACTTGGCGACAATCGCCGCGACGACGACGCCATACGTCGGCCAGAGCTTGTCGTGCGCGACCGTGACCGCCTCGCCCGCCTTGCGGCCGGCCGCCTCGGCGCCGCCCTTCAGCGCGGCTGCACCGGCCGCCGCAGCACCAGCCGCCGTTTCCGCGGTCGCGGCCGCCCCGCTGGCAGCTGCACCCGCGGCCGCGGCGGCAGCACCTTCAGCTACTTCGGCGGCGGACTTCGCCGCCTCGACCGCCATCCCGGCCGCGACACCGGCGCCCTCGCGGGCGGCGTCCCCCGCCTGTCGCGCCTTCCCGGCGGCGCTGGCGCCCACCTCCGCGGCGACCTCGAGCGCATCGCCGGCGACGTGCGCCGCCTGCTCGGCCGCGACACCGCCCAGCTCGCTGGCGCCTTCGGCCAGCTCCTCGCCCTTGCGCGCCGCCGTCTTGACAACGCCAGCGCCAATCTCGGCCGCGTCCGCGGCGAGCTCGCTGCCCTTCTCGAGTGCGACTTCGCTGGCGTCGGCCGCCACGTTGGCAGCCGCCTCGACGACATCCGCCGCCACGTCGGCCGCGACCGCCGCGCCTTCCGCTGCCTTTTCGGTCGCGACCGCGGCTGCCTTGCCGCCGCTGCGGATCGCCGTGCGGGTCGCCCCCTTCAGGATTTTCGCCGCCTTGCCAGCCAGCTCGGCTCCCGCCTCGACAGCGGCGCTCGCGACCGCGCCGGCGGTATCTATTGCGTCACCTGCTTTCTGCTCGGCTTTATCGACTGCGGCGTCAAGGTGTGGTTCCCCCTTCTCGGTCGGCTTGCGCTTGCGGGCCATGCGACCGCAACCTGTAGCGCTAATAAGTGCGCTGCGGCGTGGCGCACGAGCGCGGGGGTCGCATAGCATGGCCGATTGCGCCGGGCTTAGGACCCGGTTCCGAAGGGATTCGTCGATTCAAATTCGACCCCCCGCACCATTTATCTGCCTGCGAGCCTGCACCCGCGTGCCGGACGACGATGCCGAAGACGAAGACGAGCAGGAAACTGCGGAGCGCAAGCGTGTCACGAAGCGCGACCGCAAGGCGAAGCGCAGCTACAGCCGCTACCGCCACGGCGGGCGACGCGGGACGCGCTAGAGCCGCCGCAGCCGCAGCGGTTTCCCTTTGCTGTGCCTGTTGCGCCTGCTCCTTTTAGTCGTAGGCTTCACGACGCAGCCTTTCTGGCTCGTTGTCGCTTGCCAGCGGCTGCTCTCCGCCAGCATCTGCCGCAGGTGGAAGTCCAAATCGTAGAGCGGGTATTCGAGCCCCAGCAGCAGCGCGGAGACGCGCAGCGCCGCCGGCAGCAGCCACTCGAGCGGCCGCGGCAGCCGGATGTGCGCGACCAGCAGGATACGCGTCCCCGCGTGGCAGCTGGTGAAACAATAGCCGTAGCGCGCGTCGGCCAGCGGATAGCGGCCGCGGACGCGAAAGCCGCGCGCGTCGAGCCGCACGCGGGCCGGGACGCGCAGCCGCAGTCCCCACAGCCACGCCTCGTCGACCAGCAGCACCGTCCCCGGTCGCTGCGCGAGTATCGTGCGAGTCACGCTGGCGAACGGCAGGAAGCCGGCGTGGTCGTCCGGCGCGAAGTCGGTCCACCAGTCGCGCACCGCCCCCGGCGGCAACGGGACCTCGGCGCAGGCGGCGTAGCGAAACACGCCACGCCAGCATTCGCTGCTTATTAACGGCCAGAGTTGCGGCGCCATGGGCCTGTTGGCGGCGGTCGAACTCGGCGGGACGAGCTGTCAGGTCGCCACCGGTCGCGCACGCGCTGGCAAACCCGGCGCGGTCGCCGAGCGGTTCGAAATCCCGACCGGCGACCCGCAGCCGACGCTTGCCGCGCTGGCCGAGTGGCTGGACGCGCGCGGGCCGTTCGCCGCCTTGGGCATCGCCAGCTTCGGCCCGCTACGGCTCGACCCCGCAGCGCGCGATTACGGCCGGCTATTGGCCGAGAGCAAGCCGGGCTGGCGCGACGCCGACGTGCTGGCGCCGTTCCGGTCGCTGGCGCAGCGCCTGGCTCTCGAGACTGACGTCGGCGCCGCGGCGCTGGGCGAGCAGCTGGCGCGCACCGGCCGCGGCACGCTGGCGTACGTCACTGTCGGGACTGGCATCGGCGGCGGGCTAGCGATTGACGGCCGCGTCCACCACGGGCAGCTGCACCCCGAAATGGGGCACCTGCGCGTCCCGCACGACGGCAGCTTTGCGGGCATATGCGCCGCCCACGGCGACTGCTGGGAGGGGCTCGCGTCGGGACCGGCATTGGCGGCGCGCAGCGGCACGCTACCGGAGGCGCTCCCGCACGACGACCCCGCCTGGGCGACCGAGGCGGAGCTGCTGGCGCACGGCTTGCTCGCTATCACCGCCGTCGCGATGCCTGATACCATCGTGCTCGGCGGCGGCGTGATGCAGCGCGTGGGACTGCGCGAGGCGGTCGCGCAGCGGCTGACAGAGCTGGACGGTGGCTTCGCACCGCTGCCCGAAGTAGTTGCGCCGGCGCTGGGTAAGGACTCGGCGCTGGCCGGCACGCTGGCGCTGGCGGGACGGGTGTTGGAAGCTTAGGAAGTGGTGGGCCCGCCCGAATTTGAATCGGGGTCTAACGGCCCCCAGCCGTCAAGGATGCCAAGCTACCCCACGGGCCCTGTTTGCGGCCACGGTGCGGCCGTAATAAAATCAGTCGTAGGGCAGCACTTCGTCAATCAGGTCGGTGTGCGCCATGTAGATGCGGCGGCAGCAGTAGCGCTCGATGCCCAGATCGTTCATGACCTCGGCTCCGTTCTCGCCCTTGGCGACTCGCTCGCAAAACTTCTCGTAGTGGCCACCAATGACCTTGTTGCATGTGAAACAGCGTACGGGTATCAGCATTTTCTCACCTGTATGATTTTTGTCGCTTTGCGCGCGCCCCGCGCCCCATGGGGTGCTTGGGCTCCTTGCGTCGCGTGTCGTTGACCAGCAGTGCGCGGTCGTAGTTCATGAAGAGCGCGCGCAATTCTTCATCCTTGAACCAGTCGACCAGCCCGCGCGCAATCGCAGTGCGGCTTGCCTCCGCCTGCCCCATCACGCCTCCGCCCTCCACCTTGACCGAGACGTCGATGCGGTTGAGGCGGTTGCCCGCCAGCTCGAGCGGCTCCATAATCTTGAGCCGCGCCAGCTCGGGCTGGTAGTATTCGACCGGCTTGCGGTTGATGCGCACGCACCCCTTGCCGGAGCGGAAAGTGGCGCGCGCAATCGCGGTCTTGCGCTTGCCGCTGGTGTTGACGACCTTGACCATCAGAACTTCGCTCCCAGCTTGCGCGAAACATCGCCGAGCGTGACGTGCACCGTCCCCGAAGTCATTTGCGCCCGCTCAATCGTTTCCGGTTTCTCGGCGCCTGCGGGGCCGATGTCGACCCGCAGTCGTTTGAAGGCGGCACGGCCGCGCGGTGTCTGGTAGGGAATCATGCCGCGCACGGAGCGCTTGAACATCAGGTGCGGCATGCGCGGATAGAATGGTCCCTTGCGCTCGTGGTTCAGCTGACGCTTCTCGGTATATTCGCGTAAGACCGAATGTTTGGCGCCGCTGATGACTGCCTTTTCGGCGTTGACCACGTGCACTTCTTCACCGTTGAGCAGTGCCTTGGCGACGTAGCTTGCCAGCCGTCCCATGATGCAGTTGCTCGCGTCGTAAACCTTCATCCCATCAGCCTCACGCCGGCGCCCTTCGGGTGCGCCTCGAGCATCTCCGGCAGCGACAGGCAGCTGCCTCCGGCCGCCTCGACCTTTTCGCGCGCCGCAGCGGAGAAGCTGAACGCGCCTACGGTGAGCGGCTTGGAAATGGCGCCGGCGCCGAGCAGTTTTCCCGGGACGACAACCGTCGCCTTCGCTTCGGCGTGCCGCTCGAGCCGCGAAATATTGATGCTGGGCCACGTTTGCGCGGGGCTCTCCAGCCGGCCCGCGACCGCCTTCCATACCGGGGCTTCATTCTCGCGGGCGGCCTGCTTCAGGCTGCCTACCAGCGACTGCAGGTGTGCATTGCTTTTGCGGTCGATTCGCTTCGGGGCCATACGGGGGCGGCCGGGCAGGACACCCCGTATATAAATCTGCAGGCTACTTTTCGGGCAGAATCCTGACGGCGTTGCCGTCGACCTCGAGCCGCTCCGCCGCCAGCAGTCGCACCGCCTCCGGCAGCAGCCGGTGTTCGTGCGGCAGGATGCGCGCCGCGAGCGTCTCTTCGGTATCGCCCGGCAGGACCGGCACCGCCCGTTGCAGGATGACCGGGCCGGTGTCGATTCCGTCATCGACGAAGTGCGCCGAGCAGCCGCTCTCCGCAACGCCGGCGGCGAGCGCGTCGCGGTGCGCGTGCGCGCCGGGGAATAGCGGAAGCAGCGCCGGATGGATGTTCAGGATGCGGTGGCGGAATGCCTCGATAAATTCGGGCGTCAGCAGCCGCATGAAGCCGGCCAGCACGACCGCTTCGGCGCGACAGTCGCGCAGCAGCGCCAGCGCGCGCCGGTCGAACTCGGCGCGCGCCATTGCCTCGGAGTCGATGAACTCCCATGGGATTCCCGCCGCTTCGGCGCGGGCAATCGCCTGCGCGTCGCGCCTGTTCACGATGAGCAGCACAAGCTCGGCGCCCGGCAGCTCGCCCCGCGCGCGGGCATCGATGAGCGCCTGGAAGTTGCTGCCGCGTCCCGACGCCATCACCGCAAAGCGCATCGTGCCGGCAGCGCGCCCGCGCTAAATCAGCCGCGCCGCCACGTCAGCAGCACGCCGTCGCCCAGCCGCTCGGCGCTTTCCAGCGCAAAGGCGTGCATCTCGGCCGGCGTTGCGGCGCCCGGTCCGCCGGCGACGCTCGGCGACGTCACGCCGCCGATGAGCGTGTTGGCGACGAACTGGGTGAACTCGTCCCACAGCCCCGAAGTCAGGAACGACCAGAGCACGCTCTCGCCGCCCTCGACCAGCACCTTGCGCACTCCGCGCGCGCGGAGCAGCGCCAGTAATTGCGGCAAATCCACCGCGCCGTTGCCGCAGGCGATGACTTCGGCGCCCGGCAGCTCCCGCCGCCGTGGACGCTTGCCGGTGGCGACCAGCGTCGGCGCGTCGCCCTGTAGCACCCGCGCCGAGCGCGGCGTCCGCAGCGTCGTGTCGAGCACGACCCGCAGCGGGTTCTCGCCTTTGGCCAGCGCCGTGTCGAGCAATAACCGTGGGTCGTCCTGCAGCACGGTGCCGATGCCGACGATGACGGCGTCGCACTCTGCCCGCAATGTGTGCACCCGCCGGTGGTCGGCGTTGCACGAGAGCCGCACCGGCCGCCGGTTCGCCAGCGCAATCTTGCCGTCGAGCGACGCGGCGCAGTTCACGATGACATACGGGCGGTCCACGCGCCACGCCAGCAGGCGGGGAGTTATAGGTGATGCGTAGCTACGCGGAGATGCGTAGTTTTACTCCGACAGGAAATTCCTGAACCACACCCTGCCAAGCCACCAGACGCCGAGCCAGTAGAGCAGCAGGCCGGGCGGGCCGGGCAGCGCGCCGGTGAAGCGCCGTACGGGGGTGCGTCCGCCGTCACTCGCGCACTTCCAGCGTGACCGGCTCGCCGCGGAAGTTGTAGGCGGCCCATGACCGCCGGTCGTAGGGGTATGCGCTGATGATGTGGGTCGTGCCGAACTTCTGGAACAGGTGCAGGTCCGCATCCGACCAGCGGTTGTCGGGGGTCGGGTGCGAGTGGACCACGCCGCAGATTGACCAGTCGACCGGCAGCATGTGCAGCGGCAGGATAGCGTGCTCGTCGCCGGCGATGCCGCCCGGTAGCGGCAGCAGCTCGGTGATGGTGTCGCCTTTCTGACGCAGGACCGCCGCGAACTCGTAGGGGTACTGGTCGCGGGAGCACTCGCAGATGAGGTCGAGCAGCTCGCCCCGGATGGCTGTCGGCGGCGCCATTCAGTAGGATTCCCGCTCGGTCGGGAACTCGCCGCCGCGCACGTCGCCGACGTATTGCGCGATGGCCGACTGGATATCCTTCTCGAGGTCGAGGTAGCGCCGCAGGAAGCGCGGAGAGAAATCCTGCGTTATGCCGAGCATGTCGTGCAGCACCAGTACCTGCCCGTCGCAGTCGGGGCCGGCGCCGATGCCGATGGTCGGCACCGCGATTGAAGCCGAAACCTGCTTCGCGAGGCTGGCCGGAATCTTCTCCAGCACGATGGCGAAGCAGCCCGCCTGTTCGAGGTGCTTCGCATCCGCGACCAGCTTCTGCGCCTCGGCCTTCTCGCGGGCGCGGACGGTGTAGGTGCCGAACTTGTAGATGGATTGCGGCGTCAGACCCAGATGGCCCATGACCGGGATGCCGGCGGTCAGGATGCGCTCGACCGACTCACCCACTTCGGCGCCGCCCTCGAGTTTCACGGCGTGCGCGCCCGACTCCTTCATGATGCGGATGGCGGATTCCAGCGCCGTGCGCGAGTCGCCCTGGTAGGTGCCGAACGGCAGGTCCACCACGACCAGCGCGCGCTGCGCTCCCCTGACGACGCCGCTGGCATGGTAAATCATCTGGTCGAGCGTTATCGGGACGGTGGTCTCGTTGCCCGCCATGACGTTGGAGGCGGAATCGCCAACGAGGATGACGTCCACCCCGGCGCCATCGACCAGCCGCGCCAGCGAATAATCATAGGCGGTCAGCATCGCGATTTTCTCGCCATCCTGCTTCATTGCCTGTAGCGTGTTGGTAGTAATCCGGCGGGCGTCGCTGGCGGGTGCCATGCCTGCCCCCTGCCCCGGGGATTTATTACGGTTCGCCGCCGTCGCTCCCGAACGCTTTTTATACTGTTGCTGCACGGGGGCACCGTGCTCGCTCACGACTATATCCCAATCGGGATTTTCGCGGTCATTGCGCTCACGTTCCCGCTGCTGAATTTCTTCATGGGACGGTTCTTCCGGCCCGACTACGGGAACCCGCTGAAGCGCTCCACTTACGAGTGCGGCGAGACGCCGGTCGGCGAGGCGCATATCCAGTTCCATTTCCAGTATTACATGTTCGCCATCCTCTTCGTGGTCTTCGACCTTGTCGTCGTCTTCCTGATGCTGTGGGTGCTGGTCTACACCAGCCTCGACACCAGCGCCAAACTGGTGATGTTTCTCTTCGTCGGGATGACGCTGCTGGCGCTCTACTATGCACTGAAGAAGGAGGAGGTCATCTGGATATGAGCCGGCAACAGGTGCGCGGCAACCCCCGCATGCGCAAGGGCCTCGGCTCGCGCACCAGCGACCCGGCGGAGATTATGGAAGACCCCCCGTCAGGCGACTGGCTGACGTTGCGCTCCGACCAGTTCCTGAACTGGGTCGATGACGCAGTCTACAACATCGCCGAGCGGACCGGCATCCGCGACGTGGTCAACCGTGTCACGCGCCCGATTTTCAACTGGGGCTTGCGCTACTCCCCCTGGCCGCTCCACTTTGGCATCATGTGCTGCGCGCTCGAGATGGGCTCTGCCGGTGGGCCGGACCACGACTCGGAGCGCATGGGGGTGGTCTACCGCTCCAGCCCGCGCCAGTGCGATATCCTGATTGTAAACGGCCCGGTCTGCGAAAAGCTGCGCCCCAAGCTGAAGACGCTATACGAGCAGATGGCCGACCCGAAGTGGGTCATCGCGATGGGCGAGTGCGCCATCGGTGGCGGCCCTTACTGGGATTCCTACTCGGTCGTCGCGGGCGCTGATACATTCATTCCCGTGGACGTCTACATTCCCGGCTGCCCCGTCCGGCCCGAGGCGCTGATGCACGGCTTCCTGACGCTGCAGAAGAAGATTCGCGAGAAGGAACCGGGATATTTCCTGAGGCGCTGAAATGGAAACCGGGCAACTCGTCCAGCAACTCTCGCAGCACGAAGGCGCCAGCGACGGCTCGGTGCTGCGTTCTCGAGTCGGCCGCATTTCGATTACCCGCGAGGCGAGCCAGTCGTTTTTCAGCGCGCTGAAAAGCGACTTCGGCTTCGACCACTGTTCGCTGATTTCGGCGGTCGATAACCAGACCGGTTTCGAACTGGTTTACCATTTCTCGATTGTCGATGCGACGGGACAGATGCTCGAGGTCCACGTGGATTTGCCGCGCGACACCCCCACGGTCGACTCCATCACCCATCTCTGGGGCGGCGCAGACTGGCACGAACGCGAAGCGTACGACCTGATGGGCATCTACTTCATTGGGCATCCTGACCTGAAACGGGTGCTGCTGCCGGATGGCTTTGCCGGTCATCCGCTGCGCAAGGATTACGTTTACGAAATCCATGAGGAGGAGTGGTAATGGCGGAGATGTGGATTCACATGGGTCCGCAACACCCGATGACCCACGGGTTATGGAACCTGCGCATCAAGGTCAACGGCGAGACCATCACCGATGCCGTGCCCGAGCTGGGCTACCTGCACCGCTCTGTCGAGAAAATCGGCGAGCGCCGCAAGTACTTCATGAATACGACGCTCACCGACCGGCTTTGCTACGCTAGCGCGATGACCTGGACCCATTGCTACTGCCTCGCGGCCGAGGAGCTGATGGGAGTCGAACCGCCGCCCCGGGCGAAGTACATCCGCACGGTCGTGCTCGAGCTGCAGCGCATCGCCAGCCACCTGATGTGGCTCGGTGCCTACCTTCCCGATTTGGGGCTCATCACGGGATTCCTCTACGGCATGCGCGACCGCGAGATGTTCCTGAACCTGCTCGAAATCCCGAGCGGCGGGCGGCTGCTCTACAACTACGTCAAGATTGGTGGTGTCAAACGCGACCTTCCGCCCGGCTTCGAAGCCAAGGCGGAGCGCGTCATGCAGACGCTCGAGCGGCGGCTGAAGGAATACGAAAACCTCTACGATAACTCGAAAATATTCCGCATGCGCACCGATGATGTCGGCCGCTATTCCGCCGCGGACGCCATCAACTGGGGCATTACCGGCCCCAACCTGCGCAGCGCCGGGGTACCGTTCGACCTGCGGCAGGCCGACCCGTATGACGCCTACCCCGAGCTGGATTTCGAGCCGGTCACCACTACGGCCGGCGACGGCAGCAGTGACTGCTTCAGCCGCTACCGCCAGCGGATTGACGAGATGCACCAGTCGATGAACCTTGTGCGTCAGGCGCTGACGAAGATGCCGGAAGGCAAGGTGATGGCCGACAGTGTCCCCGTCCGCGCCAGAGGCGAGGCGTTCCGGCGCACCGAGGATTCGCGGGGCGAGGCACTGATGTACCTCGTTGGTGATGGCAGCGACCGCCCCTACCGCTGGAAGATTCGCAGCCCCATGTTCACGACCGTTTCGGCGTCGCCGCACTTCCTGAAAGGGTACAAGGTGGCCGATGTGCCGGCCATCATGGGCAGCATCGACATGTGCATCGGGGAGACTGACAAATGACGTCGCTATACGACTGGAGCTACTGGTTCTGCGAGGTGTGGCTGGTGCCGCTGCTGACGCCCTTACTCTACTTCCAGGAGCACATCATGCCGCCATTCAGCAACCCGGCCGGCGACCTGGCGCGCTGGATGGAATCCGATCCCGGCCTGAACGTCCTGGCGTGGACCATCGTGGTCAATATCATCCTGATGATAGGGTTCACCAACGTCATCATAGTAGTTTACCTCGAGCGCAAGATTGCGGGCCGCATCATGGACCGCCGGGGGCCGATGCTCGCCCTCAGTTCGCTGAAGGAGATTGCGAGTGACCTTGCCGGTTCCGTTCCCGAGTATAGCTGGAAAACCACGACCTATGCTGGCATCGGAATCCTGCAGAACGTCGCCGATGGCATCAAGTTCTTCTGCAAGGAGATGATTATCCCCGACAAGGCGGACCGCCTGCTCTACACTATCGGGCCGGTGATTTTCATCTCATCCAGCATCCTGCTGCTGGTGATGGTGCCCTTCTCGCCCCGCATTGCGGCCTCGTCCGCTCCGCTTGGGCTGCTGGTGGTGATGGCTGCCTTCTCGATTGCACCCATCGGTGTGCTGACGACCGGCTGGGCATGTAATAACAAGTACACGCTCATCGGCGGAATGCGCTCGGCGGCGCAGCTGATGGCGTACGAAATCCCGTTGCTACTCTCGATGGCGGGCGTCTTCCTCGTTGCCGGATCGTATAACCCGATGGATATCGTGGCGCAGCAGCAGGGAATGTGGAACATCATTCCCCAGTTCCTCGGCTTTATCGTCTTTATCGTCTGCATGCTGGCCGAGGTCGAACGGGTGCCGTTCGACCTGCCCGAAGCCGAGGCAGAGCTGGTCGAGGGATGGACCACCGAGATTGGCGGCCTGCGGCTGGGCCTTGTTTTCGCGGCTGAGTACATCCGTGGTTTCGTCGGTGCAATGATTGCTACCGTCCTGTTTCTGGGCGGCTGGTCAGGACCGTTCCTGCCCGGAGAAATATGGTTTCTGCTCAAGGTTTACGGCATCCTGGTCTTCTTCATCATCTTGCGCTGGACCGTGCCGCGCATCCGCACTGACCAGATCCTGCTTCTGGGCTGGAAGCGGCTGCTGCCGCTCTCGCTGATTAACCTCGCCCTTGCCATCCTCTACGTGGAGGTCTTCTGATGACTGAACCAACACGGACACCTGGACTGATTCAATCAATTTTCAGCCCCTTCACAGTTACGGTCAAGCAGATGCTGAAGGCCACCTTCGGGCGACCGCAGACGACCATGTACCCGCTCGAGCGGCGCGAGCTGCCGCCCACCTATCGCGGAATGAATGCGGTCATCTGGGATCTCTGCATCGGTTGCGGCATCTGTGCCGAGGTGTGCCCCAACCGCTGCCTCAAGATGAAGCCCGAGGAACTCGACGAGGAAGAGCAGGCGCGCGCCTGGTACGGCTCGCACCTTGCCAAGCGCAAGTCCAAGCCGGAGCGGCCGGCCATCAACTTCGGCCACTGCATGTTCTGCGGCTTCTGCGAGGACTACTGTCCCACGGGGGCGATGACCATGACCGACTTCTACGAGATGGCCGACACGACACGGGAGGGGCTCATCTATCCTGCGCGGTCGCTCAAGGTAGATATGGAGACGCTGCCGCAGCTGCCGCTCACCAACTACATGATGGAGTCGCCCGTGCTCTTTTCCGATACCTGCATCGGCTGCCGCAAATGCGTCGACAATTGCCCCACTAACTGCATCATCATGGATACCGGCCCCAAGGAGCGCGAGAAGCGCGATGGCTCGAAGCACAACATCCCGGTCCCCTACTTTGACTACACCATCTGTATCGGCTGCTCGACCTGCGTCAAGGTCTGCCCGGTCGACTGCCTGCATATGGAGCCGATTGCTGATTCCACCTCGAGCGGCCTGCAGCCGGCAGAGGCGGCCTGAATGGACCCGGCGCTGATTGTCTTCTGGCTGCTCGCGCTGAGCATCCTCGCGGCCGCCTGGGCGGTTGTGACCGGCAGCGATATCGTCCATTCGGTGGTCTGGCTGGCGACCGTCTTCCTGCTCACCGCAGGCATCTTCATCCTCGCTGGTGCCGAGTTTCTGGCAGTCATCCAGGTGCTGGTCTACGTCGGCGCCGTCTCGGTCGTAATCCTCTTCGGCATCATGCTCACGCGGCGCACGTTGCCGGGAGGCGAAAATGGCTGATTCCTGGCTGCGCGACTCCCTCATCTGGACGCTGGTGCTCTACGTTGTCGCGATGGTGGTGCTGGCGCCGTGGGGTGACCTTGGCGCTCCTGTCTATGATGGTAGCGACCCGCATCCGCTGGAGCCAGCCTACGGCTACCAGCACCACAATACCACGGTACGCTTTACCTGGTCCAGCCTTTCGGTCAGTTATGAGTTGCATGTCAGCAACTCGACCGGGGCCGCCGTGGTCAGCCAGAACCTGACTGACGAGTCGAGCTACCAGACCCGACGGCTGCTGCCCGATGACTACACCTGGGTTGCGTGGTATTTGCCGATTGACGGCGCGCCAGCCGAAATCGTGGCGACCGGCATATTCACCCTCGACGCTTCCGCAAAACAGCAGCTCGAGTGGGACGCTGTCAGTATCAGCTACGATTTCCGGCTGTTGCCGGCGCCGGGAGCGGAACAGGTCCGTGAACTGGCCGGTACGCCCGCGCTCAAGGCGGACGTGGAAGGGCTTGACGAAGGGGAGGAATACTGGTGGCAGGTCCGTGCTCTGGACTCGAACGGCCACGCCACTGACTGGAGCCTGCCGCGCTCAATCGAGGTCGGGACGACGCAGTTCCTCGCTTTCGAAGTCTTCAGCGAGTGGGAGCTGGCGCTGCTGCTGGTGGGCATGATTCTGGTGGTCGCTTTGCAGGCGGGCGTATTCCTGGCGCGGGAGGAGCGCGAATGATACCGCTGCTGCACTACCTCCTCTTCAGCTCGGTACTGATGCTGATTGGCGGCTACGGCGTCGTCCGCAACCGCAATGCTATTGTGGTATTGATGTCGATTGAAATTATGCTAACGGCAGCCAACATCAATTTTGTCGCCTTCGCCGAATTCTGGAACGACCTGACTGGCCAGGTCTTCGCGCTGTTCGTGATTGCAATTGCCGCTGCGGAAGTGGCGATCGGCCTCGCCATCCTGCTAAGCCTGTACAAGCAGCGTAACACCATCGAACTGGATATGCTCGATTTGCTGAGGTGGTAGGGTGCTCGAACACGCGTGGCTGATTCCGGCGTTCCCGATTGCGGCGTTCCTGCTAATCCTCGTCTGCGGACGCTTCGAGCCGTTGCGCTCCAGCTTCGTCGCCTCCGGCAGCTGGCTGGCGCTCATCGGAGTCGGTGCGTCAAGCGCGCTCTCGCTGCTGGTGGCGTGGGAATTATTCACGGGCGCCCACGGTCCCTACGAAGAGACATGGACCTGGTTCGAAGGCGCTACGTTTGCCTTTGAGGGCGGCATCTACCTTGATGGCCTGGCGGCGCTGCTGCTGGTCGTCGTCGGGATAGTCTCGTTCCTGGTCGTGATGTTTTCCATGGGCTACATGGCCGACGAAGGCGAGCGGCGTATCCGTTACTACGCTGAAATATGCCTCTTCGTGGGGGTGATGCAGGGGCTCGTGATAGCGAACAGCTTCCTGCTGCTCTTCATCTTCTGGGAACTGGTCGGCCTTTGCTCGTACCTGCTGATTGGCTTCTGGTACGAGAAGCCGTCGGCCGCCTCGGCCGCCAAGAAAGCGTTCCTCGTCACCCGCGTCGGTGACGTCTTCCTGCTCTTCGGGCTGGTAATCCTGTTCAACACCTTCGGGACGCTGCGCTACAGCGAGCTTTTCGCCGACCCGGCGCTGCTTGCAGAGCACGCGACCGAATTGAAGTGGGCCACGCTCTGCCTCTTTGGTGGCGCAGTCGGCAAGAGCGCGCAGTTCCCGCTGCACTTCTGGCTGCCCGATGCGATGGAAGGCCCTTCGACGGTCAGCGCACTGATTCACGCCGCGACGATGGTCAAGGCGGGCGTTTTCCTCGTCGCGCGAGCGTATCCGCTGATTATCCATTCGCCCGACACGGCGCTCTACATCGCAATCACGGGCGGCTTCACGGCGTTCATCGCCGCCAGCATGGCGCTGGTGATGTACGACATCAAGCGCGTGCTCGCGTATTCGACCATTTCGCAGCTGGGCTACATGTTCCTCGCGCTCGGCGCCGGCGCGTGGGCGTTCACGCACGCCGGCGCCGGCGCGTACGCCGAAGCACACGGCTATACTGCGGGGATGTTCCATCTCTTGAATCACGCCTTCTTCAAGGCGCTGCTCTTCCTCGGCGCCGGTGCGGTAATCCACGCGGTGCACACGCAAGACATGCGTGAGATGGGGGGTTTGCGCAAGGCGATGCCGCTGACGAGTACGGCGATGGGGCTGGCAGTGCTCTCGATAGCGGGCGTGCCGTTCTTTTCCGGATTCTGGTCGAAGGATGAAATCCTGGCTGCCGTCAGGCACAATGGCGAAGCGGAGCCGATTTTCGCCGTCCTCTGGCTTATGGCGCTCGCGACGGCGGCGATGACTGCCTTCTACATGACACGCCTCTGGATGATGACCTTCACCGGCCCCCCCAACGAGAAGGCGCACGAAGCGCCAGCGGTGATGACCGTGCCGCTCTGCATCCTCGGGGCGTTCGCCGTTATTTCGGGCTTCGCCGTATTCCTCGGCGACGGTTTCGCCAGCTACGTCCATTACGGCCACCATGTGCTCCAGGATGACTGGGCGCTGCTCGACCATGTGCTGACCGCGAGCGGGACGCACCTGTCGGTTGCGGCGGCACTGGGCGGCATCGCACTGGCGAGCTTGCTCTACTACCGCTCGCCCACGCAGGCGGAGCGGCCCGAACGCGCGCGCTTTATCCTAGAGAACCAGCCCACGGCATGGCTGCACCACTTCCTGACCGAGCGGCTCTACATTTCGCGCTTCTTCGACTGGTTCGGCCTGCGCTGCTGGGACGTGGGCGCCGCAGCGTGCAATCGCTTCGACCTCGTCGTGATTGACGGCGCGGTGAACGGTATCGCCGACGGCGCAATCCGCAGCGGCGAGCGCCTCCGCCGGCTGCACACCGGCTTTACGGGCCATTACGCTTCCTATTCGCTCGGCGGCCTTGGCGCGTTGGTAATCCTGCTGCGCGTAGTGCTGCCGCTGACGGGGTGGTCACCGTGAAACGCTTTTTCGCGTTAGTGTTGTTGCTGGCGCTGCTGCCGGCCGCGGCGGCCGAGACGCAGACGGTTACCGTGACGCAGTCGGGCGACGGCAGTTCCTACTACTTCGAGCCGGCAGTGCTGCAAGTCGCGGTCGGCGACACCGTCGAGTTCGTCTGGGGCAACGGGTCGCATAACGTCGCGCAAGCTTCCGATGCGGAAGCGGTGAGTTACGAATCGGGCTTCCGCTCGGGTGACCCGCAAGTGGGCGGCAACTGGACGCTGCCGGCCGAATATACTGCGGCCGACGGCACGCTTGAGTATCTCTGCGAGCCGCACGCCATGATGGGCATGCGCGGCTCCATCATCGTTGGCAGCGGCGCAGTGCCGATTCCGGAAATGGCGCTGAGCTTTGGCGACTTCCCGTGGCTTAGCTACCTGCTGGTACTACCGCTGCTCGGCGCTGGATGGTGCTGGGGCTTCCGCAACTACCCCGGGGCGCCGCGGATGATTGCGCTCGGCACGACTATGGCGACGCTGCTGCTCTCACTCGTCATCTTCATGAAGACAGGCTCCGGCAGCGGCTACCGGCTGATGGAAGAATATGTCTGGTCTTCCCAGTTCGGCGTTTCGCTGCTGCTCGGTGTGGACGGCCTCAGTGCACCGATGGTGCTGCTGACCGGCATTCTGGGGCCGCTCACCGTGCTCTTTGCGTGGGAAGAAACGAAGCGACCGGCGCTGTTCTTCGGGCTGCTGCTGGTGCTGCAGACTGCGATGCTCGGAGTTTTTGTAACACTCGATTATTTCGTTTTCTACCTGTTCTGGGAAGTTGTGCTGATTCCGATGTTTTTCCTGATTGCCATCTGGGGCGGCCCTGCCCGGCGATATGCCGCCTACAAGTTCTTTATCTACACTTTCACCGCCTCGCTGGTGATGCTGCTCGGCTTCATGGCGCTCTACTTCGAGAGTGGCGCGCAGAGCTTTTCGATGATTGAAATCGCAAAGCATTCCGGCAGCTTCGGGCCCGCTTTCCAGAAGTGGGTATTTGCCGCTCTTTTCGTCGGCTTCGCGGTCAAGATGCCGATGGTCCCCTTCCACACCTGGCTCCCCGACGCACATGTCGAAGCACCGACCGCCGGTTCAATCGTGCTGGCAGGCGTCATGCTGAAGCTCGGGCTTTACGGACTGATGCGCGGTGCGCTGGCGCCGCTGCCGCTCGGTGCAGAGTATTTCGTGCCGGTGATGGTCGCGCTGGCAATTATTTCCATAATCTACGGGGCGGTCCTCTCGCTGGCGCAGACCGACCTGAAGAAGCTGGTTGCCTACTCCAGCATCTCGCACATGGGCGTCGCGCTGCTGGGCGTCGCGACGCTTACTGAGCTGGGGATGGCGGGTGCGGTCTTCATGATGTTCGCGCACGGCCTGCTGAGCCCGGCGATGTTCATGATTGCCGGGATGCTGCTGCATCAGGTCGGGACGCGCGAAATTCCGAAACTGGGCGGGCTGGCGCAGAAGCAGCCCTATACCGCAACGCTGGTCGTTATCATCTTCCTCGGGAGCCTCGGCCTGCCGGGGATGGCGACTTTCGTGGCGGAACTCGCAGTATTTATAGCATTCTTCGAGAGCCACGGCTACTGGCTGCTGCTCCCGATTTTCGGGATGGTGCTTACCGCCGGTTATCACCTATGGGCGTTGCAGCGCTCGATTTTCGGTCCGCTCAGCGAGCAGGTTGATGTCACGAAAGTGCACGAAGCGCCGTGGTATGAGCAGTGGCCGATGGGACTTATCGTCGCGCTGGCAGTCCTGTTCGGCGTGCTACCGCAGCTGCTGATGGCGCCGGTAACGGTGGCGTGCTACGACATCCTGCGACTGATGGGGGTGGCGTGATGGCGGGGCTTGAACTGCTCTTTCCTGAATTCCTGCTGGCGGCGACGGCGCTGCTCCTGCCGGGAACGTATCTGCTCCACCGCAACGCGCAGCTATGTGGTCGGCTGGCGGTCGCGACACTGGCGGTCGCACTGGGCGCGACATGGGTGCAATGGTTCGGTTCCGACGCAGCCGTATCGGCGACATACTTCGGGCATCTTGAAATCGACCTTTTCTCGCAGCTTTTCAAGTTCGCCTTCCTCGCAATCGCCCTTGGCTCGGGAATCGTCAGCCTCGCCTACCTCGGCGATTTGCCGCACCGGCCGGAGTTCTTCACACTGTTACTGACCGCCACGCTGGGAATGCTCATCGTCGCCTCTGCGTCGGACCTGCTGACGCTGTTCATCGGGCTGGAGCTGGCGGCGTTCAGCAGCTACGCGCTGGTCGCTTTCCAGAAGCATGATGACGGCTCGACCGAAGCGGGCGCGAAGTATTTGCTGATTGGCGCGTTCTCATCGGCGCTGACGCTCTACGGTATCTCGCTGCTGTATGGCCTGACGGGGACGCTGGAGATAGCCGCCATCGCTGCCCATGACTGGGACGGTGGCCTGACGGGAGTGCTCTTTGTCGCCATCCTGTTCATCATTGGCGGCCTTGGCTTCAAGGTCGCCGCAGTCCCGTTCCACGCATGGGCACCCGATGTTTATCAGGGCGCCCCGACGCCCGTAACGGCGTTCCTCGCCGCCGGCAGCAAGGCGATGGGTTTTGTCGCGCTGTTGCGCATTTTCGTCACCGCCCTCGGTCCGGCACTGGCGGAGTGGCAGTTGTTGCTTGCCATAATTGCGGTGCTGACAATGACTGTTGGCAACCTCGCAGCGCTGCGGCAGCAGGATATCGGCCGCATGCTTGCCTATTCCTCGGTGGCGCAGGCGGGCTACATCATCGCCGCTTTCCCGGTCATGACCGAGCTGGCGCTGGGCGGTGCGATTTTCCACACGTTGGTGCACGCCGTGATGAAGGGCGGCGCGTTCGTGATTGTGGCGGCGGTCGGGATGGCAGGGCTGGGCTACACCGTTGAGAGCTATCGCGGACTGGCGCAGCGCTCGCCGCTACTGGCGCTGACGCTGACAGTCTGCCTGCTGGCGCTGGTCGGGATTCCGCCTTTCGGCGGCTTCTTCAGTAAGTTCTGGTTGTTTTACGGGATATTCCAGGCATCGATGGCGGGGCAGCAGTGGCTGCTCTGGCTGGTTATCGCGGGCGTCCTGAATTCGGCGCTGTCGCTCTTCTATTACTTGCGCGTTATCCGCAATATCTACACCGAAAACCCGCAAGGCGATGCGCGGCCGTTCGGAGGACACACGCGCTACATTGCCTTCGCTGTGCTATTGATGCTGGCACTGCTGATTCCGGTACAGTATGATTCAATCCTGGGCCTTTGCCGCGAAGCGGCCGCATCGCTATTATGAGCGGTTCCGAAAAGGAGCGACAGTTCGAAAAGCTCTGGAAAGGCGAGACGCCCAAAGGGGTCAATCCGCAGAAGCGCACCGCATTCCGCTCGCGGATGAAGGCCGACTGTCAGCAGCTCGGCTTGCGCTTCAGCAAGATTAATTCACGCCGCATCTACCTTGGTGAGCTGGCGGAAGATGACGCCGATGTCACCCGCGTCGGCGAAGTCCGCGTGCGTCATCCGGAGCGCCGCCACCTGCGCGGCGTCTAGGCGATGTCGGCCCTGAGTAGTTCGTCGGCGAATGCACCGGGCACCGTCTCCAGCAGTTCGCGGTAAGGCGTATCCGGGAGTTCTTGCAGGTATCCCTGTGCGCGCTCCAGCCACGGCTTCAGCAGCTCCTCGCAGACACGCTGGGCGTCCCTCACCCTGCCGTTGGCAATCAGCGGCCCTGCATCTTTCTCAAGCAGGAACGCTTGCACCCAGGGCTGGTAGCCGGGCAGCCGCTCGAGCCGCGTCAGGGGCAATGTCGGGATGCCGAGCGACAGGTCGCCGACCGGCGTACCGGTTAGCAATGAGTTGAGCAAGTCCACAAAGTCGTCCGCCAGCTGGTAGATGATGCCGACGCACTCGCCGTAGTGGTAGAGCAGTGGCGCCAGGTCTACGCGCGGGGAAACCAGCGCGCCCAGCTCGGCAGCGGTACCGTAGAGCGCTGCAGTCTTGCGCTTGATGCGCTTCAGGTAGACTGCCTCGGTGTAGCTGGCGTGGTCGGTAAAATCGGCAATAGCTCCCTCTGACAGGTTGCGGCCGCAGCGCGCCAGCGACCGTGACGTCGCTTCCGAAATGGCGCCGTATAGCGAGCCTGTCGCTATCATCAGGTCCGCTACCAGTACCGCGGTGCGCGGCCCCAGCTCCTGCCATAATGCGGGCGCGTCGCGCCGGAACTCGTCGCCGTCAATCCAGTCATCGTGAATCAGCGTGCCGTTATGAATAAGTTCAAGCGCGACACCGCACTCGAACGCCAGGTGGGTGTCGCCCTCGAGCGCGTCGGAAACCAGCCGGCACAGGACCGGGCGCAGCCGTTTGCCACCTCTAGTGCCGCGTTTGAGAAGCGGTACGATGTCCTGTGATTCGGCTGCGAGCGCAGAAGCAAGATGTTCCTCGAATTCCTGCCGCACCTGTTCGCTGTAACTGGCGAGTGGCTCGCTGGTAACGAGTGAAAGGCCGGAACTGCTGGAGCCGCGCATGTCGGGAGGAAGTTCCGACGACCTGTTTAAAAGCCTGCTCTGGCGACTAATGGCTTCACGTCGCCCTCACTCGTTTCCGCCAGCGCCTCCGCCGCGGCACGGGCGCCGGTGATGGTGGTGATGAACGGGATTCCCAGTTCCACCGCCAGCCGCCGCATCTGCGCGCCGTCGGTCTGCGCCCGGCGGCCGGTGGGGAGATTGATGACCAGGTCCACGTCGCCGCTGCGCATGAACCCCAGGATATCAGGATGCCGTCCCTCCGATATGCGCCAGACGGTCTCGACATCGAGTCCGGCCTGCCGCAGGTGGACTGCGGTGCCGCGCGTCGCGACCAGCCGGAAGCCAAGCGTTGCCAGTCCCTGCGCCACGTCCTGGAAATCAACCTTGAGCCGGTTGGATACCGACAGGAACACAGTCCCGCTGCGTGGCAACGAGCGGCTGGCGCCCGCCAGCGCCCGCCGGTAGGCGGTGCCGAAGCTCGCGCCGTGGCCCATCGCCTCGCCGGTCGACTTCATCTCCGGCCCCAGCACCGTGTCGAGCCCGGGTAGCTTGAGCCAGCTGAAGGTCGGCACCTTGACCGCCACGTCATGCGTCGGGAGCGGGCTTGGCAGCTTCGGCAGCGGCTGCCCCAGCATCGCCTGCACAGCGAGCCGCGCTAGCGGCACGCCACTCGCCTTCGAGACGAACGGCAGCGTGCGGCTGGCGCGCGGGTTAGCCTCGAGCAGGAACAGCTCGCCGCGGTACACCGCAATTTGCAGGTTGGCGGCGCCGATGATGCCCAGCGCGCGGGCGACCTGTGTTGAGAGCTTGACGACCTCCCGCAACTGTTTTTTCGTGAGCGATTGCGGCGGGATGACGCAGGCGCTGTCGCCCGAGTGGACGCCAGCCATCTCGATTTGCTCCATGATGGCACCCACCAGCACTCGCTTACCGTCAGAGACCAGATCGACGTCCAGCTCCAGAGCACCCTCCAGGAAGCGGTCGACCAGCACCGGCCGCTCGGACGACGCGTGCGTCTCGAGCCGCAGGTAGGTATCGAGTTGCTGACGGTTGTGGATAATTTCCATTCCGCGGCCGCCAAGCACGAACGACGGTCGCACCAGCACAGGGTAGCTTATGCGCTCGGCGCACTCGACCACCTCATCGGCCGATGTCGCGGCGGCCCATTCGGGCATGCGCACGCCGATGCGCTCCATCAGCACGCCGCATTTCTGGCGGTCCTCGGCGTCGGCCATGCTGGCGACCGGCGTGCCGAGAATGTGTGTCTTCAGGCCGCTGGCGGCGATATGCCTGGCGACCGCGTCGGCCAGATTGACTGCCGTCTGCCCACCCAGTTGCAGGATTACGCCTTCAGGTTTTTCGACGTCTAATATGTCGCAGACCGCCTCCGCGTCGAGCGGCTCGAAGTAGAGCCGGTCCGACGCGTCAAAATCTGTCGAGACGGTCTCGGGGTTATTGTTGACGACGACCGCCTCAAGCCCGGCGTCGCGCACCGCCTGCACGCCATGGACTGTCGAGTAGTCGAACTCGATGCCCTGCCCGATGCGTATCGGCCCCGAGCCCAGGATGACCACCGAGCGGCCACGCTCGATTTCCTCGCCCGCGTCGCCGCAGGTCGAGTAGAAGTAAGGCGTCCGCGCGGCAAATTCGCCAGCGCAGGTGTCGACCATCAGGTAGCTGCTGCGCAGCCCCGCATGGCGACGTGCCTCGCGAAGTTCCACCTCCGGCAGGCCGCAAGCGTGGGCGATGTGTGCGTCGCCGAAGCCCGCCTCCTTGGCGCGCGCCAGCAGCTCTGGCGTCAGCTTGCCTCCGGCCAGCTCCGCCTCGAGTGCGACCAACGTCGCGATGCGGCTCGTAAAGAAGGCGTGGAAGCCGGTATGCTCCGCCACCGCTTTCGCGCCAAGTCCCTGCCGCAGGGCTTCCCAGACCGCCTCCAGCCGGCGGTCTGTGGGCTGGCGCAGTAATTCCTCGAGCGCCGGGCCGCGCTCGGCGACGCCCTCGGGAAAGCCGCGTCCCTGCCCGAGCGAGCGCCACCCTTTCAGGAGAGATTCCTCGAACGTACGGCCGATGGCCATGGTTTCGCCGGTCGATTTCATCTGCGTCCCGATATCGCGTTCAGCGAGCTTGAACTTGTCGAAGGGCCAGCGCGGAATCTTCAGTACGATGTAGTCCAGCGCCGGCTCGAAGGCGGCGCTGGTGTTGCCGGTAACGCGGTTCGATAGCTCGTGCAACCGGCGCCCCAGCGCCAGCAACGTCGCGATGCGTGCAATCGGGACACCGGTCGCCTTCGACGCCAGCGCCGACGAGCGCGAGACGCGCGGGTTAACCTCGATGACCACGTAGTCGGTGCTGACGGGGTCAAACGCGAACTGGACGTTGCAGCCGCCGACGATGCCGAGCCCGCGCACCACCTTCAGCGCCGACGAGCGCAGCCGCTGGTAATGCGTATCTGGCAGCGTCAGCGACGGCGCGACGACGATGGATTCGCCGGTGTGGACGCCCATCGCGTCCAGGTTCTCCATTGAGCAGATGACGACCGCGTCGTCGCCGCAGTCGCGCAGAACCTCGAACTCGAATTCCTGCCAGCCGAGAACCGATTCCTCAATCAGCACCTGCGTCGTCGGCGAGAGTGCCAGCCCTCGGCCGGCGATGACCTCCAGTTCCTCACGCGAGAAGGCGATGCCGCCGCCGGTGCCGCCAAGCGTGTAGGCGGGGCGGACGACGGCCGGGTATCCCAGCTTCCCGGCGAGCGACAGTGCCTCGTCGAGCGCTTCGGCAACTCCGCTCTGCGGCACCGGCTCGCCCAGCTCGAGCATGCGTTGCCGGAATTTCTCGCGGTCCTCGGCCATCGCAATTGCCTCGAGCGAAGTGCCAAGCGGTCGCACGCTGTATTTCTCCAGCACGCCCGCTTCTGCCAGCGCTGTGGTCAGGTTCAGCCCGGTCTGGCCGCCCATTCCGGGCATAATGGCGTCCGGCCGTTCCTTCTCGATGATGCGCTCGAGCGTCGCGACGTTGAGTGGCTCGATGTAGACCGTGTCGGCCGTCTCGGGGTCGGTCTGGATTGTGGCGGGGTTGCTGTTCACCAGCACCACCGAGTGCCCTTCCTCGCGCAGCGCGGCACAGCATTGCGAGCCGGAGTAGTCGAACTCGGCTGCCTGCCCGATGATAATCGGCCCCGAGCCGGCGACCAGCACTTTCAGTGCGGGTCCGTGGGCGGTTTCACCCATCAACCATCTCCCGCACGCGCTCGAAGAGCACGTTGGCGTCGAGCGGCCCCGGCGACGCCTCGGGGTGGAACTGGACTGACCAGCACCCCGGCCCGCGGATGCCTTCGCAGGTGCGGTCGTTCAGGTTCGTAAAGACTTCCGCAACGCCATCCGGCATTTCGCCGAGCGCGAAGCCGTGGTTCTGCGACGTGATAAACACCCGGTCGGCGTCGGTATCGTGCACCGGCTGGTTGGCGCCACGGTGGCCGAAGCGCAGCTTGTAGGTGCTGCCGCCCAGCGCCAGGCCCAAAATTTGGTGGCCCAGGCAGATGCCGACCACTGGCCAGCGGTCAAGCGCCTCTTGCACCGTCGCGACTACTGGCGCCATCCCCGCATGCGCGGGGTCGCCCGGGCCGTTGGACATGAAAATCAAGTCGGGCTTCGTTTTCTCGAGCCCTGCAACATCGGTGTCCCAAGGCACGACCGTGACGCGGCAGTCCCGCGCAAGGTTCTCGACGATGGATTGCTTGACGCCCCAGTCGAAGAGGGTGATGCGCGGACCTTTGCGGCCGCGGCTGTATTTCTTTGGCGTCGAGACTCCGGCGACCAGGTTCGAGTCCGAAGGCCACGTCATCGCCGCGGCGCGGGCGACGCCCTCCTCCGGTGAGAGCGAGCCGTCGGTGCAAAGCACGGCGCGAAGCGTCCCCGCTTCGCGCGTCTGGACCGTCAGCGTGCGCGTGTCGATGCCCTCCAGCCCCGGTATTCTTTCGCCCCGCAGCCACTCGTCCAGTGTCTGCTTTCCCTGAAACGGCTCACGACAGCATTCGCGCACAATGCAGCCGCGCACTTGCGCACCGGACGATTCCATCCAGTCCGGGTGGCAGCCGTAATTCCCGATTTGCGGGAAGGTGAACATCAGCAGCTGGCCGGCGTAACTGGGGTCGGTGAGCGCTTCCTGGTAACCAGTCATCGACGTGTTGAAAACCAGCTCACCCTCGACAATTCCGGTAGCGCCAAACGGGCGCCCCCGGGCAATCGTGCCGTCCTCTAGCGCAAGCCACCCCTGCATCTAGGGCGCGCCAGTCGG
>CAYMDK010000007.1:0-16768 GCA_964389465.1 uncultured archaeon | reverse complement strand
CAATCGTGCCGTCCTCTAGCGCAAGCCACCCCTGCATCTAGGGCGCGCCAGTCGGGTGGGGGATAAAACTCTGCCGTTCGATGGTCGAGAGGAGCAATAATAATGGCCAAAAGACTGCAATAGCCTCTGGAAGCGTAAAGACTTACCGCGATACATGCGCAACAGGTCCGAAAAGTATTATTTATAAGCCTCCCGGTACCCGTACCGGCAGCCTTCGGAGTCGGATTGCTTCAACTCTTCGTTCACGAGGGTCGGCCAACTCTTTCATGCACCCTTTCTTCAAATACTTGTTTTGCGGCATGATTGGAGTGATTCTAGGGGTATCAGCGTACACGCGAATTTTCACAGAGAAAGATCCCCCCATCCATTTTGCAGGGTATCTAGGTACTGTCCAGCTCGCTTTTGAGGTCATAGTGACGTTTCTACTCGGCGTCTGGGTACTCGACTATTTTGGAATTGTTAGCTGGAACGACAGAATAAAGGCACGGTTTGACAGATTAGACGCATGGCTTGATGAAGAAAAAGAAGAAGAATAGCCTCATTTTAGCCTAAATTAGCCTCCTATTCCTGAAGCGCGGCCAGCGCCTCTTCCTCGATGAAGTGCAGTTCGCCCGGAATCACGATGGAGTGCGGCACCTCCCCTATCTTTGCCTGCGCTATTTCCCCCAGTCTACCGTACCAGAGTCGCTGGTCGCTGCGGCCGACGCGGGCTGCCGCGCACGCCCGTACGCCGGCGGGGACGCCGCCTTCGAGCAGCAGCGCCGCCCCTTCGGTAGCGGTCATCAGCCGCGGCTCTGCGGCGGGGTCGTCGGCACGGATGTCGAGCAACACCAGCGAGTGGAATCCTGCCTCGATATTCTGCAGCACGCGCTTCACGGGCGAGAGCGGATGATAGTCACCTTTGGGGGTCACGAGCGTCGCAACCGGGCCGAAGCGGTAGTGCTGCAACCCCAGTTCGCCGGCGACCGCGGTCAGCACCGACGCGTTATGGACGACGCAGCACTCGATGCCGGTTTCGCGGCATTGTATCCGCAGGCTGACGTGCGTCGTCGCCGAGAGCGGGTCGCCACTGACCAGCAATACGGCATCGCCGTCGCGCGCTGCCGCAAGCAGCGTTTCGGGCTGCTCAACCTCTGCGCGTGAGAGCAGTCGCACACGGCCGGCTTTCTGCTCGACCCACACCAGCGTTTCCGGCAGCAGCGGTGAAGTGTAGCCCTCGGCGAAGACCGCCGTGGCCTCGCGGATGGCGGCGATTCCCGCCTGCGTCAGCGACTCGGGGCCGCCAAGGCCAAGTCCGACCAGCGTAAGCATGCGCTCTTAATGCGTGGAGCGGATAAGGCATCCGATGCGACGACAGACGCTCACCGTGCGCACCGAGCCCTACGCGTTCCACGACATCACCCACGAAGTGCAGGGCGCCGTCGCCGACGCGGGCGTTCGCGACGGCGTCTGCCACCTCTTCATCCGCCACACCAGCGCCAGCCTGCTGGTGCAGGAGAATTATGATTCGTCGGTGCGCCACGACCTCGCGCAGTTCATGTCGCGCCTCGTCCCCGAAGGCGACGATTACGCGCACGCCATCGAAGGCCGCGACGACATGCCGGCACACATCCGCAGCGCGCTGACATCAGTTTCGGAGAGCATCCCGGTCGCTGGCGGGAAGCTGCTGCTCGGCCGTTGGCAGGGCATCTACCTCTGGGAGCACCGCGCGCACGGCCATCGGCGCGAAGTGGTAGTCACGGTCGCGGGCGATTAGCGGGCTGCAGCCCTAAAAACACCGCCACCATCACCCCCTGATGCGAGCGCTCCACTTCGAAGCCCACGGCGAGCGGGACGTGCTACAGTTCGGCGATGTCCCTGACCCGGAAGTTCCGGACGGCTGGGCGCTGCTGAAGGTCGAAGCGTGCGCGCTGAACCACCTCGACATCTGGGTGCGGCGCGGCTGGCCCGGGCTGAAACTGGAAATGCCTCACGTCGGTGGTAGCGACGTCGCCGGGACGCTTGTCACCGATGCTGGCGACTGGCAGGCGGGCGACGCCGTGGTGGTCGACCCGGGCATCTCGACGCGGCACGATGAGTGGACCGAGCGCGGCGACGATTCCATGTCGCCCGGCTACCGCGTCCTCGGCGAGCATCTCCGCGGCGGCTGCGCCGAGTTCGTGGCGGTGCCGCTGGCGAACCTGCATTCGCGGCCGGCCGGCCTCACGGCGGCACAAGCGGCTGCGCCGCTGCTGGTCGGGCTGACCGCCTGGCGCATGCTGGTCCACCGCGCGCGCCTGCAACCGGGCGAGCGACTGCTGGTAGTCGGCGCGGGCGGCGGCGTCAACTCGACCGCCATCCAGCTCGGCCGCCATCTCGGCGCCGAAGTGCACGTGGTTGCCGGCGGTGACGCGAAGGCGCAGCGCGCCGCAGAGCTGGGCGCAGTGCACGTCGTCGACTACCGGGCCGACGCGGCATGGCACAAGCCGCTGCTCGCCGCCACCGAACGCCGCGGCTACGACGTCATCGTTGACAACGTCGGCTGCGCGACCTGGAAACAGTCGCTGCGGCTGGCGGGAATCGGCGGCCGCATCGTCACCGTCGGGAACACCAGCGGCCCGCTGGCGGAGACCGATATCCGGTTCATATTCTCGCGGCAGCTCTCCATCCTCGGCTCGACCATGGGCTCGCACACCGACTTCGCCGCGGTGCTGGAGCTGCTCGCACAGGGTGCGCTGGAGCCGCTCATCCACTGCGAGCTGCCGCTCTCCGAAGGGGCGCGTGGCCATGAAATCCTCGAGCGCGGAGAGATGTTCGGCAAGGTCGTGCTGCTGCCGGACTAGGCCGCTTCGAGCCGGATAGCGAGATGAGCGGTTGCGGGGCCGTAGCCTTTCACTCGTGCCACCCGCGCAACGCGCAGCCCCGGTGCCGCTCGCTCCAGCTCGCGGCGCAACCGCTCTGGCACAACCGCCCAGTCGCGGCTCTGCTGCACACTGTAATCGGCACGCCGGAAGACGTCATGCAGGATGATCGCTCCCCCGTCGCGCAGCTGCGAAGCGGCATGCGACAGGAAGCGGACGGTGTCGCCGATATACCCTAGATGCACGATATCGGCTTCGCGCGTGATGTCGCGGCAGTCGTTTTCGATGACCTCGACGTTGGCGAGCCCGTTGAGTCCCACGTTCCGTCGCAGGTATCCTGCCGCGACCGGGTTCTTTTCGACCGCGATGACTTGTGATTCCGGCCAGTGGCGTGCGAATTGCAGCGCGAAATAGCCGACGCCGGCAAAGCAGTCGAGAATCGCCCGCGGGCCGGGATGGGCGTAGAGCGCGGCGACCGCTGCCGGCCCGCGTGGGCCAGCGCGCCAGCCGACATTGCCGGGCGCCCACATCACGCGCTGCAGGTCGAGCCGGTAGCGCAGGCCGTGCTCGCGCACCTCGGTCTTGGCCGAGCTTCCGAACAGGAGCTGCGACAGCCGCGGCTGTCGCAGCTCGCCCCCGATGCGTGGCCGGCGCATAACAGCCTCGACGCCCGGCAGCGTCGCGTAGGCGGCCGCGACTGCCTGCCGTTCCTCTTCCAGTTCGGGCGGCAGCCGCAGCAGCAGCACACGCCCCAGCTGCACCCATTTGCGCGGCAGGTGCGGCCGCATCCAGTCCGGCAGCCGGGCGGCAACCTGCTCGAAAGGCGTTTCGCGGCGGAGCGAACGCGATGCCGTGGCGGGAATCATTTCTCGGCCAGCTCGCGCAGCCGGGCGATTTCCGGCCGCCAGCGGTCGGGGCCGCCGGGCGTCTCGAGATAGCCGGCAACGTCCTCCAGCCGTGAGTCCTGCATGATGCTGGCAAAGACGGACTCACCCAATTTTCCCTCGCCATGGTTTGCATGGCGGTCGACGCGCGAGCCGCGGTCGCTGAGCGAGTCGTTCAGGTGCATTCCGACCAGCCGCTCGCGGTCAATCAGCGAGTCGAACTCGGTCCAGACGCCATCGTAGTCGCCCGCCCAGTCGTAGCCGGCGGCCCAGGCGTGTTGCGTGTCGATGCAGACGCCCATGCGTGACGGGTCATCGACCCGCTCCAGTATATGCGCCAGTTCGCCGAAGGTGATACCGACATTAGTCCCCTGCCCCGCGGCGTTCTCGAGCACCAGCAGCGATTCGAAGCCCTCCGTTTTTGCGAGCGTGGTGTTGATGTGACCCGCAATCCGCTCCAGTGCCGCCTCGCGGGTGGCGTGGTCGTCGCGCATCGCCTTCTGGGGATGGGTGTGCGAGCCGGGGTGGAAGTTCAGGTATGGCACGCCGAGAGCTTCGCAGCGGCGATATTCTTCGAGAAAGGCGTGCTGCGCCCGGTTGCCCTTGGCGGGGTCGGGCGACCCCATGTTAATCAGGTACGAGTCGTGAATCATCACCGGCCCCAGCCCGCTCTCCGCCAGCGCGGTGCGAAACTGGTCGCGCTGTTCGTCAGTGAGTGGCTTCGCAATCCATTGCCGCTGGTTCTTGCTGAACATCTGGAACGTGTCGGCTCCGATGGCGAGCGCTTCGGCTACCCCATTGTGCAACCCGCCGGCGACCGAGACGTGTGCACCCAGCTTCATGGGGTGGCAGCAGGGACGTGTACAAATCGCCTGCGGGCTTATTAGCACCCCATTTCTGCGGCGGCGTGAAGTTCGCGCTGGTTGCCAACCCGCACCATCCGCAGGCGGCGGAGAAGCTGGAAGCGTTGCTCGAACTGGTTGGCGACGCCGAGCTGGAGCAAGCCACGGCACGGCTGCTCGGCCGTGAAGGCAAGCAGCTGGCGGAGCTCTCGGGCGACTTGCTGCTGGCGCTGGGGGGCGACGGGACGTTGCTCTACGCGCTGTCGCAGCTCGACCTGCCGGTCTTCGGCATCAATATCGGGCAGGTCGGCTTCCTGACTGAGTCGGAATTCGGCGACACGCTCGAGGCCGACCTGGCGCGGCTCAAAGCGGGCGATTACGAAGTTGAGGAATTGCAGCGACTCGAGGTGTGCATCAACGGCCAGAGCGTGGGCCGGGCGCTGAACGAGGCGGTCATCCACACCGCGCGCGTCGCCAAAATCCAGAAGTTCCGCATCACGCTCGACGGCCGCGTCGCGGACGAGTTCCGCGGCGACGGGCTGATAATCGCCACGCCGACCGGGTCGACCAGCTACGCCATGTCAGCCGGCTCGCCCATCCTGCACCCCGCTGTCGGGGCGCACGTGCTGGTGCCGATTGCCCCCTACCGCATCGGGTCGCGGCCGCTGGTGATTCCCGATTCGGTCGAGCTTGGCATCAAGCTCCTGAACCAGCGGCCGTCGGTCGTCGTGCTTGACGGGGGCGATGAGCTGGCGGTGGGGCCGGATGACGAGATTACAATCACGAAATCGGTCACTCCGGCCCGCTTCGCGCGGTTCGGCGACACATTCTTCGAGCGGGTGCAGCGGAAGCTGCGGATGCAGTAAGCATGGCCAAGCGACGCAAGGCGCGACTGAGGGGAACCCGCACGGCGACGCGTATCGAGCAGCGGAAACTGCTCGAACGTGTGGCGCAGCTCAAGGAGCGCCCGCAGCTGCTGCTGCCGGAGTGCCGTCACCCTGCCGGCGAATGTCCTTATCCCGGCGTGCGCACGCAGCTCGAGCGGGCGGTGGAGCCTGACGAGCGCGGTTTCTTGGGCCGGATGTTCGGCCGCCGGCTGAAGGACCCGCTGGCGCTCGCCTTGCGGGCCAGCCTGAGCCTGCTCGACGCCGGCAAGGCGCCGGTGATGGCGGTCGCGCGCTACCCGGCCGGCGAGGTGGGCTACGTCCAGCGCGGGCAGTCCATCCCGAAGGAACGACTCATCGGCGTGCAGAATTTCCACCATCGCACCTGGCGTACACTGGCGCATCTGGCTTACGTCCGCAGGCATGATATCTGGCTCTATTCGCTGCCAAAACGGCTGGTCTGTACTGGCAAGTCGTCCGCGCTGCCGTCCGAGCTGTGGGACGAGCTGCGCTCCACACTGCCGCGCGGCTGGCGCGATTCCGACGGCGAAGGCTTGCGCCTGCGCTGTGTCTCGCTCGACCGCACGCTGCGTTTGCCGGCCGCTGGCTGGCGCCGCTCGAGCCGCAATTCGCTGCTGGACGTGCTCGAGCACCAGCACGCCAGCGATGCGGCGGCCGACTGGGAAGTCGAGGTGGTGACGCCGCTCGACGCGCTCGCACCGGCCGCGGAGTTCCCGGCGCTGGACGAGTATCGCGAAGGGAAAATTACCGATGCTGAATTGTGGACGCAGCTCGGTGACTGGCAGCGCGAGCGCGCCGCCGCGGGCGGAGCGCACGGCGTCATCCACGGCAGCGAAATGCTCACTCCCGATGATTTCGTCGCACGGCTTTCGCTCTCCGGCCACGACGCCCGGATTGCGTCCGAGCTGCTGGCGTGTCACGACGGCGCGGTCGCGGTCGAGGCGCTCACACTGGGGGCGGTTGCTGGCGCTACCTGGAAACCGCACGGCCAGCGACTGCTGGACGAGTGGGGTGGCGCAGCCGACGAACGCGAACCGCTCGAACAGCTGCGCGATGCACTGGCGCGCGCCAAGATGCAGGATGCGCTGGCAGCGCTCCCCGAATTGGAGGGGCTCCCGCCGCTCCCGGCGCTGGCCAACCGCGCGGTGCGGCTGCTGCGCACCGGCCGCCGCGAGGATTTACAGCGCGAGCTGGCGACGGCGGCCGAGGCGAGCCACGGCGAGCAGGCGCTGGCGTGGGCCATCCTGCGGCACACCGGCAACGCGACCGGCCGCGAATGGCAGTTCGCGCGCGAAGTGCGCGAGTTCGCCGAGGAGCTGCAGCCCGCCTTCAAAACGCTGGCCACAGCTGAGGGCGGCAGCTACGAAGATGCGCTGCAACGGCTCGCGCAACTGGGCGGCGCAGAATTTTAACCACCCCCCTTCGTCCGCACGGCAGGGCCCGTGGTCTAGGGGTTATGACGTCGCCTTGACATGGCGAAGATCGGCGGTTCAAATCCGCCCGGGCCCACCAGCTTAATAATCGGAGCATTTACGTGAACCAGATGCGAACCCTGCCGACTACCTGCATTGTCCTGCTGTTCCTGCTGCCGGCACTGGCCGGCTGCCTGGGACAGGAGCAGCCGCCCCCGCCGGAGTCAGAGGCAGGCCCGTTCGACTTTGACGCGCCGATTCCGGTCACGACCTGGTATCACTATCCCGGAACAGCAGCTATGCCCTGGGCGATTGATGCGACGAACTCGGCCGTAGTCGCGGCGGCTAACATTACCGCTAACCTGACGGGGGACAGTACCCCTTTCTTCACCAATGCGACTTACTACGGTACTGGTTACGACACATTCGAGCCGACCATCGGGATTACGCAGTCAGGCGCGATTTTCTTCACGCAATGGAATGGCCTTGGGGATGGCACCCATATCATCCGCTCGAGGGACCAGGGACAGACCTGGGAGGATGTCGGACCGTTCAGTCGCGCTGACGATGATTCGGGACAGACTCCCAATTCTAACGATCCTTATCTTTACGTCGACAAGTTCACCGGCCGACTGGTCAAGTTCGACATGCACGCGCTGGCGGCCATGTTCGTGGAGTACTCCGAGAATGATGGCGATACATGGAGCATTCCCTATCCGGTCGAGGGCTACTACGTGACGCAGGACCACCAGAGCATCGCCTCAATGCCGCATTCCAATGCTATCTCGGGCGAAGTAGTCTATGTTTACTGCATCAACACCGGCTCGCCGGCCGCCGGACCCCAGTGCTCCCGCTCGCTCAATGGCGGGCTGAGTTGGGATGTTCAGAGAATTGGTTATCCGTTGGGTACCTCGCAGTGCTCAGGTCTCCACGGACATGTTGCAGGGGGTGTTGATGGGGCAGTCTACAGGGGAAATCCCTCCTGTGATGGGCCCGCAGTCTATCGTTCGCTTGATGGTGGCTACACGTGGAGCGAACATACAATTACGACTAAAGTAGGAATGCAGGATGGATGGCATTCCCACGAGGTCGCTACGGCGGTGGACGATGGTGGTAACGTCCACGCTACATGGATTGGTGATGACCTGATGCCGTGGTACGCTTACTCACGGAACCAGGGCGAGATCTGGAGCGACCCGATGATGGTGGCTGCGCCGGGCGTCAACGAAACCGGCTTCCCGACTATATTTGCAGGTGCAGAAGGCCGCGTGGTGGTCGGCTACATTGGTGAAGTCAACGACGTCGAGACTAACACCACAAACAGCGGCTGGGGCGGATACATGGCCATCATGACCGATGCCTTTGCCGAATGGCCGTTAATTACCAGTGTTGCAGTCAACCTGCCGGACGATCCGCTGGACATTACCTCCAACTGCGGTAACGTGCGCTGCGGGGGCTTCGGCGACTTCATCGACGTTGAAATTGACGATGAAGGACGGCCTTGGATTGCGCTGGCTCACAATGCGGCCGGCTTCGAGGAAGCGGTAATCGGGACCCTGATGGAAGGGCCTGCGCTTTACGGTGAGTTGGCGTACCTCTCGACCCTGCCCGTAGGGGGCAATCCAACCCTCAAGATGGCCTGACGGGCGCCCGCAAGCGGTCCGGGTGCGCTGTGAACATCCTTAAAGCCCAGCCATAATCCGCCGCAGCATGCAGCCCCCGATTATCGCGGTCGCCTTTCTGCTGGTATTTTCAAGCCTCGCTGGCTGCCTCAACCCGGATGATAACCGCACGGCACCACCGGGGGAAACACCGTTCGATTTCGGGCGCGAAATTCCCACCAGCACCTTCTACCACTTTGCCGGGGCGGAGAACGCCACCGAGGACTGGATGCAAAACGGCAGTTCGGTCCTGACCGGCAACAATGTACCGCACTTCGCGCAAGGCACCTACTACGGCATCGGCATGACGACTTTCGAGCCGACCGTAGGGGTGACGCAGGCAGGCAACGTCTACATGACCAGCTGGGGCAATGGGGCGAATGGCGCGACTGCTATAGTTCAATGCATAAACATGGTTTCCATGACCAACAGCTCAGATTACAGTTGCACTGACGTCGGGCCGCCGTGGGTGCCGAACAGCAATGACCCTTACCTGTACGTAGATTTGTGGACGGACCGTCTGGTCAAGTTCGACATGCACGCCGTCTCCGGTATGACAGTCGAAACTTCCGACAACGAGGGTAACAGCTGGTTTGGCCCGACAGCCGTCACCTGGCCCTACGCCCTGCAGGACCACCAGACGATTGCGTCGTCCCCATTTCCGTGCCAGCAACCGCTCAACTGCTATGACACAACCTACGTCTTCTGCGTCAACGCCGGCCACAACGCTCCGCTCTGCTCGACCAGCTTCGATGGGGGAATAACCTGGACGCCCGAAATCTCGGGGGCGCCCGACGGCTGCAACAGCGGCGGGCTGACCGGCCACATTGTCGGTTCACCAAACGGCAATTTCTACCGCGGCAACCCCGGCTGCGACGGCAGCGGCTACTCTGCCTACCGCTCGACCGACGGAGGCTTCGAGTGGACCGAGCATCCTCTGCCGACCGCGGAAACCGGGACGGCCGATACCTGGAACTTTGAGGAACTGGCAGTCGCCACCGATGATGAGGACAACGTCCACGCGCTCTGGATGGGGAGCGGCAATCACCCCTGGTACGCCTGGTCAGGTGACGAAGGCGAGACATGGAGCGAGCCGCTGATGGTCGCGCCGCCCGGGCTCAACGGCACCGGCTTCCCAACCATCGCGGCTGGCAGCGCCGGCCGCGTCGCGCTGGGCTATATTGGTACCACCAACGGCGGCGCGACCTGGAACGGCTACCTCGGCGTAATGACCGATTCCTTCGTGCCGCAACCACTGATTACCACCATCATGGTCAACGCTCCTGACGACCCGCTCGATAACGAGAAAGTGGACTGCGGATACGACCGCTGCGGCGGCTTCGGGGATTTTATAGACATCGTCGTGGCGCCTGACGGCCGCCCCTGGTTCGGGCTGGCGCACAATCCCGCCGGTGAAATCGGTATTTTCGGGACGTTCGCGGAGGGACCGTCGCTGCGCGGTGATACGGCAGCGGCGCTCGCGCCTCTGCCGCTGGGCGGGCCGGGAACACTCTAGGGCGTCAGCCGGTTCCGGTCGCGCGGGAAGAGCACGCACTCGCGCACGTTCTGCGCGCCACTGAAGACCATTGCCAGTCGGTCCAGCCCCAGCCCCCAGCCGCCATGCGGCGGCATCCCGTAGCGGAACGGCTCCAGGTAGTGACCGAACTCGGCGGGGTCGAGCCCCTGTTCGCGCAAGCGCTGCTCGAGCAGCGTGACGTCGTGGACGCGCTGTCCGCCGGAGGTCATCTCCACTTCGCGGAACATGAAGTCGAAGCCCCGGCTGTGCTTCTCGCCTTCGGGCTGGATGTAGAACGGCTTGAGCGATAACGGCCATCTGGTGATGAAGTAGAAGCCGCCATACTGCTCGGCGATCGCGCGTGTCGCCTCCATCGACAGGTCGTCGCCCCACGCAATGTCGGCTTTCGCGCTCGCGATTTCGATCGCCTCGTCGTAGGTGATGCGCGGCAGCGGTAGCTCGACTTCGAGCGGCGCCATTTCCAGCGCGGCGAGTGCCTCAGCTTCCTGCGCCACTGCCTCAGCGCAGCTGGCGACCAGCCGCTCCATGACCCCCATCACGTCATCGTCGTCGGCCCACGACATCTCGATGTCGATCGAGATGAACTCGTTCAGGTGGCGCGGAGTGTTGTGCTCCTCGGCGCGGAAGGCGGGGCCGACCTCGTAAACCCGGTCGAGTCCGCCCGACATCAGCACCTGCTTGTAGAGCTGCGGCGACTGCGCCAGGTACGCCTCGCGGTCGAAGTAGCGAACCGGGAAGAGCGCGGTACCCCCCTCAGTGGCCGATGCAATAATCTTCGGCGTCTGCACCTCCAGGAAGCCTTCGCGCCGCAGGTGGTTGTGCACCGCGCCCGAAATAGCGGCGCGGATGCGGAAGAAGGCCGCGACTTCGGGGCGTCGCAGGTCGAGATAGCGTGCGTTGAGTCGCGTCTCTATTTCACTCTCGATGCGGTCAACGACACCGAGCGGTAGCGGGGTCGCGGCAGCGTTGAGCACTTGCAGTTCGGCTGGAACCAGCTCGACGCCGTGTGGAGCTTCGGTGTTGGCCTTCACTTCGCCGGTGACGCACAGGGTTGATTCGCGAGATAGCGCCGTCCATTCGCGAAAATTATCCTCACCCACTTTCTTCTTCGGCAGCGTCAGCTGTGCTACGCCGGTTGCGTCACGCAATTGCAGGAAGGCGATGCCACCCAGGTTGCGTGTTTCCTGCAACCAGCCACATAGCGTCTGCTGGCTGCCGTCGTCCGCTTCGGACAGTTCACCACAACGTCGGGTCTGTAACATCAGTTAAGAGGATACCTCAGGATTGCAGCCAGCCCACCAAATGCGTTGAGCAGGCCCGCCCCCTCCTCGGTGTCGGTGGATATGAGGTTCACGGTGCTGCGCGAATTATCGGCAAACTCTACCATTTCCTTCACCAGCCCTTTCTCGTTGTCGCTCTCGAGCCCTTCCGAAATCAGAAGCTGGTCGACCGCTCCGCGCTGGAGCGCATCGCGCACTTGTATTTCTCCGTAGGTCGCCAGTCCACCCCGGGGAGTCATGACCTCCTTCATGAATCGCTCCATCAATACCTTTTCCTGAATCAGCTGCACTTCCTGCAATCGACCGGAGGCGTTGGTAACCAGCTCGCGCAGACCAGCTTCCTCTGTGTAGCCGGTGTCGAAGCTATCCAGGATTTTGTCCCGTAATTCGTAGTGGAGGTATTCCTTGGTAATAAAGAAATCCTTAGTTGCACCCGGCCCCCCAATTAGCAGTGCCTCGATTTCGCGGGGGTCAAAACAATCTTCGGCGCTGCCCGCCACACGCTTGTACCACTCGTGAGCCGCCTCCTCGATGAGGCGCTCGAAACGGCGGCGCGACTGCCCTCCCTTACCGTGCTTGGAAGGAACCTGGGAAAACATGTGTTTCAGCACCTTGATACGCGAGCCGCGCAGCATTCCCAGCGTCGCCTCGGAACGGTCAATCACCAGCAGCGCATACTGTTCCTTGATTTCCTGTAGCTGCTCCAGCGGCTCCAGAAAGAAGCGGTTGTCGCAACGATAGAGGAACGCCCCCACAGGTTCGGGGGGTATGACAACCTCTTGGGTCATTTCGGTCTGGTTAGCGCCCTTGGAAATATGGCCCACGAAGAATATCATACCGTTTTCGGGTGGTGTTTTGAACGCTTTCAGCCGTGACATGATGGACTCAATCGCGGCGCTGACGTTCTTGCGCGTTGACTTGGACTTGATGTTGGCGGACTGCGAGGCCTCATTGCGCAGGTATGCTACAACTTCGTGAATCTTGCGCTCGGGAGGGACGTAAAGGCTGATTAATTCAGTAGCGCGTCCGCTGAACTGCCTGAGTCGCTCAAGCTGCTGGCTGAATTCATAACGCGCGAGGCTTCCCCCGGTCATCGGCCGCGCAAGGATGGCTCATTAAAAGCGGAGTCCCGCAATCAGAGGATCTGTTCGAGGAACAGCTTGGTGCGCTTGCGCTGCGGATTGTTGAAAAACTTCTCTGGGGTTGCTTCCTCAACCAGTTCCCCCTCGTCAAACAGGATTGCCCTGTCGGCCACTTCCTTGGCGAAACCCATCTCGTGGGTCACGACAATCATGGTGATGTCATGCTTTGCGAGGTCAATCATCACGTCCAGCACTTCCTTAATCATCTCGGGATCAAGCGCCGAAGTGGGCTCATCAAAGAGCATGATTTTCGGGTCCATCGCTAGCGCACGCGCAATCGCGACGCGCTGCTGCTGGCCGCCCGAGAGTGCCGAAGGATACTTGTGCGCCTGTTCGGGGATGCCGACTCTCTCGAGCAGCTTCAGGGCTCCCGCCTCGGCCTCTTGCTTTGTCTGCTGCTTCACCTTCATAGGAGCCATGGTAATGTTCTCCATGATAGTCAGGTGCGGGAACAGGTTGAACTGCTGGAAGACAAAGCCGATTTCGGCACGAATATATTTCAGGTCAGCCACGCTAGTGTCGTCATCAATAGTGATGCCATCCACAATAACCGTTCCGGCGCTGTGTGGCTGCAACCGGTTCAGCGTGCGAATGTATGTCGATTTACCAGAGCCTGAAGGCCCCATGATAACGACAATTTCGCCTTTTGCAATCTCGGTCGTAATGCCTTTGAGGGCCCAAAAATCCCCAAAATTCACTTTGACGCCTTCTGTCCGAATGATTTTTTCGCTGTTTTCTTGGCTCATGTAGCTTCACCTCCGCCTTCCTTTACCAGCCCCAGTTTCGCTTCGATACGACGCGAAATCCGGGACATATAGAATGCGAAGACCCAGAAAATAAAGCCAGCGAAAAACAACGGTTCCCTGTAATCACCCAGGAATTCCTTGTCGGTACTGGCGAGGAATTTGGCCACATTGAAGAAGTCAAGGACACCCACCAGATATACCAGTGTGGTGTCCTTCCAGAGGCCGATAAAGATGCTGACGATGGCAGGCAGGGTTGTCCGTATCGCACTGGGCAGCTCGACATACAGTTTTGTTTGCAATGGACTCAACCCAAGTGCGATGGCTGCTTCTATCTGGCCGTGCGGAACAGCCTGTAGTCCTCCGCGCAGCACTTCCGCCATATAACACCCACCAAACAGCGAGATAATCATAATGGTTCTCATGACTGAATCCGCTTCATAAATTGGACGAATTATATCGGGCACGAGGAAAAAAGCGATGAAAAGCCATGCTACTAGCGGACCCGATCTTACAACCTCGATTATTCCGGTAGAGGGTAGCCTGAAGAAAGGCAATTCGCTGCGCCTTCCGAAGGCGAGCAGGACGGCAATACCGGAACCGATAACGCAAGCCGCAACAGAGACCATCAGGTTGATGAATAATCCACCCCATTCGAGGGGGGCAACCCCTTTCTCCATCCATCCAGCTTCGACAAACCTGTCTGGGGGGTCAAGTAGGATCATGGTGAGCACAAATGTCAGCACAGAGGCTACTGCAACCCAAGAATTAATCCGGTTGACAAGGTACTCCTCGGCCCTCAAGCTATAGAGGTGGACTGTTCCGAATGAGATATAGGTACAGGCGAGTGCTCCGCCGAACAGCAGGAAGGTTGTTCTGGATTCGTAATTAATGTGGTTTGGATTCCAGATGGCAAACAGGCAAATCATGGAAAACAGGCTGAATGGTATCAGGAACTTGCCCGCCCTATCCTTGAGGGTTCCATAAGTGGCCCCAATCAGGATTGCAACCAGATAAATGGTGGGCCATAACCTCCAGGTCTCGTTGGATATATTTGGTTGCGTGACGCCGCTAGTGAAGAAGGGGCCGATTGCCAGATTGACCCGGTTGGCCCATACTACATCCCAGTTGGCCTCAATCAGTATGAATCCCCCGAATTTTCTTACGACACTCAGGATCAGCAGCGACGAAATAATGCTCAGGATTGCGGTTGCAGGATTTTTCTTGAAAGTCCCCAACAGGAGCACAGTCGAAATTACCCAGGTTGCAAACAGGGCTGCTAGAGCCACGGAGATCGTGTAGATTACAATCCGTGAGAAACCCACGCCCGAACCCCCAATTTCACCAAGCACGTCCACAAAAGTAAAAATTCCGAGGATTATTGCAAGGACTAGGGAACTGCGGGATGCTCCTGACTTCCATTCGGGCGTCACCCAGTCTACTGGTTTTCCAGTGATATTCTCATTGAAATTACGAAGGTCTGCAAGCAATTTGCTTGTCCATGCCCAGTTCATATCTTCACCTGCGTTACGCGGCTATTGTAGAAGTTCATGATACTTGAGATTAACAGGCTCCCGACCTGATAGGTAACCAGCAGAAGCAGGAAGCTCGGAACGGCCTTACCGACCTTGTTCACGATTACCAGATTTACATAGAAGAAATCGTTGTAGGCCACGATGAGTGCAAGACTCGAATTTTTCCAGACATTCATGTACTGGTTGTTCAGCGAAGGAATCATGCTCCGGAGAGCTTGCGGGATTATCACCAATCGCAATCGCTGGATAGGATTCAGCCCGAGGGCGATTGCAGCTTCGACCTGCCCATATGGAAGCGACTGGATACTGCCCCTCACAATCTCGGCTACGTGTGAACTGGTGTAGAGCGTAAGTCCAGCCACGATGGCAATGAATGCGGGCGATATCTCGAAGCCCCCCTCCATCCGCCAGCTTCCCGGCTGGTCGGATGGCTTCAGGTAACTGGGATAATCGATACCACTCGAAACCGCGACAGCAACAGCCACGACAATAGCCAGGAACCAGAGGATAATTCGTCGCCTGACACCTTTCTCGGAATCGTCAACTCCATTCCAGTCTTCATAACGAGTATAGAGCCATGTACCAATCAGCACTGCAATCGCCCACGTGAAGTTTGAAAGCTGGACTACGGGAACCCAGATACCCTGATTACTGACAAAAATAATATCCATAATATCCACCTCTTCCCTGAATTGCGGTAATGATTGTCCCATCACGCTGCTGATGACGAAGAGCAGGACTGCGAATGGAAAGTTGCGGAATACCTCGACATATACCGTTGCAAGGCCTGAAGCCAGCTTGTTGCTGGAGAGTCGCGTAACACCCACTATGAATCCCAGGATGGTACAGAGCAACATGCTTGCCAGCACAGCCCTTACAGCATTCACGATACCCGCGCGATAGAATTCCCACCGGGTTGCATTAGCAATATCAATCTGGTCAGGCCAGTTGCTGATGTTAAAGCCCGCCTTGGCCTGCATGAATTCCAGGGTGATATCCCAGGACTGGTCTGTCTTGAGCAGCACCATCAATCTCAGGACCAGGTAGAGGATTAGTGGAATTGCCAGGAGGAAGGCCATAGCGGCCGCCCTCTTGGCGGCGACAGCCGGCTTTGCCATTTCCATCGCCATCAGTTTCCACCAGACCAGGATTATCACCAGCATGGCTGCAGATATCACAGTGGGGAAATTCCGGGTCAGGTCCGGAAGGAATACGGCATTGAGGAAAATAAAGAGGAACAGGCCGATCGCAACTATGGTTGTGATTACCGATTTCCAGGCTTTCTTCCAGATATCTACTGCATCTCCGGGATTGCGTGCTGTCTTTACGATGGTTATAATCAAGGTCTTGAGCTCATTCTGTAACAGCAGGAATCCTGTAAGTATCGAACCACCAATCATCAGGAAAGGAATCTGGGACCGGGGTGACAAGTCTGCAGAAGCAGACCATAATAGGATGATGTAAAACACCACGATTCCAACGAGGGTAGTGATGTAACTCTCCCAGTCGGCAATTCTGGCCACGGCCGAACAGTATGCATCTCGCCAGTCGCTCGCTGCATTTGCCGGGCTCCTGACTGTATCAATTAGCAAATTGAAGAAGGCTCCCGGGTTCAGGACATTCTTGACCTCGTTCTGGACTAGGATGAAAGCTATCAGCATTATACCGCCGATATATTTCACGGTGGTTTCCAGAGGATAATATGCTTCATTGGATTCCAGCCCGCTCGGAAGCTTGATAGAGCGAGCTATCTGGATCACCATTTCGGTAGCAGGTTCGAGGAAAAACAGGATGTAATTCCAGAGAAACACTACCGCTAGGGCCGTTAATGCAAGACCTTTCAGGTCATTCAGGGTCGGTGCCTTCAGCCCCATACTAAGGCTTGCACGTCAAACCCTGCTTTAAACTTAAACTCAGGGGCCCCCTGAGGATAGTACCTCAGAGGGCGTATTCCATCGTGCCTGTTCCCGAGCTAACGCATCGGGGG
>CAYMDK010000006.1:0-62503 GCA_964389465.1 uncultured archaeon | reverse complement strand
TCTTCGGAAAGGACGATGATTTCCCTGAATTACTCGTCATGGAATACGTCCAAGGCATCGATTGCACTACTGACCCCCTGACCAGGAACGGGAAGGTCCTGCTGTGCCCCATCAAGTCCCGACACAACGAACGTTGCGGCTTGCCAATGAAATTTATCCAGGTTGAGAGTCCTGAGCTGCTCGAAAGCACCAGGCATATCGCGAAGGCGCTGGACCTGGACTGGATTGTCAATGCCCAGTTTATCGGGGAGTACCTGATTGAACTGAATCCCAGGATATCTACCCAGATTTTCGCACCGGGGCTGAACATTCCTTACCTGGCCATAAAGCTGTTACTGGAGGAGATTACGCCTGATGAGGTGAGAGCTTGCTCCAGCAAGATAAAAATCGGACAGACCTCGGTCAGGTACTACAACCAGATATTTTTCGATGATAATTAATCGCTAAACTCAGGTAGTCGCTCGCCGATAATCCTTATTACATCCACACCTCCGGAGCGCGATGACTCCGCCCGATGGAACCGCCGCCGGGAGTGGTGGCGGCGAAAAATCGCGCGCCGGCGACCTCGAGGCGGAGCGGGCGCGCTGGGAGCGCGAGACGCTCGCGCCGGCGCTGGAGAAGCATCCTGAACGGCGGCCGCGCTTCATCACCACCTCGGGGCAGGAGGTGGGGCGGCTCTACACGCCGCTCGACAACGCGGGCCTCGACTACGACCGCGACATCGGCTTCCCGGGCGAGTATCCCTGTACCCGCGGAATCCACGCCACGATGCATCGCGGCCGGCTCTGGACCATGCGCATGTTCGCCGGTTTTGGTTCGGCGCGCGAGACCAATGCGCGCTTCAAGTATCTCCTTTCGCAGGGGCAGACTGGGCTCAGCACCGCCTTCGACCTGCCGACGCTCTACGGCTACGACTCCGACTCGCCCACCGCGGCGGGCGAGTTCGGCGAATGTGGGGTGGGCGTCTCGTCACTGGAGGACATGGCGCAGCTGTTCGACGGGATTCCGCTCGACAAGGTCACGACGTCGATGACCATCAACTCGCCCGCGGCAATTACCTGGGCGATGTATATCGCCAACGCCGAGAACAACGGCGTCCCGCGCGCGAAGCTGGGCGGCACCATCCAGAACGATATCCTGAAGGAGTTCATCGCGCAGAAGGAGTATCTCTATCCACCGCTACCGTCGCTGCGGCTGGTGACCGACACGGTCGAGTTCGGCACGCGCGAGATGCCGAAGTGGAACACCATCTCGATTTCGGGCTACCACATCCGTGAGGCCGGCTCCACCGCGGCGCAGGAGCTGGCGTTCACGCTCGCCGACGGCTTTGCCTACGTCGACGACGCGGTTAAGCGCGGGCTGGGTGTCGACGAGTTCGCGCCACGGCTCTCGTTCTTCTTCAACGCGCACAACGACTTTTTCGAGGAAATCGCCAAATATCGCGCTGCGCGCCGCATCTGGGCGCGCGAGATGCGCGAGAAGTATGGCGCGCAAGACCCGCGCTCGTGGAAGCTAAGGTTCCACACGCAGACCGCCGGCTGCTCGCTGACGGCGCAGCAGCCTGAAGTCAACATAGTGCGCGTCGCTATCCAGGCGCTCGCCGGCGTGATGGGTGGCACGCAGTCGCTGCACACCGACGCGATGGATGAGGCGCTGGCGCTGCCGTCGGAGAAGGCGGCGCAGATTGCGCTGCGCACGCAACAGGTGATTGCACATGAGTCGGGCGCCGCCAACGTGGTTGACCCGCTCGGCGGCTCATACTACCTTGAGTGGCTCACCGACGACCTTGAGCGGCAGGCACGCGACTACTTCGACCGCATCGATTCGCTCGGCGGTGTCATCCCCGCCATTGAGAAAGGCTGGTTCCAGAAGGAAATCGCCGCGGCGGCCTACGCCTACCAGCGCGAAATCGACTCGGGCGAGCGCAAAATTGTCGGTGTCAACGCGCACACGGTCGACGAGCCGGTCGAAATCCCCATACTGGAGATGGACCCGAAAGGCTTCGAGCGGCAGTGCGCGCGGCTGGCGCGGCTGCGCAAGCAACGCGACGCGAAGAAGCACACCGCAGCGCTCGACGCGGTCCAGAAGGCGGCCGAGGGCGACGACAACCTGATGCCGCACTTTATCACAGCGGTCCGCGCCGACGCAACGCTAGGCGAACTGTGCGAAGTGCTGCGCGGGGTCTTCGGCGAATACCGCGAACCGTCGGAGTTCTGATGACCCTCATCGCGCTGACAGGCATGCCCGCCGCCGGCAAGGGTGAGGTGGCGGCGGTCGCGCAGCAGCGCGGCTGGGCGGTGCACCGCATCGGTGACCTGGTCTGGGAGGAGACCGAGCGGCGCGGGCTCGAGCTGGCGCCCGCCAGCGTTGGTGCGGTCGCCAACGGCGAGCGTGAAGCGCACGGCTACGGTGTCTGGGCTTCGCGGTCGCTGGAGCGCATCGACGCGCTGCGCGCTGCCGGCAGTCATGTGCTCATCGACGGCATGCGCGGCGAACGAGAACTGGCGGTGTTCCGCACCGCCTACGGGGACGCGCTGGTGACGGTCGCGGTCGTCGCGTCGGCTGAACAGCGGCTGGCGCGGGTCCAGCAGCGCGGCCGCATCGATGACGGCGACGCGGCCGCGTTCCACGCGCGCGACGAGCGCGAGCTGGGTTGGTCGCTGGCGGAGACGATTGCGGCGGCCGATGAGACGCTCGCCAACGAAGGGGAACTCGATGCGCTGCGCGCGGCAGCGGGGGAACTGCTGGCGCGACTCGAATCGCTTTAGCTGCGGTCGTAGACCGGCCGCTCGTCGAGATACCAGAACAGCCCGGCGAACCACCACGCAATCATGTCGAGCGACGCGACCAGGTTCTGCTGGCCGGTGGCGTTGACGGTCGCCATCCAGTCGACCATCTCGGGCAGCGTATCGCACGGCGCGTGGTAGCAGTCGTAGCCGCCGGTGATGGCGCCGAAATCCAGCGAGACGACCCCCAGCCGGTCGGCGAAGCGCACGTAGTCGCTGCGGCCGCGCTGTGACTCGTGGACCGAAATAGTGTCGGGGTGGGGGTGGTCGTGGTCTTTCATCGCCGCGTAGCCTTCGGTGTAGTAGAGTTCACGGCCGTTGCGCAGCACCGGCGCGATGTCGTAGAAGGTGGAGCCAATCCACTCGGTGAGCGAAATCATCTCCCACTGCTCGTTGAGCAGGTCGTCGCTGTCGGGGATGATGTCGACGACCAGCGTGTATTCGCCGGGGTAGTTCACCCCGGCGCTGTCGATATTCAGGTAGTTGGTGACCGTTACGCCCGCCGGCAGGTTGTCAATCCAGCGGTCGGCGCCGTCGTAGCCGTTCTCTTCGTTCGACCAGAAGCAGACTGCGAGCGTGCGCCGGCTGTCGAACTGCGCCAGCGCGCCCGCCGCCGCGAGCGCCATCGCCACTCCGGCGGTGTTGTCGTGCGCGCCGATGTGGGTGCCGCCGCCGGGCGGGCTGCCCGGCTCGGCGATGTCGAGGTGCGCGCCCAGCACGACCCACTCGTCGGGGTAGACCGAGCCGGTGCGGTAGCCGCAGACGTTGGCGGCCCAGGGCGAGCTCGATAATTCGTAATGGTGGATTTGGCCGTCAAGCCCCAGCGCGTCGAACTCGTTCTCGAGGAATTCCAGCGCCCGCTCGTAAACCGGGTCGCGCGGCACCAGCGGTCCCCAGCGCTCGTTGTAGCCATTCTGCTCGTCGGTCACGATTTCGAGCCATTCGTAGATGGAGTAGCCATCGATGAGGCCGGTGCTATGGCCGCCCCCCTGCTCCGGGGCAATGCCATCGCGGGGCGGCCGCACGACCGGGAACTGCACCGCTTCGACGCCAGCCGCGGTGACTCGCGCCGGAACCAGCGGTGGCAGCTCGCCGTCGCCCGCGACGCGCAGCGCGCCGATGCCGTCGTCCATGCCGGCGACGGGGCCGCCGCGGTCAATCCATTCGCGCCAGCTCTCGTTGGTCGCACGCAGCGGCCATGCATCGCGGCCAAGCTCGGCGACGAGGAACGTCGCGTTGGTGTGGCCGGGCGGCGCCAGCATTTCCACCTGCCACGAGTCCCACGTCTGCGCGAAGTCGAGCACGGTGCCGTTCTGCACCAGCCCCGTGATGGAGTCGCGGACCGGGTATGGCACCAGCAGGCTCAACGGCTGGCGCGCGGTGAACTCGACCGGCTGGAAGGCGCCGCCGACCAGCTCGTCCGGTGCCATCTCCACCGAGGCGGCGAGCGACGGCTGCGCCGGCTCGCCGCTGTCGAGGCACCCCGCGAAAGCCGGGAGCAATAGCAGCAGCGCCAGCGAAGGGGTGAAGCATGGTGCAGTCGGGTTGCCCTTGGGGTTCATATCGCGTCGTCGCGCACGGTTCGCGCCACTTATGCTATTTCCTGCGTTACGACCAGCAGGAACAGGAACACCATTGGCAGCAGGTGGAACGCGAGGCCGGTCGCGACGTTGACCAGCATCCAGCGCCGCGCGTAGGCGTCCGGCTTCTCCATCACCTTGTCGACGACGGTGTTGGTTGTGTCAATCACGCGCGTAGCGAGGTAACCGACGAAGCGCGCCACCCGCTCGTGCGGCTGCGCCTCCACGCCGCGCTCGGCCGAACCTTGCAACCAGTCGCCCATCGAAAGCATCCGGTCGACCATCGGCCGGTAGCGGCTGATGTCGATGCTGATGATGCGCACCGCCAGTTCGCGCGTGTCCCACACACGTCGGAAATCGAGGTAGGTGTGCGCGATGAAGAAGGCGGCGATGGCGAGGTAGTGCCACTGCGATATTTCGCTCCACGCCGGGACGTGCAGCGTTACGCCGGCCAGCGTGACGAGGCCGGCGGCATCGGGGCTCGGGACGAAGAAGCGCAGCAGCGCAATCGTCGTCGGCACCAGCAGCCCGATGGTGAACTTGACCGCGATGGTGTAGCCGCGCGGGATTTCCTGCAGCCGCTCGAAGAGCCATTTGAGGTGATGGCCGTGCAGCCTGATGGCGGTCAGCGCCGGCCCGCCCAGCACGCCCAGTCGCAGGACAATCGGAACGAAAATCAGGAAGTGGAAGTAGAGCTCCCACGCGGAGTCCCACCGCAACAGGTCGCCGAGCACACCTGCGCAGCCGGTGGTGATTAAAAAACCGGCCACTCGCGCGCTATGTCGTCGCGTCGTCGCGGTCGCCGCACGAACCGCATGGAGGCCATCGCCCGCGAGCGCATCGCGCACCTGCTCGAGCAGGCGGAGCGCTGGGCGCTGGAAGGGCGGCAGGATGACGCCGACCGCTGCGCGCAGCTGGCGCGGCTCATCGGCAAGCGCTATCGGCAGAAGCTGACGCGCGAGCAGCGGCTGCGCGTCTGCCGCGGCTGCGACGGTTTTCTGGGGCCGGCGACCGCCCGCGTGCGGCTGTCGCGCAAGGGGTGGCGCACCACCACCTGCCTGCAGTGCGGACGCGTCTGCCGCCAGCCGCTACGGAGCAAGGCCAGCGCCCCCGCTAGGCGACGGTCAGGCGACAGATGAGCGCAATCCCGGCGCGGACGCGGCTGCTCGACTACCTTGAGCGGCGCGAATACCTGCGCACACCCGCGGTCCGGGCGGGAATGGAGGCGGTCGACCGCGCCGACTTCGTCCCCGAGCGGCAGCGCTACGCCGCGTGGGACGACACGCCGCTGCCCATCGGCCGCGGGCAGACCATCTCGGCGCCGCACATGGTGGCGATGATGCTCGAGGAGCTGCAGCCGCGCCCCGGCCAGCGGCTGCTCGAGGTCGGCTCCGGCTGCGGCTACCACGCGGCGGTCGCGGCGGCGATGGTTGCGCCGGGCGGCGAGGTGCACACCGTCGAGCGCATCCCGCAGCTGGCGCAACGCGCGCGCGCCAACCTTGCGGGCGTCACGAACGCGACGGTGCACCACGGCGACGGCTCGTGCGGCCTGCCGGAGGTGGCGCCGTTCGACCGCATTCTGGTCACCTGCGGCGCGCCGCGGCTGCCGGGGCCGTTGCGCGAGCAGCTCGCCGTACGGGGGCGCATGGTGGTGCCGGTCGGCGGTCACACGCTGCAGGCGTTGCTCGTCATCGAGCGCGACGGCGACGAATGGCGCGAAGAGCGGCGGCCCGGTGTCGCGTTCGTCCCGCTCATCGGGAAACACGGCTACGAAGACTAAATAGCGCTGTCAAGAAAACCGGCGTGCCGAAACGTCCGTTTCAGCTCGACTCGATGACCTTGCGCTCCAGCTCGGCGTGGTAATCTTCCAGCGCGGCCGCGATGGCGTCATCACCGAGCGCGAGGATGCGCGCCGCCAGCAGCGCCGCGTTCTCGCCGCGGCCGAGGCCGACCGCGGCGACCGGGACGCCGGGCGGCATCTGCACCACTGAGAGCAGCGAATCGAGGTTGCCGGGCGAGCTGTCGGAGGTGCACGGGACGCCGATGACAGGCTTGCGCGTGTGCGCCGCGACGACGCCCGGCAGCGCTGCGGAGAGGCCCGCAACGGCGATGAACACCGACGCGCCGCTGCCTTCTACGAGCTCGACCACGCGGCGGGGTGTGCGGTGCGCCGACGCGACGTGCGTCGCGTGGCTGATGCCGAGCTGCGCCAGCACCTGCTCCGCCTTCGCCGCTACCGGTTTGTCGCTGGCCGAGCCGAGCAGCAGCACCACGCTTGCCATGCGGCGCCAAGGCGCCGCTTCTTAAGGATTTGAGTCGTGCGGAATCGTCGCCAGCGAGCCGCCGCGCCTTCGCCGCGGGCTTTAAAGAAGGCGAGCCATCGCGCCGCGCGCCCGGATGGTGTAGCCAGGAATCACTGGAGCTTGCGGAGCTTCGAACCCGGGTTCGAATCCCGGTCCGGGCGCCAGTTCCACGGGTAAAAATCTGTAACTGTTAAATCTCGTATTTTGACTCTTTATTTGGAAATACCGTGGTAATCCCTTGATATTTCCAGCCTTCTTCCTGTTCTAGGTCTTCGTCTTCATTATTCCAGGTATAAATATCGTAGTTTCCGCTTTTGATATTCAAGAATGACGCCTTTTCTTCGTTATTACTTTCATGGACTTGGGCAAAAAGTTCTTCTTCATCTGCCCCTTCGATTTTGATGGTCCGGCCCTGATATACCATAGGAGAAAAAATCACGTTCAGACTTCCGTAGTCGTCCATGGTTTCACGTCGAGCTTGTTGTCAATTATAAATGTTACTATGCGCAGACAGCAATATTGTTTTCTGTCCATTAGAGGTACGTACGAATTTTTTGGTGCCCAGCCGCAAAGGTTTATCAGTCAGTGACCTCCCGGGCGCCCGTGAAGCGGTTCGCTGCGCTGCTGCTGGTCGCCCTGCTGGCGCTGCCGGTGCTGGCGACTCCGCTCGGCGCCCCGGGGTCGCCTTACGGAGTCGCCTTGCCGGCGGAAACGGCGTCGCTGGTCGACCCGCGGCTAGCGCTGATGGCTGCCGCGCCGGAACGCATCGGCGAGCTGGGCGGCGCGCCGGCGCCGGAAGGCGAGATTTCGGTCATTGCGCGCGTTGATGCACTGCGCGGCGAGCACCGCGACTACGTCACGGCGCTCGACGGCGAAGTCGTTTCGTGGTTTCCCCGTTTCGAGACATTCGGCGTGGTAGTGCCGCTCGAGTCGCTGCCGGCGCTGACGCGGCTTCCCGGGCTGGTGTGGCTCGAGCCGGACGTCATGTTCTACCCGGCGCTCGACAACAGCGTCGCGTCGTTGCGCACGACCGCCGTCTGGTCACAGTTCGGCTTCCGGGGCGAGAACGTGACAATTGCGATTCTCGACACAGGTGTCGACTTCGCGCACGAATCGCTCGACGACCTGGACGATATCGGCTCGACCGATGACCCGAAGATAGCGGTCGATGCGGACGGCAAGCTGGCGTTCTACAACGCCAACACCGACAAGGAATATCCTGACGAGCAGCCGCACGATTCCGGCAGCCACGGCACCCACGTGGCGGGCATCGCTGCTGGTACCGGCGGGCCTTCGGGAACCTACGCCGGTGTGGCACCGCAGGCGCGGCTCGCCGGAGTCATTGCGCTCGACGGCGGCGGGGGCGACACCAACGACCTGCTGCGCTCGGTCAACTGGACGATTGCCAACCGCGACCGCTTCAACATCCGTGTCATGTCGCTCTCGCTGGGCGGGCCGGTCGTCATCCCGGGCGCGACCAACGACGGGCAGTCGTCGATTTCGCAAGCGCTCGACGCCGCGGTCGAGAGCGGCATCGTCACGACGGTCGCCATCGGTAATGGCAACCTGGGCGTCGCGGCGCACCCCGGCTCGGTGACCTACCCGGGCGATAGCGAGCGCGCGATTACGGTCGGCTCGGTCAATGACAACCACAACCGCGAAATCTACTCGTCGCGCGGCCCGACCGGCGACGGCCGCCTCAAGCCCGACGTGATGGCGCCCGGCGGCGGCGTGATGTCTGCCCAGAAAGGGAGCGGCGACGGCTACGTCTCCTACTCCGGGACGAGCATGTCAGCGCCGCACGTTGCCGGCCTGGCGGCGCTGATGGTGCAGGCCAATCCGCAGATGCGGCCCGACGCAACCAGCAGCCCCTACAAGCAAATCATGCGCGAGACCAGCGACCATCGCGTTCCGTTCGACCTTGATTGCGGCGAGTTCTATTCGCCGAACAACTGCTACGGCTGGGGCACCGTCGACGCCCTTGGTGCCGTACAGCGCTCGCTCGACTTGCGCTCCGGCTCCATCGCGGGGCCGCCTGAAATCCCCGTTCTGGAGAACGCTTCCTTCACGCTCGCGATGGATTACACCCGCACCGAGCATACGACTCGCGGCGAGGATGGCGGCACCATCCAGAACTACCCGCAAGGCGAGCAGCCCGATTCGGTGCGCATCGAGGCGCGCTGGTCGGCGGCGTGGCCGGCGCCCGCCAGCTTCGAACTGGACGCCGACGCCGCCGACGGGCTGGCCTCCGAGGAGGGGCTCTGGGCTGGAGTCGAAGGCGATGAGCGATTCGTGCGTGCCTGGTTCAACTACACCGGCGAGCCGGCGGCTGGCGCCGTGCTCATTTCGCACCCGACGCTGCGCTTCGACCTCGGCGCCCCTGCCGCGGTTACCGAAACGCAGCTTCGCGCCAGCTTCGCGCTCAACAACAATCCCGGCATTTCGCGGGCAATCGAAATCAGCAGCTACAGCGACCCGCCCGACTTGCGCATCGAGGAGCTGCGGCTACAGCCCGAGGTGCCGCTGCCCGAAGAGGAGGTGCAGCTGGTCGCGCGCATCATCAACGAAGGGCTGGGCCGGGCGCGCAGTTTCAGCGTCGAGTTCAGCCTCGACGGCGAGCCGCTTGGCACCCGCGAGGGGTCGCTCGACCCGCAGCAGGCGCTGAACCTCGCGCTGCCGTGGACCGCGGTGCTCGGCGAGCACGAGTTCGCAGCGACGCTGGTCGACATCTCGCCCAGCGACGCCGATGACTCTGACCACAACGCCACGCTCTCGGCGACCGTCACCGACATACTCGACACGCAACCGCCGCTGGTGTTCATCACCGCGCCGCACGAAAACGAAATCCTCTCCGGGACTGTGACGGTCAGCGGCACTGCGGAAGATAACTACGCGGTGCGGCGGGTCGAGGTGCGCGTCGCACCAGCGGAGTGGGAGACTGCTTCAGGAACGACGGACTGGAGCTGGGAATGGAACACGACGGGCGACTTGAACGGCCGCTACCGGATTGAGGCGCGGGCGTGGGACGGCTTTAATTACTCGTCGTCGGCGAAAGTCGAGGTCGAAATAACCAACGACGACGCCAACCGGCGGCCCACCGCACGGCTCTCGGCGGAGCCGCTCGAGCTCGAATTCGGCGAGCCCGTGGTCTTCAGCGGCAACGGTTCCAGCGACGACTCGCAGGTCGCCGGCTACGCTTTCGATTTTGGCGATGGCGACGCCACCGGCTGGGCTTCGCAGTCGTGGGTGCGCCACACCTACCTCTCGCCGGGCAGCTATACGGCGACGCTCGAGGTGCAGGATGACGAGGGCGCGCATTCGTCGGCTCCCGCGAGCGTCACCATCACGGTCCTCGACGAACAGCCCAACCAGCCGCCGCTGGCGCTGATTGCACTGCCGCAGCCGGCCGCGCAGCTCTCCGCCGGGACGATCACACTCTCGGCTGTCGGCAGCAGCGACCCGGACGGCGACCCGCTGCTCTTTGTCTGGAGCAGCGACCGTGACGGCCATCTCGTGACGACAAGTTCATTCGAAGCGACTGCGACGCTCTCTGCGGGCGCGCATCTCCTGACGCTGGAGGTGCGCGACGGCGAAGGGGGCGAGGCGGTCGCGACGGTCGAAGTCGAGGTCCGCGCCATCGAGCGCGAGGATTCGTCGTTCCTGCCTGCGCCGAGTGCCCTGATGGCGGCAGCCACCCTAGTAGGGGTCACTCTTCTTCTGGCTGCCAGACGTGACCGGTCTCGTCGAGGTTGAAAACCTCGCGCAACAGTTCGTCGGTGAACCGCTTGCCAATCGAGGTCTCGGCCCGGATATACTCCTCCAGTTCGCCGAGATCAATTTCGCCGTCGGGGCCGAAGATTACGGGCGATTCGGCGAAGCGGAAGCGCACTTCCTGCGCACCGCGGTCGAAGCTGAACTCCTCGAGATAACCCGCTTCGCGCATCAGTTCGCCCAGGTCGACCAGCCGCTTGCCGCGCGCGGTGGAATTGACCCGGAAGGCGATAGTAGTCATGCGGGCGCAGCGGCGGCCGGCTAAAAACGGTGCCGTAGCCCTCGGGAGCGGGCGTTTCCGTCAGCCGGCGAACTCGACGCGCGAGGTTTCGTTCTCCCACAGCACCAGTTTGCGGAGCTGTGGCAGGCTCGGCGCCAGCCGTTCCCAAAGCCATGCGACCAGCACCTCGCTGGTCGGGTTCTCCAGCCCGGGCAGGTCGTTGAGGTAATTGTGGTCCAGTTCTGCCTTCAGCGACGCGAACGCCTCTTCGAGCATCGCGAAATCGACCACCATCCCGGTCGCGGGGTCCATCTTGCCCTCAACGTGGATTTCGAGCCGGAACGCGAGGCCGTAGACCCGCCCGCAGGGATGGCCTGCGGGGACACGCGTCAGCTTGCGCGCTGACTCGAAACGGGTGATGTGGACCAGTCTGTGGACGCCCACTCAGCAGGTGACGACATCGCCCGATTCGGGGATGGTCCACTTGCGCTGGCGGTATTTCTTGAGGATGTCCTTCTTCTGTTTGCGCAGGTCGCGCTGCAGGTGGACCAGCGCCATCTGCTTTGGCCGCGCCAGATCGTGCAGCCGCTCAAGCTGGACCAGGCTGCAGTGGGTTTTGGTCTGTCCATCCTCCAGGTACGCTTCGTGTACCAGCAGGCTGGCGCCAGTGTAGAGCTTGGCGGCGGTGGGGGTGAACATCCCGTCGCCCGAGTAGCAGAACACCTTCTGTGGTGAGCCCGCTTCGAGGCGCAGCCCGAGGTTCTGGACGCTGTGGCGCGTGTTTACGACGCGCAGGTTCCAGTCGTCCCAGCGGTGCGACCGTTGCAGTTCGCGGAAGCGCAGCGTGAAGGGAATGTGCTTGACCATCCCGGGGTACGCCATCTCCATCAGCCGCTCGAGGTGGCGCTGGCCGCCGACCGGGCCGAAGAGGTAGAAGGGGCGCGTGCGGCCATCCTCCCACATACGCATCAGCAACGACGGCAGCCCGAAGACGTGGTCAGCGTGGAAATGCGAGATGAAGATACCGTCAAGGAAGTCGGGCCGGACCGAAATCTTCCACACCTCGCCCGGCGTGTTGGCACCGCACTCGACCAGCATACGTCGCCCGGCTGCCTCTACCAGAATGCAGACATTGGTCTGCGTCTCGTCGAACGCCTCACCGACGCCCAGGAAACTGACTTTCATGCTCTCTCCCCGTTTGATTCATTTTTCATGGTTTATTGCACCTTTCATTTCTGGACGCCCGTTCCCGGCACTCAATACCATAACCAGAACAACGGGCTTTCCGGCGCATACTTGCGAATTATTTAATAATTGCGCAGGAAACCGCTTCAGCGCGAGCGGCGGTGCCCCTCGAGGTAATGGTAGACCGAGCCGTGCTCTGCCCCCGCGAGCAGCATCCCCAGCGCGACCTTGGCCGCCTCGACCGCCTCGAGCGAGCCAATCACCGCCACCGTATGCCCCTGAACCGCCACGCGGGCGTTGCTCTGCTCCTCGATGATGCGGCGCGTCTTGCCGTTGCGTCCGATGACCCTGCCGCGCATCCGCTCCAGCCGCTTGCGCGAGTGGCCGGTGTGGTCGCGGATATCGACCACCTCGAGGTACGTTTCGGGGTCGAGCAGCTCGCGCGCCGTCTCGGGGGAAAAGCCGCGGCCGATGGCGCGCACGACCGCCAGCAGCTGCAGCGCCAGCAGCGCGTCGCCCCGCTCGGGCTGGACGACGCGCACAATCCCGGTCCGCGAGTCAATCTCGAGCGTGCAGCCGGTCGCCACCTCGAACTCCTTGCGGGTCTCCCCGTCGTGGCCGATGAGCACCCCGATGCGGCGCTGCGGAATCCTCACGTACTCCACTGCTCGACCTCCTCGCGCGTGAGCCCCGGCAGCCGCTTGCGGAACCAGCGGTGGATGTTGCCAAGGTCGCGCTCGTGCAGCTCCGCGAAGCGCGGATGCTGGCGCGGAACCGCCTGCCCCACGTCGATAATGCAGGGCTGCTCGCGCACGTTGAGCACGTTGTATTCCGACAGGTCGCCGTGCGCCAGCCCCGCGTCGTGGTACGCCTTCACCGACGCCATGAGTGTTTGCAGGAACGCGTGCGGCTCCTCCGGCGGCAGCTCGCGCAGCGTCGGGTAGGGGCGGTAGCGCCAGCCGCGATACTGCATCACCAGCAGGTTGCGGTGGACGTGGAACGGCTGCGGAACGCTGGCGCCGGCGGCGTGCATCAGGTGCAGGTTCTTGAACTCCTTCTGCGCCCAGGTGAAAATCCGGTCACGGTGCGACTTGCCCCCGTGCGGGAAGCGCGGGTCGCCATCAAGGTAGGGCGCCAGCTTGCGGAAGGTGGCGGTGCTGAGCCGGTAAATCTTGACCGCACGGTTGCGCCCGTCGCGCGTCTTGCCGCGGAAGACGTTCGCCTCCTTTCCGGTAGCGATGATATTTTCGAGCGTGTAGAGCACGCCGCGGCTGAAGAGCTGCTGGATGGCCCTGAGCGTCGGCTCGTCGAAAACCGCGTCGAGCGTCTTGCGCCAGTTGCGGTCGCCTCTGCTCACTAATTGCCCCAGCTGCCGGTCCAGCCTCAGCAGGCTCTCTTCCATCAGTAGATGTCCAGGATTTCCGGTATCAGGTCCTGTCGCTTCAGGTTGGCGCTCTGCGTCGCCGTGTAGCGGAACTTGACGTCCGCCTTCGAATCCTGGAACGACCACGGGACGATTATCAGCAGGTCGTTCTCGCGCACCCACATCCGGCGTCGCAGCTTGCCGGGGATGCGCCCCATGCGCCGTTTGCCATCCTCGCAGATGAGTTGCAGCCGGCTGCCGCCCTGGAAGGTCTCGGCGACGGCAAACATCTCCCCCTTGGGGCGGTACGGCAGCGGCAGCCGCAGCGTATGCTTCTGCCCCTCCTTGTCCTCGACGGTAACCTTCACGCTCTGCTTGAATCCGCGCTTTTTGTCGTCGCTGGGGACTGCCACGTCGTGCGGCACGTCCACCCGGTTATAAGCATTGAGTCCTGCCCCAACGGTTTTTCCCCGTCGGCGGGGTGCGGTCGCGATGCTCCGCACCCCGCTCCATGCAAGCCACATCGCGCTCGGCGCGCGTCTGGTTGATTTCGCCGGCTGGGAGATGCCCATCCAGTTCGAGGGCATCCTTGCAGAGCATCGCGCGGTGCGGTCGGCCGCGGGCGTCTTCGACGTCTCGCACATGGGGCAGCTGTTCGTCAGCGGCCCGAAGGCGGCGGCGTTCCTAGCGTGGGTCACGACGTGGGACATCCGCAACCTCGAGCCGGGGCGCTGCCGCTACTGCCACGTCCTCGACGAGCAGGGGCATATCATTGACGACACGATAGTCTACTGCCTCGCCCCCGACGAGTTCCTGCTGGTGCCCAACGCCGCTACGACCGGCCGCATTGCGGACTGGCTCGCATCGCAAATCAGCGATTTTGACGCGACGCTGGAAGACCGCAGCACGGAACTGGCGTGCATCGCGTTGCAAGGCCCCGACGCGCCGCGGCTGCTCGAGATGCACCTCGCGCTGGCGGTCGAGCCGTTCAGCCTGGCGCGTCAGGGCGAGCTGATTGTCAGCGGCACCGGCTATACGGGCGAGCCGGGATGCGAATTCATCCTCCCCGTCGACAAGGCGCTGCCGCTCTGGGAGGCGCTGCTGGCGCTCGGCGCCACGCCGTGCGGGCTTGGCGCGCGCGACACGCTGCGACTCGAGCGCGGGATGCTGCTCTCGGGGACCGACTTCGACGGGAGCCAGACACCGCTCGAGGCAAATTGTGGCTGGGTTATCGGCTGGGGTCACCAGTTCATCGGCCGCCAGCCGTTGCTGGCGCAGCGCGGCAGCGGCTACGCGGTGCTGCGCGGCATCCAGCTCTCCGAGCGCGGTGTCCCGCGCCCCGGCTGCGACGTTTTCCATGACGGCAAACGCGTCGGCCAGCTCACGAGCGGGACGCTCTCTCCGTCACTGGGGACTGGCATCGGCCTCGCCTACCTCAACCTCGAGCCGGGGACGGCGGTGACGGTCGCGGTGCGCGGAAAACACTTAAACGCGCGCGTGGTGCGGCCGCCGTTCCAGTGAGCGACATACCCGAGGAATTGCTCTACGCCGAGTCGCACGAGTGGCTGCGCCGGCGCGATGACGGCACTTGCGTCCTTGGCATCAGCGACCACGCCCAAGAGGCGCTTTCGGACGTGGTGTTCGTCGAGCTGCCGACGGTCGGCGATACTTTCGGCGCGGGCGACTCCATCGCCGTCGCCGAGTCGGTCAAGGCCGCCAGCGACATCTACGTACCGGTCGCCGGCGAAATAACCGAGGTCAACACGCAGCTGGAAGAGGCACCCGAATTGCTGAACGAGTCTCCCTACGAGCTGGGCTGGATTGTCGCCTTTCGGCCTGCCGCAGAGCCGCAGGGATTGCTTGACGCGGCGACCTACCGTCAGGCCATAGCGTGAAGCACCTGAGGGTGCGGCGCGTTGACGCCGAAACAGCACGCGCCCGGCTTGAACGGGAGGGGCTGCTGCACCCAGATTTCCGCGTGCAGCACGACGGTGATTTCGTCCTCTGGCCGCTGGCGGGCGCGGCGGAGGGCGAAATCGTGCAGCGCGAGGGGCGGCCGGTTCGCTCCGTCGGGCGCGACTACCGCGAAGCTCTGTCGCCCGAGTTGCGCGAGCTGGCGCCGCGGGCGTTCGATATGCTGGGGCACGTCGGCATCCTGCGGCTCTCCGACGAGGCGGAACCGCACGCCGCGTCCATCGCGCAGGCGTTGCTGGAGAGTCACGCCAACCTGCGGACGGTGGCGGTTGACCGCGGCGTCGGCGGACGGTGGCGCGTACGCGCCCTGACAGTGGTCGCCGGTGAGGAGTCCCTTATCGTGCAGCACCGCGAAAACAAGCTGCGTTTCGAGGTCGATTTACAGCAGCTCTTTTTCTCGCCGCGGCTGGCGGCCGAGCGGGCGCGCATTGCGGCGCTGGTGCGGCCGGGCGAGCGGCTGCTCGATGCGTTTGCCGGGGTGGGGCCGTTCGCCATCACCGCCGCCCGGGCTGGCGCGCGGGTGGTCGCGATTGACGGAAATCCCGCCGCTGAAAAGTGGGCGAAACGGAATTCCGAACTTAATAACCTGTCATCGGAAAGTTTCAAGTTCCACACCGGCCTCGCGGAAGAGCTGCTGCCGGGGCTCGGGAGCTTCGACCGTGTCATAGTCAACCACCCCACTGGCTCGCTCGATTTCGCTGCGATTGGCATCGCCGCGCTCGCGCCGGGTGGGATGCTGCACCTCTATTTGCTGTCCGATCGCAAGGCGCCGGAACTTCCGGCCGGAGTCGCGGAGGCAGTGGGCGATTTTGCCAGCGTCAGCAACTCGCGGACGGTACACCCCTACTCGCCCGGACAGGAGCTGAGGGTGCTGGACCTGCTGCGGAAAAGCCCCTAATGTCAAACGATTGTACCACTTAGCTTAAATAGTAGTTCTAGCGGGCCGGGGTGTTGCTTTATTATCACCCTTCGGGATGGAAGGGAACCGCGCTCATTCTATGAGTACGGTAAAGGACAAAACAGCGAAGGTGTGTAAAATGAACGCAAACAGCACTGCATCCGCTATCCCGTCAGGGAAGCTGGCTGCAATACTGGTAGCCTTCCTGATGGCATTCAGCGGCTTTACAATGCTGGCTGCCACGGGACAGGAAACCGAGAGCGAGACGCCCTACATGGGCGACGATGTCTTCTTCTCCGAGGAAGGCGTCCAGGCCTACGGCGACATCAACGCCATCGTGGAAGGATACGCGCCACAACCAGCTAAGACGCTGGCTACTGGGAAGTTCTCACCCCAGCCTGCAGACCCCGGCGACGCAAAAATCCTGATTGTCGATGACGACATGGAGCGCTGGATGTCGGGTCCCTGGATTGAGGCCTCCCACGTTGAGACGGCGCTCAACGACGGCGGATATTCATTCGACGTCTTCCGTGCCGGCACCTGGGGCGGCACCAGCTGGCAGCTGCCGGCCGGTGACGAGGGGCTTTCCCTGCTTGACAATTATGAGACCATTATCTGGTACTCTGGTTGGAATACCGATATTGTCGCATCCGGCGAGGGAAATGTAATGATGGATTACCTTGACGGTGATGATGGTACCGAGGATTCATTCTCGACCAGCAACCGCAACGTCATCCAGCTGACTCAGATGGGTGACTGGCTTGCTGCCTATGGCGGTAGTTACGTTAGTGACTATCTGCATGCTAACACATGGTATTCCAGTTACTTGGTCGTTGATGGCACTTCTAATCCGATGAAGGGAGTCGACGATTCCCTCTTCGACGGCAAGGAGTACTCGACCGACACTGCCGGTGTCCACTATCTGGACCGGCCGTGCGGTTACAGGCCGTATGACAACGATGCCATGGGCTCTTTCTGGATGGACGTTCACAGGGACGCCACCCACGCCTACAAGTACCATGCCATTCAGTTTCCGCGAACAGACGGGCAGCCGGTAACTTCCCAGCAGACCCACAAGGCGTTCACTTTCGCTGACGAGATTGGCGTCTTTGATTCCCGTTCTGAGCGGGCAGATTTCTTCGCCACCATCCTGGACTGGATGGAAGTTGCCCGCGAGGCCAAGCAGAACGTCGATATCGGTATCGGCGGGCTGGACATCCCCAACCACTCGCAGTACTGGCGCACAGTCGAAGCAATGGTTCCGGTCGAAATCAAGGTGACCGCTACCAACTACGGTTACCTGCCTCAGTCAGGCACTGGCATTCACCTCAAACTGAAGAACCAGTTTGGCCAGGTACTGTTCGATAACACCTTCACGACGCAAGCATTCGCTAATGAAGAGGGGCATCCGATGAATGTCGAAACCATCATGCCGGGCCAGTCAGTGGTCTTCACCTTCAACAAGGCTAACGACGCCATCCAGCGCGCGCACGACGGTAATGACCCCAACCGGGCGCGTCATGTGCTCTTCACCAGTGCTGGCATGGACCGTATCAGTGCTGAGGTGGTCCACGCTGGCGACCAGGTCGCCCCTAACAACTTCGTCCAGGCGGACGTGGGTGTTTCCAAGTGGGTTGACAATGGTGAGCTGGACGAGCCCGGCGCATCGCTTACCTTTGGAGATACTGATGACAACGGTGCGAACAGCTACGACAGTGTGAACTACGGCCGCATCCACTCCTACGACTGGGACATGGATGGCTGTTGGCCGGGTGGAAGGCCCGAGTCTGAATGTGACGGTACGACTGATAACAAGACCCAGCGCTCGGTCTACCACGAGGGCATGTACGCCCTCGCGGCCCTCAACCAGAACGGCTGGTACAAGAACAATGCGGACCCTGCAGATTGCGACTGGGATGCCAACCACAATGCCCAGAACGACTGTCCCAAGTTCGTCCCTAACCCGTACCAGGACGACTACTTCGTTACCCCGCCGCTCGACCTGAGCGCGATGGAAGAAGTGGTGGTTGGCATGGTCTTTACCGGCTGCATGGAATCTGGAGACTATTTCCGCATGCAGATTTCAAAGGACGATGGCGCCAGCTGGACCAACCTGATTTCCTACTCCGGCTTCTGCCCGGGTGAGGGAGCATGGTACCTTTGGGGCGGCGGCAACACGCGCTACCAGGGCTACACCATGAGCTCTAACTATTACGGCTCGGAGGACACCAGCTCAATTCTGTGGCGCATTCAGCAGGACTCCGACAGCGACCAGAATACCGAGCAGAACAGTGCCAACGGCCGCCCCTACCCGGGCTGGTTCATTGACGAGATGGTCTTCCGTGGCACAGAGCGTATCACGCGTGATGTGGCAGTGACTGACGTCACGGTGCGCAGCGAGGCATTCCGCGTGCACGCACAGAACACTAACAACGACCGTGAGTTCAACGCCACCGTGCTGAACGCCGGTGATGCGAGTTGGGACTCACTTCCGGTCAAGTTCACCGTAACCGACCTGCAGGGCGAGGACTGGTCGCACATGCTAAGCGATGACCAGCCGGAGATTCCGACTCTCGCGGGCGATTCATCCTACGGCAACGTCGACACAGAGGGTCACGAGGACCAGAAGGAGCTATTCAGCTACTTCCCGACTCCAACTGCTAACACCTACTACATTGAGGTGGAAGCATTGGTGCCGGCGGGCAAGGACTTCTTCCCGTGGAACAACTCGATGAAGGTAATGTTCCGGGTTTTCGACACTTTCTTCTACGATAATGTCGATGACAAGGACTACACCTACACCCAGTTCCACCGCACCTCGGCTACGAGCAACAAGTTCTTCGACGTGGATGTCACTGACGACGCGTCGCTGGGTCCTGCCCAGTCGGGCAAGTGGGCCTGGCGTTACTTCGAGGCCGGCACTGACGCCTACGGCGGCGGGGCCGACGACAGCATGGTTACGCCTGACAACTGCGTCCGTAACCTTGACGGCATCGACGTCAACGATGTCTGTGTCGACCTGCGGGCGGCGTTCAAGCCGGTGCTTTCGTTCTCAATCAAGTACGACCTGGCTAACGGTGACCGGCTGGAGGTACGCGCTGCAAGTGACTTCGACAGCAGCCAGAAGATTACCTCCGGAAGCTGGAGCGTGCTGAAGACCTATGAGGGCACGAGTGGCGACTGGGCCAGTTCCGACTGGGTTGAGGAAGAACTCAGCCTGAGTGCCTACGAAGGTTTCCAGACCTTCCTTGACTTCCGCGTCGTCAGCAATGTCGGCGGCGGTCGCGGAGTACTGCTCGATGACATCATGGTCATCGGTAACGAGTACCGCAACAACATCGGTATCACAGACGTGACGACCGACCGCTTTGCGGCGGCAGGCAAGGACCACGACCTCTCCATCACGGTGAAGTCGATTGGCCTTGAGCCGCAGCAGGACGTAACCGTCTACGCGCGCATAACTGACATGAACGGGATGCAGGCGTGGCCCGACCCATCAGCCCGCTACTGGAACTATTATCAGGTCCAGACTGCGCTGAACAAGGGCGACACCTTCACAATTGACCCCGACAGCGCCGGATCGACCTGGCGCTGGGGCGCTGAGCTTGCTCCGGGCATCTACAACCTGCACGTCAAGGCCGAGCGGCCTGACGAGCTGACGGTGCCTGACGAGAACCCGGTCGATAACACCGTGAAGGAGACACTGGTACTGGGCGCTACGCTGCTCGCATCTGACGAGTGGACCAGCGACGAGTGGACCATGGGCTCCTGGAACTGGGACGGCTCCGACTCCGGTACGTTGACCTCAGAGAGTTTCAACGTCTGGAACAGCGACCCGTTCCTGGTGGTCGAGGCGACCTACGAGCTTGACACCGCCTCGGTGCAGGCGCAGGTACGCGCAGGCTCCAGCGGCCAGTGGTTCGACGTCAAGTGGCGTGCAGCGGGTGAAACAACCTCGCTCTACGCCATCCCGGGCGCCAACTACACAACCCTGCCAGATTCCTGGACTGGCAGCAGCTACTTCGACAATAGTAGCAGTCAGACCTTCTACGCCGACCTTGGCGTAGTGGACGAAATCTCTGACGGCAGTGGCCTGCAGGACCAGTATATCGGCGGACCGATGCAGGTACGTCTGGTCGGGACCTCCGGTGGCGGCAGTGGAACCTTCAGCGCCTATACCGCGGCGGTATTCGGCCTGAACTCGTACGCCATGGATGTCAAGGAAATCACGCCCACTTCACAGAAGGGGGCGCCTTCCTCATCGACTGGTGATACCATCAAGCGGACCTACACGGTCAAGGCGCGCAATCTGGGCGCTATCTCGGACTCAGGTGTGGTGGACTTCACCATCACTGCCCCGGACAACTCGTTCGTGACGCTCGAGAGCGGTAGCTACTGTCAGGGATGCCCCGGTGCAATCCTGAGCCACATCATGCAGCAGGGCCGCGAAACCGTTGTCGCCATCAAGCCCATCCCCGGCTTCTGGGGCGGCAACCGTGACGACCCTGACGGCGGTGACCCGACTGCGTTCATCGACAAGGATGGCGTCATTACCTGGCCCAGCGGTACGACCGACTACACCATGCCAACTGGCTGGTCTATTTCCAACCCGACCAAGTCCAGCTGGGATTCCGCAGCCGGTAAGCCGATGGAACCAAGCGCGAGCAACTTCATGGACCCCGGTGACTCACTCAACGTGAACGTCGAGGTTACCGTGGGCTTCGCAGCCTGGGCACCACCGGGTACCTACACCATCCAGTCGGATGTCCGCTCCTGGACCGACTACGACGACACCTTCACCGATGGTGACGCCGACGGACAGGCGACCATGACTATCGACAAGCCCGACCTCAAGCTGGGCGACTACGGCTACGTTTCGCACGCGGTCGGCTACAGTGTGGCCGGCACCGGCTGGACCAAGCGCAGTGGCGGCGATGAATACTTCACCTTCCGGGTTGAAGTGATGAACGCTGGCACCGAGACAGTCGGCAGCTTCAAGGTTGGCCTGCTGGACTTCAGCCAGAACCCGCTGGGTGTGCAGGTTTCCATCAGCTGGACCGGCACCAACTGGGTGGTCGACAGTGATGGAACCTCCGCGACCGGCGCTGAAATCCGGACCAGCAAGTGCGGTAACGACCCGTCCCGGACCTGCAAGTACGTCTACTTCAAGGCGACTGCAACCGAGCTGGGCATGTCTGCCGGACCTGGTGAGGAAGTCTCGGGCGTCTACACCTTCTACCTGGCGGTAGATACCGAAGACGTCATTGACGAGTCGGATGAAGGCAACAACCGCGTGGCGATTGATATCACTGCAGTGAGCGAGATCAACACCGTCCCCTCATTCTCGATGGCACTCTGGAGCACCATGCTGGGCGGCCTGCTGGCTGCACTCGGCGTTGCGTTCCGCCGCCGCGAAGAAGAGGAATAAACAACAACGCAGGGGGAGGGGTTCGCCCCTCCTCCAACCCGCCACTGTGTTACCTGACGTAGTCTCTCATGAATGCAGTCCACCGCCTCAGGCGTAGCCGTCATTGACGGCGGACAGCAAAGGTTTCAGCCTACCATCGGGATAGCATCGCCTAGCGGGGACGCTATCGCCTCATCGAACCGTTCGATATCGAGGTCTTCCTCGCTATTGGGAATGGCGGACACCAGCAGGACCACTTTGACGCGTTTGTCAAGCTGTTCGTCAGTGCGCAGTCCCCAGATGAGGTTGACATCCTCGGAAAGGTCGAACTTGAGTGCCGCGAGAACCTCGTGGCAGTTGTTGAGCGAGAAGTCGCTTCCGGCGGTCACGTGCAGCAGCATTGCCTCGGCACCTTTGTAGCGGGTGTCAAGCAGGGGATTGCCCAGAATTGCATCGAGTACCGAACCGGGGGCCGAGTTGTCTGACTCGCCGTAGAGCACCTTGGCACTGCCGCCCGCCTCTATTATTCGTTTCAGGTCAGCAAAATCAACATTGATAGTTGAGGGCTCTATCACAATCTGGGCCAGCTCCTGTACCATGTCCACAACCAGGTCGCTCATGACGCCGAAAGCACGCTTGATTGGATAATCTGGCGCCAGTTTGTTGAGGTTCTCGTTGTCCAGCTCGATAAGGCTGTTGCAGGCCGCTTTGAATTCGCGCATTCCGTCGAATCCGGCTGCACGCTTGCCGTCGCCCTCTGCCTCGAAGGGCATGATGGCGACACCAACTACGAGTTGTCCTGCCTGCCGTGCCTGCCGTGCGATTACGGGCGCCGCACCGGTTCCGGTGCCGCCCCCCATGCCTGCGATAACGAAAGTAAGGTCATTGTCGTCCAGAACTTTCGCGATGCGCTCGTGGTCCGCCTCGGCAGCCATGCGGCCGACGCCCGGGTTGCCACCCGCGCCACGCCCCCTTGTGCTGTCGGCGCCGAGGACCAGCTTATGGTGTGCCTGACACTCGTTGAGGTGCATCGCGTCTGTGTTGATGGCGACGGTCTGCACACCCCCCAGTCCACGCCGGTACAGGCGTGTCAGGATGTTATTACCGGCCCCACCGACACCAAGCATCTGGATGCGTGGTTCCTGGACGAACTGCAGTAGTTCGTCGTTGTCAAAGCTCTCTAGTCTGTCCATCATTTTTCATTACCTCTGGTCCATTCGGAAAAAATCTCATGGCGGCGAGACCTCACCTTGTCAGCATCGCTGGCGAGGGCGTGGTACTCCCGCTCCTCCCGCCACATCTTGCGAGCCTGCGATGAAACTGCCTCGTTGATAAGTTCGTCAATTGAACCGAAGCCATTCTCCTTCAGGTCGTTCAATTTCTCCATCTGCTTTTCTGGTAGGGATATTGTGAGGTTGCTACGGCCCGGGGTAAAGGTGTGGCGCTCCAGAAATTCATCGAGTGCCTCCTGCAGTACCTGATTGTAGGAACGCACAGTCATCGGGTTCTGGGTGGCGTAATATTCCAGTTGTGTCGCCCGCTCTGCATCCAGCCGCACGGTCAGGCGGTTAGAGTTAAGGGGACCCAATGGTGCCATGTCTGTCGAGCCTATCTGTGAATAACATATATAAACTTATCGGTTAATGACGGCATATTTGCGTCATTTAAAAGATATATCGTAATTTAAGGAGTCATAGTTGTGTCATACTTTCGGTCGCCGCAGGCGCTATACCTGCTCGCTACTGCCGCGGCATGGCTTGCCGTGCCTGCACGACCGCTCCGGTCCTTGACCGTCGCTATTCTGGCGAAAGCCTCTGTCAACGCCACTTCGTTTCTGCAGTAGAAAAGTCGGTGCAACGTGAATTGCGCCAGCAGGTCTCTGCACTCGAAGCCAGTGGCGAGCCGTTACAGCGAGTGGCGGTCGCGCTCTCGGGTGGCAAGGACTCGACGGTCGCGCTACACCTGGTACAGGCGTGGGCGGCGCAGCGGAGGCTGGAGCTGGTCGCGCTGGCGGTCGACGAAGGTATCACCGGCTACCGCGCCCCGGCACTGGAGTGCGCGCGTCGCGGTTGCGACGCGCTGGGTGTCGAGCTGCGCACCAGCAGCTACCGTGACCTCGTCGGGATGGGCCTCGACGAGCTGCTGCAAACGCAGCCGCCCGCGGGGTCGCCCTGCTCACCCTGCGGTATCCTGCGCCGCCGCGCGCTCAATTTGGCGGCGCGCGACGCCGGGGTCGATGCGCTGGTGCTGGGGCACAACCTGGACGACTGTGCGCAGACGGTGCTGATGAACCACGCGCGCGGTGACGTGGCGCGGCTGCAGCGCATGGCGCCGCACACACACCGGCAGCCGGGAATGGTGCCACGGCTGCTGCCACTACGCCGCATCCCCGAGCAGGAGGTCTACCTGCTGGCGCTGTTGCAGGGGTGGGAGTTCCATACCGGCGACTGCCCGCACGCGGCGGCGGCGCAGCGCAACCTGTTCCGAGACCTGCTGCTACAGCTTGAGCAGGCGCAACCGGGGACGCGCCACGGACTTCTGCGCGGGATGGACCGCATGCGCGAAAGCCTCGAGGCGCCGCAGCCGCTTGCGCGCTGCCCCACCTGCGGCGAGCCGGCCGGCGGCGCGGGCGAGTGCCAGTTCTGCCGACGTTTCGGAGCGTTTGCGGTCTAGTCGGTGGGAGTCTCGGCCGCCAGCCCCAGCAGCTGGAACGCGGCCATCACCAGCGAGTGGCGGATAGTGCCGTCGGCAACCAGCCCGGGAATATCGCCAAGCGACCGTAGCTCCACCTCGAGGTCCTCGCCCGGGTCGAGCGACTGCGTCCCGTCGGGCTTTACGCCCTGAATAATGACGGTGTGACAGCGGTTGGTGTGGAAAGCGGGGTTGGGCGAGACCGACCCGAGGTACGAAACTTCGCCGCCGGTGTAGCCCGTCTCCTCCTCGAGTTCGCGCACCGCCGCCTCTTCCGGGGTTTCGCCCTCCTCGATGACGCCGCCCGGAATCTCCAGTTCCACCTGCTGCGTCCCGAAGCGGTACTGCCGAATCATCACCACTTCGCCCGCCTCCGTAAGAGGGATGACGTTGACCCAGTCGTTGCACTCGAGCAGGTAGAAGCTCAGGGCCTTGCCGGTGCGGGGCGAGGTCGCCTTGACTTCCTTGACGCGGAAGATGCGGAACTGGCCACGCTCCTCGGCTTCACCGGTTTCCCATTCCCCCGGGCTCAAACGATGGCCGCGAGGGTGATGAAGAAAATCAGGTCCTGCCCGCCCAGCGCGTGCGCTTCCGGGTTTGTGCCGTAGGCGTCCTGCGCAGGGATGCGCACCGCCAGAGTCTGCCCTTCGTGCATGCCGACCAGCTTGTTGTCGAAGCCGGGAATCATCTGCCGCCCGCCCTGACAGCTCTCGTCGGGGACTCCGGTCGCCTCGCAGCCGACGTTGGGCGCCGTCAGCAGGTCGTAATGCTCGCTGGCGGATGCCTTGCGCGGGTAGTCTGACTTGAAGATGGACTCGATATTGGTGTCGAACAGGATGCCGTCGCTGGCCTGAATTCCGGCATACCAGACGTCGACCGAGTCGCCGCGCTGGGTCTGGTTGCCGAAGTCCCCGGAGGCGTTGACGTAGAGCCGCAGGCTGGTTGCGGTAGCAGGGTCGCCCTGCGAGCTGACGCGCAGCGTCGCGTAGAGCAGCCCGGCGTTGGGCGAGGTGGCGTGCACCAGCAGCGGCAGCCGCTTCCCGGAGGCGACGTCGACCGACTCGAAGCCGTTTTCGATGGCGATATCGAAGCCACCGTCGTTGGATTGCACAGCGACGTTGAACGTATCACCATGCGAGCCGGTGTTCTGCACTACCAGCACGAAGTCGCTCTGGCCACCCTGCCCGGTCTCGATGGTATCCTGCAGGAATTCCGCCTCGACGCCGTAGGTGATGGTCGGCGCATCCTCGGGAATCAGGAACAGCACCACCCCGGCGAAGACGCTCACAATCATGAGCGCGCCGAGCGCGAGCGCCACCGTCGGCCGGCCGCCTTGCAGGGTCGCGGTCCGCTCCGGCTTCTTTCCCTTGCGGATTCGCCTGGCTGCCATGATGCCGCGCTACAAAACCGCTTTACATAAGGCTGGCGCTCTGCCGCTGCGATGTGGAGCCTCGACTGGCAGTGGCTCGCCTGCACCGGCAGCGAGCAGCGCGACTACCTCGAGCGGATGCTCACCTGTTCCGTCACCAGCCTCGCGCCGGGCGAGACTGCACACGGGCTGCTGCTGTCGCGCACCGGCCGCACGCTGGGCGAGCTATGGCTGCTCGCCGACGAAGGGCGCACGCTCGCCGGAATCGCCAGCGGCGGCGAACCGGTCGTCGAGGAGCTGGAGAAATTCGTGCTCGCGGCTGACGTTTCCATCGAGCGCCTCGACTGGGCGACCGCCGCCGAGCAGGCGGCGGTCGCCGACGGCTGGACCCCGGACGGCGACACCGTGCGCTTCCGGGCGCTGCTCGGCCAGTCGGTCACCGCCGGTCCCGGCCTCACGGCCGACGGTGAGCCGCAGCTGGCGCAACTGGCGCGGCTCGCCACGGGCATCCCAGACTGGGACGCTGAAGGCGTCGCGCGACGCAACCCGCTCGAGGCGGGACTCGGCATGCTGGTTCCGTCCGAGGCGGGCTGCTACCCCGGACAGGAAGTCATCTCGAAGCTGCGGAACATGGGCGGGCTGCGCCGTCGCCTGACGCGGCTGCAGCTCTCGGCGCCCGTGGAGGCCGGCACCCCGCTCGAGCGCGACGGCGCACCGGCGGGCGAGGTGACCAGCAGCGCGCTGCAGCCCGACGGGAGCGAGCTGGCGCTGGGCTTCGTCAAGCGCCCGTGCGAGGACGAGCGGCTTGCGGCCGGCGCAGCCGACGCATTGGTGCTGGGGCCGGGGCTGCTCGACGACCTGCCGTTCTAGCGGCGGCGGTGGCGCGAGCGCGAGAACATGGCGCGCAGCGTATGCCGCCAGATAGCGGGGTTCTCGCGCATGCGGCGCAGCGAGTAGGCGTACCACTCCGGCCCGAACGGGATGTAGTAGCGGACGCGGTGCCCCGCTGCGACGAGCCGGTCGAGCGTAGCCTCGACCGGCACCCCCGAGAGCGCCTGGAATTCGTAGCGGTCGGGCGCGACCTCCAGTTCGGTGACGAGTGCCTCGCAGCGCTCGATGAGCCACAGGTCGTGCGTCGCGAAGCAGGCGTAAGTGCCCTGTTCGAGCAGTTGCCGCGCGGTCGCCATGAAGCTGTCGCGGATTTCCTGGAATTCCTGAAACGCAATCGCCTCCGCCTCGACGTAGGCGCCCTTGCAGATGCGCACGTTGCTTCCCGCCCCCGCCAGGCCACGCGCATCCTCCAGCGTGCGGCGCAGGCACGCCTGCAGCACCGTCCCGCACAGAGGGTAGTATTCGCGCGCGCGCTGGCACATCTCGAGCGTCGCCCGCGTGACGCTCGAGTCCTCCATGTCGAAGCGGACGAAATTGTCGAACTCGCGCGCGCGGTCGAGAATGGCTGCAAGGTTGTCCCAGCAGAGGTCGGGGTCGATGCGCAGCCCGAGCGCGGTAAGCTTGAGCGAGACGTTGCAATCTGCTCCGCGATTGGCGATACCGTCCAGCGCCTCAAGGTAGGCGTCGCGGAACCGCAGCGTCGCCTCCGGTGCGTGGACTTCCTCACCCAGCACGTCGAGCGTCCCGGCGAAGCCCTGCGTGTTCAGGTGTTCCGCCAGCGCAAGGCCATCCTCGAGCGAATCGCCCGCGATGTAGCGCGCTGCGACGCGGCCGATGACGAAGCGCGGCATCCATGGCGCGCTGCCGACCACCAGCCTGTCAAGCAGTCCCATGTCCCCGCAGCGGGAGCGGGAATAAAGCAGTAGCCGGTTTATACTCACGTGAATGGGCGAGCGATGGCCCCGGCGACGATTACCTGCCGCGACGGTGAACTTTCCGTCCCGGACGAGCCGATAATCCCGCTGATTATCGGCGACGGCATCGGCCATGACGTGACGCCGGTCGCGCGTGACGTGCTCGACGCAGCGGTCGCGCGCGCCTACGGCAACCGACGGTGTATCGCCTGGCGGGAAGTGCTCGCGGGCGAAGCGGCGCACGCCGCGACCGGCGAGTGGCTCCCCGAGGAAACGCTCGAGGCGATTCGCACGCAGCTGGTGGCGCTGAAAGGGCCGCTGACGACCCCGGTCGGCGGCGGTTTTCGTTCGCTCAACGTGACGCTGCGGCAACGGCTGGACCTGTTCGCCTGCGTCCGCCCCATCCGGTGGTTCGAGGGCGTCCCCAGCCCGGTCACGGACCCGGGCGCGGTCGATATGATAATCTTCCGCGAAAACTCGGAGGATGTCTACGCCGGTATCGAGTGGGAAGCGGGCTCGGCCGAGGCACAACGCGTCATCGACTTCCTGCAGTCGGAGATGGGCGTCACCAAAATCCGGTTCCCCGACACTTCGGGTATCGGCATCAAACCCATCTCGCAGGAAGGCACGGCGCGCATCGTGCGCGCCGCGCTGCGCTACGCCATCGCTCAGGACAGGCCGAACGTGACGCTGGTCCACAAGGGCAATATCATGAAATTCACGGAGGGGGGCTTCCGCGACTGGGGCTACGCGCTCGCCCGCGACGAGTTCGGCGCGACCGAACTGGATGGCGGGCCGTGGTGCACGCTGAAGAATCCGGAGACGGGCCGTGACATCATCATCAAGGACGTCATCGCCGACGCGATGCTCCAGCAGTTGCTGACGCGCCCGCGCGAGTACAGCGTGCTGGCGACGATGAACCTGAACGGCGACTACATCTCTGACGCGCTCGCGGCGCAGGTGGGTGGCATCGGCATCGCGCCGGGCGCCAACATCAACTACGAAACGGGCCACGCGCTCTTCGAGGCGACGCACGGCACCGCACCGAAATATGCGGGGCAGGACAAGGTGAACCCCGGCTCGGTAATCCTGAGCGGCGAGATGATGCTGCGCTACCTGGGCTGGAACGAGGCGGCCGACCATGTCATCCGTGGCATCGCGGGCGCCATCACGGCGCGCAGCGTCACCTATGATTTCCACCGGCTGATGGAGGGCGCGACGCTGCTGAAGTGCAGCGAGTTCGGGCAGGCCGTCATCGACCACATGTGATTTAGACCCCCTGTTTTCGCGCCAGCATGGACTGGCGCACGCTGCCCGAGATACTCGATGCAGAGCAACTTGTCGAGCGGGCGCTCCGCCGCGCCGCGAAGAAGCGGAGCGGCGCTTCCGACAATGCTGCCCGCAAGCTCTCTTCGCTCTCCGACAACCTTGCAGCATCACTCGGCGCGATTGTCGATGATTTCCCAAGCCTGGACCAGTTGCACCCGTTCGACCGTGACATCGTCGACCTGAGCGTCGGGCTGGACGAGCTGCGGCAGTCACTGGGCGGCGTCGACTGGGCGCGCAAGCAATTGCAGAAGCTGGGCGGCCGCTTCACGTCGCAGGCGGCGCGCGCCCGCGGCGAGCGGGCGCGCCAGCTACAGAAGCAGGGCTACGGACGCCTGACTTCGGTGGTGCGGCAGGTCGCCGACCGGCTGGATTTCCTGCGCGACGCCCGGTCGGTGCTGCGCAAGCTGCCGGCGGTCGATCCTGAAACGCCGCTGGTGGCGATGGCGGGCGCGCCCAACGTCGGCAAGTCGAGCCTGGTGCGTGCCATCTCCACCGGCCGGCCGGTCGTGCGCGAATACCCGTTCACTACTAAGTCGGTGAGTCTGGGGCACATCACCGCCCGCTACCAGAAGATACAGGTGCTCGACACTCCGGGGCTGCTCGACCGTCCCGACGCGGAGCGCAACAACATCGAGAAACAGGGGCTCGCAGCGCTCGAGCATCTGGCGCCCGCCGTGGTGTTCCTAACCGACGCTTCGGGGACTTCGGGCTACCCGCTCGAAGTCCAGCAGGCGCTGCGCGCCGAGTTGCGCGCGCGCTACCCGCAGGCGCCCTGGCTGGAGGTGCAGGGCAAGTGTGACCTGGAACAGGAATCTCCCCCGGAAGAGGGAGCGCTGGCGGTCTCGGCCACGGAGGGAATTGGCGTTGACGAACTCAAGCAGGCAGTCATTGCGATGCTCCTCCCGGGCTAGTTCCGGTTTTTTATACTGGTCGTCTAGAAATTTTGGTCTATTTCTCACGCTGTGGCAGCTCTTTCGAGCTGACGATTGCGATGCTATTTTTCCCGGCCCAGTCGCGCCAGCGCGTGACGGCGGATTTCGGCATCCCCTTGCGGTGCAGGTAGATGCTCCGGGCCCCCGAGCGCTCTAGCGCCGACCGCAGCAGCTCCGGCGTCAACTGCTCGAGCGCGTATTTCGGGACCATGTGACCGAAAACCGCTTCGCGCTGGAGCGCGACGTCGCTGAAGCGCGGCGCGTAGTGGCCGCCGCCGATGCCCACCAGCGGCGTGCCGCTCGCTGGCTCGAGCGCGAGCAGCGCCCGTGCCAGTACTTCGGCCGGCTCGCGCAATTCCCAGCGGCTCTCGTCGGAGCCGATTTCGACGAAGAACGCCGGCGTTTCAAGCAGTGGTCCGTGGTGCGTCGCTTCGAAGCAGGTCTGGTAGCCGGCGGGCGCGGCGCGGGCGATGGCGAGCAGCAGCCCGGTCATCCAGCCCGGCGCGGTCGCCGAGACTGCGCCGGGCGTCCCGCCGTAGTCGGCTGCACCCCAGTTGCCGACCGGGTGCACTGTCAGCGAGGGTCGTCCGCTGGCCGCCTTGTGGCGCGAGAGGAACGCGATACATTCGGGAATTTCGCCGAACTGCGTCGCCCATTCGCGGTCGATGTTTTCGGCGTGGAGGTGCAGCTCCGCTAGCGTCGCCATGCGGGTTCCCGCTGCGCAGAAGCTGCCGCCGCCGTCGTCGAGTCGCCATGCGGGGCTCCCCTGGAATTCGCCGTCTGCGTGCCACTCCGCGAGCTCGAGCAGGCGGTCGCGCTGGTTGAGCGCGGCGCTGTCGGCTTGCGACGCGAGGATGAGGTTCATGCGGTGCTCAATCAACCAGCCCGACCTGCATCCCGTGCTCCTCGGCGACTTCGCGGGCGCGGTCGTAGCCGGCGTCGACGTGCCGCATGATGCCGGTGCCGGGGTCGGTCGTCAGCACCCGCTCGAGACGCGCCGCCGCTTCCGGTGTGCCGTCGGCGACGACGACCATCCCGGCGTGGAGCGAGTAGCCGATGCCGACGCCGCCGCCGTGGTGGAATGAAACCCACGTGGCACCGGCGGCGACGTTGAGCATCGCGTTGAGCAGCGGCCAGTCGGCGACCGCGTCGCTGCCGTCGCGCATCGCTTCGGTCTCGCGGTTCGGGCTGGCGACCGAGCCGCAGTCGAGGTGGTCGCGCCCAATCACGAGGGGTGCGCTCACCCTGCCCGAGGCGACGAGCGCGTTGAACGCCAGCCCCGCCTTCGCGCGGTCGCCGTAGCCGAGCCAGCAGATGCGCGCCGGCAGCCCCTGGAATTTTATTTTCTTACGCGCCATTGTTATCCAGCGCACGAGCGGCTCATCGTCGGGGAACAGCTCGAGAATCACGTCGTCAGTGGCCGCGAGGTCCGCGGGGTCGCCGCTCAGCGCCGCCCAGCGGAAGGGTCCCTTGCCTTCGCAGAATAGCGGCCGCACATACGCCGGGACGAAGCCGGGGAAGTCGAACGCGTTCGCGACGCCGGCTTCCTGCGCACCGGCGCGGAGGTTGTTGCCGTAATCGAAGGTGTGCGCACCCCGCTTCTGCAGCGCGAGCATCGCGCGCACGTGGTCAGCCATCGTCGCGTGGCTGCGTTGCTGGTATGCCACGGCGTCGCTTTCGCGCAGCGCGATCGCCGCGTCGAGCGCGAGCCCGCGCGGGACGTAGCCGTTGAGCGGGTCGTGCGCCGAAGTCTGGTCGGTCAGCAGGTCGGGAATGACGTCGCGCTCGATGAGCCGCTCGAGCAGGTCGGCGGCGTTGGCGACGACGCCGATGCTGCGCGCTGCGCCGCTGTCGCGCCACTTGAGCGCGAGGTCAATCGCCACGTCAATGTCGTCGCTGATTTCGTCGCAGTAACCCGTCGCGAGCCGCTTCTCGATGCGGCTGCGGTCAACGTCGGCGGCGAGGAACGCCGCGCCCGCCATCGTAGCGGCGAGCGGCTGCGCGCCGCCCATCCCGCCGAGGCCGCCGCTGACAATCAGTTTCCCGGCCAGCGAGCCGCCAAAGTGCTGGCGGCCGGCTTCGACAAAGGTCTCGTACGTTCCTTGCAGGATGCCCTGTGACCCGATGTAAATCCAGGAACCAGCGGTCATCTGCCCGTACATCATCAGCCCCTTGCGCTCCAGTTCGTGGAAGTGCTCCCATGTTGCCCAGTTGCCGACTAGGTTGGCGTTCGCAATCAGCACCCGCGGTGCGTCGACATGCGTGCGGAAGACGCCGACCGGCTTGCCCGACTGCACCAGCAGCGTCTCGTTGCCCGCGAGCTCGCGCAATGCCTTCACAATGGCGTGGTAGCAGTCCCAGTTGCGCGCCGCCTTGCCGCGTCCGCCGTAGACCACCAGCTCGTCCGGGTTTTCCGCGACTTCGGGGTCGAGGTTGTTCATCAGCATCCGCAGCGCCGCCTCCTGCTCCCACCCCTTGCAGCTGAGCTTGCTGCCGCGCGGCGCCCGGATGGGTTCCATGGCTCCGCACGTGGTCCGCGGTTTATCAGCCTCGCCCCAATTCTTTTTTACTCTGCGGGGCTGAAAAGCGGCTGCTCCCGGTGGGCAACTCCCACCTCCCACCTCCGTCTGCCGGTTGAGCGGCAACTTTTTCCCAAAAACTTAAAGCCTGTAATGCCGAGCCCGAAGTGAAGAAAGAGGATGGCGGCCTCCTCGCGGTCGCTACTGTTATTGCGCTCGTCGCCGTGCTGCGCCGCCGCCGTTAAGCTTCGAATACCTTGCCAACGGTGTTGCGCCAGAGCCAGCGCAGCGGGTCGTAGAATTCGTCGACGACCCTCTCCTTGAGCGGGATAATGCCGTTATCGGTAATCTCGATGTTTTCGGGGCAGACCTCGGTACAGCACTTGGTGATGTTGCAGTAGCCGATGGCGAACTCGTCGCGCGTCGCGGCGAGCCGGTCACCCTGGTCGAGCGGGTGCATCTCCAGCTCCGCGAGGCGGATAAGGAAGCGCGGTCCCGCGAACGCAGGGTGCAGCTCGTGCTCGCGCAGCACGTGGCAGGTGTCCTGGCAGAGGAAGCACTCGATGCACTTGCGGAACTCCTGCACCCGGTCAACGTCCTCCTGCGCCATGCGGGGGTCGTCGATATCAGGGTGCTGGTAGGGCTGAATGCGCCGGTTGACCTCGTAGTTCCAGGAGACGTCGCAGACGAGGTCGCGCACCAGCGGGAACGCCTTCATTGGCTGCACCAGTAGCGGCTCGTCAGCCGGGTAGTCCGCCAGCCGCGTCATGCAGGTCAGCTTCGGCTGCCCGTTGACCTCGGCCGAGCAGGAGCCGCACTTGCCCGCCTTGCAGTTCCAGCGCACCGCCAGGTCAGGCGCGTCGCTGGCCTGGATGCGGTGGAGTGCGTCGAGCACCACCATCCCCGGCTCGAGCGCAACCTCGAACTCCTCGAGCGAGAGCTCGTCGTCGCTGCCGCGCTGGACCTTTACTTTCACACAGCCTCCCGCGCTGCTACCGCGGCGAACTCGGCTGCTGTGATGTCCGGGGCGTGCATCACACAGCCTCCCGCGCCACGAATTCTGCCAGCTCTTCCGGCATCTCCGCCAGCGGCGCTCGCACGATGACCATCCCGTCGGCCGCCTGTCGCACGACCAGGTTCACCCGCCCCAGCTCGTCGTCGTAGCCGGGGTGGTCGAGCCGCGTGTGCGCGCCGCGGCTCTCAGTGCGCTCCAGCCCGGCGCGTGCGACCGCCAGCGACGTCAGCAGCATGTTGTGCAGGTCGAGGCAGAGGTGCCAGCCGGGATTGTAGGCGCGGGGGCCGCTGGCGTGCAGCCTGGAGAGTCGTGTTTGCAGCGCCTCAAGCTGCGCGATGCCTGCCTCGAGTTCACCGCCTTCGCGCACGATGCCGACGTGCCCCTCCATGATTTCCTGCAATTCCTGGTGCAGGTGATAGGGATTTTCGCTGCCAGCCTCGAACGGCGCCAGCGCCGCTGTGGCTGCCGCCTCGACCCCGTCGCCCGCCGGCGGCAGCCGGTCGCTCGACGCCGCAAAGGTGGCGGCCGCCTGTCCCGACAGGTTACCGAAGACCAGCAGGTCGCTCAGCGAGTTGCCGCCGAGCCGGTTGGCGCCGTGCATGCCGGCCGCCGCTTCGCCCGCGGCGTACAAGCCCTGGACGGACGACGCGCCGGTGGCAGGGTTGACGCGCACGCCGCCCATCATGTAGTGCGTCGTCGGTCCGACCTGCATCGGCTCTTCCGTAATATCAAGTCCGGCGAGTTCCTTGAACTGGTGGTACATCGACGGCAGCTTGCGCCGGATATAGTCGGCGTCGCGGCGGTTGGCGATATCGAGGAATGCACCGCCTTGCGGGGAACCGCGGCCTGCCCTGACCTCGTCCAGGATGGCGCGCGCGACAACGTCGCGGGTGAGCAGCTCGGGCGGCCGCATCGCTCCCTCCTCTCCGCGCAGCCACGCCTCGGCTTCCGCTTCGTCCCTGGCGGTTTCGGCTGCGAACGCCGCTGGAATATAATTGAACATGAACCGCTCGCCTGCGTTGTTGAGCAGGATGCCCCCCTCGCCGCGGACCCCCTCCGTCACGAGCGTCCCCTTGACGCTGGGCGGCCAGACCATCCCGGTCGGGTGGAACTGGACGAACTCCATGTCGACCAGGTCGGCCCCCGCCAGGTACGCCAGCGCATGGCCGTCGCCGGTATATTCCCACGAGTTGGAGGTGACGCGATACGCCTTGCCGATGCCGCCGGTGGCGATAATCACCGCGCCGGCGGTGAAGAGCAGCAGCTCCCCGTCGGTGCGCCGATAGGCGAGCGCGCCGGTGACGCGCTCGCCGCTCCGGAGCAGCCGCGTCACGGTGGTTTCCATCTGCACGTCAACTCCGTCAACGTGGATGACGTGGTCCTGCAGCGTGCGGATGATTTCGAGCCCGGTGCGGTCGCCGACGTGCGCCAGCCGCGGGTAGCGGTGGCCGCCGAAATTGCGCTGGTTAATACGGCCGTCAGGCGTGCGGTCGAAGACCGCCCCCCAGCGCTCGAGCTCGCGCACCCGTTCGGGCGACTGCTCGGCGTGCAGCTTCGCCATCTCCCAGTTGCAGAGCCCCTTTCCGCCCTTGATGGTGTCGCGGAAGTGCACCTTCCAGCTGTCACGCTCATCCATGTTGCCGAGCGCGGCGGCGACGCCGCCTTCGGCCATCACCGTGTGCGCCTTGCCGAGCAGCGATTTCGATACCAGCGCCACGCTCGCCCCCGCTTCGGCGGCGGAAATGGCGGCGCGCAGTCCCGCGCCGCCCGCTCCCACGACCAGCACGTCGCACTCGACGCGCTCCATCAGAAGAGCCTCCAGTCGTCAATGATGTCCATCGCGCAGAGCCGCACGTAAAGGTCGGTAAAGCAGACCCACGCCAGCGAAAACCATGCCCAGCGCATGTGGCTGCGATTCAGGCAGGAGACGCAGTCCAGCGCTTTCTGCTGCGGCTTCGACCGCAGCGAGATGCGGTCGGCGTAGCCGCCGATGAGGTGGCGCAGCGAGTGGCAGCCGAGCGTGTAGCCCCCAAGCAGGAACGCGTTCAGCGCCAGCACCAGGCTGCCGACACCAATGCCAAGTTCATGATCGCCATCCGGTGTCGCGAACCAGAGCGCTTCCCACGCGTCCCAGGTCAGGATGACGATGAATCCCAGCGCCAGGTAGAGCATGTAGCGGTGCAAATTCTGTAGCACCAGCGGCATCGCGTTCTCGCCCCAGTAGGAGCCGCGCGGCTCGCCAACCGCGCAGGCGGGCGGGTCGGCCCAGAACGACTTGTAGTAGGCACCGCGATAGTAGTAGCAGGTGAGCCGGAAGCCGGCCGGCGCCCAGAGAATCAGGAACGCTGGCGACCACGGCACCGTGAGACCCATGAACTCGCCCGGCCAGAACGAGGGTTTAATCTCGCCGAACAGCTCGGGCGAGTAGAGCGGCGAAAGATAGTTTGCGCCCCCGCCGGCAAAATGGTAGTTTGTGCCCTGGAACGCCGCCCAGGTCATGTAGGCGACCGCGGTCGCAAGGCCTAGAAAGACGGCCAGCGGCTGCGCCCACCACCAGTCGCCGCGCGCGGTCGGGAAGAGCCCTTCATCGCCGGGAATCGCACAGGGCGGAGTCTCCCCGCCAGCGGTCTCGGGAGCCATTGCGCCGCGAAGCGGAGGGGTGTATTTACTGCCCCCGCGCCCAAGCTTAATTTAGGCGCGACAGGGTGGCGCGATAATGCTGCGTGCAACCCTGCTGGCACTGATGGTGCTGGGCACCAGCCTCGCCGGCTGCCTCAGCCCCGATGATTTCCGCACCAGCCCGGACGACGACGGCTTCAGCGAGTCGGTGCGGCTCGTCATCCCCGAGGAGCGACTCGGTGATTTCCCGTACGACGTCCGCAACTTCAGCGTCATCTACCCGGCGACGATGGAGGAGGTCGACGAGCGCTTCTGGTCGGTCTACGGCACCGTTAACATTGGCCAGAATGACGAGCACAATTACGGCGGTAACTGCTGCGAGCACTACCTCGCCACCGATCAGGATGGCATCATCTACAACCTCGGCGGCGAATGGCCCTGGTGGTCGACCGACCGCGGGCTGACCTGGCAGGAGTGGGTGCCCCCCGCCGTCAATACCGACCTGGGGTGCGAAGAGGGCCAGTTCGACCCCACGCTTGACCCGGGACTGGGCGAGGGGTCGATTATCCAGGCGCCCAACGGCGACATCCTCGCCATGACCTGGTTTCCGTATCCCAGTATAGATGGTGTTGACCAGTTCTATGCAATTCTGGGCAAGAAGACGAGCCCCACCCAGATTGACTGGGAGTGGTGCTGGAATTCAGTTGATAAGGAACCGTTCTATGACCGTTCCTGGCAGGTGCCCGTCGTGGGGCCCATCAACCCGCCCGCCGAATATGCTACCAACAAATGCTCTTCGAATTGTCCCTGGGCCAGTATGGTAGTATCCAATTTCTGGAGCTACAACGAGCAGGGTTACCAGATTAGCGTCGACGGCCTGAATTATCGTCCGATACAGATTCCTGACAGCAGTGATGGTGGGCCGGCAGACCTGGAGTTCGACCTCTTTTTTGAGGACCTGGGGCCAGAATGGGATTACATGCAACCCCACCGGGAAATACGGGCTTCGCCAATCCCCTCCGGTGGCTTGCTGTTTCCACGCTGGTACAGTGATGGCAGTAACCTGTTCCTTGACACGAACCTGCAATGGCACAAGCAGACCCTGCCTGGGGGGTTGTTACTTCCTTCCCGTAATCTGGTAATCGACAGTTCCGGTGCGTTGCACAGCGTTTCCTGTAACGAAGCAAACCCCAACGCCAAGGGGTGCGACGGGACCTTCAACCTGACGCACCAAATCAGTTATGATGGCGGATATACCTGGACAAACTACACCCACAAATGGCCAGGTTCCCTGTCTGTTTCAGACAATACCTTCGAGTGGGATTTCCAGGCTGACGGTAACCTTGACCTGGCCGTAATTACCGTGAGGGTCCAGACCGAGAATAATGGAACTGCAAGCGACGTGGACCTGATATTCCACATCAGGGATTACAGGGAAAGCATGGAAGCGGATACCATAACGCTCATCGGCCTTGGCGACCTCGACGCCACTTCGGGTGCCGGCAACGATATTCGCTTCGATTTCCCCTCAATGGGCATCCTCCCCGACGGTGGCGTCGTGGTGGCGTACCACGACAGCACCGACGAGAACACCGACCCGATGTTCGCGATTGAACTGGAGCTGCCGGAACTCTACTTCTAGCGCCGGTTATTTCGATAATAATCGGGACAATTCTAGGTAGCGCGTCCGCACGGTCACCTCGGTGATGCCGGCGACCTGCGCGACCTGCTTCTGGCTGCGCGGCTCTCCCGCCTCGCGACATGCCAGGTAGAGCGCCGCGCCCGCCAGCGCGCCGGGTCGCATCCCCTGGCCGTAGCCCGCGTCGGCCGCCTGCCGCAGCAGCAGGTGCGCCTGCCGGGCGGTCTCGTCGGCCAGCTGTAGCTTCTTTGCGAACCGCGGCAGGAAGTCGGCGGCCGCCTGCGGGGCGACTTTCAGCTCGAGCCCGCGTGCAAGCGTGCGGTAGAGTCGCCCCAGCTCGAGCCGCCCCAGTCCCGAAGCGGCGACAACGTCATCCATCGTCAGCGGCAGCCGCTCCTGCCGGATGGCGGCGTAAATCAGCGCCGCCGCGACGCGCTCGGTTTGCCGGCCGCGCACCAGTTTGCGCCGCAACGCCTCGGAGAAGAGCTCGAGCGCGGATTCGCGGACGCGAGTTGGCAGTCGTAGCGCGTCGTCGAGCCGTTCGATTTCCTGCGAAGCGAGCAGCAGCGTCCGCCCGAGGGTGCCGTGCAGCCGCACCGCCGCCTGCCACTGCTGGAGCGCGTGCTCGGCCACCGGTGCATCCCCGTCAGGCGATGCGACCGCCGTCTCGTTTGCGGCTGGCGCGGCGCTGAAGCTGCCCCAGGCGGGGCCGCCGTCGATGATTTCGCCGCAGCCTTCGCAGCGCAGCAGCCCGTCGCCGTCAGGCTCTAGCTCGCGCCCACCGCATCCGGGGCACTTCATTTACAGAAAAGCTCCCGCCCCAGTAACTGTGTCGCGCGGACGCCTTTCGCGGCGCGCACCGCGACCCACGGCTCCGCGACCGGCCCGAACAGGTCGCTGACGCGCCCCACCCTGCGGCCGCGCGCATCGCTGACGGGCGTGCCGGGCTCGATTTTCTTTTCGACCGGCAGCAGCAGCTCGCCCCGGTCGCCGAGTTGCGCAACCTTGCCGATACAGTGCATGGCTCCGCTCTGTGGTGTGACGTAATAAAGCTGGCTGCGCGACCGCTACAGCAGCCGGATGTCGCGAATAGCGACAGCCAAGACTGCGCTAAAGCAGCCGAAAGTCGCGATAGTGACAGGTCAGGCTGCGCTACAGCAGTTCGACGAGCGTCGCCCCTATCATGGCGGGGTTCTCAGTGACCGCGATGCCCGCCTTCCGCATCGCCTCCATCTTTGCTCCAGCCGTGCCCTTGCCGCCGGCGATAATCGCGCCGGCGTGGCCCATGCGCTTGCCGGGCGGCGCGGTGCTGCCGGCGATGAAGCCGACGACCGGCTTCGAGACGTGTTCACAGACGAAATCGGCGGCAGCTTCTTCGGCACTGCCACCGATTTCGCCAATCATCACCATCGCCTTCGTGGCGGGGTCCGCCTCGAACGCTTCGAGCACGTCGATGAACGGCGTCCCGATAACGGGGTCGCCGCCGATGCCAAGGCAGGTTGACTGCCCACGGCCGATGCGGGTGACCTGGTCGACCGCCTCGTAGGTCAGCGTCCCCGAGCGCGAGACGATACCGATGTCGCCCGGCCGGTGGATGTGCCCCGGCATGATGCCCACCTTGGCGGCGCCGGGGGTGATGATGCCGGGGCAGTTCGGCCCGATGAGTCGCGTTCCCGTATCGGCCAGGTGCGCCTTGGTGCGCACCATGTCCAGTGCGGGGATGCCTTCGGTAATTGCCACGACCAGCTCGACGCCGGCGTCGGCCGCCTCGCGAATCGCGGCGGCCGCAAAGCGGGGTGGGACGAAGACGCAGCTGGTGTTGGCGCCGTTATCGACCGCCTCGGCGACGGTGTCCCACACCGGCAGTCCCAGGCATTCGCGGCCGCCCTTGCCGGGCGTCACGCCGCCGACGAGCGGCGTGTCGTAGTCGAGCATCTGCCGCGCGTGGAACTGGCCGTTGCGGCCCGTCAGCCCCTGCACGGCGATACGCGAGTCCCTGTCAAGCCAGATGCCCATCAGGCGCCCCCGGTGGCGGCAATCGCCTTGCGCGCGCCGTCGTCCATGTCGCTGGCGGTAATCAGCGCCAGCCCCGACTCGTCGAGCATCCGGCGGCCGAGCTCGACGTTGGTCCCCTCGAGCCGCACCACCAGTGGCACGCCGATTTCGACTTCGCGCGCGGCGGCGAGGATACCATCGGCGATGAAGTCGCAGCGCATGATGCCGCCGAAGATGTTGACGAAGATGGCTTCGACCTCCGGGTCGGAGAGGATGATGCGAAACCCCTCGGTAACCTGCTCGGCGGTCGCGCCGCCGCCGACGTCGAGGAAGTTGGCCGGCTCGCCGCCGTGCAGCTTGATGAGGTCCATGGTCGCCATCGCCAGTCCGGCGCCGTTGACCATGCAGCCGATGCGGCCGTCGAGCTTGATGTAGTTGAGTCCCGCCGCGCTGGCGCGCGCTTCGAGCGGCTCCTCCGCGGCGGTGTCGCGCAGTTCCCCGATTTCAGGATGGCGGAACAGCGCCGAGTCGTCAAAGTTGACCTTGGCGTCGAGCGCAATCACGCGGTCGTCGCTGGTGATGACTAATGGATTGATTTCGACAATCGAGCAGTCAAGCTCTTGCGCCATCTGCGCCAGCGCAAGCATGAACTCGACCGCGCGGTCAACCTGCTCGCTCTCGAGCGCCAGCGCCTGCGCCAGCTCGCGCGCTGCCGGTTCCGGCAGCGCACCGTCCGGTCCAAGCTCGGCTTTCAGGATTTTTTCGGGAGTTGCGGCGGCGACCGCCTCGATTTCGACGCCGCCCTCGGTGGACGCCATCATTACCATCCGCTCGCGTTCACGGTCGAGCACCATCCCGAGATACAGTTCGCGCGCAATATCGCACCCTGCCTCGACGTAGACTGCCCTGACGGTGACCCCTTCGGGGCCGGTCTGCGGCGTCACTAGTTGCGAGCCGAGCAGCGCCTCCGCGGCGTCGCGCGCCTCGCTAGGCGAGCGGCAGAGCCGGATGCCGCCGCCCTTGCCACGACCGCCGGCGTGCACCTGCGCCTTGACCACCCACAGCTTGCCCCCCAGCGCCGCGCACGCCGCCTCCGCCTCGTCGGCGGTGAGCGCCAGCCGCCCCTGCTGGGTAGCGACGCCGTAGTCGCGGAAAAGCGCCTTGGCCTGATACTCGTGGATGTTCACGGCGCGCCATTCGGACGGTGTTTAAGACGCTGTGTAAACACTTATAGAGACTGCTTCGTGCGCGCTCATGATGCTTTTATCCGGATGGCGCCACGCATGAGTTTTTCAGAACTCGGCATAGCGCCAGCCATAGTCGAAGTCCTTGAAGGGCAGGGCATTACGGAAACGTTCGAGGTCCAGGCCGAGGCCATACCTGCTATGATGCAGGGGAAGGACGTCTGCTGCCGCGCCCCGACCGGTTCGGGAAAAACCCTCGCATTCGGCCTCCCTCTCATCTCACGCTGCAAGCCGGCCCACCCGCGTTACCCCACCGCACTGGTGGTCACTCCCACCCGCGAACTGGCGGAGCAGATTTGCAAGGTCCTGAAGCCGCTGGGCAGACCGCAAAAGCTGGGCGTAATGGCAGTATATGGTGGAACTTCATACGCCAAGCAAAGGCAGAGGCTTGAGCAGGGTGTGGAGATTGTCGTTGCCTGTCCCGGTCGCCTGATTGACCTGATGGAAAAGGGAATGCTGAAACTGGATGACGTGGAGACGGTTGTCCTAGACGAAGCCGACCGCATGGCCGACATGGGATTTATCGACCCGGTCTGCCACATATTGGACAATTGTTCCGGGAAACGGCAGACAATCCTCTTTAGCGCAACCCTCGACGATGAAGTTTCGGGCTTGATACGCAAATACCAGGACCATCCCTTCAAAATCGAAATCGGACCTCGGGAAGTCAGCATGGAAAGCATGCAGCATTTCTTCTGGATGGTTCACGGCAGCGGCAAATCCCGGCTGGCGAGCACCGCCGTAAAGCGGGGCGGCCGCAGCATGATTTTCTGCCGGACGCGCCGGGGTGTTGACCGGGTTGGCAAGGAACTGAGGGCGACTGACCTGAAAGTGGCCACAATCCACGGCGGCCTCAGCCAGAACCAGCGCGACCGGGCCATGGCGCGCTTCATCCATGGCGACTGCATGGCGCTGGTGGCGACCGATGTCGCCGCCCGGGGCATCGATGTCGAGGGAGTCCAGTGCGTGATTCACTACGACCCTCCGGAGAATGGCAAGGCGTACAAGCATCGCAGCGGACGGACAGCACGCGCTGGAGCACAAGGCGCCGTCATTTCACTCGTACAGTCTCCCCAGAAGGGCGACATAATCAAAATCCAGCGACAGGCTGGAATCAATGTCAACTTCACATCCCCCGAGTTCGGCAAGCTGCCAGAGAGGGCACACTATGCGCCCTCCCGCTCCAGCGGCAAGGCAGGTCATTCGCCAAACCGGGGCGGGCACAAAGGGCGAGAAAGCTCGAAATTCAGGGGCCGGCCTGGAAAAAATGAAGAATTTGCAGTGCACGACAAGGTCAACCGGAATGTCGAGCGGGCATTTTCTTTCAGGAAGAATAAATCCCGCAACAAGTACGGGGGCAAGAATCGGTCGAAACCGGGCCGTTCAGGGCCTCCCAACGGCGGCAAGCGCCCCGGCCATTCCAACGGTGGCTACCGCAAGGGCGGTGGCCGGCCCGGTAACGGCAAGTCGCAGAACTGGAAGCAGGGTCGACCATCTAACGGCAAGTCACAGAACTGGAAGCATGGCCGACCAACCAATGGCAAATCGCAAAACTGGAAAAAGGGGAGCCCCGGACCCTCCGGCGGCGGGTCGTCTGGCAGGGGCGGCTGGTCAAAGAATCGGAAGCCGCAGAACTGGAAACGGGGTCGCCGGTCCAGCCGGTCACATTCGAAAAAGAATTATAGAAATTGAACTGTCCGACGGCACTAAGACTTAAATATCACTCATCCTGCGGCGGCGCATGGCGAAGAAGAACCCGGCGCACATGTTCCGCGGGCAGCAGCGGGCCTACACGCGCGCCAAGTATATCGGCGGCATTCCGGCCAGCCGGATTACCCAGTTCGACGTCGGCGCGCCCGGGGCGAAGTTCGACCCGGAAGTCGTGGTGACGCTCACCGCCGACGAGAAATGTCTGATTCGCCACAACGCGCTCGAATCGGCGCGCATCACTGCCAACCGGCACATCATGACTGCGGCGGGTCGCGAAGGCTACCACCTCAAGATTCGCGTCTACCCGCACCAGGTGCTACGGCACAACAAGGTCGCAACCGGGGCAGGGGCAGACCGTGTCTCGCAGGGGATGCGGCTCTCGTTCGGCAAACCGGTCGGCCTCGCCGCCAAGGTGCGTCAGGGGCAGAAACTGATTACGCTGCGCACCTCGAGCGAGTTTCTCGACGCCGCAAAAGAGGCGCTGCGCAAATCGTCTCACAAGCTCCCCACGCCGTGCCACATCGAGGTAGACGGGGCGAACTGATGGCGGAAGTGGTCCTCAAACTGGGACTGCCGCCGCTGGAAGGTTTCCTCTACTTCGTCGAGCGCGACTGCACCGTCTGGAAGCACCAGGGCAGCGCCAAGGAGTGCGTCTCCGACAAGGCGGTCGAGCGCGACGAGGGATACCTCTACTTCATCGACTTGAACGGCGACCTCGCGCGACTGCCTGACCCGCAGAAGCGCGACCCCGAGACCAACGCGCTTTTCAGGCCGGGCACGCAGGTCTCCGCCGATGAGCCGTCCGATTAGGCGCGTCGCGACCAGCATCCTGCTGCACGGCGACCGCATCCTCATCCTGAAGCGGTCGGCGGCGGTCGGCAGCTTCCAGCACCACTGGTCGGGCGTCTCCGGCTTCGTCGAGCCAGGCGAAGAGCCGCTCGAGACGTCGCAGCGTGAAGTCGAAGAAGAGACCGGCATCCCGCGCGCCAGCCTCGAGCTGCTGGCGCGCGCCGCGCCGCGCCGCGTCGAGAAGCCCGATAAGACCTTCGAAGTGCACGCGTTCCTCTACCGCTGCGCGACCGACCGGGTGCGGCTTGACTGGGAGAACGACGAGTTCGCGTGGGTCGTGCCCGAGTCGCTGCACGACTACCGCACGGTGCCGTGGCTGCCGGAGATGGTCGCGGAATTGCTGGCGAAGGTGTAATCAGCCCCAGATTTTCCACCACGGCCTTGCGGCTCCGCGCATGCGCTGCTCGCGCGTCCGGTCGCCCTGTGCAAGGCCTTTCATCACCGCCAGCTCCAGGCTGCGATGGGCGAGCTTCCCGGCCGGCGACATGTTGCTGAGCGCGCGCAGCAGCCGCTGCGGCAGCCCCTCGAGCAGTTCGAGCCGGCTGCGGTCGAACTCGAGCTCGCCCCGCGCCGCGACCGGCGCGCCTTCGGCCTGCGACGCGAGCGCCGACAGGTCGGCGCCGTTCTCCTGCTCGTGTTCGCGGAACCAGAGCGCGAAGCCGCCGGTGAAGCTAAGTTCGTTCAGCACCCACTCGCCCGCCGGCCGCCGGTCAAGGTCGCGCACTATCGTGCCCTCCTCGGTCCAGTGGCGCGCGACGTGCGGGCCGAGCTGGTGGCGCAGTCGCTGCTCGAGCAGGTTCCACTCGTGCTTCCGCAGCCGCAGCTGGCCCCGCAGCCGCTCGAGCAGCCATCCCAGCCGCGCGCGCAATTCCAGCTCCTCGCCGGCGGTGGCCTGCGCGATGAAGTCGGTCGCCTCGGGATGCGTCGCCAGTTTGGCAACCAGCGCTGGCTCGAGCCCGGTCGCCGCCGCTGCCGCGTTGAGTTCGAGCGGCTTCGGCAGCAGCGCCAGCCAGAGTTGTGCCACTTCGCCGCGGCCGGGCTCCTTCACGGCAGCACCAGCGTTCCCGCCGGGTCGCCCGCGAGTGCCGCTGCGAAGCCGCCCGCGCCGATGATGCGGCACTCGCATTCGCGGGCGATGGCGGCCGCCGCCTCGAGCTTGCCCCACATCCCGCCGGTGACGTCGGCGCCCGGCACATCGAGCCGCTGCGCGCGCATTGCCGTGCGGGCGTCCCCGTCGAGTCGCGCGATGAGTTGCGCTCCCGGCTCGGCCGGGTCGCGGTCCATCACGCCGGAGTGGTTGATGACGAACAGCGCGCGCTGCGGTTGCAGCGCGCGCGCCAGCGCCAGCATCAGCGTGTCGCCGCTCAAAATGGCCACGCCTTGTGAATCGTCGTCGGTGACGTCGCCGCAGGTGACCGGCAGGCGCCCCGCCTCCAGCGGTGCCGCGAAGCTGCCGGCGGGAAAATCGACGATGGTTTGCGGGCCGACGGTGCGCAGCGCTTGCGACGGCAGGACTGGGTGCGGTTCAAGGCCACTGGCGGCGAGCGCTTCGCAGACCAGCGCGTTTAGCGTCCGCACCTGCTGCCGCGTCCGCTCAACCGCCGCCGCCTGCCCGGGCGAGCCATCGCTCCCCTGCGCCAGCCCGAACCGCTTCGCTAGCGGGTGGCCGAACGAGCCGGCGCCATGCACCAGCACCGCCGGCTCGCCACTGGCGGCGAGCGCCGCAGCCAGCGCGGTGATGCGCTCGCGCTGCGGCGCCGGCTTCGCGGCCGTCTTGTCGGTGATGAGCGAGCCGCCCCACTTGACCAGGTTCATGGCAGCTCCATGGCGGGGCAGTCGAAAAGGTAGGGTGACCCGGTCGTGACGGTCTCGCCCGTGGCCACTCCGGGCGCCGGGAAGAGCCGCGCCGAGAGCGGCTTGGCGTGCGCGTTGGCCAGCGCGGCGACGCGGTCGAGCAATGCGGCCAGCCGGTCGGAGCCGATATTTCCGGGCAGCGGCACCGTGTCGAGCCCGGTCCCGCAGCGGCCGGCGTATTCGAGCAGGTCTGCGACGCTGAACTCGCGCTGTCGCACCGCCTCGACCAGTCCCGGGTCTTCCATCACGGCGAACATGACGCCGCGGTAGCCGACCTGCTCGACCGGCAGCACGCGCAGCGCCGCAGTCAGTTCGCCGACGATCGCAGGCGCGCCGGTCGACCCGACCGGCGCGCCCCGCAGCTCCATCAGCCGCGCCACCGACCCCTCGCCGTAAAGCCCCGGAGCAAGGCTGGGATCGATGCCGAGAAACGGCATCTGCGCTGCGCGCGCGTCGCGCTCCAGCGCTTCCAGCCCCGGTGAAAGGGCGGCAACATCGCCACCTGCAAGCAACAGTTGCGGCGCCAGCTCCATTGCCAGCGCGAAGCCTTCGCGCTGGGCGTAGGCGGCTGGGAAGAAGGGCGTCCCGGGCCCGACACGCGCCAGCGCCGCGAAGCGCAGGTTGTATTGCGGGTCCGCCGCCGCCAGCGCCAGCATCGCCTCGGCGGCGGCCGCGCTCCCGCCGTTCTCGAGCCGCGCCGCGCAGAAGGTCGCCTGCGTCGCGAGCAGCGCCTCGACCGCGGCCGGCACGCCCTCGGCGGAGCACGGCCCCAGGGAAAGGAACTGGATGCCCGCCGCCAGTGCCGCCGCCTCCAGCTCGCGCGCGCGGGCCGGCAACGCGTCGGCGACGCACCAGCTTTCCCACGGCGGCGTCGCGAGCCGCACCGTCTGCACTTCGTGGCCGCATTCGCGCAGGTGTGCGGCGACCTCGAGCGTACGCAGCGCCCCCTCGCCGGGCGGGGCGAATCCGGTCACGGCGCGGATTATCACGGCCGCGCAATCACCGCACCATTAATAGCGGGCGCGCTGCCCGCGCGATGGCTGGCAGCACGGACTCGGGGAGCGCGAAAGGCCCAACGCAATCGTTAGTATTGCCGCTCACCGGCTCGCTCGCCTTCCACGCCACGATTGGCCTTTCGTTCACGCTGGTGCTTTTGCAGGCGCAGGCGCTGGGTGGCGCGCGCGCTGTGGGACTTGTCGTCGGGGTCCCAATGTTCATGATGGTCGGCAGCTCCGCCTTCTGGGGCGCGATGGCCGACCGCTGGCGCAATCGCAAGCGGGTAGTGCTGCTGGCGATAGTGCTCTCGTCGCTGCTGGCGCTGCCGATGCCGCTGGCGGGCACGTGGGGGCTGATTGGCCTGCGCGTGACGCAGTCTTTCTTCCGCGGTGGCGTGGTCCACCTCCACACGCTCTTCGTCGAGCTGGATGCGGGCGCACGCGGCGCGCAACTGGGGCGGCTACAGATGACCGCCGGCTTCGGCTGGGGAGCGGGCGGGCTGCTCGGCGGCCTGCTGGTGCCCGCGGCGGAATACGGCAGCGGCAGCCCGGCGGTGTACGCCGCGTTCATCGTCAACTGCGCACTCGGCATTTTCGCCGCAGCGGCGCTGCTGCGGCTGCGCGAGCGGGCGCCCGCGCCTGACGCGCCGCTGCCGCTGCCGGGGCGCGACCCCGGCGGCGGGGTGCCGCTACCGGCGAGCGGAATGCTGTGGCGCCTCGCGCCGCTCTGGGTTGCGAGCGTCCTGCTCTTTATCGGCTACTACTTTTTCCTTGCCTTCGCGCCCGCCTTCTTCACCACGCTGACCGGCAGCACCTCGCGCATGGGGCTGGTGATGCTCGCCTCGGGGCTGGTGCACGGGCTGTCGGCGCGCTGGTTCGGCCGGCTGGCTGACCGCCACCCGCGCGAGAAGCTGCTGCGGCTGGTCAGCCTCGCCTTCGTCGCCTGCATGGCGACCTACGCGCTCAACCCGCATCCGCTGCTGGTCATAGCTGCCTTCCTGCCGCCCATCTGGATGGCGTTTGACGTCTCCGCGACAGCGCTCGTGGCGGACCGCGTACCCTACCGGCTGCGCGGCCGGGGCGTCGGTGTCCTGAATTCCTGCATGTTCCTCGGTGCCGGCAGCGGCGCGCTGCTCGCGGGAGAATTGCACCGCAGCCTGCCGTTCACATCGGTTTTCGGGCTCGGGACACTGCTGGCGCTGGCCGGCGCGCTGGTCGCCGCCTACGCGACGCGCTCGGCGGTAACGCCGCGCGACTGAAGGAATTCGCGCACCGTTGGCAACGCCCCGGCGCACGCCTCCGGCATCACGACTCCCGGCCCCGCGATACCGCCCGCGAGCAGCTCCCGCGCAAACGCGCATGCCGTCAGCCCGGTGGTGCGCGCCATGCTGCTCCAGCCGTCGGCGCCATTGTCGTGCACCAGCCAGCCGCGGCGCGAGCCGTCGGCGAAGGTTCCGAGCACCTGCAGGTGGGTAAACTCCGGCTCGCCCGGCTGCTGCCGCCACGCCTCGAACAGCGCCGCCAGTGTCGCTTCGCGGGCCTCGCCTTCCAGCGCGCCGGAGTCGCGCAACGCAGCGAAGCACGCAGCGTGGCCGGGATAGCGCAGCGTGAATTCGGCCATTTCCGGCACCGGTAGTTCGAGCAATGACCGCAGGCCGTCGGTCAGAAACGCTTCCAGTTCGACGCCGTCAGGCAGCGCAGGCACCAGCCCCGGCGGTAGCCGGAACGGGTGGCGCCCCGTCAAGGCGGGCCCCGCGACCGCGCGGCCGGCGCGTTTTAGCCGCGCCGGCCGCTCGTATTCCGCAACGACGTCGACGGGCGAGAAGGGTGCCGCATATTCCCACGGCCGGTCGCGTCGCAGCGGCAGCCCGCCGACGAAAATCTCGAGCCGCGTCGGCGCTTGCGCCGCCAGTTCAGCGGCGAGCAGGTTGCTGAAGCCGGGGGCAATTCCCGCGTCAGGAACGACGGTGACGCCCGCCTCGCGCGCCGCGCTGTCCAGCGTGCGCGGGTCCTCGTCCGTAAAGGAGATATCGACGCAATCGACGCCGGCCGTGATGATGCGCTTGAGCGCCGCATGCCCCACGCTGCCAGGCAGGCAGTTCAGCGCCAGGTCACAGCCCGCCAGTTGCGCTACCGAATCGAATTTCACGTCGTGCAGCTCCGCCGCCGGCGCGCGTTGCGCCAGCCGCGCCATCGCTTCCGGGTCGGGGTCGATGACTTTTATATAGTGGTCGTCGGAAAGTTCAGTCGCCACCAGTGCGCCGATCAGGCCAGCGCCGAGGACCGTAATGCGCGCCATCTACTCGCCGAGGCGGTTGCGCGCAACCCTCACGCCGCGCGGCGCGATCACCAGCCACTGGCGCGAGACGCCGACGAGGTCGCCATCGACGTCGGCGACCGCCCGCTCGAGTTCGGCAAGCGCCTTGTGGAGCACCTGCCGGTCAGCCGTCATCGGCGAAAAGTCGACCAGCACAACGTTTCCGTCGTGAATGGCACCGGTGATAGTGCCCACTTTTTCGCGTTTGTCAAGCACCATCGAATGGACGACCATCGCGGGCTTGTCACCGTAGTCCTCCGCCTTTTCGGATGCCCAGTCGCGCAGGTCGAAGAACTGTTCGTCCGGGATGCGACGCATTGAGGGCTGGTCAAGGCTCACGCGGTGCGAGAGGCCTCGCGTTATTAGTCTTGCCGCCGCCACGTCGAGTCATCGACCACGATGGCCTCGACCGGTTCAGGCGCCGGCGCCTCGGGTGGGGCGGGCGGCTCGGCCGGGGGTCGCCGACGATAGAGCAGGAAAGTCGCGGCGATGGCGATTACCCCCAACCCGACAATCCCGATGGCGAGCAGCGGCAGCGGGCTCGTCTCCGCGTCAATCCCGATCGTCAGGTTGAGCTGGTTGTTGCCCTGTGCGAGTTCCTCCTCGTTCAGCATTACCAGCAGCGTGGCGCGGTGGTTGCCGGGCGTTGCCTTCCATGGAGTTGAAAACTGCGCTTCCTCGTCCGGGGCGAGCTGCAGCTCCCACACCTGTAGCGGCCGCCCGTCCAGCTCGAGCGTCGCGGTGCCTGTGAGCAGGTCACCCCCCGCGTTGGCGACTGTCGCCTCGAATTTCCCCTGCTTTCCCGGCTCGCGCGAGCCGTTCCACGCCAGGGCAGAGGCGACCCCGTCAGGCCATTCGAAGACGGTGAACCACACCTGCTGCACTCCGCTGGCGCCATCCTCGTCGCTCAACGTTACGTTGAGAGCGAAATGCTCGGTCCGGCTGAAGAGCGCGTTGGCGTTGTAACGCCCGCCCGTGATGTCTTCGGAGAGTGGCGCAAGCCCGTCAGGCCACACGACGCTTTCGACTACTGCCGCCCCGTCAACGTCAGCCGCCGCGATGCGGAAGCTGAACTCCTGCCCGATGCGCGGCCGCGCCGGCTCGAGGTTTTCAAGGATGGCGACCGGCTGGTGGTTCAGGTAGAACGCGCGCGAGAGCTGTGCGGTTCCGACCGGCTGCTGCGTTACGGTGAGTGCGATGGTGTAACTGCCGCCCGCTTCAAAGAGGCTCATTGCGACCGCAGTTGCATTGGGCAGCGGCACGCCGTCCAGCTCCCAGTGGTATTCCAGCCCGAGGCCCTGCGAGTGGGTGCCGTTGAAGGTGAGCCAGCCCAGTTGCACCAGTGAACCCTCGATGGTGAAATTGGCAACCGGGGGCTCATACGCCTCGAGCGCAGCGACCACCCACGGCGATGGCAGCCCCTCCGCCGTCAGCCCGCGTACCCGCAGTTCGTAGCTGCCGGGCGCTTCCGGGACGAAGCCGAAGGCGAACTCGTCACCTCCCGCGACAGTCAGGTTTCCGTCCCACTCCCAGGTCGTGACCGCGCCCTGTAGCGCGGTCGCGCTGAAGGTAGTCACTTCGCCGGTCAATGCATCGACTATGGCGGGCGAAACTCCGAGCAGTGGCTGCACCACCGCCAGCACGCTCCAGTCGCTGCTGGCGGTCGCGCCGTGCGCGTCGGTGACCGTGAGCGACACCGCATGGCTGCCGCCCCCAAGCGTAATTGCCGGTGTCGCGCCCGAATAGGATTCGCCGTCGATATTCCACGTGAACTCGAGCGGCAGCCCCTCAGGGTCGTGGCTGCCGCTGCCGTTGAGCACCAGTGCGCTGTCGGCCGGGACGACCCAGCGCGAGCCGTCCCAGACGCCTTGCAGTATCGCAAAGTCGAGCAACGGTAGCGCGTTCGCCACCTCGAGCAGCTGCGTGGTTGCGTTGCTGCCGCCGTGGTTGTCGGTGACGGTGAGCGTTACCGCGTAACTGCCCGGCAACGCGAAGCGGTGCGCCACGGCCGTCCCGCTGCTGGAATTGCCGTCGCCGAAGTCCCACTCCCGGGCGACGACGGTACCGTCGGGGTCGCTCGATGAATCGGTGAAGCCGAACTCGACCGTGGTGTTGCCCGCCGCGGGCGCGATGGCGAAGCTGGCGTGCGGCAGCCGGTTGCGCACCTCGACGACGAGGTAGCCAGTGGCAATCGAGTTCAGGTCATCGGCCACCTTGAGCGAAACGTTGTAGAAGCCGGGGCTGTCGAAAAGATGGTCGAGCGCGACCTCGGATGAGGTCACGCCGTCGTCGAAGTTCCAGAACCAGAAGGCGACGCTGCCATCGGGGTCCCACGAGTCTGAGCCGTTGAAGGCGATGGACTCGCCGAGCCAGACCACCAGAGGCTCGGCGACGATGACCGGCACCGGCAGCGCATTGACCTGGATGGTGACCGTCACCGTGCTGGTGAGCCAGTCGTCGTCCCGTACGGTGAGGCTGACGTCATACGTTCCATAATCGTCAAAGATGTGCAACGGATCAGCGATGTATGCAAAGTTTCCGTCACCGAAATCCCAGCTGAAGTTGGTGATGCTGCCGTCATCGTCCCACGAGTCGCGCCCCCAGAACTGCAGTTCCTCGCCCGCATCGACGACGCCTTCGGCGGCGTCTGCCACCGCAGTTGGCCGTGAGAGGAAGCGAATGTCGAGCAGGATGTCATCGCCGTCGGTGCGAATGTCGCTGATGCGCCAGCCGGAATCACTCAGGTTGTACGCAGTGGAGTTGGGATACCCCTCGTCGGTGAACTCGTCGCCCGCGCCGTACGGGTCGCCGCTGTCGCCCGAGTTCCAGTTGTTGTCGAGGTCATCGTAGCCGTCCGCTTCTTCGAGGTCGAGTCGCTTGTGTGACTCGTCATTGTTGTTTGAAACGTCCTCGTCGACGTGCCAGATGAGCAGCCCCTCTCCGGGGAGGTAGGTGTCGTAGTCGAGTTGCTGTCGGTTCTCGAGCAGGAAGTATTCGCGCGCGTTGGTCCAGTTGCCCGGGACCGGCAGCTTCAGGATTTTGCCGTTGCGCGACGCGGGCGCCAGCCGCACGTCGAGCAAGTCCTCCGTTACCAGCATTGGCTCGAGCCACCCCACTTCTACCTTGGAGAAGCCGCTGTAGTGCACCGGTGTTTCGCCGTTGTCCGCCCAGGAGCCGGACGCCATGACGCCCCAGTCGCCGATGCCCTCCGAGGAGTAGTCGGTGTCGTAGAAATCGGGCAGCCCCAGCTCGTGGCCGAACTCGTGCACCCACACCCCGAGGGGCCGCCGCTCGCCGCTGGAGTATTCGAACTCGGGCACCTGCGTCACCTCACGGATGCGGTGGTTTCCGTCGTTGGTGCTGATGCTCAGCCCGGACCAGTGGATTGACCAGATATCGTCACTGTTGCCGCTTGATTCCTCGCCCGGGCCGGGGTGCACCGCCATCACCGCGTCGAAGTCGCGGAAGTCGACGTCGTCATCGGCCGCAGCGATGGTGTCGCTGACGAAATTGGTGTTTTCGCTGCCCCAGTCGGCGGCGTCGCCGTCGAGCGTGTATGGTCCGAAAACTTCGCCCGCGAGGGTCAGATTGCCGCGCGAATTCTCGTCGTAGTAATCCCACATCGAGTTGCTGTTGCCGAACGCCAGTTCCTCGAACCAGTCACTGTCGCGCGCGCTGTCGTAGCTGGCGTCGTTGAAGTCGGCCAGGATTACGGCGACCTGAACTGTACCGGTCGTGGGCGAGGCTGCTGCCGATAGCGCCAGTGCCAGCAACAGCAGCGCGAAGCCGGCGCCCAGCCCGGACACCAATCCCAGTCGCATAATTTTTGCAGGCCGGAGCGCTAATTAAAGACTCAAGCGGCGACGTAACCGAGCGGGTCATCCAGAATCAGGTCGCGCGCTGCGTGGGTTATCTTGACCGGGCGCTCGCCATAGAAGACGTCACGGTTCCCGCGCACCTCGCCCAGCGTCGCGACACCCATCGCGAAGTTGATGGCGGCGCCCTGCCGGAAGCCGGCATACTCATCGGGAACTGCGTGCAGGTAATCGTGTACGGGAGTGACGTGCGTCACGGCGTTGTCGACCATTGCATTGAGCATCTCCATTGCCTGTTTTTCGTGGGCCGGGTCCAGTAGTTCCTGCGGCTCAAGCTGGTGCTTGTCGAAGAGGTATCCAGGCCAGAAGATTTTCTCGTTCTGCAAGATGTCCTCCCGGAAGTCGCGGATGATGTTCACCTTCTGCAGGAAGAGGCCGAAGTCGCGCTCGTTGTCGTGCAGCGTCTGCGACGCCTCGGGGGTGATGCGCTTGGCGCGGGTGCGGATGAGTTCCGTGAGGAACCCGGAAGGCGTCCCGGCGACGAAGTAGCAGTATTCGTTCAAGTCCTCGAATGAGTAGACGGGCTGCTGCAGGTATTTCTGCATCCCGGCATTCATCTCGTGCATCCAGCGGACCATGCTTGCCTTGGTGCGCTCATCGAGTGAGCGATGCACCGTCAGTACCTTGTCGAAGTTTTTGACAAGCCCGCGGTAGTGTTCGTCCTGTACCCAGTCCTCGGCTTCGAGCGCGAGTTCCTGCGCCTTGCGCTGCGCCATCTTGGAGTCGGGCCGCTCGAGGATTTCCATGATGGCATTCATCGCGCGAACGCGTTCTTCGAGCGAGACGTGGCGCTTGCCGATGTCGTCCTCGAAGGTGTCGAGGATGCGCGCCTCGAGGTAACCGACCATAATCGGCGCCAGCAGTGCGTCCTCGACCAGTGGAATGGTCAGCGCGAACGAGCGCGAGACCGACTGGAGCGCCCACTTGCAGTAGTCCAGCGACTCCTGGAGGGCCTCGTTGGCCCGGCTTTTGACTGCGCCATAAAGTGAAGGAGTCATTGTTAGTCTCGCTTGAGCGGGACCGCCTCGACGACAACCGCCCATAAAAAACTGAGTCCAACGGCAGTTGCCGAATGGAAGGCGCTTAAGCCTGCCGCTAATCAGGAGTCGATGCACCCCATCTCCGAGCTGCCCGTCGCGGGAGTCAGGGCGCTGCTTTTCGACCTGGACGGGACGCTGGTCGATGCGCGGCTCGCGCCCGCAGCGTACGCGGCGCTGGCGCAGGCGCGGGAGGCGGGGCTGCGCACGGTCGCTGTCACCGGCCGCCCCGCCGGCTGGTGCGACCTGATGGCGCGCTGGTGGCCGCTCGACGGCGTCGTCGGCGAGAACGGCGCGCTCGCGATGCGGCTCGTCGACGGCAAGCTCGAGCGCAACGACTGGCAGCCGGCGGCGGAAGCGAGGGACCGCCTGGCGGGGTTGTGGGATGCCGTGCGCGAGGCATTCCCGGCAGCGCAACGGGCGGCCGACCAGCCGTGGCGCGTCCACGATTTGGCCATCGACTTCGCCGAGGAATGCGACCTAGGTCTCGAGTGGGCTGACGCGGTGGCGGAGTTCGCTCGCGCGCAGGGGGCGCGCGCCGCGGTCTCGAGCATCCACGTCAACTGCTGGTTCGGCGACTGGGACAAGCTGGCAATGAGCGAGCGGTTGCTGGACGCGCTCGGGCTGAGGCGCGAGGCGTGCGTCTACGTCGGTGATTCGCCCAACGACGCGCCGATGTTCAGGGCATTCGAACTGTCGGTCGGCGTCGCCTCCGTGGTGGATTACGGCGACCTGCTCGAGCACGCGCCGCGCTATGTCACGGAATCGGATGGCGGCGCCGGCTTTGCTGAAGTGGTCGCGCACCTGACGCGCAGCGTCACCAAGTGACGCCGCGCTGGTGCTGGTAGTTGCCGCTGCGGTCGCCGTAGGTGCCGGACGCGGGCGAAGTCAGTGCCTCGATTACGAGTTGGCAGTAAGTTTCGCCGACGGTGAGCGTGAGCGGCTCCGCGGCCGCGTTCAGGCCGGGCAGTGTCAGCGTCCCGTTGAAGCCGGCGTCGACCTTGCCGAAGCTCGCTTGTACGCCGCGTCGCGCCCAGGTACTGCGCAGCCAGAGCTGCCCGCAGAGCGCGGGACCGCAGGCGACGCGCTCGAGCGTCGAGACCGCGAAGCGCACCTGAGGCGGCACGCTGAGCGTGCCTTCCGTTATCGGCTCCCCGTCCGCCAGCGCAATCTCGCCGATGCGCAGGTCGTAGCCATTCGGCGTCAGGCCGTTGGCGTCGAACGGTTCAATTTCGAGTTGTCCCGCATCGAGCGCCGCGAGAATCGCTTCGTCGCTGAGGACCGGCATCAGCCTGCCCGCAGCTCTTCGAGGAACTGTGCCGCCAAATCGGCGCGCACCTTCCCCTCGCGCTTGAGCCGCTCGGCGACCGCCTCGATTTCACTCTCCTCAGCGCCGGCCGCCACGGCGAGGTTGCGCGCGTGCAGCCCCATGTGGCCGCGCTGGATACCTTCCGAAGCGAGCGCGCGCAACGCACCAAGGTTCTGGCAGAGCCCGACCGCGGCAATGATGCCCGCCAGCTTCGCCGCGCCGCCCGGAATCTCGAGCCCCATCATCCTGACGCACGCCTTCGCCGTCGGGTGCGTGGCGGTCGCGCCGCCGACGAGGCCGACCGCCATCGGCAGCTCGATACTGCCGTTCAGGTCGCCGTCGCCGTTCTTTTCCCAGCGGGTGAACGAGCCGTCGCCCTCCTTCCAGCCGCCGTAGCTGTGTGCGCCGGCCTCAATCGCGCGCCAGTCGTTGCCGGTCGCAATCACCACCGGGTCAATCCCGTTCATGATGCCCTTGTTGTGCGTCGCGACGCGGAACGGGTCGGCGCACGCGAAGGCGTAGGCGGCGATGATGCCGTCGACCACCTCTTCGCCACCGAGGAACTCTGCCGGCCAGGTCGCGCTGGCGCGCACCTTGCGGTGCACCGCCAGGTTGGAGATAATGCGCAGGTAGACGCGGCCGCCGGTGAGCGTCTCAAGCCTCGGCGCGACCGCCTCGGCCATTGTGTTGACGGCGTTGGCGCCCATCGCGTCCCGGCAGTCGACCAGCAGGTGCGTTATCACCATCGGCCCCGCAGCGGAGTCGAGCACCCTGACTTCGATGCCACGGCAGCCGCCGCCGAACTTCACCAGTATGGGGTCCTGCTCGTTGGCGAGTGCGACGATTTCATCGGCCGCCGCCTCGACCGCCGCCTTGGCGGCGAACGCGTCGTCAAGGTCGACCAGCTGGATTTGCCCGATCATCACCGGGTCGTCGGTCTCCGCCGCGATGCCAGCCGGCAGCGTGCCTTTCGCCATGTGGCTCGCGGCGGCGACAACCGATGGCTCCTCCAGCGCCATCGGCACGAAGAGTTCTTCGCCGTTGACCTTGAAGTTGGCCGCGACACCGAGCGGCAGCGGGAAGCTGCCGACGACATTCTCAATCATGCGGTTGGCGGTCTCGCCGCCGAGCGCGCCGAAGCCGCCCAGCGCCGCTGCTTCCTCGTCGTTAAGGCCGGCAAAATCGCAGACGATTTGCAGCCGCTCTGCCGGCGAGAGCTTGTAGAAACCGGGGACGGCCGAGGTGCGCGCCATGCGGGCGGATTGTCTCCCACTAAAAGGGAGTTGGGGCTGCCTGCCGAGCCTTACTTAATGCTTCTATCAAAGAAACATAAACACTTTAGCCAGCCCCGTTTCGACTGAAGCGCGTGGACACACACTCCGTAAGACTGCCACTCGCTGTTTTACTGCTGCTTGTGGTGGTGGTGCTGTTTGTTTCCGAGGGGGCTGAGGCGATAGACCATGAGTGGAGTTACACCACCGGAGGTGAAGTACATATGGTATCCATCTCTGCTGACGGGGAGTACATCGCTACCGGCTCCTATGATGACAAGGTTTACCTCTTTGACAAGGACAGTAGCACTCCACTCTGGAGCTACAGCACCGGGAATTATGTGCGCTCGGTGACCATCTCGGCGGACGGCGAGTACATCGCCGCCGGCTCCGCTGACAACAAGGTCTACCTATTCCACAAGGACGATAGCACGCCCCTCTGGAGCCATACCACTGGGAATGATGTGCACTCGGTCTCTATCTCGGCGGACGGGGAGTACGTAGTCGCAGGCTCAGACAAAATTTACCTTTTTGACAAGGACAGCAGCACGCCCCTCTGGAGCTACGAAACCGGGAGCGCTGTGTGGTCGGTCTCCATCTCGGCGGACGGCGAGTATATCGCTGCCGGCTCCGATGACGACAAGGCTTACCTCTTTGACAAGGACAGCAGCACGCCCCTCTGGAACCATACCACCGGGGATGATGTGCGCACGGTCGCCATCTCTGCTGACGGGGAGTACATCGCCGCCGGCTCTTATGACGGCGGAGTCTATCTCTTCGACAAGTACAGCAAGACGCCACTCTGGAACTACGAGACCGGGGGCAGCGTGTACTCGGTCGCCATCTCGAAGGACGGGGAGTACATCGCCGCCGGCTCCTTTGACAGCTATGTCTACCTCTTCGACAATGCCAGCAGCACGCCTCTCTGGAGCTACGAGACCGGGAGCATAGTGTATTCGGTTTCCATCTCTGCTGACGGCGAGTACATCACTGCCGGCTCTTATAATAATGATAACAAGGTCTACTTCTTCGACAAAGACAGCAGCACTCCGCTCTGGAGCTACACCACTGGAGATATTGTGTATTCGGTGGCCATCTCGGCGGACGGAGAGTACATCGCTGTCGGCTCCGGTGACAACAAGGTTTACCTCTTCGGCAAGGACAACAATATGCCGCTCTGGAGCTACACCATCACCAGCGCAGTGATGTCGATCGCCATCTCGGCGGACGGCGAGTACATCGTTGCCAGCTCCAAGGATTTTAAGGTATACCTTTTCGAGAAGGACAGTAGCACTCCTCTCTGGAGCTACACCACCGGGGGTATTGTGGACTCGGTTGCCATCTCGGCGGACGGCGAGTATATCGCCGCTGGTTCGAATGTCGGCGTGGGGGAAGACGAGGGTAAGGTCTACCTCTTTGACAAGGACAACAGCACACCGCTCTGGAACTACTCCACCGGGGGTGTGCATTCGGTCGCAATCTCGGCCGACGGTGAGTACATCGCTGCCGGTTCCGCTGACAACAAGGTCTACCTCTTTGACAGGGAGGGCATCGAGCTATGGACCAACACCACCGGAGATGGGGTGCGCTCGCTGGCCATCTCGGCGGATGGCGAGTACATCGTCGCCGGCTCCTATGACAAAAAGATTTACCTATTCAACAAGGACAGCAAGATGCCACTCTGGAACTACACCACCGAGGGTACTGTGTGGTCGGTTGCCATCTCGGCTGATGGCGGATACATCATCGCTAGCTCTAGCGAACACGTCTACCTTTTCGACAAGTACAGCAGCATGCCACTCTGGAGCTACGGTACTGGGACTGATTCGACATCAATCTCCATCTCGGCGGACGGGGAGTACATCGCCTTCGGAACTTGGGACAACAAGGTCTACCTCTTCGACAAGGACGCCAACGACCCCCTCTGGAGCTACCAGGCCGAAGATATCGTGCGCTCGGTGGCCATCTCGGCGGACGGGGAGTACATCGTCGCCGGCTCCTACGACGACAAGGTCTACCTCTTCGACAAGGAAAGCGGTACACCGCTCTGGAGCTACACCACTCGGGACGATGTGCACTCGGTCGCCATCTCGGCGGACGGCGAGTACCTCGCCGTTGGCTCCAGGGACGAAAAGGTTTACGCCTTCGGAAAAACAGTAACAACCGGCGATAACGAGCCTCCCACCGTCTGGAACGTTACCATAAATCCCAATCCCGCCTATCGGGACGATCTGGTTTCCTTCTCTGCGGAGTGGAACGACACTGATGGTTACGTCGTCGCGTTCGAGTGGGTGTCTGACATTGATGGCCTGCTGAGCACAGACGGCAGCTTCAGTTCCGACACGCTTTCCGTCGGCAAAAACACTATCTCCTTCCGGGTGCAGGATGACGGCGGTGCCTGGTCGTCGTGGGCGCTGTTTGGTCTGGATATACTGGAGCAGGAAGAGGAAAGTGAACTTCCCTGGAACTACACCTCCGGGAGTTGGATGCATTCGGTCGCCGTCTCGGCGGACGGGGAGTACATCGTCGCTGGCTCCAGAGACTACAAAGTCTACCTCTTTGACAAGGACAGCAGCACGCCGCTCTGGAGCTATACCACTGGGCATTATGTGTGGTCGGTTGCCATCTCGCCGGACGGGGAGTACATCGCCGCCGGCTCTCGGGATAACAAGGTCTACCTCTTCCACAAGGACAGCAGCACGCCACTCTGGAGCTACACCACTGAGTCTGATGTGCTCTCGGTTGCCATCTCGAAGGACGGCGAGTACATCGCCGCCGGCTCCGATGACAACAAGGTTTACTTCTTCGGCAAGGACAGCAGTACACCCCTCTGGAACTACACAACCGGGGATATTGTGCTCTCGGTCGCCGTCTCGGCCCACGGTGAGTACATTGCCGCCGGCTCTCGAGATTACAAGGTTTATCTTTTCGCCGAGGACAGCAGCACTCCGTTATGGAGCCATTCGGCTCCAACTGTTGTAAATTCAGTCGCTATCTCTGCAGATGGTAATTATGTCGTAGCTGGCAGTGATAACAGAAATGTGTACCTATTTGGCAGGGGTGGTAGCACGCCGCTCTGGAACCACCCCACTGAGGATGTGGTGACCTCCGTCGCCATATCTGCGGACGGCGAGTACATCGCCGCCGGCTCCAATGACAACTCTGTCTCCCTCTTCCACAAGGACAGCAGTTTTCCCCTCTGGAGCTACGGTACTGGGAGTGCTGTGTTGTCAGTCGCCATCTCGGCGGACGGCGAGTACATTGCCGCCGGCTCTCTCGATTACAATGTTTATCTTTTCGACAAGAACAGCAGCACCCCGCTCTGGAACTACACCGCCGGGACTGGGGTGTACTCGGTGGCCATCTCGGCGGACGGCGAGTACATCGCCGCCGGCTCCTATGACTACAAGGTCTACGCCTTCAAAAAGACGGTGTCAGGAAACGAAACCGGGAACGACCCCCCAGCAGTCTGGAATCTCGACGTAGGCCCCAATCCCGTCTACGAGAACGAGGTGGTTTCCTTCTCTGCGGAGTGGAATGATACCGATGGTTACGTCATTGCGTTCGAGTGGCGGTCGGATATCGACGGCCTGTTGAGCACAACAGACAGTTTTGATTCCAATTTGCTCTCCGTCGGTAACCACACTATCACCTTCCGGGTGCAGGATGATGATGGCGCGTGGTCGGAGAATGCGACCGTTGGTCTGGTGATAGAAAGGGAACCAGCACAGCAAGTCGATATCTCCCCCGGAACGCCCGTCACTCTGAACACTTGGGAGGATCTGGGGTTGCTGCTAGAACTCGTAGTTGGAGACATTGCGTCTGGAAACGTTACAGTTACTTCCGTTGACGTAACTCCGCCCCTGCCGGATAATGGTACCCTGAAGGACATCGGAATCTATGTTTCGATATCAATCGATATGACTATCCAGGATTCCCTGGATTATGCCAATGTAACCCTGAATTTTGATATCAGCATCCTGCCCGACAGCGTAAGCGCTGACACACTGCGAGTTTACCATTATTCCGAGGAAGGTGGGTGGGAAGCTTCCGAAACAGGTGCCGTGGACCTGGAGAACGGCACTGTCTGGGGGCACTTCTCCGACTTTTCCGTATTCGCCGTCTTTGGCTCTAATATGGCCCCAGTCGCCGATGCTGGCCCTGACCTGAAGATATCTCCCGGTTCTCAGGCCGTGTTCTTCGGCACCGCCATAGACCACGACGGCACCGTCGTGCTCTACGAGTGGGACTTCGACGGCGATGGTGTCTTTGATTACAGCTCTTCGGACGGGATTGCCTCGCACGTCTATGATGACGAAGGCTCGTACCTGGTGATTCTGCGCGTTACGGACAATGAGGGTGCTACGGGTTTCGATGAGGCTGTGGTGACTGTTGGCGAGTCCAGTTCTCTTGCTTTCTTTGAGAGTCCCCTGTTCAGGATTTTCTTCCCGACCGCTATCCTGCTGCTTGCCGTGGGATACTATGCCTACCGGAAATACAGGACATTCGGCATAGGCGCTCTGGATTATGACGATAAGTTCGCGCTGAAGAAGGAAGAAGACGTTACCGTCGTGTGTCCTGCCTGTGGAATCAATATGAAAGTCCCGCGCCTTGGAACCTTGCAGATGGTTGTTTGTGAAAACTGTGGTGCCGAAGGTAAGATGGAAGTCTAGCCCTACTAGTGGTTTCCGTGCCGAGTGAGTTCAGGTTTTTCTCAACGCCGTTGGTGCAGCGCGATGACGGCCAATCGCGTCAGAAAAAGCGGTGCCAGAAGCTGACAAACCGGTCGCGAGTGCTGTAGATAATTGCCATCGGGTTCACGTACCAGGTAACCGACTCGCGGATAACGACGAGTGACTCTATGATTTCACCAGCACCCTCGAAACGGCCCAGGTCCCCGTCCCAGTTCTCGAGGACGCTGCCGAACCGGTTTTCAATAAGGTCTATCGCTCCAACCAGCTGCTCACGAATCTCAGGTCTCTCCTGTCCCCTGACGACCAGCGCCAGCACCGCATTCCGGCCGCGCTCGATTAATAGCAGTAAATCTCCATGCTCGAGCTTCTTCAGGGTCCTGGATTCGTCAGCCTGAAACGACTCTGAAACGAAGTCCGACAGGGCCTGGAGCATGGACCCCATGATGTCCTGGTCGATTCCGGAATCGTCCGAGGCTCCGGAATGGGCGATGACGCGGCCGATACCGTCAAGCAAGTAGACCTCCTCAACCCGGTAGCTGCCGAGCCTGTAGCGCTCCCGGCCGTAGGCACCTGCAAGGACGCTAAGCGGCAGGAGGACCATCCAGTAACGGTACTCTATGCCGAGGAATTTCTCCGGCTCGGAAGGAGGGCTGGCAATGTCAATCTTGCGGGAGCTGGAGCCGAAGTCAAGCTCGACCAGTATCAGTTCCTGGCCTGCAGTGACGGTCCCTGTCTGGCTGACAAGCAGTTCCTTCTGGATGCCCTGATGGGGTGCCCGGATGGTAGTTACTCCGTCATCATTACTTACCAGCACAAGTGCATCTCCTGCACCGAACGGGCTGCCGATCTGACTCCTCAGAATTTCTGCCTCGCCGTCGACCGGGCTGCTGATGACCTGTTCTGCAAAGACACGGTAGTAGCAGAGGTAGGAACCGGGCGAGGGAATTCCTGAACTCGGCAGTGACATGGTGCGTGACTCCCCGTAACGGATTTGCAGCATCTCTGTCGTGCTCAGCTGGCCCCCATCGGTCCCGCTCAGGGGCGACAACGACCGTGTGTCAACCACGCTCAGCGTAGCGCTGACGTTGAGGTGGGCAGTACCCGTGTTCCTGACCGAGACCACCAGCTCGAACGGCTCGTCTGTCAGGCGCGAGTCGCTACCGACAATCTGGAATCCCTCGACCATTAGCCCCACCTCAAGTTGTGCTTCGAGTACCTGACTGGCTTCCAGTGCCAGGCTGCCTTCCCACCGACCAAAGTGAATTTCTTCCACAGCCCCCGTCAGGTTGATTGGTCCGGCATCTGCCCCTTCACCCAGAATGGCCACCCAGCCAGACTCTCCCGTTTCGCCAATGCTTCCCGACCAGCTGTTATCGCCAGAAGCGAAATTCCAGTTCCCTCCGTTGATGGGTGTTCCGAACGGTGTCGTAAAGCGCGTGTTCAACCAGTATCCCGAACTCACGTCGCTATTCACTTCCAGCACAGTGCCGAAGCTGCTCGCTACGAGCGAGGCGCTACCGTTCGTAACCCGGAGTTCGGCATCCGGCAGCGTGATGTTCGACATAAACAGGCCCCCGCCATCCACCTCAATGCTGGTCAGGTTGCGGCACTCGACATCCCACAGCCTCAGGCTGGCACCCTCGCCGACGGCAAGCCATGCATCATCAGCGAATTCCAGCGTCGAGTTGCGCAACACGACCGTGACGCCGTCCTGGATCGTCAGGTTTCCGGAAACGGTCACCGTAGTATCAGAGAGCGTCACGTCCTCGGCAAGTTCTCCGCTCCACTCTTCGCCAGCCCCTCGTCCCGCGAGCAGGAGCGCGAGCAGGCAGCAGGAAAAACCGACCAGCAGGAACGGCCGTGGGCGCATCGGGGTTGCAGTGCCGGGAGGGTTTAGGCTTTTCTCGGGCGGCGCAGCGCGATGACGGCCACGGCGGCGACAGCGGCG
>CAYMDK010000005.1:86880-96379 GCA_964389465.1 uncultured archaeon | reverse complement strand
GACCGAGACCTGCATTTCCGTGGAGGCGAGCAGTACGCCATCGTTGCCGAGCAGCTGCAGCTCGATCTGGCGGACGCCGGGCTCTACGCCGCCGGGGATGAAGAGCGTCAGCTGCTGCACCTGCCGCTCGCGCGGGGAGAGGACGAAGTCTACGGGGAGCGGCTGCCAGCCGCCCGGGACGACCGCGACGATGCGCGCATTGTGCGGGACGTTGCCGTAGTTCCACACTTCTACCGGCAGCTCGACCGAATCACCCGGCTCGACCGAGACGAACGACTCTGCGATGAAGCCGTAACTCTCCTCCGGCAGGACGGTCGCGCTGAATTCTCGCTCGGCGAGCAGCTCGCCCCCGCGCCAGCACTGGAGCGTCGCGCTGGCGGTGGTGTTGGCGGGGGTGCCGTAGGGCAGCTGGAACAGCAGCTGTAGCGCCTGCGCTTCCCACGCGCCGAGGTTGTCGTAGGCGGGGATAATCGTCCATTCCCACGCCGCGTCGCCGTGGACCTCGAGCGTGACCTCCTGCGGGCCGTTGCTCTCGCTCACCAGCGACAGCATCTGCGAGCCCGGGACGCCGTCGGTCACCAGCGCGTCCCAGACGCCGTTGAACCGCGCGCCGCTGTACTGCAACGCCTCGACCGTGCCGGCCGCCTCATTGGTCGCGCCATCGTCGTCGGTGGCGTTGACCGCGAAGCCGCCGAGAGTGCCGGCGAGCGTGCGCGCCGGCACCGCGACGCGCAGCGTCACATCCTGCTCGGCGCCGGCCGCCAGCCAGAGCACCGTCTGCGAGAGCTCGTGTTCCCAGTCGCCGCTCGCCGTCAGGACAATACGCACCAGCCCGTCGCCGCGGTTGCGGATGGTCGCGGTGGCGGTGCCGTTCTGCTCCGGGAGCGCGCTGTCGCCGGCGACGAGCACGCGCAGCCGGTGGGTCTGGTTCAGCAGCAGCGTGTCGTTGGTGGACGCCGCTTCGCTGCCGTGCTGGAGCAGCGCGTAGAGCGCGCCACTGCCGGCGACGACGTCGCCTGCGGGCGCGGTGAGCTGCACGGTGACGGTGATGTTGCTCCATGGCTCCAGTTCGGGCGTCGCGTTCCAGCCACCGATGGTCCAGTTGGCGGGCGCCGCGAGCGCCATCTCCATGCTAGCGGGGCCGTTGCCGTAGTTGTAGAGTGTGAGGGTGATGTTGCGCGTCTCGGCCGGGCGGAACTCGCCCGGCAGCGCCAGCTCGATTCCCGGCTGCTCCCGCTGCTCGACTGTTAATCGCAGTAATGCGTTTGCGTTCGTCTCCTCGGCCGCAAGATTGACCGTGGTCAGCAGCAGGCTGCCCGCTAGCACCTCGGGGACGGTGACGGTGACATTGAATTCTAGCGTTGAGTAGGCACCGACCGTGAGGTTGGTAGGTGCGGTGACAGCCCAGTTGCCAGCCGTAATACTGACCGTCACAGTCTCCGGCACGTTGCCGTCGTTGTGCAGCGTAAGCGTGAAAGTGATATTCGTCCCCGGCAGGCCACTCGCCGGCGCCAGGGGCATGACCGCGAGCAGGTGCACATCCGGTACCTCGATGTGTAGCCACACCGATACGGTGGAGTTCGCGTCAGTCTGCGATGTGATGTTCAGCCAGCCGCTGTAGTTGCCCATCAGCACCTGCTCGGGCAGCTGGAGCTCGAGCATTAATCCGACTGTCTCACCCGCAGTGGCACTGGAGTCGGCGGGAACGCTGCCGTTCCAGCCCGCCGGGAGGTCCAAGGAAATCATATAATCGTCATCGAAGACGCCAGTGTTGGTGAACAGGACGCTCGTGTTGCCGACCGAATCAGGTGGGATTATGAACGATATCTGGGGTGGCGCAGCGACACCGTAGTAGGGGCGGCCGTGGATTAGCAGGTCATCAACGAACCAGCCCTCATCAACCGAACCGAAGTCACTCGCGAAACGTAGTCGTAGTTGCACGCTGTCGAAGCCGTTCAAGTTGAAGCTGGCCTTCACCCAGCCGCCCGAGCCGCCGGCGAAGGCGCTGCCGTTCGCGGCGCTGGCTGTAGCTGGGTAACCACCCTCAGGCTCGAGCAGCGTCCAGTTCTCGCCGTCGGTGGAATACTCGACTACGCCGCCGTCGTAGTTCGCCTCGGTTCGATACCAGTGTGCGAAATCAAGCCATGCCGAGTCAAAGTTTCCGAGTTCGAGTGGCGGCAGCAGCAGCACGTCATCCATGTCATCGTTATAGCCTGTCCCAGCACCGCACCAGAGCGCACTTTCACCGCCATAGCTGCGTGTATCTGTCGTGTTCCAGAGACTGTCGTTGGCAACTGGCCACGCAAGGCCGTTCTCGAATTCCTCGAACATTATGACGACTGTAGTCGAGAACGAATGCGAGAGGGCATTGTTGTCCGGCTCGTCATCATCTACCAGCAGCTCCGCCTCGAACGCATAATCCCCCCATGCGTCCGGGGTCCATGCTTCGCTCCACTCCCAGCTTCCTCCGGGTGGGAGCCACGGTACCGCGACGGTACGCTCTACCGTTCCCTCCAGGACCAGCGTCGCATTCAAGTGCTCGAAGCCAGTGTTCTCCACTACAATCTGCAGCAGTGTCGGCTGGTGAACCTCGGCCCAGGCGGGGTCGGCACGTATTATCGCCAGATCGGACGGAAGCTGCAACTCGAACGTCATCACGTTGCCCGAGATTGATATATTGATGACACCTATGTGCGTCTCCGCTCCGTCATAGTCGTCGCTGTCCGGACTCGAGATATTGGTGAAGCCACTGGTGATATTTGCCCACGGATCACTCGACTGCTTCGGGTTGTTGTTGTTGTCGGCCTCCTCCAGGTGGACGCGCCTATGCGCGTCGTTCGACTGTCTGCCATCCTCGTCAATATGCCAGATTAGCAGGCCATGCCCGGGGAGGTAGGTGTCGTAGCCCACGTTCTGCCGGTTCTCGAGCAGGAAGTATTCGCGGCCGCCGAGGCCGTCAATGGGAATCTTCATGATAGAGGCATTGTCCTCGACACGCGAGAGGTTGTACTCCCCTTCCCCCGCGAGGGGCAGGGCTGGTTCTACCCACCCCAGGAATATCTTGGACCAGGCACAGAGCTGGGCTGGTGTGTCACCCCCATTAAGCCAGGAGCCGCCTGACATCATGCCCCAGTGCCCAATGCCTGAGGAAGAATAGTCTGTATCGTAAAGGTCCGGCAGCCCGAGGTCGTGGCCGAACTCGTGCCCGAAGACCCCCATCGGCGTCGCTTCGCCCTGCATCGCGTAGCCGCTGATGCGGGTTCCGTTGCGGTACTCGGCCGAGATGGCCCAGCGGTGCGACCAGATGGCGGGGTCACCGGCAGGACCGCCGCCGCCGTTCGACTCGTCGGTCGGCCCCGAGTGGACGATAATCAGGTGGTCGAGGTTGCCGTCGCCGTCACGGTCGAAGTGGCTGAAGTTGACGAACGGCTGCGCCAGCGCGACCGCCTCGCGTACCAGCGTCTGCGCGTTGCCCTCCGCTTCCGAATTCTGGAACTCGTATTCGCCGTAGTAGGACATGTTCTCGCTCGCGTTGAGCCATTGCGGGACGACCGTGCCCGAGATGTTGAACTGCCCGTACGAGTTCTCGTCGAAGAAGTCCCACATCGAGCCCGCCTCACGCGCAAACAGCAGCTCCTCGAAGTAGGCGACGTCATGGTCGCTGTCAGCCGGGTAGTCGGGGAACTGGATCAGCAGCACCAGCAGGTGCGCGTCGCCAATCCAGTCGCGCTGCGCCAGTTGCGGCTGCTCGGTCTGCTGGTCCTGTGGCGGCGCGTGGCCCGGCGGCTGCGGCGCCAGGTCATACGGCAGCGCTGGCACCGCCGCAGCCGGCGGCAGCAGCAGCACGAGAAGCGGCAGAAGCAGCAGGAACCAGCGCACGGAGCCGCGCCCGCCAGGAATCAAGACTTACTCCAGTTCGGACGCCTTGAGGAAGCAGAAGGTCGAGAATGCGGAGAGCAGCGCCGAGACGATGAGGTGCTGTTTGGCAGCCTCCCACCCCTGCCACAGCACGATGAGCGCGAGGATGCCGATTACGCCCGCAAAGAAATTGGCGCGCACCGGGTCCATGCGGGCGGCGCCACGCATGTAGAACCAGAGCGAGATGGCGACCAGTAGCGTCACCACCACCGCCAGCTGCAACATCTCTTCTTCGACCATGAAGATAAAGAAATAGAAGTACGCCAGCAGCGTCGTGAAGCCGGCGCCCGCAATCAGCGACAGCCTCTCGCGCATCGCGTCGGGTGACGCCTCGTCCGACATCGAGCCCCAGGTACTCGTCGACTCGGAAGCCGGGCGCGGGGCGGGGGGTGTGCCCTGACGCCGCACCGCCGGCTCGCTTCCGCGGCGCACCGGCTGCTCCTCTTCTTCCTCGTCATCGCCCGGCAGGCTGCCGTCGATGTCGGGTTCGTCCATTAGTCCTCCTTCCGGATGGGGACGATATTGTGGCCGCGGAAGTCGAACTTGACCGAGCGTCGCACCAGCCCCTTGAGCTGCAACGTGGTCAGCTCGAGCTCGCGGGCGATGTCGTTGGCGAAACATCCTTCGTCACCGACCATCTCCATAATCTTCCCCTCGATTTCCTCGAACTCCGCTGGTGTCATAAGCACTACTGTCAGCAGCTCCTGCGTGTCCTCAAAGGTGAGCGAGGTCGATATCTGGAACGCATTGTAGAAGGTACGGTACGCCTTCTCGGGCTTACCATCTTTCACCTCCCAGCGCGACTCTACCAGCTTGAATTTCTCGAAGTAGGTGATGGCGGCGAACGCCTCGTCACCGAACTTGTCGGCCAGCTCACTCGTCGGGGTCCAGCCTCCCGCCAGCAGCGCGAGGACCGCGCGTCGCTCGGGCGAATCCACTGACCGGAACAGCGCCACCAGCTCGGCCGGGTCGTTGATTAGCTTGGTTCGTTTCATGGGCCTGCGCGGGCGATGGCGCGTGCGGCTAAAAAGGAGCGCCTAGAGCTCCATCTCGCCCGAGAGCCCGCACGAGTCGCACTCCACCGTCTGCATCCCGCCACTCTTCGGCACTTCCATCCGCGCGCTACAGCCGGGGCATTCGATGGTGACGGTCTCCGCGACCGCCTTGCGCCGCACCCGCTTCTTGCGCCGCTTGATGGGCGACGGCGCGGCGGCCGGGGGCGGCAGTGGAGTGGGCGCAACCAGCGGCGGCGGCGGAGCCCGCTCGCGGGTCATGAACCAGGTTCCACCGACCATCAGCAGCACCAGCAGCAGCGTCCCCGCAAGGAGTGTCGTGGCGGGGATGCCGGCCACCTCGCCCAGGTCGAGCGAGAAACCACCGCTGCCGCCGGCGCCGCCGGGCGTGGCCGGCGGCGCCGGCTCGGACATGAAGACGACGCAGTTGACGGTCGACGAGAGGCTGTCGTTATCGGTGACACGCAGCACGATGTTGTAGAACATCTCCTCTCCGGGCGGCATACGGTCGTAGACCTTGTACGTGCCGGGCGTCGCGCCGAAGTCGTCCACCTTCAGCAGCACCCCTGTCGGCGACTGGAAGTCCCACTCGTAGAGGATGACCTGCCCGTCGGAGTCGCTCGCGTTGGCGCTGAAGTGCAGCTCGTCGCCGACGATGCCGTCCTCAGGGCAAAGGGCGGTGACGGTCGGCGGCGACCAGACCGCCAGCGTGCGGTTGACCGAGGCGCTCCAGAAGCCGTCGGAATCGCGCACCGCCAGCGTGACGAGGTGCTCGCCGACCGAGAGCTGCCCTAGGTAGAGCAGCATGCTGTCGCCGAGGAAGCCGTCGCGGCTCGAGTTCCAGAGATAGGCGACCGCATCGCCTTCGGGGTCGATGCCGTCGCCCGAGAGCATCACCGTCTGACCCAGCAGCGCCGGGTTGGGCGAGACGCTGGCGATGTAGGCGGTCGGCTGCCCGTTGATGCGCAGCGTGGTGGTGATGTTGGGTGACCAGAATCCGTCGGTGTTGCCGACACGGAAAGTGATGGTGTGCCACCCGCGCGACAGTGCGCTGGTCGAGAACTGCGCCGCCGTCGAGAGCGGGCCGTCGCGCGACGACTCCCACCAGAAGGCGTCGATAGCGGCCGAGACGTTGGTGAGCGGCGTCCCGCTGCCGGTGAATGTTACCGCCTCGCCCAGGTTGACGACGCAGTCTCCCGCCCCGGGACAGGGGATGACCAGCTCGAGCGTCGCAATCGGGAAGTCGCCGATAGCGACCTCGGCCGAGACCTCGGCGCCCCAGAGGCCGTCGTTGTCCTGCACTTTCAGGAAGATGGTGTGGTAGCCTGCCGAGAGCCACGAGACGTTGAACTGCGCCTTGTTGGAGAGCCCGCCGTCGCGCGACGAGTGCCAGTAGTAGCCGGCGACCGTGCCGTCGGAGTCCTCGCCGCTGCCGCTGAAGGTGACGTTCCAGCCCGGCATTGCGGTCGACGGCGATATCGAGACGATGGTGGCGTTGGGCGGCTGGTTGTCGAGCGCCGCCTCGTAGAACAGCGCCAGCCGGTCATCCTGCCCCACGGCGAGGTATTCGCCGCGCCACGAGGCGGCGACGCAAGTGATGGGGTCCTCGACCGTCGTAGTCCAGAGCGGTACGCCGTCGGCCACCGCGAGCAGCGCCAGCTGCTTGTTGCCGCCGCCCGCCAGCAGGTGCGTCCCGACCCCGTTGGCGGCGATGTCGTCCACCGAGTTGCCGAGGCTGTAGCTCCATTCAGGGAGGCCGGTCTGCGCCGAAATCAGGTAGACCTTGCCGTCGTCGGCGCCACCCGCCAGCCAGCTGCCGTTGCGGTGGACCGCGACGGACGTGAACGCCGCCCCAATGGGGTATTCGACCAGCGGCTCGCTGCTGGCGTTAGAGAAAAGGTAGAGCAGGCCCGAGCTGGCGGAGCCCGACGCGACCGCCAGCAGTGGCGCCTCGCGCGCGAACTCCAGGTCGTAGATTCGCGGAGCGCTGGGATAGACCCAGGACTCGTTGCCCGAGGAGCGCTCGTAGAGGTGGATTTCGCCGGTCTGCGTCCCCGCCGCGACCCACGCCCCATCGGGAGAAATCGCCACCTGCAGCACGCCAATCTCGCCCAGCGAAGCGGTCCAGATGGGGGTGCTCGATTGCCGGCGGAAGACGTAGAGGTTGCCGTTGTAGTCGCCCGCCACGAGGTAGCTGCCGTCGGTCGTGGTGTCGACATCGGTGATGGTCATCGCCGCCCCGTAGGGCGGATTCCACTCCTTGGCGCGCTCCTCCCACAGCGTCAGCTTCTGGTCGCCGCCGTTCCCCTCACCGGCGGCGAAGAGGTACTTGCCGTCGGCCGAGAGCGCCATCGGCCCCGCCGCATCGCGCTGGAAGTTCTTCAGCGGCACCGACGAGTTGGTGTAGAACCAGCCGAGCCGGTTGCCCCAGCCCGCCGAGAGGTTGACGCCGTCATCCGAGAGCTCGATGTCGGTCGCCGGACTCGGGATGATGTATTCCCACTCCGGTGCCTTCTCGCCGCTCGCCCCGAGCGCGAGGCACGCCAGCGCGATGAGCAGAAGACTCGCGCCGGCAGCGCGGTGCACCCGGCTGCCTCCCGCGTCCCTGCCGCTCGCCATGCGGCCGGCGAAGCCGTCACCGTTCTTAACGGTTCGTCAAGCGCATGATTGCGGCAACGCGGCAACGCAAAAAGTTCAGTGGCCGAAGATAAGGGGCAACAGGAAAATCTCCCATGGCAACGCAAGGACAAGGAGTTTCAGGTAACCAACCACGGATGAGTCAAGTATATCTGATTATATTTAAAGTTAACGGCAAAATGTATTAGGAATAAAAACTGTGTCCCACCTTTTTGCGGAAAGGTAAGAAGGTGGATTATCCGCGCACGAGGTTGTAGCGCCCGCGTTGCTCGAGCGCCGCCAGCCGCTCCAGCGCGTCGGCGGCACCGTCCCACTCGCCATAAGCTGCGAGCAGCGGCTCGCGCGCCGCGAGCTCAGGGTGGTGCGCCTCGAGCGATTCGAGCATTACCCGCAAGTCTGTCGCGCGCTGTTCGTCGTCGTCAGTCGCGGCGCCAAGCCCGAAATCGATGACGGCGAGCCCGGCGTTCACGCCGGGCTCGCCCTCGGCTACAAAATTGCTGGTGGTCGGGTCGCCGTGGACGATACCCACCGCGTGGATACGCGCCAGTAGTTCGCCGAGCTGCGGCAGCCAGCGCGCACCATCGGGGGCGCGCAGCGCCCGCTCGAGCGGCTCGCCCGGGAGTCGCGCCATCACCAGCGTCGCCGTGGCGGGGTCGACCGCGTAGAGCGCCGGCACCGGCAGCCCCGCCTCGGCTGCGCGCTCGAGCAGCCGTGCCTCGGCGCGCAGCCGCTCCGCCACCAGCCGCGCCTCCAGGTCGGGGTGGCGGTAGCTGCGGCGGTTGCGATGCTTCGCAACCGCAGGGTGGCCGTGCCACTCGACAGCGGTGACGACCGCCTCGGCGCCGCGCGTTTCTAGCGCCATGTCACCTCCGCCATGTCAGTGCGGAAACGCTGGTCGACCTTGTCGTCGGCCGGCCCTGCCTCGTAACCACCGGAGTGCATCACGTGACCCAGCCATGCAATCATCACACCGTTGTCGACGCATAGCGCCTTTGCCGGAGCGAAGCAGGTGACGTCGCGCTCGCGGGCCATCGTCGCAGCCATTTCGCGCAGCCGTGCGTTGCAGGCGACGCCGCCACCGAGCACCAGCTCGGTCTTGCCGGTGTGCGCCAGAGCGCGCTCGGCGACCTCGCACGCCATCGCGAACGCCGTCTCCTGGATGGCGAAGGCGAGCCGCGGCAGAGCCATCCCATCGGCGAGCTTGCGCAGCGCCGCGGTCAGCAGCCCCGAGAACGCCATGTCCATGCCCTTCACCGAGTAGGGCAGCAGCTCCAGCTCCGGCCCCTCGGAGAGCGCCTCGAGCTTCGGGCCGCCGGGGAACTCGAGCCCCGCTTCGCGACCGAACTTGTCGAGCATGTTGCCGATGCCGATATCGAGCGTCTCGCCGAAGACGCGATAGCGGCCGTGCGCGTAGCCGATGACCTGCGTGTTGCCGCCGCTCAGGTAGAGCAGGACCGGGTCGGTCGCGCCCTCGAGCAAGCCAATCTCGAGGTGCGCGACGCAATGGTTCACCCCCAGCAAAGGCAGCCCGTGGGCGTGCGCGAGCGCCCGTGCGGCGGTCGCGCCGGTGCGGAGGCACGGCCCGAGCCCGGGGCCGCGCGCGTAGGCGACGAGCGCCAGTTCCGCCGGCGCCAGATTGGCGTCAGCGAGCGCCTCGCGGACGAGCCCCGGCAACGCCACGGCGTGGTGGTTAGCCGCCTCACGGGGGTGGATGCCGCTCCCCGCCTCGGGCGCGAAGATGGCCTTGCGGTCGGCCAGGATTTCCCCGTCGGGCGATATGATGCCGACACCGGCGGTGTGTGCGGTGGACTCGATGCCCAGGACGGCAGCGCTCAATCTTCGGCGTCGGGAGACTCCGAAGCGTCGTCGCCAGATTCGTCATCGTCGGCGCTTTCGTCATCGGCCGATTCTTCGGGCGCGTCATCGGCCGA
>CAYMDK010000005.1:18911-86780 GCA_964389465.1 uncultured archaeon | reverse complement strand
CGTCATCGTCGGCGCTTTCGTCATCGGCCGATTCTTCGGGCGCGTCATCGGCCGACTCATCGTCGGCTGCGTCGGTGTCCTCCTCGTCCTCGCTCCAGAGCGCCCACGCCGCGCCGCCCGCCAGCGCCAGCAACAGCAGCAGCGCCAGCCACGGCTGCTCCTCATCAGCAGCGGGAGCGGTCGAGGCGACCTGGATGTAGCGGTTGATACGCAGGTCAGGGAGCGACATGGTGCGGTCGTCGGCGAGCACGCTGACGGAGAGGTCGCCCTCGATGGAGACCTTCCACACCAGCGTTACCGTGCCGTTGCTGCGGGGGTCGAGCGTAACCCAGTCCGAAGCGTAGCCGCTGACGTTGTTGACCGCCAGCAGCACCCCGAAAATCAGTGAGTAGTCGGTCGGGTTCTCGATAGTGGCGTTGATCGTCAGCGTGCTCCACTTGGCGACCGACTGCCCCGGCGTGACCGGGATGCCGGTGACCGAGAGCTGCAGGTCGCTGAAGCGAATCTGCGAAGTGTCGGTGTTGACCACCAAATCGAGTTCCTGATTATCAGCGATGCTCCCGGTCCAGCTCCCGCTCAACGAATAGAGGCCGAAATATTTCTCGGCGAAGATGGTGGAAACCGTATCCTGCCGCACGCCGGCGACCACTTCGTATTCCCGCGCCCAGAGGACACTGCTGCCATCGTCTTGCGGGTCACCGATGTCAATCGTCTGCCCTTCCGCGTCGCGCTGCGCCACGTGGACGCCCTCGAGCAGCGCGCCTGCGGTGTCGTGGACGGTGACGGTGAGCCACCACTCCTGCGTGCGGTCGACAGTGCAGTTGACATAGCTGGTGTTGAGTAGCGTTGGCGAGACGCCGATGGCGCGCACGCCAACCGCGTAGTCGGCCAGCGTGATGCCGACGCCGAGGAACGTAGTATCCTCGATGAAGAGGCCGATGTCATAAATCGGGCTGACGCCACTGCTGGAAACGCCAAACATGGTGGCGTTGCCCCCCACCATCCAGAAGCGACCCTGTGAAACCGTGACGTTGTTCAGCGTCAGTTCGCCGGCGTCGAGGACGACGCGGAACTGCGCCGAGGCGTTGGCGGCAGCGGTGTAGTACTCTTCCCAGCCGGACTGGTTGGCCGGGTCCTGCGCCACCATCTGGTCGAGCACCGCCTGGTAGAAGCTCAGGTTCCCTATCGCGTTCATGGAACAGTCACTGACCGCTAGCGAACCGCCCGGCTGGATGCGAATCTCCCCCTCGCCCGAGGTGGATGCCATCTTCATGCCGAGGGTGCAGTTATCGAGCACCAGCTCGCCGAACACCTCGATGTCGCCCTCAACCTCGAAATCCCCGTCGGCGAACACCAGCGTCTCGTTCACGGCAACGGTCAGGTTCCGGTAGTCCGGCTGCGCGCTGGCGCCCTCCGCCAGCAACAGTGCGCCGCCCAGCAAGACAGCCAGCGCGACGACCTGCAGCACTCCCACCCGTAATTGCATCGCGGCGCGAGCGGCGGCAGGATATAAGTCTCTCGACAGAGAGTTAAAACCCCGGCCCCGTGGGGCGACGATGCGTGGGGAAACGGCACCGCGGAGCGTGCTCAGGCCGGCCGTGGCGCTGCTGGCGCTGGCGCTGTTCGTAGCGCAGCCGGGCGGGGCCGACTGGGACCCCTACGTCAGCCACCCCGGCAATATCCCTGACTTCCACAACTTCACGACCCCGCAGCTGGCGCCGGGAGGCAGTGGCCCGTTCACGCTCGAGGTGACGAACCGCTACGCGGAGCCGCTCGAGAACGTCGTCGTCAGCATGGAAATCTACATGCGCGCCGACATCGACGGCTCGGAAACCATCGACTCCGTCGCGGCCGACGCGCGGCCGCGCGTCGAGGAGGGCTGCTGGACGCGGCTCCCCGACGGAGAACGCGAGTGCGCTGCGGCGCCCGCGCCGCAGCGCGCGACCTTCAGCCCGGGAACGCTGGCGCCGGGCGAGAGCGTCCGCTTCGCGACCGACATCCATTCCACGGAAGAGCGGTCGTGGCTGCGCTGCACGCTGCTCGGCAGCCGCTGCGAAACCGGCACGGCGGAAGGCACGTATTTCGTGCAGTTCACGCTCGAGTTCGACCACAACGGCACCACGCGCAGCATGCTCTCGCGCGGCCACTGGTCGATGGCCGAATGGGAGGCAGCGACGACCGACGTCCCCGACGGGGCGCCCGGCAACATCAACCTTACCGCGCTGGAGGTGGACGGGGTGATTCCCGACTCGAGCTTCGGCGTCAAGGAGCCGATTCCCAAGTGGCCACTCTACGTCATGATTGGGCTGACAGTGATGTTTGCCGGACTGGCAGTAGTTTTCTACCTTGAGGAAGAGGGTACCTACCCCGGACTAAACAAATGGCTTCAGCAGCAGCGGGGCAAACTTAACCAGCTTCGGCTGCGCCTTAAGCACCGCGAACGCCGCCCGTGAGGCGTAGTCGAGGTCGCCCGCGCGCTGGATTGCGGCCAGCACCGCCGGGTCGCCCAGCATCCCGATAATCTCGGCCAGCTGCTCGTCGTCCAGCGCCAGGAACGCGCGCCGCAGCCGTGCCCCCAATTGCAACTCGCCAGCGATGCGGTCGCGCAGCATTTGCTGGTAAACCGCCAGACGACCCGCCGAGAGGTCGTCCGCTTCGAACGCCGCGATGGCGGTCTCGGCCGCCGCATCAGCGCTCACGAGGCCGGTGTAGATGCCGCCGCCCGAAGTCGGCTTCGCGAGGCCCGCCGCGTCGCCAGTGAGCAGCACGCGGTCGGCGAAGGCGGGCTCACGCAGCCCGAAGGGAATCAGCCCGCTGACACGCGCGGTCAGCTTGGCGCCGTCGAGCAGGCGCGACGGCGCGCCCCGGCGGAAATAGTCGCGGAAGAACTTGCGCGGCCGGTGCGGCAGCGTCGTCGCAACGCCGAGGCGACCGGTGTCGCCGCCGGTCGGGATAGCCCAGCCGAAGAAGCGCGGCGCCAGCTCGGAGCCGACAAAGAGGTCGACGTAGCCGTCGCGCGCCGCGTAGCCGCTGATGTCGCCCCCAAAGGCGGCCATCACTTCGCGCCGGTTGTGCAGCCCGGCATCGCGCGCCACCCGCGAGGCGGGGCCGTCGGCGCCAATCAGCAGCCGCGCCCGCACCTGCCGCGGGCCATCCGGCCCCTGCAGTTCGGCGACCATCCCGCCGTTCTCGCGCCAGCCGCGCGTGTAACGCGTCGAGGTCCAGATTTCGGCGCCCGCTTTTTCGGCGCGCTCCGCAATCGAGCGGTCCAGCCCGGGGCGGTCAATCACCAACGCCTTGGTCTCGGACGCTTCGAACTCGAGGTAACTGTCGTGCGGCCCCCAGACTCGCGCTCCGCGCATCTCCTGCAGCACTGGCAGGCGGTAGCCGAGGTAGTCGAGGGTGCGCGGCGTTACGAGCCCGGCGCACTGGCACGGGTCGCCAACGCGCGAATCCTCCTCGGCGACCGCGACGCTATAGCCCGCCTCGGCCAGCTTCCACGCGGCGCGGCTGCCGGAGGGGCCGGCGCCGACAACCAGTGCGTCAATCACTCTTCGAGCGAAACCAGCTGGATTTCAGAGCCGTCGACCAGCCCCGCGTCAACTAGCGAGAGGCCTGAATCGACCGCCTCACCGTTCACATGTGCCGCAAAGTTGGCGTGCGGCAGCGGGAATTTCTCGACGCAGTTCTGGATGAGCCGCTCGATCGGCATGTCGGAGGGGACCTTGACGTTGGCCGTCTTGCCGTCGACCGCCGACTGGATTGCGAGCCCGATCTTGGCGAGCGGCGCCTCGGCGACTGCCTCGGGCGCTGCATCATCTTCCTCGACCGCAGCAGCTCCCCGGCGCATGCGACGCGAGATAACCACCGGCACCGCAATCGCGAGCACGGCGACGAACATCAGCGCCACGAAGTGGTAGACCTTGAAGCCAGTGCCACGCACCAGTTCACGGCTGAAGACATCCAGGGCAGCAATCTCGCCCACGACTGCGGGCTGGATTACCGTGACGCTCTCTTCGTATTCGTCATTGGAATTGTCAGTCTGGTCTATCTCCCAGCTGCCGCTGCCGACATCCAGTTCGTAGGTGAGGAGCAGTGAGTCCTTGTCCTCGTCGGGGAACTTCCAGGTGAACTTGACTTCGATCTCGTCACCCTCGTTGATGTCGCTGCTCACCTGCGTGGTGATGGTGTTACCGACACCATCATCGAAGACGAGCGAGAGTAGCTGGCTGCCAATCTTCCAGTCGGCGTTACCGGTATTCTCGATAACGACCGTGATTTCAACGTCGTCCCCTACTTCGGGTACGCGCGGGTCCATCTTGACCTCCTTGATGCTGAAGTCAGGCAGGATGTCGAACTTGACCTCGACGCCCTCCTGCTGGAACGCGTCGCCGCCAGCAGGGAAGGTGTTGTCGCTGTAGCGGTTCAACTCGTCATACATGTGGTCGGTGTCGCCACCGTCGCCGTCACCCTGCTGCTCGCAGTCGAAGATGTTGATGGCGAAGTCGTCACAGCTCGGGTTGACGTCAGCACGGAAGGTGGTCCACTCACCGCTCACCGCCTTCCAGCGGAAACGGATGGTCTCAGTCGCGCCAGCATCAATGCTGAATTCGACGTGGTCCTTGATGCCGCGGTCCTTGAGGATGACGCCGCTCTCGTCGCTGCTGTCGGCAGTGATGTAGAGCCGCGCATTGTCAACATCGGCCGCTCCCTTGTTGGTCACGGTCGCCGTGAAGGTAACCTGGTCATCGATATTGGGTGTCCTGGCCGTGAGGCCCACGAAACGCGCGTCGACACGCAGGTCGCTGATGGTGAGGTCGGGCTTGATGCGCAGCAGCTCGCCGTAGCGTGCGTCGTTGTTGTTCTCGTTGTTCTCAAGGATTTCACCATTGTCGGAGTCATCCTCATCATAATCAACGCGAACTTCGACATACCACTCGCCAGCCTCGATAAGCCAGTCATCGGAGGCAAGCGACTTGGTCGCACCAGCCTTCAGGTTGGTGCGCTTCTTGAAGAGCGAATAGATGTAGGTGTTCTTGTCGTCGTCCAGCTCGAAGCCCTTGTTGATGAGGTCATCGATATCATTCTGGTCTTCGGGCGCCTTCTTGGGGTAGTAGAAGATTTCCACCTGCACGTCGTCCGCGTCGGCGTTACCCTCATTGGTAACGTCAACCAGCACGGTCACGGTATCACCGTCCTTGACGGCCGAGGCATTACCGAGCACGCCATCCGCTTCTAGCTGGATATCGCTGGCGGAGAGGGTGATGTCGGAGCGCTGGACATGAATGTTCAGCGTGAATTCCTGCCGGGCGGAGGGGTCGTCCTCCTCATTGCGGACCGAGATGGTGATAGTGTAGTTGCCCTCGTCAGCCTCATCATCAACTTCGACAAAGACCCACAGGTCGTCAAGCTCGTTGGCCTCGATTTCAACGCCCGAGGAAGTTGACCAGGGCGACGTCTTGGAGCTGTCCTGATAGAAACTCACTTCCCACTCGTCATCAAGCGTTGACTCGACTTCGGGGATGAACTTGTCGGGGTGGGTGCCGCTGTTCTCCAGCTTCACCTTGAATTTGACCATGTTCTTGGTGGAGCTGGCGGACGCCTTGTATTCCGGCGAGATTTCCTTGGACTCATCAATCACGCTCGCCGTCAGGCCACGCTGCGGAGCATTGATTTGCAGCGTCAGGCTGATCGACTGCGATATGTCCTCGCCGGCATTCTTGATCGTGAGCGACATGGTGTAGTTGCCCTCATCCACTTCATCGGGGTCAACCTCGACGATGAACCAGAGGTCGTCGGTCTGGCCATCCTCAATATCTTCGCCGCTGGTGGACCACTTGTCGCCGGTCGAGCCGGTGTTCTTGGTGTAGAAGTCGGTGGTCCAGCCGCTGCCAAGTACCTCATCCAGCTCGGCGATGAACTTGTCGTCATGGCTGCCGGTATTGGTAATCACGATCTTGAAACGTGCAGTGTTCTTCTCGTCGTTGCCCTGTTCGGGTGCCAGAATAATTCCCGGCTCGTCCGAGGCGAGCGTCAGGCTGCGGGTCGGGTCACGCACTTCGACCATTACGCTGTCGGTGACCGGTTCCTCGGCACCGTTTCGCGCAGTGGCTTCGACAAATACAGTATAGTTGCCCGGCTCCGAATCCTGGTCGGGCGTAATACAGAGGTAGAAAGTCTTGGAAGAGCCAGCACTTACAGAGCCGCTGAACGTACCGGAGCAGGTTGAACTAGTGTGTATTGAAGCCGTCCACTCATCAGGGAAAGTAGAGCCGGAGCCACTCACCTCGACATCGATTGTGTCCTGCTTATTGCCCAGGTTCTTGAGCTTGAAGGTGAATTTCTCTTCGCGGTCACTGGCGCTCGACTCGGTCGAAGGGAAGGTTATGACGCTGCTGGCGCCCTGCGCCGTGATTTCGGCACCGTATATCTGCTGGATACTGGTGCTGAGAGACGCCGTTTCCCAGCGACTGCCGTCGCCGGTAGTCGCCTTGATTGTGACCTGGTAGCTGCTGGCCTCCAGCGCGCTCTTGTCCTGTCCGGTCGCGTTGGCGTATTCCGGCAGGGAGACCTTGATGCGGACCGTCTTCTGCTGGTTCACCGTCAGGTTTACCGTATGCGTATCAGTCCCGCTGGTAACAAAAGTAGCCCACTGGCGGCTGTCAGTCGGGAAAGTCAGCGTGACAATGTCAACGTCATTCCCGACATTCTTGACATTGACGTCGAAAAAGGCATCATCGCCCGGTTCGGCCTGCGCGGTTGAGGACTCGGCAGTTACCTCGACGTCCAGATTCTTCTTCTCGACGTCTATATAACGTACAACCGAGTCGACCGCAGTCGCATTGTCGACCGAAGTGGCGTTAACAAGGATTTCGTATGCACCCTCGGACTTGGGCTGAGCGTCGGCCGGTACTTCGACTGTCAGGACAACGTCCGCAGAATCGCCTGCGGCAATCGTGAGGCTGACGTTGGAGAGCGAGCCCCAGCTGACGCCGACCTCACCGCCCAGCTCGAGGTCGAAGGTGTCCTCGCCGGTACCCTTGTTCTTGACGGTAATCGAGAATTCCAGCATGTCGTTGGCTTCGGCCGCCTTGGTCTCCGTACGGGGCAGCATCTGTACCTCGTAGCGCTGGCTGACATCGGCCTGAATGGTGACGGCGTGCGTCTCGGACGCCTGATCAGAGGAAGCGCCAGTGACAGTGATGTAGTAGGAATCCTTGACCGCGTCTTCCGAGACAGTAACGGTGAGGGTCACGGTGCGGTTCTCTCCTTCGGGGACCTCGACCGAAGGCGTAATGTCGGTAACCCAGCCGGTCGCGTTCTCGGGGCCGGTAACTTCGAGGTTAACCGTGTCATCACCAGTACCCTTGTTGTCAATCAGGATGTCGACGGTGAAGGTGTCCTCCGGGTCTGCCCTGGTGTAGGTCAGCGCAGAGGTCATGCGGAACTCGTAGTACTGGTTGACCGTGGTAATCGTCGAGGCGGTGGCGTTGACGTCCTTGTCCTCATCCTTGGCGCCAATGGAAATGGCGGTGATGTTGACATAAAAGGCCCGGTTGTCCTCCTTTTCCTTAATTGCAACTGTAAGGTTCACCAGCGCATCCTCGCCAGCCTCGATGTCAACTTCGGTCTCGTTGAAGTTGGCGGTCCAGAGGGAGGGCAGGGTGGGCACCGAGAGGCGGATGGTGTCTTCACCTGTACCCTTGTTCTTGACTATGATATCGTAAACTACGGAGCTGCCGGCATCGCCGTTCTTCTGGGCTTCGTTAATCAGCAGGTCAACCTGGTATTCCTTGTTGACCGTGACAGTCACCGAAGTGGTGTCGTAGGTGTCGGTGGTAGCCTCATCCGAGGAGCCGTTAACGGTAATGGTATAGTCGCCGAAGTTAGCTTCCTCATCGATGCTGACCGTCAGGTTGACAGTAGTGGACTGCCCTGCGTCGAGGTCAACGTCCTCAACAATCGAGCCCCAGTCGGCCTCGGTGCCCTCAAGGGCCAGGTTGACCGTATCCTCGCCGTTGCCCTTGTTCTTGACCGTAATCACGTACGAGAGCGAATCGCCGGGGTCGCCATTCTTGGTCGAATCGCCCGAAACCGAGACAGAAACCTCGAACACCTGCTGGACGTTCAGGAAGACGTTGCGGTTGGCGCGAGTGCTAGTATCCTCGGAAGTGGCGCGGACAGTAATCGTGTAGCCGTTCTGCGCCAGTGTCCCGTCAGGAGCGGTGACGCGCAGCGTGGTCTCGTCACTCTCGCCAGCGGCGAGGGTGAAGGAAGATTCCGCGAGAGTTCCCCAGGTGGCGTTGCCGCCGTGGAGCGTGAGGGTGATATCATCCTCGCCATTACCTTCGTTAGTGATGTTAATCGTGTAGGAGACCTCCACGTCGGGCTCGGCAGACTGGGTGTCTCCACCAATCACCTTCAGCTTCGGCTCGAAGTCCTGCAGGACCGTGGTGCGCGAAGTGTAGGTCTTGTAGACCGAAGAGTTTTCCTGCGATGAGACCTTGACCTTGATGGTCACTTCCTCATCGGCTGCGGCGTTCGCGGGCGCCTTGATGACCAGTACGTCGGTCAGGTTGATGGTCTCATCAACGTCGAGACTGCTGATTTCCTCGCTGTCAAGCGAAGCTTCCCAGCCCTTGTCGTACCAGCTGCCGTTCTCGATAGAAAGGTCGTATGAATCAACTGCGTTCCCCTTGTTGGTCACTGAGAACGAGTAATAGACCCGCTTGCCCGCTTCAACATCCTGAGCGCTCGTGCCAACCTTGACCACGTTCAGGTCAGGCAGCTTGTTCACGCGCACGGTTATCGTTACCGAGGTTTTGGTATCGCCATCCTCGGAAGTGGCGAAGAGGCTGATGCTCTTCAGCCCGGCGAGGGCGTTGATATCGGGGGTCGCCGAGAATGAGATTTCAGTGGATTCATCCTTGTCGAGAGTTATGCTCCCGGGAAAGACGAAAGACCAGTCATCGGTTCCCGAACTGGTCTGGCTGAACGTGATTGTGTCCTCACCGTTGCCATCGTCGTTGGTTACCTTGATGGCGAACGTCACGGTTTCATCCGGGTCGGTCTTCTGCGTGGTAGTGCCGTTAACTGACAGGCTGTTACCATAGACCTGTGTTACCTTGGCAGTCACTGACTTGCTCTTGGCACCGGAACTGAGGTCAACCGACTCGACCTTGAAGGTGATGAACTCAGTCACGCCCGCGGGCGCGTCATCGCGGTCACCAATCTCGACATAGAGTGTGGCAGTTTCCGACTGCCCGTCCTTGACATCCAGCGAAGTGGGCAGGATGTATTCCTTCCAGCCCGAGCGGTTGGTGCTAGTGATAGTCAGGTTATAGGAGTCATCATTGTCACCCGTGTTCTCGACAGTGATTGTGTAGGTCAGCGTCTCCTCGGGTTCACCGTTCTGGGTAGATGGTGAAACATCTACGGTGAATGACTCTGCCGCTTCTGCCGATGGCATGAATGCGAGCATGGCGAGCCCCACTGCAAACAGCAGCGCGAGCTTTACTGGCGTGTTCAGGTTGGTATTGTGCATATTACGCACCGAGCTATTCGACAAACACACCCCATATAAAGGTTGCTAATTAATTATAAATAATAGTTGCTAATTATTATTTTATGAGCAGCTCCTTTTCGCTCCCCACACTGCTGGTTGCACAGATTGGCGCCCTTGTCGCTTCAGGTCATTTCAGCAGCCGCTCCGACGTAGTCAAGGAAGCACTGCGCTTCTTCCTCGAAGAAAAACAGCATTTCCGGGCCGCCGCGGCGGTCGAACTCTACCGCAGCGGCCAGGCGACGCTGACCAAGGGCGCCGAGATTGCCTCGCTGCGCCCCGAGGCGTTTCGCGAAATCCTGCGTGACCAGGGCATTGTACTGCCTGATACGGTCGAGTGGGAATCCATCGAGTAGATTTAAATATGAATCGTCGAGAAAAATGGGATTATCAATCTGCACTCACCTGGCTCGATAAACTTGGTGAGTCTGAGGTGAAACCGGGGCTGGCACGCATCCGGACGCTGATGGCTGCGCTCGGAGACCCACAGGCGCAACTGCGCGTAGTCATCGTGGGCGGCACCAACGGCAAGGGCAGCACTTGCTGGCTGCTCGAGGATACCCTCTGTCGCGCCGGCCTCCGCGTTGGCTGCGCGACTTCGCCGCACCTGCATAGCGTGCGCGAGCGGCTGCGGCTCAACCAAGTACCCGTCGGCGAGGCGGCGTTCACGGCGCTCGCCACCGAGGTGCAGTGGGCATGCCGCGAGATGGCGGAGCATCCCAGTTACTTCGAGGTGCTGACTGCGATGACGCTGGCATGGTTCGCCCGGCGCGAGGCTGACATCGTCATCCTCGAAATCGGGCTTGGCGGTGAGCTGGACGCGATGAACATTGTCGACGCCGAGGTGGCGGTGCTGACGACGCTGGCGCTCGAGCATACCGACTGGCTCGGCCCCGACCTCGAGGCGATTGCGCGCACCAAGGCCGGCATCGTGCGGTCCAGCACGCATGTTATCACAGGCTGGCCACCGGAATACCGGCAGTTCATCTCGCCCTGCGCCAGCCTCACCAGCGGCGGTTCGGCGCGAGAGTGGACGACGCTGGCGCTCGAGCGGCTCGGTATCGCGACCGAGGTGGGCAAGACTCGGCCGCCGGGTCGGCGTGAACGGGCCGGGAACGTTATGCTTGACTGCGCACACAACCCGCACGCGCTCTCGTGGCTGCTGTCACGCATCCCGGAGCCGGAGGTAGTGGTGTTCGGCTGCCTGCGCGACAAGCCGCTCGACGAGATGCTGAGGCTGCTGCCGCCCGGCGCGGAGCTGCTAGCGTGCGCGCCCGATTCGCCCCGCGCGCGGAGCGCGACCGCGGTCGTCGCAGCGGCCGGGAAACTGGGGCGCGCCTGCCGGGCGTGCGACTCGGTGGAGGAGGCGCTCGAACTGGCGGGCGAGCGACCCACGCTGGTGGTGGGGTCGACATACCTCGTCGCTGAAGCGCGTCGTTGCCTCGGGCTGCCGGGCAGCGATGAGTCCTAATATCACCCGGTGCTCGGGTCCGCGATGAGGCTCGCTTCCGCGACCGTGGTGCTGCTCCTGCTGGCGGCCGGTTGCCTCGGCACGTCGCCTGGCGGGGACGACGGCGATGGCGCTGCCGCCATCACCGCTCCGGCATGGGAAGTGGGGCAGACGTGGACCTACGCGGTCGTGATTCCTGAGGCGGAAGTGGTGACGACGATGGTCGTCGGCGACGTTGACGAGACCGACTACCATCTTGGCTCGAGCCGGCTGGTCGACGCGCAGCGGCACGCAGTGCTGAACCACAACCCGGCGCTCGGCCGCGTCCGGGTGGCGGACATGGCACTCTACGAAAAGAACGAGCCACAACTGCTGCTGCAATTCCCGCTCACGGCGGGCGCCGCCTGGAATTTTTCCCTGTTCGGCGTCGACCGCTTTGACACCAGCATCACGGCGGTCGCCGACGGACGGGCGACCATCGTGGCTGAATCCCCGTCAGGCGACCGGCTGGATTACGTTTACGACCGCGGCAGCGGCTGGCTCACCAGCTTCGTGCGGACCGACGCCGATGGCAGCGAGCTCCTGCGCATGACACTAGTCGAAACAAGCTCCGGCTTCGCGGGTGAGGTGTGGTTCTGCCGTGGCGGCGACCTCTACGAGGGCGAGTTCTCCGGGCCGGACTTCGAGTTTTACGACACCGCCTTCGCCAACGACGGGCATGTGCGCTACGGGCCGTGGAACTACATCGTTTACTGGCTCGAGGAGGATATCCGGTCGGGCAGCGGCGAGCTGGTGCTGCGCGACCACGATGGGGCGCAGCTGACCAGGGTGTACGCGCCGGGCAACAGCCACCGGGGACTGGGAGTCGTGACTGGCGCCAGCGGCAACTGGACCCTACAGGTTTCGCTGAGCGGCAACGCCGACGTGCGGCTGGTTGTCGCTGGCGCTATCGAATACGGCTGGACACTTTAACGCACGAAGAGCCGGTATTTCTGCTCGGGCTCGCGAATTTCGTGCTCGATACGCGCCGCAATATACTTCTCGGGGTGCCGCATGTTGGGTACCTTCTCCTCGACCTCGGCGAAGCTGGCGTAGGGGCGGTGCGCGATGATGCCTTCCATGGTCTTCTTGCCAAGCCCGGGCAGCAACTCGAGCGAGTGGTAGCGGCGCGAAATCGGGCCGGCGTGGTTGTAGAACTGGATGAACTTCTCTTCATGCTCGCTGACCAGCTCCTCAAGCAGGAAGCCGAGCTCCGACTGCGCGGTGTGCGTCAGCTCGGCGTAGCTGACGCGGGCACGGACCCGCTCAATCTGCTTGCGCTCGTCCGTCTCCTTGCCGATGAATACGCGGTCGCCGATGTTGATTACAGCTCCCGGTATCGGCGCCATCTCGAATATCTTGAACTCGTCAATGCCGAGGCCGTAGACGATGGCCTCGCGACGGAACTGCCGTCGGTCATCAGGGCGGCCTTCCGGCAAGATATCCAGGACGCAGGCATACTCCTCCATCGCTACGCCTCCGTGTTCTCCTGAACCGCCGCAATTATAGCTTCGATTTCATCGTTCCCGACCGAAAACCGCTCGCGCGCAAAGATGGCGCGGACGTCGTCGGGGTGGGCTGGCAGGATGTCCGCAATCTTGGCGGCGTAATACGCATCGACATGCTCGAGTCCGTCGAGCGCCGCCACCACCGCCTCTGCCTCGGAGCGGGTAATACGGGTCAGGTGTCGCACATGGTCCAGCGCCAGCTTGTGTTCATACTGGATTTGCTCAATCAGGTTCATGCGGTAAGAACCGCACTCCTCGCAAGCGGGGCCTGTCGGGATTTCGGGCGCCGCCTCAGCTTCCTCGCCTTCCTTGTCGTCGTCGCCCTCCGTCGCTTCGGCTTCGGGCTCTGGTGCAGGTTCCGGCTCAGGCGCCGGCTGCGGTTCCAGCTCTTCGTCCGGCACCGGCTGGAAGTGGCCGCAATCTACGCAGCGCAGGCGGTTCTCGCGAACACCAAGCTCTGCTTCGAGCAATTCTTTCACTACGCCCAGCGGCACAGGCTGTGGTTCGTCCATGGTTACTTCGCCCGCCTCAAGTGCTCTGGCCGTATAATTAGTTGCTTCACGGCGTCGCCCTCGTTGGCGCTCACGACGCACGCCTTGCCCTGCATTCCGGTAACGGTGCCGGTCAGTCCGTGGAAACGGTGGTGCGGCTGCCCGCGCTGGATTGAGGGGTCAATCACGATATTGACCGATTCGCCTACGCCATACTGCTCGAGTATGCGGGTAATCGGCGAGAGCCCGCGCTCGCGCTTGGCCCGGGTGAGCTTTTTGCGTGATCCGCTGCGAAGTCCCTGCGACCGTTTCATGTTTCTGGCTCCTCCAGATGCAAGTGCAGGACGTCCAGCACTTCCACCCGGCATTCGGCGCCGACCAGCTCGGCGAGGCTGGGCGACGTGCGCCCGCCATCGCCACTCACCAGTTCCCGGATGTAGGTCCCATGCTGCGCACGGATTTCCAGTTCGGCAGTCGCACCGTCGGTGGAAAGCAGTTTCATGCTCTCGACACGGCGTGGCCGGACCAGGTCCGCTCGTCGATGGGACACCCGGGTGGGAGTGCGCTGTTCGACGACCTCGCCGGCCAACCGCTGCGCGCCTTTCTTAAGCCTTTCGATTTCAACCGGCGGGTCGCAGCGGATGTCGACGCGGTAGGTCTTGTCGCAGACCGTCTCCTTGAGTTCCGCGACGCGTGACCGCGGCACCCACGCCAGTCCGTTGGCGGTGATGCGGCCGTCGGCGGCGGCGTTGATTGCCTTTTCGAGCGCTGGCAGGTCAAGGCTGCGCACCCGCGGCTGCCGCAGCTCGAGCACAAACGGCCGCCCCGCGCCGAGCATCGCGGCGTCGATATCCTCGCGCCCCATGCCGTGAAATTTATCTTCGAGGGCGCCGGACGCCTCGAGCAGCGGTCCGGCGACCAGCGACTGGACCGAATCGGGATACATCTGGCCACTGCCGTCGCACCGCTCGCACCCCCTGCCGCGGCAGTGGCGGCAGGGCCAGCGCGTCTGCGGGATGGTGCGGTCCGCTTTTGTGTAGCGGCCCTCGATGAAGAGCGAACGGATTTGCAGGTCGACGGTGTCGTAACGCGTGTCGACCACGATGACCGCGTCCGGGCTGTCGCGCTGCGGCTCGATGCCGCTCGCGTCGGCGACACGCGAGCCGATTTCGCGATTCAGCTGCGACTTGAGCGGCTCGCCGTGATTGCCGAGCTCGGCCTGCAACTCCTTCTCGCGCGACAGGATTTCGGCGTCAACCAGCGTGCCGACCTGGAATGTCGCCAGTTCGACGCCTTCAACGGCGTCGAGCACCAGCTGCGCCAGCGACTCCACCTCGCCGCACAAGCCTGCGCAGAGGCCGCACTCGTCCGGGGCGGGGGCGGGCGCGCCGCCGTGGAAGAACGGCGCCGCGCCCGCTTCGTCGACGGCCTCCGCCAGCATCGCCCGCGTCGCGAGCAGTGCCTGTCCGCGCTCGCGATTGGCCAGCCCGTGGCCCCGCCGGGCAGCCAGCCGGCCGGTGCAGCCGAGGCAGAGCCGCTCGCGTTGTGCAAGTTCCGCAATCGCTTCAAGGTCCACGCCCGCGCGCACCTGCCGGCCGCTTTAAGCGCGCGGTTCGAGCACGCCGCGCAGCTCCGCCGGGTGGTCGGTGGCGATGGCCGCAACCCCGGCGGCCGCCAGCGCCTGCGCCTGCCGGGAATCGTTGACAGTCCAGACCAGCACTGGGAATCCAGCGCTCCGCATCCGGCGCAGGAATCCGAGCCGCAGCAACCGCCAGTTGGGCGCGACGTAACGCGCGCCACAGGCTCGCAGCCGCCGTGCGGGGAACAGCTCGCCGAAGCGGACGCGCAGCCCGCCGCGCGGGACGCCCAGCAGCAGCCCGACGTGTGCGTCGGGCTGCGCCGCGCGCACTTCGCGCACGACGTCGTCATAGAACGACTTGACCCACAACCCCGCAAGGCCATCCACCGCGGCGAGCGCGTCGACCGCGCAGCCCCCTGCCTTCAGCTCGAGGTCGAGCCCCGCCGCGCGGTCGCGGCAGAGCTGCGCCACTTCCGCCAGTTGCGGCACCGCGAAGCCGGCAAGCGTTTCCAGCTCGCCGTGCGACAGCCGCGCCAGTGGCCGGTCGGCGATAGCGTCATCGTGGAAGCAAGCCAGAGTGCCGTCTCCAAGGCGGTGGACGTCGCACTCGACCATGTCAGCGCCCTCGTCGAGTGCCGCCCCGAACGCCGCGAGGGTGTTGTCGGGGTGGCCGGCTGCCGAGCGACCGCGGTGGGCGATGAGTTGCACAGGGCGGGATGCACGAGGTTTTAATATGCTGAGGAGAGTGGGTCGGGGCAGGTGAACATATGGCCCGTAACGATATTGAGGAACTGATTTCGCACCTTGGTCGCGATGACGACGTTGGGCGGCGCAGCGCGATAACGCAGCTCGAAGCAAAAATTCCGCACAGCGAAAAGCAGGTTGCGACAGCACTGGTCGACCATCTCGATGACGAAAACCACTTCGTGCGGCAGTCAGCGCTTGAGCTCTTCAGCCGGATGAGCGAGCAAGCGCTCGAGCCGATAATCAACGGCGGGCTCAACTCGGACGACTTCTTCGTCCAGCGCGCCGCGATGGACGCCATCGGCCGCGTCGGCTCGGAAGCGGGCGTGCCGTACCTCGTGAAGGGGCTCACCAGCTCCGATCACTACGTCCGCTGGCAGGCGGCGAAAGGGCTGGCGCGATTCCCCGGCGGCGACGCGACGGCGGCGCTGACCGAGGCGCTCCGGGACCGCCATCCGCAGGTGCGCGACCGTGCGGCAGCGTCGCTGATGCGACACGGTGCGGACGGCAAGGCGGCGGTCGAGAGCTGGAAGCCGGGGCGACCGCGCAAGCTGCGGCAGAAGTACAAGCCTCCAGCACCGAAACCCGAGGGCGACGCGGGCGTGGTTGCGGAGACCGACCTCGCGAAGGAGTCGGGCTTCCTCTACTACCTCGGCAAGGATGGCGACATCTGGCGCACCCGCATGGCGCGCGGCACGGTACCGGGCGGCGGAGCCGAGAAGGTCGCCGACGCGGGCGTCACGCGCGAGCGGGGCTGGCTCTACTACGTTGACAAACAGGGCAACGTCGCCCGCACGCTGCTCAAGCGCGGCGGCTGAAGGCCGCCTACGGGGTCGTGCGCCGCATGGTGCGCGGGAACGCGATGACGTCACGAATGTGGTCGGCGCCGCAGAGCCACGCCACCAGCCGGTCGAGCCCCAGCCCGAAGCCCGAGTGGGGGACGCTGCCAAATTTCCTCAGGTCAAGGTACCAGCCGTAGGACTCCGGCTCCATGCCTTCCTCGGCGATGCGCTCCGCCAGCTCCTCGGGCGACCAGACGCGCTCGCCGCCGCCAATGATTTCGCCGTACCCCTCCGGCGCGAGCAGGTCGTGGCAGACCAGCGCCTTGGGGTCAGCCGGGTCGGGGCGGTGGTAGAAGCCCTTTTCTCGGGGAAAGTGGGTGATGTAGAGCGGTTGCGTCCGCTCCTGCGTCAGCGCCTTCTCCTCGCGGTAACCGAAGTCATCGCCCCATGCCAGGTCGAACCCCATGCCGTTCAGCAGCTTGAGCACTTCGGCATACTTCAGTCGCTCGAAAGGTGGCTGCACCGCCTCCAGCGCGGCGGGGTCGCGGCCGAGCCGCTCCAGCTCGGGGCGGTTGCGCGCCAGCACCGCTGTAATGATGGCGGCGAGCATCGCCTCTTCCTGCGCCATCATCTGCTCGTTGTGGACCCATGCCGCCTCGACCTCGCCGTGCCAGAACTCGGTCAGGTGGCGGCGGGTGCGCGACTTCTCGGCGCGAAACGACGGCGCCAGCGTGTAGATGCGCTCGAGGCCGAACATGGTCGCCTCGGCATAGAGCTGCCACGACTGCGACAGGTGCGCGTAGAACGATTTGCCGCCTTCGGCCGACTCGTTGGGGTAGTATGTGTCAAAGAGGGACGAGCCGCCTTCGCACGCGCCCGAGACGAACGAGGGCGACTGCACTTCCGTATAGCCCTGCGAGTCCCAGAAGCCTCGAAAGGCGCCAAAGGCGGTCGCGCGCACCTTGAGCGCGTCGACCATCGGCCGGCTGCGCAGCCACAAGTGGCGGTTGTCAAGCAGGTGCTCGTCGCCAAGGTCCTGCGTAATCGGGAACGTCTCGGCGTGGTGCAATACTTCGAAGCCGCTGACGCGCAGCTCCCAGCCGCCCGGTGCGCGGTCGTCGGCAGCGGGTGTGCCGGTGACGACGACCGACGACTCGCGCAGTGCGCTGCACGCCGCGTCGAAGTCGCCCGCGGCGACCTTCGCCTGCGAGACGGTGCATTGCAGGATGCCGGTCGCATCGCGCACGACGACGAACGCCAGCTTGCCCGACGAGCGGGTGCGGTAGACCCAGCCACGCACCGTGACTTCGCCTTCGGCGGCGCCAGCGAGCACGCTCGCGACGGGGGTGAAGCGCGAGTGGTCGGGGAACTCGGGATACGCCATCCGGCCGCCGACCGCGCGCGGGTGCAAAACCCTTTGCCGTCAGGCGAGGCTCAGCAGCCGCTGGTGGCGCCAGGCACCAGAAAGGCTGCGCTTGCGAAGCCTGCGACCAAGGGGAGCAGGCGCAGCAGCAGCGCGCCTGCGAGCAGCAATAGCACGCTGCCGACCGCCCGGTCGATGCCCCGGGCGTGGCGCCGCAACACGTCGAGCAGCGGCGTGCCGGCAATCGCGGTCGCGACGAGCATATACCAGCTGGCGTCGATGATGCCGGCGAGCAGCGCGACCGCCAGCCGGTCGCCCGGCGGGAGTCCGGGCTCGATGAACTGCGAGAAGACCGCGACGAAGAACGCCAGTATCTTCGGGTTGAGGAACGCGACGAGGAAGCCCGCCACGAACCCTTCGCGGCCGCCGCTGTCGTGCTCGTCGGCCACCACTCCGTCGGAGTGCAGGAACTGCCAGCCGAGCCAGACCAGCACCGCCGCGCCACCCCATTGCAACGCGCGGACGGCGGCGTCGCCGGCCGCCATCGCCGCTGCGAGCCCCGAGACGACGAGCAGCGCATAGAGGAAGAAGCCAAGGCCGTGGCCGAGGCCGGTCATGACGCCGCGCAGCCGCCCGCCGGCGACGGTGTTGCGCAGTACCACCGCGAGGCTCGGGCCGGGCGACATCGCCCCCAGCACGCACACCACGCCAATCTGCGCCAGCGCTGCCAGTTCCATGCCGACGCGGAGGCGAGGCGGGTGAAAACATTATGCGGCCGGCGCGTTCCCGAGCCGTGTTTGGCGTCGTCGCCTGTCCCAAATGCCGTTCCGTGCGGTCGGTCGAACTGGCGCACCGCAGCGCCGGCTGCCAGCGGTGCGGCTACCGCATGGTGCTGACGAAAGTGCGCATCTGGGAGCGGTGCAATTCGCAGCCGGAACTGGCGGGCGCCATCACGCGCGTCAGGAACGAACTCGCGGCGCCGGCGCTGCGGGCGGAGGACGCAGCGCCGGCGGAAGCGGCCCCGCAAGGCGACATGCGGACGCGACTGCTCGGCGCGCTGCCCGACGGCGAAATCGAAGAAGGGGCATTGCTGGCGCGGGCGCGCGGGGTGCGCATCCCCGAAGCGCGGGCGCGCGAGATGCTGGCGGCGCTGCTCGCCGACGGTACGCTCTGCGAGCCGCGGCCCGGCTGGCTGGCGAAGGTCTGACTTTTAATAGGGCGGCTGGGTGCGCCCACCCTCAGGCATGAAACGGAGCTCCCGCGTCTGGAAAAAGAAGGGCCAGCAGCGCTGGAAGTGGCGCAAGAAGAAGATGCGCCGCCGTAAGCGCGAACGCCGTCGCAACAAGTAGCGCTAAAAGCCCCGCTGGAGTGGTTTCCCCGATGCCGGTTATCACCATCGACCTAGAGGACCTGAACCGGCTGCTGCCGCAGCCGCTCTCGCCCGCCGAACTGCGCGAGACCATCCCGCTGCTGGGCGCCGACCTTGACGAGATGGATGACCGCGAGGCGACCATCGAGTTCTTTCCCGACCGACCCGACCTGCTCTCGACCGAAGGGCTCGCGCGGGCGCTGCGCGCCTTCACGGGGCAGACGCCGGGGCTGGCGCGCTGCGGCGTCGCGAAGCCGAAAACGTGGCTATCAGTCGAGCCGAGCATCACCGACATCCGCCCCTGGTTCCTGGGCGGCATCGTGCGTGGCGTGACGCTCGACGACGTGGCGCTGCGGTCGCTGATGGAATTGCAGGAGAAGCTGCACGTCACGACCGGCCGGCGCCGCCGCAAGGCGTCCATCGGCATCCATGATATGGCGCCGCTCAAGCCGCCTTTCCGTTTCTACGGCTGCTCGCCGCACGAGCCCGCCTTCATCCCGCTCGGCTGCGACGAGCCTATGACACCCGAGGAAATCCTGCAGGAGCATCCGAAAGGCATAGAGTATGCACACATCCTGGAGGGCGAGGAGCGCTACCCGCTAATTGTCGATTCGCAGGAGCAGGTGCTTTCGATGCCGCCAATTATCAACGGTCAGCTGACCGCGCTCTCAGAGGAGACAACTGACGTGCTGATTGACGTGCAGGGACTGGACCGACAGGCGGTCGAAACCTGCCTGAACATCGTCACCGCCGCGCTCATCGAGCGCGGCGGGAGCGCCGAGGCACTCGAAATCCGCTACCCCAGCGAGAAATACATTGTCCCCGACATGGCGCCGCGCGAGCACCGCGCCAACCACGATTACCTGACGCGGCTGCTCGGCTGGGACCCCGGCGAGGAGCAGGTGCGCCGCGCGTTCCGCCGCTGCGGGCTCGAGGGGGAGCTGCGCGACGGCGAGTGGGTCGTGCAGGTACCCGCCTGGCGGGCGGACCTGCTGCACCCCATCGACCTGCTGGAAGAACTGGCCATCGGGCTCGAATACGACGAAATTCCCGAGCATCTGCCGCGGCTCGCCACTTTCGGCCGCGAGACCGCGTCGCGCCAGCGCGAGCGCGAATGCCGCGAGGCGTTGCTCGGGCTTGGATTCCAGGAAGTGGTTTCGCTCACGTTGAGCTCAGCGCGCGCGCAGCACGAGCTGCCGACGCGCGGGCCGGCGGGCGAGGCGCACGTTGCGAACCCGGTCGGCGAGGAATACCACCTGCTGCGACCGGCGCTGCTGCCCGGCTTGCTCGAGCTGCTGCGCACCAACCGGCAGCACGAACTGCCGCAACGCATCTTCGAGGTCGGCTGGGTCGTGCGTGACCACGCCAACCGGCTGGCGCTGGGCTGGGTCGAGCTGAACAGCCGCGCCCCGTTTTCGCAGGCGCGCGCGACAGCACAGGCGGTCGCGCAGCGGCTCGGCATCGAGGGTGATGCGCAGCCGGTCGAGGACGGGATGTTCATCGCCGGCCGTTGCGCGTCGCTGGGCGACGCGCTGCTCTTCGGCGAAATCCACCCGCGGGTGCTCGAGGGCTGCGAGCTGGGGTATCCCGCCATCGGCGGCGAAGTGCTGTGGTGAAGCTGCCGGTCTGCTTCGAGCCGCGCTCGGCAGCCACCGCGCTGCGCGCAACGCTCGAGCGGCTCGGCTGGGAATACACCCGCAGCGACGACACCCGCGCTTTCACGCAAGTGGCGGTGGTCATCCCGTTCCAGCGCGCCGCGCATCTCTTCCGCTACGAAATCCCGCACGGCGACCTGCTGCTGGAGTTCTGGGCCGAGACGCCCGGCAGCAGCGGCAGCGTCACCTGGCTCGAGGCGCGCGGCGACGTGGAGCCGCAGCGCAAGCTGCTCGCCGCCTTCGCCGAAGGGCTGCCGCGGCGGCCGTGGGAGTTCACGCTCGGCCAGCGGCTGCGCGTCGGGCTGCTGACCGTGCGCGGCGCGCGGAAGAAATGGGAGGCTGCGCTGGCAGAGGACGCAGCGTGAGCCTGAAGGAGGACATTGCGAAGCACAAGGCAACCCTGCCGCTGCGCTACACTCAGGAATGGCTCCAGGCGCGCTTCCGCGAATTCTACGCCACGGCTGAGCCAGAACTGCCACCGCGGTTCACCGCGCGCGAGTGGGGGATGCTCGGCTGGGGCGGCAAGCTGATGCAGCGCCACCTGGCGTTCCGCAGCGAAGGCGAGCTACAGGCGCGGCTGGCGCGCGAGGCACCCGCGCACGTCTACCATTCGGTCGCGTATTACGCGCACCCGTCGGCCGGCAAGATGGTCGAGAAGCAGTGGCAGGCGGCCGACCTGATTTTCGACCTTGACGCCGACCACTTGCCGGAAATGGAATTGCTCAAACAGGGCAAAATCTCGTTCGGCGCGCTGATGGAAATCACCCGCGGACAGGCGGTGCGGCTCGCCGAGGATTTCCTGCTCGGCGACCTTGGGCTGGCGCTGGAGGACCTGCAACTGGTCTTCAGCGGCGGCCGCGGCTACCACGTACACGTGCGTGCGCCGGCGGTGCTCGAGCTGCCGTCGGGGGCGCGGCGCGAGCTGGCCGACTACCTGACCGGCCTCGGCGCCGATGCCGGGCGGCTGCTGGTCGACGCGGGCCACGTTGTCGACGACGGATTCCGGAAGAAATTCCGGTCCGACATGCGGCTGCCCGCGACCGATGCGCCGGGCTGGCAGGGACGCGTCGCGCGCTTCGCGACTGCGTGGCTGGCCGAGGTGCAGGCGCTGCCGGCGGAGGAGCGGCTGGCGCGGCTGCGGACGCTCCCGGGCGTCGGGCCCAAGCTGGCAAAACAGGCGCAGCTCGACGGCACGCCGCAGGAAATCTTTGACGCGCTGCCGCGCCGCGCGCAGAACGCGCTGCGCGACACGGCGCTGCGTGAATGCGCGGTGCACGCTGACGAACCGGTCACGGGCGACCTGCACCGGCTCATCCGGCTGCCGGGGACGCTCCACGGCGGCACGGGTTTGCTGGCGCGCAGCGTGACGCTGGAGGAGCTGCGCAACTTCGACCCCTACCGGCAGGCGACCGCGCTGGGTGACGCGCCCGTAAAAGTGCGGTCGGCGGCGAAGCACCCGGTCGCGATGGGCGATGTCGCCAGCCTGAAGCCGGGGGAGGTCGCCGAGCTGCCCGCGTCGCAGGGCGGTTACTTCATGGCGCGCGGCTTTGCGACGCTGGAGGTTGAGGCATGAACGACGAAAATACAGCGCCGGGGCTGGTCGCCGGGCTCGACGAGGCGGGGCGCGGGCCGGTGCTGGGGCCGATGGCAGTCGCGATTGTCGCGACCGACGACGAGGCGGCGCTGCGCAAGCTGGGCGTCCGCGACTCCAAAGAGCTCTCGCCGCGGCGGCGAGCCGAGCTCGCCGCCGCTATCCGGCAGAGCTGCGAATGCGCGGTAGAGCTGATTGAGCCGGAGACCATTGACCGCTTCGTTGCCGAAGGGGGGCTCAACCGACTTGAGGAGAGGGCCTTCGCGCGGCTGATTGCGCAGCTGGCGCCGACGGTGGCGTTCGTCGATTCCCCCGAACTGGACGGCGAGAAAGTGGGCGCCCGCATCAGCGGCCGGCTGCCGCCGGGGCTGGAGTGCCAGGTCATCGCAATTACGAAGGCAGACCAGAAAATCCCGGCCGCCGCCGCCGCGTCAATCCTGGCGAAGGAAGCGCGCGAGGCGGCGATGACCCGGCTGCGCGCGGAGCTGGGCGAATGCGGCAGCGGTTACCCGTCCGACGAGCGGACCATCACTTTTTTGAAGGAATACCGGCGTGAGCGCAACGAGTGGCCCCCCGGCACCCGCCGCAGCTGGAAGACGCTGGAGCGGCTCGAGCAGCAGGAACCGCGGGTGACGCTCGACGACTTTGGAACCGACGATGAGTAAACTGCTGGAGAAGCTGCAAGCCAAGGTGGCCACGTTCAACGTGCGCATCGTTGAGGAAGAAGGCTTCGCGAAGCTGGTCGAGGGCAACGACCGCACCATCGCCATCGTCATCATCGACGGCCCGACACTCGTCGCGCGGCTCGAGGACGGCAGGCTGCCGCAGTTCGCCGAAGGCGATTCGACCGACGCCGACGTGGTCATCAAGGCGAGCAGCGAAACCCTGCTGGCGCTGCTCAAACGCGAGCTCTCGCCCATCAAGGCTTACACCAAGGGCGAGCTGAAGGTGAAGGCGAGCTTCCGCGACCTGTTGATGATGAAGAAGTTTTTCTGAATCAGCCCGATAGCAAGTCCGCCAGCCCCGCCATCTCTGCTGGCGTGAGGACTTCGCCGCGCTCCTGCAGGTGCGGCAGCTGCTCGACCGTCGCATCGGGGAACTCGAGCCGCAGCGCGTTGCGGACGGTCTTGCGCCGGTGCTGGAAGAGCGTCGCGACGACGCGCTCGAAGGTGGCGAAATCGCGGACTTCGTAGTCCGGCGCGCGCCGCTCGAGCCGCACCACCAGCGAATGGACCCGCGGCTGCGGCAGGAACGCGGTGCGCGAGACACGGAAGAGCTTGCGGCAGGCGACGTGGTGCTGCGCCATCACCGACAGGCGACCGTATGCCTTGCTCCCGGGCGGCGCGGCGAGCCGTCGGGCGAACTCTTCCTGGAACATCAGCACCGCCCGCCCCCACTCCACGTCGAAGAGGCGGAACAGCAGCGGCGACGAGATAGCGTAGGGCAGGTTAGCGACAACGACGTCCGACGGCGGCAGCTCGACTTCCAGTGCGTCGCCTTCCACCAGCGTTAGCGTGTCGCCGAAGCGCTGCCGCAGCACCGCCGCCAGCCAGCGGTCCTTCTCGATCGCGACCAGCTTGCCGAGCGGCGCCAGCCGCTCGGTCAGGACGCCGCGGCCGGGGCCGATTTCGAGGATGCGCTCGCCCGGCTCAATCTCGGCCGCCACGACGATGCGGTCGGCCAGTTTCTCGTCGACCAGGAAGTGCTGCCCCAGCGCCTTGCGGCGGCGTGGGGATTGGTGGGCCGGGGCGGATTTGAACCGCCGATCTTCGCCTTGTAAGGGCGACGTCATAACCCCTAGACCACCGGCCCGCAGATAAGCGCCCGCCCGACGGGACGCCCAACTATTTAATGCACGCTCTGGTGCCGCCGACATGGATTTCGCGGGCGAGCTGGGGCTCTCGCCGAAGCTGGTGCACCGCAACCTTTCGCAGCAGGATTACCGCGATATGGAGCTGCACCGTGGCGAAGGCGTCGCGACCGGGTCCGGCACCGTCGCGGTCAGCACCGGCATCTACACCGGCCGCTCTCCGCAGGACCGCTTCTTCGTGCGGCAGCCGCCGTCAGAAGCGCACATTGACTGGGGCGCGGTCAACCAGCCGCTCGCGCCGGAGGCGTTCGAGCGGCTGCATGCGCTCGTCCGCGAGGCTATGGCGGGCAAGGAGCTCTTTGTCTTCGACGGCTACGCTGGCGCCGACGAGCGCTACCGGCTGCCGCTGCGCGTCGTGACGCTGCGCGCGTGGCAGGCGCACTTCTCCCACAACATGTTCATCCGCCCGTCGCGCGAGGAGCTGCACGATTTCGCGCCGCAGTTCACGGTGCTCAACGCCATTTCCGCCCGTGCCGAGGACTGGCAGGAGCTGGGGCTGAACTCGGAAATTTTCATCGCCGTCAACCTTGAGCAGCGGCTCATCGTGATTGGCGGCACCGAATACGGCGGCGAAATCAAGAAAGGGATCTTCACCGTGCTCAACTACCTGCTGCCGCTCGAAGGCGTGATGCCGATGCACTGCTCGGCCAATGTCGGCGGCGACGGCGATACGGCGCTCTTCTTCGGGCTGAGCGGCACCGGGAAAACGACGCTCTCGACCGACCCCGCACGGCGACTCATCGGTGACGACGAGCACGGCTGGTCCGACAACGGCATCTTCAACTTCGAAGGCGGCTGCTACGCCAAGACTATCGGGCTCGAGCGCGCTCGCGAGCCGGAAATCTACGACGCCATCCGGCCCGGGGCGCTGCTCGAGAACGTCGTCGTGCGCGACGACGGCAGCGTCGACTACGCTGACGACTCGATTACCGAGAACACGCGTGTCTCCTACCCGCTCGACCACATCGCCAATTCCGAGCCGTCGGGTCGCGGCAGCCATCCGCGCAACGTCATCTTCCTGACGTGCGACGCGTTCGGCGTCCTGCCACCGGTCGCGAAGCTGACGCCCGAAATGGCGATGTACCACTTCCTGAGCGGCTATACCGCCAAGGTCGCCGGGACCGAGCGCGGCGTCACCGAACCGACCGCCACCTTCTCGACCTGCTTCGGCGCGCCCTTCATGCCTCAGCACCCCGCCACCTATGCAAAGCTGCTCGGAGAGAAGCTCGAGCGGCACTCTGCACAGGCGTGGCTAGTCAATACCGGTTGGACCGGCGGGCCTTACGGCAGCGGGCAGCGCATGGCGCTGGCCGACACGCGACGCATGCTGGCCGCCATTCTGGGTGGTAAACTCGGCATCACCGAGTTTGCCCCGCACCCGGTCTTCCGGGTGCTGGTACCGCAGGCGGTCCCTGACGTCGATTCAGGACTGCTCGACCCGCGCGCAACATGGGCGGACGGCGACGCCTACGATACCAAGGCGAGGGAGCTGGCACAGCTCTTCAACGCTAACTTCACGCAGTATGGCGACCACGCCGGGCTCGAGTCTGCGTCCCCGAAGACCGATATTTAAAGGAAATCTGCCACGAGTTCGCGCTCGTGCGCCAGTTCGGCACCCGTCTTCTCGAGCGCGTTGCGGGCAAAAGAATCGTGCTCAATACCTTCCACGACCGTGAAGACCCCGGGGGTGCTGGTGCGCACCGGCAGCCCCGCCCAGACGCCGCGCGGCATCCCGTATTCGCCGCGGGAGCAGACCGCCAGGCCGTGGAGCGTCTTGCCCGGTGTGTTGAGCGCGCGGACATGGTCCACCAGCGCGTTGGCGGCCGAGGCGGCGCTCGAGAGGCCGCGCGCGGCGATAATCGCGGCGCCGCGCTGGCCGACGGTCTCGAGGAACTCGCCGCGCAGCCAGTCGCCGTCGCCAATCACGGCGGGCGCCGGCTGCCCCGCGATGCGTGCGTTGGCTGCGTCGGGATACATGCTGGGGCTGTGGTTGCCATAAACGATGACGTCGCCCACTTCTTCGACGGCGACGCCCGCCTTCTGCGCCAGCAGCGCCGTGGCGCGGTTCTGGTCGAGCCGCATCATCGCGCTGTAGCGCTCCGGCCCGAGCCGCGAGCCCTGTGCGGCGGCAATCATGCAGTTGGTGTTGCAGGGATTGCCGACGACGACGACACGGCAGTCGGCGGCCGCGCGGGCGTCGATGCTCGCACCCTGCCCGACGAAGATGTGGCCGTTTTCGAGCAGCAGGTCAGCGCGCTCCATTCCGGGGCCACGCGGCTTGCTACCGACCAGCAGGCACCAGCTTGCGCCACCGAATGCCACGTCGGGGTCGGTCGTGGCGACCACCTCCTCCAGCAGAGGAAAGGCACAGTCCTGCAACTCCATCACGACGCCGCGCAGTGCGTCCAGCGCCGGCGGAATTTCGAGCAGTTGCAAGCGGATTTTCCGGTCGGGGCCGAACATCTCGCCGGCGGCAATCCGCGGCAGCAGGCTGTAGCCAATCTGGCCGGCGGCGCCGGTGACGGCGACCGTGGTTGCGGAGGGCATAACGGGCGACTGCGGGGATGAGATAAAGGCAATCCTCACTCGCCCGTCAATCCCCCTAAATGCACATAACCCTTTTAGGCCATGAGGGATGGCAGGACATGGCACCAGCCGTTACCGACGTCAAGAAGTATGACATGAACCGGCGCATCTACCTCCCGCGCTGGGTCGAGGAAGAACTGAACCTGGTTGCTGGCGAAACGTACGTGACCTTTGTCAAGAACGGCAACGAGGTCCTCATCAAGAAGGTCGCCATCACCATCGCCTAGCGGCTGTCGGCCCATTCCGCGAGCCGCGCAGCGCCTTCCTCTAGGTCGGCGAGCGATATTCCCGAAAAGGCGAAGCGCAGGTAGTGCTCGCGCTCGCCCGGCAGCAGCCGCCCGAAATGGTGCCGGCCGCAGAAGCTGACCCCCGTTTCCGCGAGCACCGCCTTGCGGAACGTTTCGACGTCGTCGAAGCCGGTGCGCTGCATCAGCCCGGTGACGCGCGGGAAGAGGTAGAAGCCCGCCGCAGGCACATGGGCAGCGACGCCGTCGATGTCGTTGAGCAGCTCCGCCAGCCGGTCGCGCCGCGCGCGCAGACGCTCGACGAGGGGCGCTGTCGCATCCCGCGACAGCGCCAGCGCGGCGACTCCCGCGTGCTGGACGAAGTGCGCCGTGCAGGACTCGACGTTGACGTTGAGCCGTGAGATTTCGTCGACCAGCCAGCGAGGTCCGATAGCGCCGCCGAGCCGCCAGCCGGTCATCGCGAACTTCTTCGAAAACGTGTAGAGAATCAGCGTCCGCTCGCGCATCCCCGGCAGGCTCGCAATCGAGCGCGGCTCGCCGTCGAAGAGCATGTCGAAATACGCGTCATCGCTCACCACTAGCAGGTCATGTTCGATGGCGAGCTGCGCCAGCGCCTCCATCTCCGCCGGTGGTGAAGAGGCGCCGGTCGGATTATTGTAGTTGTTGTAGAACAGGTGGCGCGCGCCGCCGGCGATGCCGGTCTCGATGGCGTCGAAGTCGAGCCGCAGTCCGTCGGGCGTATCGACGTAGCCGTAGGGATGCGCGACGCCGCCGTAGAACTCGATTTGCGATTCATAGATGGGATAGCCGGGGTTGGGGTAGAGCACCGTCTCGCCGCGCTCCATCACCGCGGCGATGTACTTGCCGATGGTGGGCTTGCCGCCCGGCTGGACCGAGACGTTGGCGCCGCCGTAGTCGAGCCCGCGCGCCCCGCCGACGTCGGCCGCCAGTGCCTCGCGCAGCGCGGGAATCCCGGCCGCGGGGCAGTAGCCGGTGTGCCCCGCCTCGAGCGCGGCGCTGGTCGCGTCGCGCACCGGCGCAGGGGTTGGCAGGTTCAGGTCGCCGAGGTGGAACGGGAAAACGCGGTTGCCGGCGGCCGCGTGCGCACTCGCTTCGACCGAGATGGCCATGGCGGTTTCGGTGCCCAATCGCCCCATGCGGCTCGCGACGCGCGACATGGCGCGGCGAACCCCGCCGCTGTTAAGAGCATTCGGACGCCACTTTTTTGAAGGCGGGGCGGGTGCCGCGGCGATGGACTTCGAGCAACGGCGCAAGGATTTTGCCGACTGGCGGCGCGAGAACATGCTGGCGCTGGCGACAGTCGGCACCATTCTTTCCGGCGCGATGGTGCTGGTGGGCTCCGTCGGGACTTGGTATTACGACGCGAAGTGGGCGCCGACCGCCATCCTCGAAGCGCTGGGCGAATATGACATCTGGACACTGGTCTTCGGCCTCATAATATTCACTGTTAGCAGCTACCAGCTCTGGCTGGTGCGCTGGTACATGAACCGCTTCGAGGAACTCATCGCCGTCAGCTCCAAGGCAAATTTCCAGCGCGAGTGGACCGAGCTGCAGCAGATGAGCCGCTACCAGCTTCCGAGCAGCTACTGGAAGCGCGCACTCGAGGCGGGGCGCAGGTTCGGACTCAAGTAATTTTATATACCTACCTAAAATGGCGCAATGACAGGTTGACAACCTGAGGTTGACTACCGATGACGCGCAAGACGAATAAAACAGCAAAAGAGCCCGCAGAAGAGGCGGAAGTGGAGGTCACGGACCCCCTCGCCGCGGCGCAGGCGGAGCTGGCCGAGCTGCAGGAGCAGCTGCACCGCGTCGCCGCCGATTTCGACAACTTCCGCAAGCGGGTCGAGCGCGACCGCTCGCGCGACGCGCTGCGGGCGCGCGGTGCCGTTGCGACGCAGTTCCTCGAGGCGCTGGAGACTGCCACGCAGGCGGCTGACGCTGAATATCCCGACGTCAAGGCGGCGGTCGCTGGCCTGGCGGGAATCCAGAAACAGCTGCAGGCGGCGATGGAGGCGCTGGGCCTTGAGGCGATTAACCCCGCCGGGCAGTTCGACCACCGGCTGCACGAGGCGCTGAGCGCGGTCGAGCGCGAAGACCTGGAGGAAGAGACGATTGTCGAGGTAATCCAGCCGGGCTACCTCATTGAGGGCGAGCTGCTGCGACCCGCACGAGTCATTGTCAGCCGCACGCCGCAACCGGCAACTGAAATTGAAACTACGGAGTAAAAATGGCCAAGGAAATCATAATCGGCATAGACCTCGGAACCACGAATTCGGAAGCGGCGCACCTTGAGGGCGGCCGCCCGACCATCATCCCCTCCGCCGAAGGCTCGACTTTTGGCGGCAAGATGTTCCCGTCGGTCGTCGCCTTCACGAGGGACGGCGAGCGGCTGGTGGGCGACCTGGCCAAGCGACAGGCAGTCCTGAACCCCGAGCGCACCATCATGCGCATCAAGCGCAAGATGGGGACTGACGAGCGCGTCAAGATTGGCAAGAAGGAATACTCGCCCGAGGAAATCTCGGCGATGATACTGCAGAAAATCAAGGCTGACGCCGAGGCGCATCTGGGGCAGGAAATCAGCAAGGCCGTGATTACGGTCCCAGCCTACTTCAACGACAACCAGCGGCAGGCGACCAAGGATGCCGGCCGCATCGCCGGGCTGGAGGTCGAGCGCATCATCAACGAGCCGACCGCGGCCGCGCTCGCTTACGGCCTCGACCAGGACCGGGAGGGCGAGCACAAGGTCGCCGTGCTGGATCTGGGCGGCGGCACCTTCGACGTCACCATCATGGAGATGGCCGAAGGCGTCTTCGAAGTCCTCTCCACGTCGGGCGACACCCACCTCGGCGGGACCGACATGGACGACGCGATTATCGACTGGCTGGCCGAGAACTTCAAGGCCGACAACGGCGTCGACCTGCGGCAGGACCCCGCCGCGTTCCAGCGGCTGCGCGACGCGGGCGAGAAGGCGAAAATCGAGCTTTCCAGCACGGTCAAGGCGACCATCAACCTCCCCTACATCTGGGCCGATTCGGCCGGCCCCAAGCATCTCGAGGTCGACATGACTCGCGCCAGATTGCAGGAACTGGTCGAGCCGGTGCTCGCCAAGTGTGACAAGCCCATCAAGCAGGCGTTCAAGGACGCCAAGCTCAAGCCGGGCGACGTCGACCGCGTGCTGCTTGTGGGCGGGCCGACGCGCATGCCGATTGTCCGCGAACGCTTCGAAAAAATCATCGGCCGCAAGGCCGAGAGCGGCATCGACCCGATGCAGTGCGTCGCGATGGGCGCCGCGCTGCAGGGCGGCGTAATTGCCGGCGACGTCAAGGACGTGCTGCTGCTTGACGTGACGCCGCTGACGCTGGGAATCGAGACCGAGGGAGGCGTGATGACGCCGCTCATCGAGCGCAACACCACCATTCCCACCGGCAAACAGAATACTTTTTCGACCGCGGCCGACAACCAGCCCAGCGTCGAAATCCACATCCTGCAGGGCGAGCGCACCATGGCGGCGACCAACACGACGCTCGGCAAGTTCATGCTCACCGGCATCCCCCCCGCCCCACGCGGCGTACCGCAGGTCGAGGTCAAGTTCGACATCGACCGCAACGGTATCCTCAACGTCAGCGCCCGGGACCTCGGGACGGGGAACGAGCAGAAAATCGAAATCAAGGCCAAGTCGAACCTGACCGACGAGGAAATCGAGGCGCGCGTCGCGGAAGCGGAGACGCACGCCGAGGAGGACCGGGAGCTGCGCGAACTGGTCGAGACGCGCAACCAGGGCGAATCACTGATTTACGCCACCGAGAAGTCGCTCAAGGAACTGGGCGACAAGATTGACGAGGAGACTCGCAAGGGTATCGAGGCGGCCAAGGAACCGCTCGAAGAGGCCATCCGGGGTGACGACCTTGACGCGCTGAAGGCGGCGAGCGAGGCGTACATGACTGCCTCGCAGGTGGTCGGCCAGCAGATGTACCAGCAGGCCGCCGAGGAGGCTGCGCAGCAGGCTCCCGCCGGCGAGGGCGACGCGCCCGCCGACGATAACGTGGTTGATGTCGACTACGAAGAAGTCGACGAGAAGTAGCTGGGCAAACGCTATATCCTGCAGCGCGTCCTGTGTCGGGAGGAATTCCCTTGGGCGTTGGCGAAGATATCCGGGCTGCTCATGAAGCGACCCGGATTGAGCGACGGCTGAAGTCCATTACCGGAGCCTCGCCCGACCGGCGTATTACCCTCGTGCGCCAGCTGCACGACCACTTCGTGCCGCGACTGGTTCCCAAGTTCCTGTCGCAAGTCACGAAACTGCTTTCCGACGACAACTCGGCGGTGCGCCACCAAGTGGTGCTGCTGCTGCTGCATCTGTTCGACCTTCACCCCAAGAGCTTCACGAAGGCTGTCGGACCGCTGGCGGGCCTGGTGCAGGACACCCGCATGGACAACCGCATCGCTGCGCTGGGGCTGCTCGGCAAAGTCGCCCGCCAGGAACCCAAGGCGGTGCTGCCGCAGCTGACCAAGCTGGTCGGGCGGCTGGACGACCCCTTGCCGGGAGTCCAGGCACCGCTGCTACAGCTGATTGCCGACCTGGGGCGGCGCGCTCCAACGGCGGTGGCGGCGCAGCTGGCAAAGCAGCTCGGCTCGAGGAAGCCGGCGACCGTCCGGAATGCGCTGACGCTGCTGGGGCCTGTGGCCGAGCGGCAGCCGACGGCGCTCGCTCGCGCAGCGCCACAGCTGGTGAAGCTGCTCGGCCACCGCGATTCCGCCATCCAGGAACAGGCGGGACAGATGCTGATTTCGGCTGGTGCGGCTGGCGTCGCGGCGATACCGCGGCTGCTGCTGCGGCCGCTGACCGCGCGCAAGGTTGACCCGGAGCTGAGGCTGCACGCCATCCTTACCGCGCAGCCGCTGGCGGAGCGCGACCCGAAGCAGTTCTCCCCGGCGGTGCGCCACCTTGCGCATGACCTTGGTCACCAGCGCTGGGAGATTCGTGAACAGGCGGCGCTGCTGCTGGGAATCATAGGGCGCAACAACATCGGAATGGTCAAGGAGGCGGTGCCGTCGCTGGCGCACGCACTCACCGACGGCGATGACCTTGTGCGAACCGCGGCGGTAAAAGCGATGGACCAAATCAAGGTCTCCTCGCTTGACTACGGCGCCATCCAGAAGGCGTCCGCGGTGCTCGAATCGGCACGCGGCGTCATCCATTCGGCGCAGAATTTCGGGGTCGCGACCGGACAGGCCGACAAGCTGCTGGCGGATGCCGAAAAGGCGTACGCACGCGGCGACTACCCCAAATGTATTGATTATTCCGCGCGCGCCGAGGAGATGGCGGCGCGCGCCGAGAAGGAGAGCGACGAGGCAAAGGCAGCCCTGACACGCGCTGAATCAACCATCCAGTCGGTTTCCCACAAGGGTGTCTCGGTAGCCGCTTCAGAGACGTTGCTGGCGGAGGCGGAGAAGCTGTTGCACAAGCAGCGCTACAAGGAAGCGCGGCAAAAGGCGGAGGAGGCGGTCCAGCTCTCGCAACGGCAAGCGGTCGGTTCACGGCCGGACATCGTCCTGCGGGGGCGACTGGAAGGCCCACTGGCTCCTGACGACTGGAGTGGGCTGCCGCTCGAGCTGGAAAACATCGGCGGCGCGGTCGCGCGGCAGATTACGCTTGACTTCGGCGACAGCTTTGCGATACGCGGCCATACGTTGCTGCACAGCATGGAGCCGGGCGAGAAGCGCATGATGGAAATCGAGGTCTACCCGAAGGCGAAGGGGCTGGTTCCGCTGACGGTGGACGTAGTCTACCACAGCTTCGAGGGCGACAATTACCACCACCAGAAACAGGATATTGTCGAAGTGGGCGACACGGTCCAGTTCGAGCCGCGCGAGCTCTTCGCCTCCTCAGTCGGCGCGACCGTGGTCCCGGAGACAGAGCGCACCGTCGTCACCCGCCGCTTCCACGTCAACTGCGGCAACTGCGGTACGCGCATGCCGTCAGACTTCCGCATCTGTGGCAAGTGCGGCATCCGGCTGCGCGAACGGGGCGAGCGCGAGCTGGGCTACCACTGCCTCGAGTGCAATTCACCGCTCTCACTCAACCAGAAATTCTGCGGTGGCTGCGGCAGCGCAACGCCCGAAAAACCGGAGGCGCCTACCAGCTGCCGGCAGTGCAGTGGTGCGCTAATTCCGGGGCAGCATTTCTGCGGAGGCTGCGGCGCGCCAGTCGTAATGGCCTAAACTTCTTCGGCTTCGGCTACAGTGAGTGGGCCGGCCTTGATTTGATCTGCGATACGGTCGTTGAAGGCGAAGGCGAAGAGGGCAATGATAATCAGCCATTGCACCACCATCGTAAGGATGGTGAAGAGCCCCAGGTCCATGCCGGCAATCGGCGAGTGCGACGCGTCCTGCAGCTTCTCGTAGATGAAGAAACCGAAGACGACCGCAAATTCAATCGGGAACGCGTAGCGGATGATGTATTCCCACCACTTGCCGATGTAGAGGTCGCTGTATTCGGTGTTGATGAAAGTCTCGCGGAACTCGCTGGTGCCGAACCGCATCACCACCACCGCCACCATCAGCCCCGAAACAATCAGCCCGGTGCCCCAGACGAAGTCCTGGTTGTCGAGGAACTCGAGGCTGTAGGCCGACGGCAGCCCGCAGAGCGCGACGGCGACACAGATGTATTTCACCGCCTCATTGCGCTCCCAGCCCATGTCGACGAAGTTGCGCGCCGCAATCTCGATGGTCGCAATCATCGACGTCAGCGCGGCGAATGACATCGCCAGGAAGAAGATGGCGCCCATCACCCGCCCGCCCGGCATCGAAGCGAAGAGGGCCGTCAGGTGGACGAAGGTCAGCCCCGAGGAGCCAGCCTCGACCGCGGCGAGGCCGTCAGCCGTCGTCTCGGACATGGCGAAGATGGTGCCGAGCACCGCGACGCCGGCAATCAGCGAGACGGAGTTATTGCCGAGGCCGGTGAGGAACGCGTTGAGCGCGATATCCTCCTTCTTCTTCATCGCCACGGCATAGGTAATCGCCATCCCGAAACCGGCCGAGGTGGACCACGCCGACTGCGTCAGCGCCCGAATCCAGGTTTCGCCCCGGAAGAGGTATTCCCACTGCGGGATGAAGAGGAAGCGGAGGCCGGTCGCCGCGCCCGACGGGTTGAGGATGAAGGGGTAAATCATCGCGACAATGAGGAAGCCGACCAGACAGGGAATCAGGATGGTGTTGGCGCGCTCGATGCCGCTGATACCGCGGTAGACGATGAAGCCCGAGACGGTGACGGCGATGAGCTGGAACATGACCACTTCCAGCGGCGAATCGTGGATGAAGTTCTCCCACAGCAGCGTCGTCGCCTCGGTGTCGGTGGCGAGGTTAATCTCCCCAGAGAGCGCGACCCAGAAGTAGCGGATGGTCCAGCCCATCACCACTGCATAGTAGAATCCGACCGCGACGCCGACCCATACCATCCACATCCCCATCCAGGTCCAGTTGCGCCCCGCCATGTCGCGCATCGAGCCGATAGTGCCGAGCCGCGTCTTCTTGCCGATGGCGAACTCGGCCATCAGCAGCGGGATTGACCACGCAAAGAGGAACAGCAGCCAGCCAATCATGAACGCCCCTCCGCCGTTGGCAGCCGCCTCGCGCGGGAAGCGCCAGATGTTGCCAGTACCGACCGCGGCGCCGATGGTGGTCAGGATGAGCCCCAAACGCGAGGAGAAGAGCTCGTCGCCCCCGGCGTCTGGCTCCGTCAACCGCCTTCCTCCGCCTTGCGCCGCTCCGCAGCGATGGCGAGGCCCACCATGCGGTAGAGCCCGCCCCAGATGACGCTGTAGATAATGAGCATCATGAAGCCGACCGCGATGACGTCTAGCACGGGATTGCCGAAGCCGACGATGTCGTCGACGAAAATCTCGACAGGCGCGGCAGCCCCGTAACCGGTGTAGACGAAACCGCCCCCGAACTCGTTAGCGAGGCGAGAGTCCTGCGCCACAGCGTAGAACTGGATGTGTGTGGAGGATTCGGTGGCGGGGATGTAGGCCCGGAAGACGGATTCACGCTGCGGAATCGTGAGGTCAGGGCTGAAATCCGAGTAATCCCGCGGGTCACAGTCAACGATGCAGGACATGGGCAATTCGTTCCAGGCACCGGCCACCATTTCGGCCGTCCGGTACCGCAGGACCAGCGAATCCTTCAGCATGAACTGGGCGTTCGCTACCTTAATCCTCACCGACAGATTGTCATCCGAGTAGTAGTCGCCGAAGTCAACTTCGGTATCAGACTGGAAACCAATGCTCTCCCCCTTCGAGGAGAGAAGGGTCAACGACGGCATCAGGGTCTGCTCCGGCGAATGGATGCCGGGGCCGTTGATGTCGCCGTAGTCGGGGAACATCTGCCCAATCCGCGCTTCGGGGGATTCGTCCAGCAGGTACATGTTGGTCAGCAGGTGCATCCGCACGGTGGGGCGGATGAGCAGCGGGTCGGCGTGGAAACCGCCCTGCAGGCCTCCCTGACTTCCGCAGCTGTTCAGCTCGACGGTGTAGGAGAATGAGCCCTGCATGCCGTAGAGGTGGTCGGTGAAGTCTCCCGAGACCTTGTAGCCACCCTGGTCCTTCCAGTTGCCGTAACCGGTCAGGTTCATCAGCCCCTTGACCTGGTTTTCCATGTAGAGTTCGTGCGGTGGGTCCTGGTCCTTGAAGCCCCACGGCCAGATGTAAAGCTCCGAACAGGCGTGGTAAGAAATCGAATTCATGATATTGTGCTTCATATCGTGGGCTTCGGCCCGGTAGTTCCGGATATACTCGCCCTCGGCGTTCGTGATGAACATGTCGGGCCAGTTCGCCCTGGTAATTCCATCCTGATAATCTGCGAGATACTGGTCCTGCGGATAATCCTCGTAGATATCCAGTCTCCAGAGCAGGTACTCGATGACCTGCGTCTCCGGCTCGCTGAATCCGCCCTCCTTGTCCTCGTCAACCATCCCGTCCTCGTCGTCGTCGGTGTGCATGGCGTCGGGCGGGTCCTCGTCAACCTTGGCGAAGTCGCCGGTGTTCTGGTCACCAACAATGCAGGGGTTGCCCAGAAACTCGCAGTCGCCATCGTCGTCGTTGAAGTCGCGCGGGCCGTGATAGACTCCCGAACAGGGGTTGTCGTCATCAACCGTGACTTCGACCTCCAGGTCGTCGCCAATCAGTGCCTGTCCCTGCGTGTTGTGGCTCCACTCGAGGGGGTAGTTGCGGTTCAGGTCAACGCCATCGCACGAGTCGCCGTAGCGGTCGTTGTCATCGTTGTCTCGCATATTCTTACGCCAGAAACGGTCCGGGTCTTCCCGGTCGTACTTGTAGCCGTCCGGGTTCAGGATGGGGACAATCCAGATTTCCCGGTTGTTGACCAACTGGGTTACGCGCGCCTCGATGGGGTCTTCGTCAATGCCTTCGTCGATAATCCCGTCGCCGTCATTGTCGATGCCGTCAAAGAGCGCCCGTCCTTGCGCATCGACGCGGCCGCCCTGCTCGCCATCGCCATCGTTATCGACGCCGTCAATCGGGTCCTCGTTCACAAGTCCGTCGCCGTCGTTGTCTGTCGGCGGGGCGCCGTAGAAATGGGTCAGGTAGTAAGCGAAATACATCGGGGTCACGACGGTCATCCACTCGCGGGCGTGGTGATTTCCGACGATGAAGAGCGTCTCCTCGTCGGGGTCATCGTAAAACGCCGGCTCGTTGGCGACGTTATCTGATATCTTGATACCGTAAATTTTGCTCCCCTGCCAGGTCTGCCCGGCCGGAATCAGGTCGGTCAGCGTGTAGAATTCAACAATTTCGGGAAAGTCATTGGCGAACCGCTGCAATTCGGAGACGACTTCGTAATATTCGTGGTAGTCGTCGAACAGCACATCGAAGGGGAAAGTGTTGGTGCGGTTCAGCGTGTCGTTCTCGCCTTCGGCCGCCATCAGGGTGGCGGGTGGCTGCGCCGTCGACGGCGGCGCTAGCGAGCCGGTGCTGAAGCTGGTGAGTAGCACCATAACTGCCAGCAGCGCTGCTGTCCCCTGTCGCATGGCGGCGCCACCTGCCGGCCGGCTATAATAGTAACCTTGGAGCGCGCCTTTTTGGGCGACGGCCGTTCGGCGGCCGTGTTGCGGTGCAAGGACTGCCCCCACTGGTATGGCGGCGAGGACTACGGTTACGGCAGTTGCCGGCTCAAGTTGCGGCGCGAAGAGCAGCGCTTCCTGACCTTCGGCCAGCAGGAGTGCGACGAGGGAATGGAGGAAGGCGCGGTCGACGATGGCCGTGCGGGGGCGCCCGATGGCTGACGCGGCTGCGCCGGTCACAGTCCGCCCGCTGGCCGCCGGCGACCTGGAGCTGGCGCGGGCGCTGACCGACGGCGAGGGCTGGGCCAACTCCGCCCGCGACTGGGAGCGGCTGCACGCGCTCGAGGTCGCGCTGGTCGCCGAGGTTGGCGGCGCGGCCGCCGGCGTCTGCACCGCGCACGACTACGGCGCGCTTGGCGGCGTCGGCAACGTCGTCGTCGCGCCCGAGCGGCGCGGCTGCGGCGTGGGGGTCGCACTGCTCGAGGCGGCGCTGGAACGGCTGGCGGGGTGCCGCGCGGTGCGGGTGCACGCGCTGATGCCGACCGCCGGCTTCTACCGCGCGCTCGGTTTCGAGGCGGAGGGGATGTCGACCCGTTTCCGGCTCTCGCCCGAGATGCACACGCTGGCGCCGTTCGACGCTGGCGATGCAGTGGTCGCGCCGGCGCGCGACCGCTGGGACGAAGTGCTGGCGCTCGACGCGGCGCAGTTCAGCGGTGACCGTTCCGCGCTGCTCGGAGCGCTTGCCGACGCGGTGCCCGAAGCAGCGCTGGCGCTCGACGGCGGCTACATCCTGGCGAAGGGCGAGCCGCCGCTCTACGAACTCGGGCCGTGGGTGGTCGAGCCCGGCTGCCGCGGCTGGCGGGGGCTGCTCGAGGCGGCGGTCGCGGCGCTCCCCCGCACGGCAAGCGTCGAAATCATCGTCCCGTCGCCCAACTTCCGCGTCACCAGCCTGCTCGAAGCGCAGGGCTGGGAAGCGGTCGACTACACACTGGCGATGGTGCGCGGCGGCGACTGGAGCGACGAGGGCAACATCTGCGCCCGTGCCGGAGGCGACAAAGGGTGAACCGCAAGCGGGGCGAAATCAAGCTCTACGACAGCGCCACGCGGCGCAAAACGCGCTTTGCGCCGGCCGGCGACCCGGTGCGGCTCTACGCCTGCGGGCCGACCGTCTACGCGCCGGCGCATCTCGGACACGCCAAGAGCTACGTCGCGGTCGACCTGCTACGGCGCTGGCTCGAATACCGCGGCTATGCAGTGCGCCACGCGCAGAATTTTACCGACGTCGCCGACGAGACCGCGCAGGCGGCGGCGCGCGACGGCCTGCCCGAGGCGGAGCTGACCGCGCGTTACGAGGCGGAGTTCCTGCTACAGATGGACGCGCTCGGCAACCTGCGGCCGCACGCGCTGCCGCGCGCTTCCGGCGTCGCCCCTAAAATCGGCGCGCTCGCGGCGCAGCTGCTCGCCGACGGCCGTGCCTACGAAAGCGAGGGCGGCATCTGGCTCTCGGTCGCGCCGGAGCAGCACGGCGCGCTGCTCGGGAGCGAAATCGGCGCGGCGCTCTGCGAGCCGGCCGACGCGGTCGACCCCGGACCGAAGAGGGGACCGTTCGACTTCATGCTCTGGGGGCCGCCGCTGCCGGGCGGCCGCAGCTGGGCCCCGAATGGCGCGCCGGAGGGGCGGCCGGGGTGGCACCTGGAGTGCACGCTGATGGCGTCGCGCGACCCCGGACTGCCGCTCGACATCCACTTCGGTGGGGCTGACCTAGCGTATCCGCACCACGAAAGCGAGCTGCTGCTGGCCGATGCGCTGGGGCTGGGCGAATACTGCCGCGTGTGGATGCACAACGGGCTGATGGAGGATGCCGACGGCAAGCTCTCGAAATCGCGCGGTGAGCGGCTTTCGCTGGCGGCCGTCTTCGAGGAATGCCCGCCCGCGGCGCTGCGATTCTACCTGCTGCAATACCACTACCGCGACTTCACCCCCTTCAGCGAAGCGGCGCTGAAGGGTGCCTGCGCCGAAGGTGAAGAGCTGGGCTGGACCGCCGCCGAGGTGCTGACGGCAGGCGGTAACAGGGACGAAAACCCGCACGGCGACGTGCAGCTGGCGCGCTTCGACCCCGCCACGGCGCGACTGCTGGCGCAGCTCGAGGTCGCGCTCGACGACGACCTTGGCACCCCGCAGGCGGTCGCCGCGCTGCGCGAGCTGGACCCGCTGGCGCGCGAGCGGCTCAACGGCGGTGGCACGCTGACGACGGTGGCGGCGCTCTACCGCATTTTCCAGCGCGCGCTGGGGGTGTTCCAGTGGCCATCGTAGAACAGTTCGCAGTCGGGCCGATGGCCAACTTCGCCTACCTGCTCGGCTGCGAAGAAACGCGCGCCGCGGCGCTAATTGACCCCTGCTTCGAGCCGCAGAAACTGGTCGCCCGCGCGGAGGCGCTGGGCTACCGCGTCGAGTGGGTGCTCAACACCCACGGCCACCACGACCACATCAACGGCAACGACCGTGCGGTGGAGCTGACCGGCGCGAAAGTGGCGGCGCACCGTAAGATAAAAATTCAGGTCGACCGATATTTAAAACATGGCGACACGCTGCGCGTCGGCGAAATCGCGGTCGGCGTACTGCACACGCCGGGCCACGCGCGCGATGCAATCTGCCTGCAAGCCGAAGGACATATCTTCACCGGCGACACGCTTTTCGTCGGTGAGTGCGGCCGCACCGACCTGCCCGGCAGCGACCCGTGCGCGATGCACCGCTCGCTCTTCGATGTGCTTGCCGAAGTCCCGGATTCCGCGGTCGTCTGGCCCGGTCACGATTACGGCCCGCGTCCCAGTTCGACTATGGGCGACGAGCGGCGCGAGAACTACGTGCTCGCGCCGCGGTCGCTCGAGGAATTCGTTGCATTCATGGCGGAGCCGTAGCGCCGGGGAGCGCCAACGGCTTAAACCGGCGGCCGGAGCTCGCGAAGCATGGCGCGCATCTGTCCCCGCTGCAACAGCGGCCTTGAACCGCGCAGCGTCACCGGCGATACGTTCGCGATAACCATGGACGACTGCAAGGATTGCGGAGGGCTTTTCCTGGACCGGGGGGAACTGGCCCGGCTCGCGCCCGATAGCGCAGCGGTCGAGGAACTCGCCAGCCAGCTATTGCGCGAGCCGGAACCCGGCAAACACGACATTGCGTGCCCCCACTGCACCGGTCAGATGCACCTCACCACCGTCCCTGAACTGGAAGTGCAACTCGACATCTGCGGCGGCTGCAAAGGCATCTGGTTCGACCAGGATGAGCTTGAAGCATTGCAAAAAACGGGCGACAGGGGCGCAGCCAAAGACGTGGCAGAGGCTCCAGGGTTGAGCCTGTTGACAGATATATTACAGATCCTGACCAGTGTCCTGTAGCACTACGGCTCCCGCCCGGGCCGTTGCGCCAGCTGTTCCTGCAGCGCATCAGCGACCGCTCCGGCCGGGAGGCGCTGCTCGGTGAGCCAGCCGAAGCGCTCAAGCGAGACTGCGATGCCGTCTTCCGTGGGCCTGGCAGAGAGCACGCGTGCGAGCGGGATGCGCCAGCCGTCGAGCAGCAGGTGCTCGCGCTCGAGCGCCAGCGAACGCGGCAGCGCGAGGTAGGCGACGACGAGCGCCAGCAGCGCCAGCGCGGGGCGCGGGTCGTTGCCCTGCGCCCGGTCGAGCAGCAGCACCAGCAGCGCCGCGGTCGGCATCAGCCAGCCGTAGGCGCCCTTGCGCGCCAGCTCCGCCTGCCAGTCAAGCCGCTGGACAATCGCGTCGGCAGCCGGCTTGCGCTGTATCAGCAGCAGGTCGAACAGCAGCACCCCGCCGAGGGAGAGCTTGAGCAGCAGCAGCCAGTCGGTCACGCCCGCACCCCCTGCACCAGCGCCCAGACATCGGCCGCCACTGCCCCGGGCGGCCGCGTCGCGTCGAGGATGCGCACCAGCGGGTCGGCACGCAGCGCGAGGTAGGCGGCGCGGACGCGCTCGAGATGGTCGGCGCGCTCGAAAGTGTCGGCGACCGAATGCGAATTGACTCGCTCCAGCGCCTGTTCCACGGGCAAGTCAAAGACCAGCACGAGTACCGGCGCGGGCGCGAAGGCATTGAGCGCGCGGATGCGCTCGGCGGGAATCCCGGCGGCGCACTGGTAGGCGAGCCCCGAGTAGTAGTAGCGGTCCATCAGCACGATTTCGCCCCGCTCGAGCGCCGGCGCGATGCGGTCGGCGACGTGCTCGCGCCGATCGGCGGCGAAGAGCGTCAGGATTTCCTCGGCGTCCGCGACGCGCTCGCCGCGCAGCACCTCCTTCAGCCGACTGCCGTACGGGCCGTCGGTGGGCTCCTTCAGCACGACCACGGTGTGGCCCGCCTCGCGCAGCCGCTCTGCCAATAACCGCGCCTGCGTCGACTTGCCGCAGCCATCGATTCCCTCCAGATCTATGAGCACGCTGCGGTAAGCGCGCGGCTGCTTATGAGCCATCGCGCGCCAGTTGCTGCCCGTGAGCCAGCGCCCGCTCCTCGACCAGCTGCGGGTTCAGGTTGGGGCGACAGTGCCAGTGGAAGTGGTCGGGAAACTCGGACGGGAAGCGGTCAATCAGGAAATTGCCGCGGCCGTAGCGCACGTTGCCGTGCTGACGCAGCGCGGCGCGCATCTCGCGCCGCTGCGCCCGTGACGGCTCGGTATCGTGCGCGCCCCAGAGCAACAGCGGCAGCCCGCAGCCGGGGCAGTCCGTGATGCGCCATGCAGAGTCACCCGCCGGCAGCGCACAGAGCTGGCATTCCATGTCTGAACCTGACGAGCGCAGCCACTATATCCCACCTCGTTCTACTGGCACCAATGGCAGACTTCAAGGCAATTATCAAGGGCGAGCTGGTCAAGCTGGCCAAATGCTCGCAATGCGCAGCCGAACTCTGGGCGCCGCAGGAACAGGAACCGGTCGTCTGCCCCGCCTGCGCCGCTGGCGACGGCAGCGGCGAGGCCACGTAGCGTCAGCGCCTTAAACGGCGGCCGGCTAGCCCGGCCATGGCGAAGCTGCGGCCGGTCGCAATCACCCTCACTGCGGAGAAATACAGGCCCAACTACGCGGCGTGGCTCGAGGAGGCGGGGTTTGCTGCCGAGCGCATTCGCAGCGTCGAGGAGCTGGAGCGCTACCCGCTGCTGGTGCTCTCGGGCGGCGGCGACATGGCACCCGGCAGCGGCGCCTTTTGCGGAGAGGTGGACGAGGCGCGGCTGCGCAACCCGAAGCCGGAACGCGACGCGCTGGAACTGGCACTACTGGCGGCGGCGCATGAGCGGCAGATGCCGGTGCTCGGCATCTGCCGCGGGCTGCAAGTGCTGAACGTGGCGTGCGGCGGGACGCTGTGGCCCGACATCAGCGATGGCGGCTTCGAAACCGCGGTGCACACCGGCGGGACGCGCGACACCGACGACGTCCACCACCGGGTCACGCTGGCGGGGGTCGACTTCGAGGTCACCAGCCACCACCACGAAGGCGTGCGCGACCTTGGCGACGGGCTCGAGGTGATTTCGCACGCGGAGGACGGGATGGTCGAGGCGCTGCGACACCGCGAACTGCCGTGGCTGGGAGTCCAGTGGCACCCCGAGCGCACCGCCGCGGGTTCGGGACGCTCCGTCCCGCAGGAATGGCTGCGGTCGCAATGCTGACCGCGACACTGCTCGGCTCTGCGCAGGATGGTGGCGTCCCGCAGGCGGGCTGCCGCTGCGCGCATTGCGCCGCCGCGCTCGCCGACCGCGCGTTCGAGCGGCTGCCGGCCTCGCTCGCCTTGCGCGCCCCTTCTGGAGTGCAGCTGTTCGAAGCGACGCGCGAGCTGGCGCGCCAGCTCGCGCTGGCTGGCGGCGGGACGCCGGCCGCGGTCTGGCTGACGCACGCCCACCTCGGGCACGTCGACGGGCTGGGGCAGTTCGGCCCCGAAGTGATGAACGCGCGCGGCGTCCCGCTCCACTGCTCGCGAGCGGTCGCGGAGCGGCTGCGCGCGACCCCGGGCTGGCGCGCGCTGCTCGATGGCGGCCATCTGCGGCTGCGCGAGTGGCGCAGCGGCGAACCGGTTGCGGGCGACGGCTTCAGCGTCACGCCGCTGCCGGTGCCGCACCGCAGCGAAGCGGGCGACACGCACGCGCTGTTCGTCAGCAGGAAACGAAAACTGCTGTTCCTGCCTGACCACGATAGCTGGGATGCGACCCTGCCGGCGGTCGGCGCCGCCAGCCCGCGCGACTGGTTCCGGCAGCTGGGCGCCGACATCGTGCTGCTCGACGGTACCTTCTGCTCGGCGAACGAGCTGCCGCGGCAGGCAGAAGTGCCGCATCCGCCGGTGGCGGAAACGCTCGAGCGGCTCGGCCCGCGGCGGGAAGGCGACCCGCGCGTGGTCTTCATACACCTGAACCACACCAACCCGCTCTGCAATCCCGACTCCGACGAGTCGGCGCAGCTGGCGCGCAGCGGCTGGGAAGTTGGGTGCGAAGGGCAGACCTTTTCGATTTAGCCCTTCGGCCAGTTGCCGAGCTCGGTGCGGTAGAGCTGCTCGGCGGCGCTCGTGAAACGGTAGTTGCGGTGAATCAGGTCGAGCGTCGCCTTCTCGACCGGATTGAACCAGCCGGTCCCGCGGATGATGGCCATGATTTCCTGCAGGTCGCCGCGCGAGACGCGGCCGTCGCCGTACCCCGCCACCGCGCCTTCGGCAGCGCAGAGCAGTTCCAGGTCGAGCGGCTTCATGCGCTTCCGGCAGCGCGAGCAGTAGCCATGGCTGCGCTGGAAAACCCGGATTTCGAACTGGTCACCACAATTTTCGCAGTCAATCCAGTCGCTCACGGCGGGCAGTTGCCCGGGGTGGGATAAAAACCCGCAGCCCGTTTAGCCGGTTTTAGCTACGCAATGATGCGTAAAGACGCGGAATGTTACCACCCATATTTCTCAGTTATCTTCAGGCTGGCCTTGATTTTGAGCAGCTTGCGCGCCAGTGGGGCGAGATCGGGGTTGCGAACAAGGATGCCCAGCATCTTGAGCCACGGCAGGTCGGAGTAGTTGCGGCCGTCGTAGATTTCGCCAATCAGGTTCAGGACGCGTTCGTCCAGCGCGTAAATCAGCTTTGACTCATCGACAAACTGCTGCTGCGTCCACGGCTGCCGCTTCAGGATGCGGTCGTACCACAGGTGCGGCTCCAGCCCGGGGTGCAGTGCCCGGCCAACGCGTTCCCAGTGCAGGCCGCGCAGCTCGTGGGTGTTGATGGCGTGCGAAGGCGGCACCAGCTCGCCGCTGCCGAGCGCGTTGCGGATGGCGATGGCGGCGTATTCCCCCGAGAGCATCCCGACGTGGACGCCGCCCTTGGTTATCGGATTCGTGAGCCCGGCCGAGTCGCCGACGACGTAGGCGCCGCGCGTCGCGAACTGCGGGATGGGGCCGTCGCGCGGAATCAGCCCGCCATTCTGCAGGTCGCCCAGGTCGTTGGGGATGCGCTGGTCGGGGTCGACCTGCATCTCGTCGCGGCAGAACTGCTCGAGGCCCGCCTTGGCTCCGTTGGTCGCAACGATGCCGACGTTGAAGACGTCGTCGCGCGGGAAGACCCAGACGTAGCCGTCGGCGTAGCGGGGATTGATGTAGAAGTCGAAATAGTCCGTATCCGGGAAATCGACGTCACTGGTGCGGAACTTGTATTGCAATCCTGGCAGCAGCCGCAGCTTGTCGTTACCCTTGAGGCCGACCTGCGTCACCAGCACCGGGACCCGCCCTTCGGCAATCACCAGCTGCCGCGCCTGCGCGACCGGGCCGTCCTTCGAGGCGAGGGCCCACTGCCCGTTTTCGCGGCTCACCTGCGTGACGCGCACGCCTTCGTGCCGCTCGGCGCCCGCCTTCACGGCATCGTCGGAAATAGTGCGGTCGAGCCCCCAACGGTGGATTGAGTAGCCGGGCGACATCAGCCCCACCGACTTGCCGTTGGGCATGCGGATGCGGTTGCCCTTCACCTTCCGGATGGCCCAGTCGCCGACCGGGTAATTCGTGTGCTCGAGCGCGATGCGCCCAATGCCTTCGCCGCAGTGAATCGGGTCGCCGACCCGCTGCTTGCGCTCGAACGTAATGACCGAGTGGCCCGCTTCGGCCAGCCGCAGTGCCGTCATCCCGCCGGCCGGTCCCTGCCCCACTACGGCGACGTCGTGCATCGACTGGCGCCAGCCTGCCGCGGTTAAAAGCAGACTGTCAAACGATTTTACCAGTCGTACTGCGCGAGCAGGCGCATGCTTTTTAGGAAGGAGTTGGCATGCAGTGGCTCCGTGTCCGGACTCAACTCACTTCCTGAAGACCTCCCGGGGACGGTCGCATGACCCGCGACCCGCTCCACCTGACCAAAAAGGAGGCAATCCGGAGTTACAACCTGATGAAAGCGCTGCTGAAGTGGGTCGAACAGGAGCGCGCCAGCCTGCACCATATCGCCGAAGAGATGGGCAAGATGCCGCCACTCCAGCGCGAATCGGACGCTGTGGGGCGCATCGAGAAAATCGTCGCGGTGCGGCAGAAGAAGCTGATTGAGGCGCTGCAACACCTGAAGCCAGAAGTCAAGAAGGCTCACAAACGCGTCCAGGCCGCCGGGCTGGTCAAAGGGGGCGCAACGCGCACTGGCAAACAGCTCAAGCAACAGAAGTCGGGAGTCGAGTTCGCGTCGGCTGCCTGCGCCGATTGCGAGATGGAGCTGCGTACCGGCAGCTATGTCGCGACCTGCAACCACTGCAACATCAAGTTCCACTCCGCCTGCATCTCGCCCATGTTCCTGTGCGGGCAGTGCAACGCCGACCTGTCGCAATTCCAGGCCGCTTACTGAGCGTCGCGCAGCACCGGACGAGCCTCGCGGAATGACGGCAGCGTGGCGAGGTCGATTTCGGCGACGGCGACTCCCGGCTCGAGCGCGGGCGCTTCGCTGACGAAGCGCCCGCGCGGGTCGACGATGCACGACTCCCCGCCGAAAGTCAGCGAGCCCTGCACGCCGACATTGTTGGCGAACGCCCAGAAGCAGGTGGTCTCGATGGCGCGCGCGGGGAGCATGCGGTGGAACAGCGGCCGCGACGTCGTCGGGCTGGCCGAGAGGTTCAGGATAAGTTCGGCTCCCGCGTGCGCCAGTGCCAGCGACTGCGCCGGGAAGAAGATGTCGTAGCAGACCTGCATCCCAATGCGGCCAATCGCCGTATCGAAGACCGGCGCCGCGTCGCCGGCGCCGAAGTGCAGCTTCTCTTCGAACGGGCCGAAATTCGGGAGGTAGCGCTTGCGGTAGTGGCCGACGTAGCCGTCAGGGCCAACCAGCAGCGCGACGTTGTAGAGGCTCTCGTGCCCGCGCTCGACCAGCCCCGCGGCGATATGCACGCCGCTCCCGGCCGCCAGTGCCGCAAGGCCGGCCTGCGCCGGGCCGTCGCCCGGCACCGCTTCGGCGACGCGCGCGTAGTCATCGCGCAGCAGGTAGCCGGTCAGGAACAGCTCGGGCAGCACCAGCAGCTCCAGCTTGCCGTCGCAGGCGGACTGCGCCTGCTCCAGCAGCTTGCGCGCCGATGCGAGATTCGCCTCGACATCGCCCAGTTCCACGGGCGCCTGCGCCACCGCCAGCTGCATGCGCGCGCAAATGCCGCGCGGTAAAAGGGCTGGGCCACGGCCTCATATCCTGCCCCCCCTCGCCGTCCGATGCGCCTCCCGGAGGACTGTCGTGCCATCATCGCCGGCTTCATCCAGCACCGCGTCGCCGACGCCGAAGCCAGCGGGGTGGTGCTCGGGCTTTCGGGCGGGATTGACTCGGCAACCGCACTCGCCATCGCGGTCGAGGCGCTCGGGCCCGCGGCGGTTCACGGGCTGCTACTCCCGCACGGCGAGACTGTTTCGACCGGAATGGCGGCGGCGCACGCCGCCGCGCTGGCGGTCGAGACACGCGAGGTGGATATCGCGCCGCTGGCAAGCGCGTTTGGCGACGCGGCACCTTTCTTCGAGTCGCGCGAGCAGCAGGGCAACCTGCGCGCCCGCCTGCGCATGGCACTGCTCTACGGCGCGGCAGCCGAACGCGGGGCGCTGGTACTGGGGACGTCCAACAAATCGGAGCTACTGACCGGCTACTACACCAAGTGGGGCGACGGGGGCGCCGACCTGCTGCCTCTCGGCGACCTGTATAAAAGCCAGGTGCGACTGCTCGCTGCCGCCCTCGAAGTGCCCGAGGCCATCCGCGAACGCGTCCCAACCGCCGAGTTGTGGGAGGGGCAGACCGACGAAGGCGAGCTGGGGCTGGAGTACACACAGCTGGACCAGCTGCTGGCGGCGCTGGAGCGGCAGGAATCGCCGGCGAAAATGGCTGCATGCGGCATTTCGGAGGGTGATGCAGCCCGCGTCCAGGCGCTGGTGCAGCGCTCAATCCACAAGCGTATTTTCCCCCCGGTTTGCAAACTGGGGCGCCGCACGGTCGGCATTGACTGGCGCGAAACCACTGGGGTCCGACGCTGACCCGTAAAAGCCACTTATAACGTATTTTGACGAAGAGAAAATACACGCTCATTTAGCTACATAAATCGTGGAACCTTTACCCTGTTTTTAGCAGGTTCCACCCTGTTTTACCGCAAAAAAGAGTGGAACACCATCCGAATTTTGTTGAATAGTACAAAATTATCATTCCCTGTAACGCTTATATCAGGTAGCCAGAATGCCCCGAACCCATGATTGTAAAGACAAAATACGATGCTACATGTCGGCCACCCTGGGGGGTGGCCTGATGCCAGCCAACCCGGAAGGACTCGGAATTGAAAGGCGTTTTACTGACGCAGGTGCCGACGCATTCGACGCGCTGGATTGGAAGAAGCGCGACACGCTGATTCGCAACTTTGACGGCACGACCGCATTCGAGATGCGCGGCGTCAATCTTCCCACCAGTTACAGCCAGACCGCCGCCAACGTACTTGCGCAGAAATACTTCCGCAAGGCAGGCATCCCGCGCAAGCTGAAGGCGGTCGCGGAGAAGGGCGTGCCGAAATGGCTGCGCCGCTCCGCACCGGATGCGAAGGCGCTGGCAAAGCTGCCCGTCGGCAAACGGCTGAAAGGCGAGACTGACGGGAAGGAGCTGTTCCGTCGCCTGGCGGGGACCTGGACCTGGTGGGGCTGGAAACACGATTACTTCGTGTCCGAGAAGGATGCGCGCGCGTTTTACGACGAATTGTGCTACATGCTGGCGGCACAGATGGCGTCGCCCAACTCACCGCAGTGGTTCAACACCGGCCTCAACTGGGCCTACGGGATTGAGGGACCAGCGCAGGGGCACCACTTTGTTGACCCCGAAAGCGGCGCGCTGGAGCGCTCGACCAATGCCTACGAGCACCCGCAGCCGCACGCCTGCTTCATCCAGTCGGTGAGCGACGACTTGGTGAACGAGGGCGGCATCATGGACCTCTGGACGCGTGAGGCGCGGCTCTTCAAGTTCGGCTCCGGCACCGGCTCCAACTTCTCCTCTATCCGTAGTGGCGAGGAGCCGCTCTCGGGTGGCGGCCGCTCGTCAGGGTTGATGTCGTTCCTCAAGATTGGTGACCGTGCCGCGGGCGCCATCAAATCGGGCGGCACGACACGTCGTGCTGCCAAGATGGTCTGCCTCGACATGGACCATCCCGACATCGAGCAGTTCATCAACTGGAAAGTCTCCGAGGAAGAGAAAGTGGCGGCGCTGGTTGCCGGTTCGCGACAGCTGCAGGACCACGCTAACGAAATCCTGGCCGCCATCGAGGCGCACCCCGAAGAGGGCGAGAAGCTGGACCAGCAGCTGAACCGGGCGCTGGCGCGCGCGGTACGCTCGGCGCTGCGCGACCATGTCCCCGAGACACTGGTCGCGCGCGTACTCGAACTGGGCGGGCAGGGCTGGACCCACCTCGAGATCGCCACGTTCGACACCGAATGGGAAGGGGACGCCTACCAGACCGTCTCGGGGCAGAACAGCAATAACTCGGTCCGCGCCTCCAACGCATTCATGGAGGCGGCGCTCTCCGACGGGGAGTGGCAACTCTATTGGCGCACCGAGCTTGAGGCGGCGGCAGCCGAGGGGCGCGAGCCCGAGGCGTGCCGCAACCTGCCGGCGCGTGAACTCTGGGACCAGATATCGCAGGCCGCCTGGTCCTGTGCCGACCCCGGCATCCAGTTCGACACCACCATTAACGAGTGGCACACCTGCGCGCCCGACGGGGCGATTCGCGGGTCGAATCCCTGCTCGGAGTATATGTTCCTTGACGATACGGCGTGCAACCTCGCGTCGCTCAACCTTGGCGCGTTCTATGACGAGCGCGAGGGGATGATGCGGCTGGAGGATTACCGGCACGCCATCCGGCTCTGGACTATCGTGCTCGAAATTTCAGTGCTGATGGCGCAGTTCCCGTCCGAGGCTATTGCGAAGCGTAGCTACGACTACCGCACCCTCGGCCTCGGATACGCCAATATTGGCTCGCTACTGATGCGTATGGGGATTCCCTACGACGACGAGCGTGCGTTCGCAATTTGTGGCTCGCTGACCGCCATCCTCGGGGGGGCGTGCTACGCAACCTCGGCCGAGATGGCGCGCGTCAAGGGGCCCTTCCCGCGCTACGAGCAGAACCGCGACTGCATGCTGCGGGTGATGCGCAACCACCGCCGTGCGGCGTGCAATGCCGCGGCCGAGGAGTACGAGGGGCTGACCGTGAAGCCGCTCGCGATTGACCCCGCGTATTGCCCGGAATACCTGCTCAACAGCGCCCGTGAGGCGTGGGACGAAGCAGTCGCGCTGGGCGAACGGCACGGATACCGCAACGCGCAGGTGACGGTGATTGCGCCGACCGGCACCATCGGTATGCAGATGGATTGCGATACCACCGGTATCGAGCCCGACTTTGCACTGGTGAAATTCAAGACGCTGGCAGGCGGCGGGATGCTGCGTATTATCAACCAGTCGGTGCCACTCGCGATAGAACGGCTCGGGTACGACGAAGCGCAGCGTGATGACATAATCCGCTATGTGCTCGGGAACGGCACGCTGGTGGAAGCGCCGGGCGTCAACCGTGAATCGCTCAAGCGCAAGGGACTCTCGGGCGAGATTGTCGACCAACTCGAACAGGCGATTCCCACCACGACTTCGCTGAAGATGCTGGTGACGCCGCTGCACGTTGGCGAAGAGTACTGCCGCGAAAAGCTGGATGTTTCGCAGGAACAGCTGAATGACCTGCGCTTCAACCTCCTCGAGCACATGGGCTACGAGCCGGAAGAGGTGCAGGCGGCCGACGACTACACTTTCGGGCGGCTGACGGTTGAAGGGGCGCCGCACTTCAAGGAGGCGCACCTCGCCGTCTTCGACTGCGCCAACCGCTGCGGGATTTATGGCACCCGCTCGATTTCGTGGCACGCGCATATCCGCATCATGGCGGCGGCGCAGCCGTTCATCTCGGGCGCCATCTCGAAGACCATCAACATGCCGCACGAGGCGACTGTCGCCGAAATCAGTCAGGCGTACGAGGAATCGTGGCGTACGATGAACAAGTCCATCGCGCTCTACCGTGACGGCTCCAAGCTGAGCCAGCCGCTGATGTCAGGCAGCAGCCTGACGGTCGCACTGGCCGAGGATGAGGAGGAGCTGCTGGCGGAAGGGCTGGTCTCGGCCGAGAAGGCGGTCGAAATCATGGCTGACGCGCTGCCGACGCCCGAGGCGCACCAGATTGCGCGCAAGGTCGTGACGCGTTACATCGCGCAGCGGCGGCGGCTTCCCGAACGCCGTTCGGGGTACATCCAGAAGTCAAAGATTGGCGGCCACACCATCTACCTCCACACCGGCGAATACGAAGATGGTAGCCTCGGCGAAATCTTCATCGACATGGCGAAGGAGGGCGCCGCCTTCCGCAGCCTGATGAACTGCTTCGCGGTCGCCATCAGCCTGGGACTGCAGCACGGCGTCCCGCTCGAGGAGTTTGTCGACGCCTTCGTCTTCTCGCGCTTCGAGCCGCTCGGCCCGGTGCAGGGCAACGAGCGCATCAAGATGGCGACCTCGATTGTCGACTACATCTTCCGCGAACTGGCCATCAGCTACCTCGGCCGCTACGATCTGGCGCACGGCATCACCGAGGAAGACTTGCGCCCCGACGCGCTGCGCTCGGTAGCGGAGGACGAGCTGGATGAAGCGTCCGCCAAGCGCTCCCCGCACGGCGAGGCGTCGGGCGACCAGCACGAAGTGCAGATGACGCTCGATGACATGGGCAACCCGGCCGACTCGAGCCTCGAGCCCGGCCCGCTCACCCCTGGCGCAACCGGCGACCCGCGGCAGGCGACAGTCGCCGAGGCGGTCCGCATGGGCTTCTCGGGCGACCCGTGCCCCGACTGCGGGCAGTTCATGCTGGTGCCGAACGGCAACTGCTTCAAGTGCACCGGTTGCGGCGCGACGACCGGCTGCTCGTAGAGCGGCTTAAACCTAATAACGCACCACTACTGCCGTCTCAATGGCGCTGTCCGACACCGTGGGTGAGAAGCTGAAGCAGTTCGAGCGCTACAACAACAGCGAGCTGCGCCGGCTGGAGCTGCCGGGCGGCTTCCCCTTCGCCGTAACCGGCCGGCTGGTCTCGGGCGCCATCGGTTTCGTAATCATCATCATCATCCTCGCGATTTCGTTCCAGTCGGCGGCCAACTCGGTCGCGGTCTCCGGCATCGGCGGCGGCACGACCGGCTTCGAGGCGGACGTGGCGACCAACAACACCGCCGGCCCCGGCAAGAGCGGGACGCTGCAGGACGAGGGCGACAGCGTGCCGTTCGGGGTCGACGCCGGTGAAGGCGAGTGGGATTTCGCGGGCGAGCTGCGGCTGGTCGAGGTGGTGGTAACGCTGTCGTGGCAGGACTCCACCTCGAGCGTCGACATCGGGCAGCCGACCGTTTCGTTGCAGGTCACCAGCGGCAACTTCTCGGAAACTGTGCAAGGGACTGGCTTCGACGCCTCGGTCACCATCACCGTTCCCGTTACGGCGCTGGGCAAAACCGTCTCCGGCTCGGCCAACACGGTCGCGGAGTTTATCGCATCGTTCGAGGCGGCGGGGCCACCGGTCTCGGGCGTGATTACCTACGAAGATGATGCAAACCCTAGCCCCATTAAGGACGAACCACTCGACTATACTCTGACCTGCTCACTGGTTGGCTGGGAGCTTGACGTCAGCGTAGTCTCGGACATCTGATGCAGTCTGCAGCGGATAGCGGCAACCTGCTCTTCACCGACGAATACAAGCGCGCGCTCGAGAAGGCGTCTTACGAAATCGTCGGCAACCACTCGGCCATCGAAATCTGCGGCTGGACCAAGAAGGGAATGCGCACCGGCTCGGAGGGGTGCTACAAACAGAAGTTCTACGGCATCCGCTCGCACCAGTGCACGCAGATGACCCCCGCGGCGGTCGCGTGCGACCAGAAGTGCGTCTACTGCTGGCGTGCCAATGAGATGTTCTCGGGCAAGCAGGACTTGATGACCCAGGCGAAGGACGACCCGGCCGACATCGTGCAGGGCTCAATCGAGGCGCACCTGCACAAGCTCTCCGGCTTTGGTGGCAACCCCAACATTGACCGACAGAAGTTCGAGGAATCGCTGACGGTGCGGCACTTCGCGATTTCGCTGACCGGCGAGCCGACACTCTACGAACGACTGCCGGAGATGCTGCGCGAGCTGCGCGCGCGCAGTATCTCATCGTTCCTCGTGACGAACGGCCTGCACCCGGAGATGATTGAGCGGCTCCGCGACGAGGACGCATTGCCGACACAGCTCTACGTCTCGATGGACGCGCCCGACGCGAAGACGTGGAAGAAGATTGACGTCCCGCTGCTGCCCGACTACTGGGAGCGGGTCACCCGCACGCTCGACCTGCTCGACGGGCTGGAGACGCGCAAGGTGCTGCGGATGACCGTCGTCCGCGACTGGAACGATTTCGACGTTCCCGGCTACGCCGCGCTCGCGCGCCGCACCGGCGCGCGGACGATGGTCGAGGTGAAGAGCTACATGCACCTCGGCCCGGCGCGCAAGCGGCTCAGCCAGCACAACATGCTCGAGTGGCCCGAGGTGCAAACGTTCGCGCAGGAGCTGGCCGACGAGCTGGGGTGGCAGATCATCGACGAGGCGCCGAACAGCCTTATCGCGCTCGTCTGCGAGGAGGACTACCCCGGCCGCGTGATGGACTTCGGCGACCCGGTCACGGGGCATCTGGAGCCGGGATTCAGTTGCTGATTCGGGACAGAATCCCGTTATGCGCACGGTAGCCGGCGCGCGGTGGCTTCGCCGGATAAAAAGGCGATAAGGGTTAAGAAGGGGGAGCGAGAGGTGAGGCATGGAGATATTGTAATGTCTTATTCCCCGGAAGGCCAAGCAGGGATTTCAAGTGTTTACAGATACAAAGATGACCTGTTTACAACCACTGGTCGTCATAAAGATAATCTGTTTATTCTTCGAACTCATTTCAAAGAGAAAGCAGAGAAATATGGTAGATTCAATATATACGATGAAAGTGGTTATCTCAGCCGCTATGGGTTGAAAGTTCCCACAAACGACGTTGAGTATATTAAAAATTATTACGAGCGGTATCGCGTCAAGTATAGAGAACACTTCTTTGAAGTGGTTGATGAGAATGAGGAATCAGTAACTTTGAAAACATCTGACTGGGATATTTTTGATTTATACCATTTGGAAATCAATTCATATGATATGGTGGCGAAAAAGGAAGTTAAGAGAGCAGAAATAATCAAGCTATATGATATTAAAGAGCGAATAGGAATTCATCGTAACCATGTGTATTATCTGATAGATGAAAGCGATGAAGAATATCTAATTCAAACAGCTTCGATTAATAAGATGATACCTTACATTCCTGGCTTCAAGCCGGTGAAACGTGAAGACGGCAGCTACCGGGCTGTGAATACTAAGCAGGGATTAACCGAATGGAAATCAATCTCCGAATCGGATTATAATAACTGGGAAAAACGACTATGCCGAAAGAACGGAGAATTTTATGCGCGGTGGATTCCGAAAGAAAAAGTCTTCGTCTACAACGAAACCGATGAGCCGCTGCGCTACTGACTTCGCCGTCCACTTCCCCGCCCATACCGAGCAGCGGCCTGTTCGCGGGCCGCTGCTCGCTCGCCAATAATCGTATTAGAGCCACGCTGCGGTGCGCCGTCGTGGACCCGCTCAAGGGCATCGAGCGCGCCTTCACGACCCACATCGGGCCGGACGCGGTCGAGCGACTGATGGCGACCGTCACGCCGCTGCCGGTCATCCTGATTGCGGGCGACCAGCTAACCGGCAAGTCGACGCAGGCACGAATGCTGGCCGGCCACTTCAGCGGCGTCTGCCGCTCGGTCGGCGGGCTTTTCCGCGAGGCGGCGGCGCGGCGCGGCATCTCGGTTGCGGAGCAGGCGCGGCGGCTGCTGACAGAACGCGGGATAGATGTCGAGATTGACTACGCCACCTGCGAGTGGATTGGCGGCGCGGGGCTCGACGGGAGTATGGCGGTCATCGAGGGGCGGCAGCCGGGCTGGCTCGGCGGCTTCATGTCCTCTTTGGGTAAGGAGAACATGGCGCGGCTCTATTTCCGCTGCTCGCGCCGCGAGCAGGCGGTGCGGTTCCTGAAGCGCGAGCTGGGCGAGGACGCCGGTCGGCTGGCGCGCGACACGCTCCCGCCGGGCGAGCCGGAGACGCTCGCGGCGCTGGCCGACGCGGTCGCGGCGCTGAAGCTGGAAGGCGCAGCTGACGCGGCGGTGCGGTTGCGCGACAACACACGCCGCGACGAGGACGACCGGCAGCGCTACCTCGAGCTTTACGGCTTCGACTACCGCGACCCGGCCGGCTACGACCTCATCGTTGATACCGACGGCAAGCAGCCGCCCGGGGTGCGCGACGAAATCCTGCGGCAGCTGGCGCAGCTCGAGCCGCTCTGGGCAACCCTTTAGAACCGGAGGAATTGCGCACCGTGGACCTCTCCGCCAACGAACAGAAAGTGCTTCGCGTGCTCGCCGCGGGCGAGCTCTCGCCAGCGGCGGCGGCCGAGGCTGCCGGCCTCGGTGAGCGGGAAGCGGTCTCGGCCGCCTCCTGGCTGCGCACCAAGGAAATGGCCGAAATCGAGGAGACGGTGACCGAGCTGGTCGGGCTGAACGAGGAGGGACTGCGCTACGCGGCCGAAGGATTGCCCGAGCGGCGCGCGATTGAGTGGCTCAACGAGCACGGTGCCGCGACCGCCAGCAAGCTCGCCGACGGCCCGCTTACCGCCGACGAGGCGCGCATCGTGATTGGCTGGCTCAAGCGCAAGCAATGGGCGTGGCTCGAGAAGAGCGACGACGGCGTGATGCTGACCCCCGCGCGGGACGACGCGCCCGAGGGCGCTGACGAGCCGCTGCTACGGGAGCTGGCCGACGGCGCGCAGCCGGTCGACAGCTTAGACCCGAAGGGACTGAAGCTGTTACAGGGGCGACAGATTCTCGAGCGCAGCCAGCAGGTTGCGCGGACGCTGTGCATCACCGAGGCGGGGCGCATGGCGCTCGACGAGCTGAGCGGCGAGGAGCTGCTGGGCGAGGTGACGGCCGAGATGCTCCAGTCGGGCGGCTGGCGCGAGGGGCGCTTCCAGCGCTACTCGCTCGAGACACAGGCCGAAAGCGCACCGCAGGCGACGCTGCACCCGCTGACGCGCTTCACCGAGGAAATCCGGGGCATCTTCCTCCAGATGGGGTTCACCGAAATTGAGGGCGACTACGTCGAGTCGGCGTTCTGGAACATGGACGCGCTCTTCATCCCGCAGGACCACCCGGCGCGTGAGCTGCAGGACACGCTCTATCTAGACGACCCGAAGTCGTTCCTGCTCGATGACGAGGAGGCGGTCGCGGCAGTCAAGGCGGTCCACGAGACCGGCGGCGACACCGGCTCGACCGGCTGGCGCTACGACTGGTCGCGCGAGGTCGCCCAGCAGGCGCTGCTGCGGACGCACACGACGGTCAGCACCATCCGCTACCTGTCGGAGCACCCCGACCCGCCGGTGCGGGTCTTCGCCGTCGGGCGCGTCTTCCGGCGCGAGGCGGTCGACGCAACGCACCTGCCGGAGTTCACGCAGGTCGAGGGCATCATCATGGAAGAGGAGGCGAGCTTCGGGATGCTGATTGGCGTGCTGAAGGAGTTCTACCGCCGCATGGGTTTCCCCGACGTCCGCGTGCGCCCGGCCTATTTCCCCTACACCGAGCCGTCGATGGAAATCGAAGTAAAATTCGGCGACCGCTGGCTCGAGCTGGGCGGCTCCGGCATCTTCCGCCCCGAGGTCACCGCGCCCTTCGGCATCGATACGCCGGTGCTGGCGTGGGGGCTGGGACTCGAGCGGCTGGCGATGCTGCGGCTCGGCCTGAAGGATATCCGCATGCTCTACCAGTCCGACCTGGAATGGCTGGAGACTGCGCGCTGAATCCTTAAATACGTCCCCGGGTGCGGCGCAAAGTCCGTAGGAGGAGCGCTGCTCCGCACACTACGGGGGTGAAACCATCGCAGGCGACGTGAAGCAGGCTATCGCAGACGCGCTCGATACGCGCAAAGAGCGCAAGTTCACCGAGACAGTGGAAGTAGCGATTAACCTGCGCGATGTCGACCTGCAGAACCCGCAGAAGCGCATCAACGACGAGCTGGCGCTGCCGCACGGCCGTGGGCGTCCGGCGAAGGTCGGCGTCTTCGCGCGCAAGGAGCTGGCCGAGAAGGCGAAGGCGCACGCCGACCTGATGATTACCCCCGAGGAGCTGGGCGACCTCGCCGACAATAAGCGCCGCGCGCGCAAGGTGGTCGACGGCATTGACTACTTCGTCGCCGAAATCAGCATGATGGCCGACATCGGCAAGTCGCTGGGCGTCGTGCTGGGGCCGCGCGGCAAAATGCCGCGGCCGGTGCCGCCGACCGCCGACATCGCGCGCGTCATCGATGGGCTGCGCAACCTGGTGGTGCTGCGGTCGCGCGACCGTCCCACCTTCCACGTCTCGATTGGCAACGTGGCGATGGAGCAGGAACTGCTGGTTGAGAACCTCGAGACGGTCCTGAAACGGGTCGAATCGCACCTCGACCGCGGCGACCAGAATATTGCGTCAGTCTGGGTCAAGACCACCATGGGCAGGGCGGTGAGGGTCTGATGCAGGCGGTCGCCACCCAGTGGAAACACGACGAAATCGCGCAGCTCGAGGAATACCTCGCGGCGCCAGTCGTCGCGCTGGTCGACGTCAGCGGCATCCCCGCGCGGCAGATGATGGAGATGCGCAAGTCGCTGCGCGAGCGCGGCGTGCGTGTGCGCATGAGCCGCAACCGGCTGCTGCGCCGCGCCATCGATTCGGTCGCCGCGAAGCGTCCCGGGCTCGAGAAGCTGGCCGACGCGTTCCGCAAGGAGCAGCTGTCGCTGCTGACCGGCGAGGGGAGCCCGTTCACTATTTTCCGCCTGCTCAGCGAAGCTCAGACGCAGGCACCCGCGAAGGGCGGCGAGACCGCCAGCGCAGATATCGTCATCGAGAAAGGGCCGACGCCGTTCCCGGCCGGTCCCATCGTGGGCGAGTTCCAGCAGGCGGGCTTCCCGGCCGCCATCGAGAAGGGGCAAATCGTGATTCGCAAGCGGCACGTTGCCGTCGCGGAGGGCGAGACCATTTCGGCGCCGGTGGCTGGAGCCCTTGCGAAGCTCGAAATCTTCCCGATTACGATGGGGATGGAGCTGCTCGGCGCATACGACGGGGAGAACTTTTACCCTCCCGAAGTGCTTGACATTGACTATAACCAGTTCCGCGGACAGCTGCAATCAGCGACCGCTGGAGCATTCAACCTCGCGATGCATACGCGCTGGTTCAGCGACACCACGACGGTACCGCTGCTCTCGAAGGCGCGCCGCGACGCACTCGCCGTGGCGCACGCTGCGGCGTGGCCGTCGGAGGCGACCATCGCCGCGCTGCTCATCGAGGCGCATCAGCAGATGCTGGGCGTCGCCGGCCACGCCGGTGGCGGTGCCGACGATGAGCTGAAGGCGATGCAGGGCGCTGCGGCGCCCGCCACCGCAGCGCCATCCGCCAAGGCGGAAGCCGCGTCGGAATCGAAAGACGATGACGAGGAAGAAGAAGAGGCGTCCGAGGAAGACGTCGTATCAGGATTAGGAGCACTATTCGAATAGGAGGAAACAAAAAATGGAATACATCTATTCGGCAATGCTGCTCAACTCGGCGGGCGCCGAGATTGACGCCAAGAGCGTCACCAAGGTCCTCAAGGCCGCAGGCCTGAAGACCGACAAGGCACGGGCCGAGGCCCTCGTGGCCGCGCTGGAAGGCGTGGACATCGAGGAAGCCATGGCAACCGCCGCAGTAGCTGCCCCGGCAGCCGCTGCGGCTCCGGCCGCGTCTGGTGACAACGATGGCGGCAAGGAAGCCCCCGCAGAGGAAGCAGAAGCCGAGGAAGAAGAAGTCAGTGAAGAGGAAGCAGTCGAAGGACTCGGTGCCCTCTTCGGTTAGGCCCGCCAGCGGGGCCCTGCCCCGGGAGAAGCGATGGAGACCGAAACCGAGGAACCCGCCCCCGACGCCCCGGCAGGCGACGCGCCTGCACCCAGCGAACACGCTGGCCTGAAGGTCGCCGACCTGAAGGAGAAGCTGCGCGAGCGGGAACTCCCAGTCTCCGGCACCAAGGCCGAGCTGCTGGCGCGGCTGGAAGAGGCTGGCGCCAGCCCTGGGAAGACCGAGGAAGCCGCAATTGACTACTCCGAGCTCTCGCAGAAGGAGCTCAAGGCGCACCGCAAGGAAGTTTACGAAGCGGCCGAAGTGCTGCGCCACAAGCGTGATGAGCTGAACCTCGAGTCACAATCGCACGCTGCAGAGCGCAACGAGTTGAACAACGAGGCAAAGGTGCAGATGGAACAGGTGCAATTCCAGCGCACCCTGCGCAACGGCCTCAACTTCGACGTGAGCCAGGTGCGCGACGAGCGGCGCGAGGTGCTCGACGAGGTTGACCAACTGCGCGAGCAATTCCTGACGCTGAAGCGCGCCCGTTTCTCCGGCACCCACTTGCCGCCCGTCCCGAAGCTGCGGCGGCAAATCCAGGAGCTGGAAATCAAGCAGATGACCAGCTCGATGAGCATCAAGAAAGAGCGCGAGCTAGTCGAGAAAATCGGTGCGCTGCAAACGCAGATTACCGAGCAGGACAAAATAATGGATGGCGACGAAGAGGTCGCCGGGGCGCGCGACCTGTTCCGCGCCGGCGAGAAGAAGCGCAAGGAGCTGACGCACGAGATGAAGCGCGTCCGCGACGAGGCGCAGAATGCGCACGAGCTGATGCGCGAGGCGCTCAAGGCGAACCGCATCGCCCGCCGCAAGGCGGACGCCGCGCAGCGCGCCTTCGTCAACTCCAAGGAGCAGGCGGACGAAGTGCACGCAAATTATATTGAGCAGCTGCGGCAGCTCTCGGCCATCGACAAAGTGGTCGCCGAGCGGCGCAAGGGCGGGACCGGCGCCGGCGCCATCGAGAGCGTCGCGAACGCCGAGGAGCTGTTCGGCAAGTTCCTCGCCGGCGAAAAACTCTCGACCGAGCAGCTGATGATTATCCAGAAAGCCGGGATGCTGTAGCTTTTTCAGTCGCGGGCGCTGCCGCGTCGTGAATCCCGTGCTGTGGGAGCCGTCGCAGGAGCGACGCGAGGCAAGCCTGCTCTGGCGCTTCATGCAGTCGGCGCCGGCGAAGCTCGAAACCTACGCCGATGTCCATCGCTGGTCGCTCGAGTCGATGGAAGAGTTCTGGGCGCACTTCTGGGAATTCAGCGGCGTGCGCTACAGCCGCGGCTACGACGCGGTGCTGGCCGAGCCGGCGCTGCCGGGCGCGCGCTGGTTCACCGGCGCGCGCCTCAACTACGCTGAGAATTTGCTGGCGGGCGACGACGAACTCACCGCAGTAATAGGCTGCGCCGAAGGGCGCGACGACGAGCGACTGACGCGCGGCGAGCTGCGGCAGCGGGTGGCGCGCGCGCAGGCCGGCCTGCGTTCCCTTGGCTTGCGCCCGGGAACGCTAGTAGCGGCGTTCGTGCCGAACTGCGTCGAGACGCTGGTGCTGATGCTGGCGACGACCGCGTCGGGCGGCGTCTGGACTTCCTGCTCGCCCGACTTCGGCGCGCAAGGCGTGGTAGACCGCTTCGGGCAGGTGCGGCCGCAGCTACTCATCGTTGCTGACGGCTACCACTACAACAGGAAGCGCTTCGCGCTCGACGCGAAGGTGAACGGCGTCCTCGAACAGATTCCCGGTATCGAGCATGTCATCCGCATCCCGTTTTCGGGAGCCGCGGGCGAACTGGCGCACGGGTCGGTCGTTGAATATCCCGACCTGCTCAACAACGCGGCCGCGGAGCCGGAATTCGCGCAGGTCGATTTCGACCATCCGCTCTACATCATGTATTCGTCGGGAACGACCGGCCCGCCCAAGTCGATTGTGCACTCGACGGGCGGGACGCTGCTGCAGCACCTGAAGGAACACCAGCTGCAGTGCGACCTGCAGCCCGGCCAGCGGCTCTTCTGGTTCACCACCTGCGGCTGGATGATGTGGAACTGGCTGGTCTCGGCGCTCGCCTCGCGGGCGACCATCGTGCTCTATGACGGCAGCCCGGGGCATCCCGACCTCGGCGCGCTGTGGCGGCTGGCGGAGCGCAGCGGCACGACCCACTTCGGCACCTCGCCCAGATTCCTCGCGTCGTGCGCCGGCGGTGGGCTGGTGCCGCGCGACGTGGCCGATTTGCGGCGGCTCCGCGCGCTGCTCTCGACCGGCGCGCCGCTGATGCCCGAGCAGTTCGACTGGGTTTACGCGAACGTCCACGACGACCTGCAGCTCGCCTCGATTTCGGGCGGAACCGACATCATCGGCTGCTTCCTCGGCGGCAACCCGCTCGACCCGGTGCGGCGCGGCGAGCTGCAGTGCGCGCAGCTGGGGATGGACGTGCAGGCGTGGTCGTCCGACGGCAAGCGCCTTACGGGGGAGTGCGGTGAGCTGGTCTGCACGCGGCCCTTTCCGTCGCTGCCGACCCGCTTCTGGGACGACGTGGACGGCGCGAAATATCGCGCCGCCTACTTCGAGGAATTCCCGGGAGTCTGGACCCACGGCGACTTCGTCGAAATGACCGCAGAGGGCGGCGCCATCATCTACGGCCGCAGCGACACGACGCTCAACCCGGGCGGCGTGCGCATCGGCACCGCCGAGATTTACCGTGCGGTCGAGAACCGGCCCGAAATTGCCGACGCCATCGTCGTCGGCCGGCCGGTCGCGGGCGACATCGAGGTGGTGCTCTGCGTCAAGCTGGCAGAGGGCGTCGCTTTTGGCGACGCCCTTGCCGAGGAACTCCGCAAGGCCATCCGCAGCGCGACGACGCCGCGTCATGTCCCGCAGCACGTGCTGCCGGTCGCCGATATTCCCTACACCATCTCGGGCAAGAAGGTCGAGAAGGCGGTGCTGGCCGCCATCACCGGCCGGCCGGTGCAGAATCGCGACGCGCTCGCCAACCCCGAGTCGCTCGCCGAATACGCGGCGCTGACTTTTGACTGAACTACCAGTCGGCGACGACGTATTTCCACATCACGACGTCGCCGTCCTGCAATTGCAGATCACCGGCGCCGACCATCGAGTACGCGCCGTTGTGGTTGAGCTCCCAGTAGCGGCCGCTGTCGCCCGCAACCCCGTCGATAGTGTGGACGTACGGCCCGAACGAATACCAGGTCACGCCGACTGCGAAGCCGTTGGCGCGCGCGGCCGCGATAGTCGCCGCGTAGGCCGAAGTGTCGTTGGTGACGACGATGCCGGCGAAGCTGACCGACGTCGCGTTGACGAAGGTCGTCGCGTTAGCCCCGGCGTCGCCGAAGTCGAGTGACACGGTGACGTTGGCGCTCGCTGCGGGGGTTTCGCGGTAGCGGTAGATGATGTCGGGCTCTTCCTGCAACGCAACGTAGCCGCCCCACGCGACCGCGTTCAGCAGCAAGATTATGCCAAGCGTTTGTAACGTTTCGCTGGACATCTGCGGCGCATTCGCAGAGGGGATTTAACCATTCCACCGCAGCTTTCGCAACAGCGGCGGCGGGTCCGGCTGCCGGCCGAAATGGAAGAGCGCCGCCGCGCCGAACCAGCCGAGCGCCGAGGTGGTGCGGAACGCCGTCCCGAAGCCGGGCAGGTAGGCCGGCGTCAGCACCATGAACCCCACTCCCAGCAGCAGCCCCGCGACCCACGCGAAGTGCGCCTGCCCTTCGCGCATGCGCTCCATGAAGAGCAGCAGGTAGAACTGGCTGAACGAGAAGACCGCCACGGCGGTCGCAAGGCCGGTCTCGGCCGCCGCCATCGCGTTGCCATGCGCCGGCTCGAGCCACGGCGCCAGCAGTGCGAAGCTGCCGAGCACCACCGCCAGACCAGTCACCGACTGCTCGAGCGTTGCCGTGCTGGCCGCCCCCTCCGCGGGCGGGCCGAGCCGTTGTGAGAGAGCACGCAGCAGGAAGGGGGGCGACGCGAGCCGGAAGAAGAGTGTGAAGCCCGCCACCGGCCAGAGCAGCCAGCTCTGCGTCGAGGCGGCCCAGACCGCCCAGAGCGCCGCCACCAGCGCCGCGCCGAAGAGCAGCAGCAGCCCCAGCAGCAGCCAGTCGCCCGACTGCCGCGCGGTCGCGAACTCGACCAGCCGCGCCAGCAGCGGCAGCGCCAGCGTCACCAGCCCGGCGAAGAGCACCGTCAGCGAGAGCAGCTGCAGGTCGTCCATGCTGGCGCAATGCGGGGGCTATTGAAGCGCGACGTCCGGTGCGGGGGAACGCATTTACGGCTCGCATCGCTGCGCCGGCGTGCGCCGCTCCCGCTCATCGCTCGCACTGCTGGTCGCCACGCTGTTGCTCTTCCCTGCCACCGGCTCTGTCGAGTATGGGCAACCGCTGGTCGCCATCACTTCGCTCGCCGACGGCGACTGGGTCGAGGGCGTCGTCGAGGTGACGGTCGCGGCGGAGGGTGAGGTGGCGTATGTCGAGCTGTTCGCCAACGGCGAACTACTAACCACCGCGACCTGCCTCGATTGCATAGCGTGGGACACCACTGTCGCCAACGCCACCGCGCCGGCCGAGTTCACGCTGGTCGCGCGTGCCGTCTACGACGACGGTTCGCAGGCGGAGAGCACCTCCGTGCGCGTAACCGTGCTCTACCCGCGGCAGCTGACCTTCGACGGCGCAGCCGACCTGCAGCCTGAATGGTCGCCATCCGGCGACCGTCTGGTCTTCAAGTCCAACCGCGGACTCGAGGAACACATCTACCATCTTTACACGATTTCCCCGACGGGCGGCGAGCCGCAGCCCATTGAGAGCGACCGCAGCTACCACGGTTACCCCGGCTGGTCGCCTGACGGGGAGCGGATGGTCTTCAACTCCTACGCTCCCGAGGAGGGCGAAACCACCTCCGAAATGGACATCTACGTGGTCAACCTCTCCAGCAGCGAGTCAGTGCAGGTCACCTCCGACCCTGCCTTCGACGACTCGGGGCGCTGGTCGCCGGCCGGGGATGAAATAACATTCCACTCCAGCCGCGGCGGTTCTCTCGACGTCTGGAAGGTGGCGGTCGCCCCCGACGGGACTCCGCAAGGCGACCCGCAGCGGCTGACGACGGGCGACGCCAGCGAGCACTGCCCGCGCTGGTCGTTCGACGGCGAGTGGATTGTGTATGAAGCGGACGACGGCGAGACCAACGACATCTGGGTCATGCGGGCCGACGGCAGCGAAAAACGGCAGGTGACTGACGACCCACACTACGACCGCTATCCCGGCTGGTCACCCGACGGGGAGTGGCTCATCTACGACTCTGACCGCGACGGGAACCGCGACCTCTACCTAGTCCCCGTCGCGGGCGGCACGCCGCGCCGCATAACCATGGACCCCGCGCTCGACCGGCACGCCGACTGGTCCCCGCAAGGCAACGTGCTGGCGTTCCACTCCACCCGCGGCGGCAGCCTCGATATCTGGCTGGTCGAGATTCCCGACCCGACGGGCGTGGCCGCCGCCGACGACACAGAAGCGTCGCTGGCGGCGACGCTGGCACTCGGCGCGGCGGCGGCCGCCGTGATCGTGCTGCTGCGACGGCGGCGGCCGCGTCAAGAATAATAATCGCCCGCCCTTCGACCCCACATGGCGACCGGCTGGTTCGAGGCCATCGACAACTACTGCGAGCGGACCGACGCGAGCCTCTGGGCCGAGCCGCTCAACGCCTTCAGCAACCTCGCCTTCATCGCCGCCTGCGTCGCCGGCTGGTGGTGCTACCGCCGTCGCTGCGAGCAGACGGGGCGGCAGCGGTGGGAGTTCGTTCTACTGCTGGCGCTGCTCGGCGCCATCGGCATCGGCAGCTTCCTGTTCCACACCTTCGCGACCCGCTGGGCCTTCGTGGCGGACGTCGTGCCGATTGCGCTGTTCCAGTTCGCCTACGTGGCCGTTTACGGCTGGCACATGCTCGCGCGACGCTGGTGGGTGGTGCCGGCAGCGTGGGCAGCGTTCATCGTCGCGCGGATGGCGCTGGCGGTCCCGTACCCGCCCGGGCAATTCAACGGCTCGGCGGGCTACTTCTCGAGCCTGCTCTTCATCGCACTGATGGGCGGCTACGCCCGCCACACGGAGCGCGACGGCGCGTGGCTCATCCTACTGGCGACGCCGCTCTTCATGGCGGCGCTCTACTTCCGCTCTATCGACCTGCTGGCGTGCGACGACTTCCCGCTCGGCACCCACTCCTTGTGGCACGTGGCCAACGGCGGGATGCTCTACTGCCTCTTCGCGGGGCTGGTAGCGGGGAGCGGTCCCGACGGACATAATCAGTCCGCGTAGCGCCCGTATTCCCCGCGCTCGAGCTTCGCAATCGCCGCTCTCTCGACGTCCGCGTCGTAGCGGAAAGTCGGCCACTCCGAATCGCCTTGCGGGGAACGCAACTCGTCGAGCCGCCCCTCGGCGTAGGCGGTGACGGCCTCGGCCATTAATTTGGCGGCCTCGACAAGCGTGGCGTGGCACAGGTCCTGGTAGGTCGCGCCTCGCCTTACGGGGATTTCGCGGCGGCCAGCAAGGTCGCCGGCGTCGATGGTTGTTGAGCAGAAGTGGCAGCTGGCGCCGATGGGGATATCGTGGTAGACCGACCACGCCGGTGATGCCGAGCCGCGGCATTCGGGCAGCAGCCCCGGGTGGGCGTTCAGTACGCCGCCGCGTGCGTCGCCGTATTCCAGGATGGCACCCCGAATGATGCGGGTGCCGCCGAAGACTATCAGCTCCGGCTCCGCCTCCTCGATGTAGCCCATGCAATGCTCGTCGTCGTGGATGGGGACTGTCACGACCGGGATGCCGCGCTCGAGCGCCTGGTCGGCCATCGGCGGCCCGACCGGGTGGTCACCGATGCGGTACTCGAATTTTTTGCGCTCGACCTCACCGACGTCAGAATCCTCCTCGATAATCAGCGCCGGCGCGAACCCCGCGTTGAGCAGTCGCGCCAGCATTTCGCGCCCCCACGGGTGCTCGCGAATAGCCATGAAAACGTAGCGCGGCTGGCTCAAGCGCGCGCCACGACCTTGAACTCGACCGCGATGGGGGTCGGCAGTGCGCCCACCTCGACCGTGGTGCGCGTCACCCCCAGCCCGTCGAAGTGGCGCGCCCAGGTGGCGTTGAAATCCGCGAAGTCGCGCTGCATGTCGGTCAGGAAAACGGTGACATCAACCACGCGCTCCAGCGAGCTGCCGGCCGCCGCCAGGATGGCCCTGACGTTCGCCACCACCTGCTCGGTCTGCGCGACAACGTCGTAATCCTGCTCCTCGCCCTGCCCGTCGCGGGTCGCGCCGCCGGCGACGCCGCTGCCGTCGGGCATCCGCGGCCCGACGCCGGCCAGGAAGAGCAGGTCGCCCTCGCGGCGGCAGTGGACGTAGGCGCCAACCGGGGGCGGCGCCGCGTCAGTCCCCATTCTCCTCCGGCAGCGCGCCCATCGAAGGCGCGTCGTGCAGGTCGAGCACCTCGCGGTCGCCCGCGTAGAACTCAGGGTCGTCCTCGTCGTATTCCAGGTCGCCGGTGCTTTCGCCCGCTGATTCAAGGCTGACGACCGCGCTGCCGGTGCCCCAGACCGGCTCGTAGGCGTGGACCGTCCCAGCGTAGAGATTGGACTGTCCCATGAACGCGGCCCACCACCAGAAGGGCTTGAACGCGACCACTTTCGGGACGCGCGCCTCGTCGTGGAACTGGCGCGAGAGCTGCGACAAATCCTCGAGCCGGCCCTTCTCGAGATATTCCAGGAACTTGCGGTTCCACTCGTCGTCCTTGAGCGAATGGATGTGGTCGTCGGCCGGCTCCATCGGCTCAGTCACAAGCCGGTTGGAGAGCGTCGAGACGACCACCGCGACCGCGGTGCGCCCCTGCTCCTCGACCGCGTCGCGCAGCGCCTTGCCGAGCACGACCGTCTCGGTGCGGTTGGCGTAGATGTTACTGCTGACGATGACCGCCGGCAGCTCGTTATCAGGATTGAGCAGCTTCAGCGCCACCACCGCGCCGGTGTCAATCGGAAAGCCGTGGTAAGCGCAGGTACGCGCCCGCAGGCCACGCGCCTGCGCTTTCACGACTGCCAGCTCGGCGAACTCGGCGTCGATGCGGAACTTGTAGGGAATGCTGCCGAGATAGTGGAAATCTTCATCGACGTGCGTCCACTCCGGTTCCGGGTTGGCCTGCAGCTGATGCCCAAGTATGGATGGCCACATCGTCGAGTAGATGACGAGCAGGTCGGCACCGCTGGCGGCAATCCGCTCGCGCGCCGCGCCGAAGCCGTCGCGGACGCGCTGCCAGCCCGGATTCCCTTCGGGGCAGAGCAGCGGATGCGGCAGTCCTGGAACCAGGATGCCGAGCGGGACCGGGCTGGCGGCCGCCGACTCATCGGCAGCCGCCTCGCCCTGCGCAACCCGGCCGGCGGCGCTCGCGTTCATGCGCTCGCCGGGTCCCAGCCGATGATGGCGTTGCCGGTGCCGATGACCGTTCCGTAAGCGTGCACTTCGCCGCCGTAAGTGGGGAAGTCGAGCGCCGCCATCAACCACGTTAGCGAGCCGGCATCGGTCTCGGCGACGGTCTGCTCAGTGAAGTCGGGCATGATGTCGACCAGTTCGCGCGTCTTCCCGGCGCGCATCAGCTCAATCATCTTCATATCCCACAAATACTGGTTGTGGTTGGTGATGTGCTCCTGCGACATGTCCTCCGGGACCTCGGGCTCCTCGGTAAAGTGGCGGTGCGAGAGCGAGTTGCTCGAGAGCAGCAGCGCCCGCTTGCCGCTCGCCTCGACTGCCGTGCGGGTCGCCTTGCCGAGCTTGAGCATGTTGGCCTGCATCACCTCGATCGAGAAGTAGTTGCGCGAACGGTTCGACGAGATGCAGACTATCGGGATATCCCACTCGGGCCGCACCAGGTGGCAGCTGGTGATGGTGCCGTAGTCGATGCGGAAGTCAGGGTTTTCCATCATCATCACATGCAGCCCCGCCTTCGCAGCCGCGTCGTGGATGGAGCGCGACAGCTCGACGTCGACAGAAAGGTCGTAGCTGTAGCGGAACAGGTTCGGGAAAATCGGGTCGACCGAGAGCGACTTGAATTGCGGGACGCCGAGAAAGTGGGTCCCGACGTAGGTCTGCCAGTGCGGGGTGTGGACGACAATGACCTCGAATTCCTTGTCAGCCAGCGACTTGCGCAGCCGCTCATAGCCCCAGCGCAGCTCCTCCCAGCCGCCCTCCGAAACGGGCTCGTTCTGCGGCGGGTTCTCGGCATAGACCAGGTGCGGCGGGTGTGGCGCCAGCGCGCCCATCACGATTTCGCCCTTCGCCATAGCGCCGGCATCTCGGCCGGATTAATAAGTCCCGGCGTCCGGAGCTACGGCTCCATCAGGCAGATGCTGGTCGGCTCGGAGAAGAACTCAAGCGAGTAGCGCC
>CAYMDK010000005.1:0-18811 GCA_964389465.1 uncultured archaeon | reverse complement strand
GGCTCCATCAGGCAGATGCTGGTCGGCTCGGAGAAGAACTCAAGCGAGTAGCGCCCGCCCTCACGGCCGACCCCGCTGTTCTTGACCCCGCCGAATGGCACGCGCAGGTCGCGGTGCAGCCAGCAGTTGACCCACACCAGCCCCGTCTCCAGCCCCTCGGCGAGCCGGCGGCCGCGCTCCATATCGCGCGTCCAGACGCTGCCGGCCAGGCCGAATTCGGTGTTGTTGGCAATCGCCAGCGCCTCCTCGTCGCCCTCGAACGGGTGCAGCGTCACCACCGGGCCGAAGATTTCCTCGGTCGCGCAGCGCGCATCCGGCGCCAGGCCCTCAATCACTGCCGGCTCGAGGAATGCGCCGCCGTCGAACGGCGGCGCCAATTCGGGGCGCTTGCCACCGCACAGGATGGTGCCGCCCTCCTCACGGGCGAGCGCGACATAGCCCTCGACCTTCACGCGATGCTCCTGCGAAACCAGCGCGCCCAGTTCGCAACTCGCGGGGTCGCCGACGGTCATCGCCTCGACGTGCGCGACAAAGCGCGGGACGAACTCGTCCCAGACAGAGCGCTCGATGAGCAAGCGGCTGCCGCAAAGGCAGACCTGTCCCTGGTTCATGAACGCCGCGCGCGCGGCACCCGGGACTGTCTTTTCGAGGTCGGCGTCCGCGCAGACAATCGTGGCGTTCTTGCCCCCCAGTTCGAGCGAGAGCTTCTTGAAATGCGGCGCGGCGCCGGCGGCGACGCGCCGCCCCGTGGCGGTGCCGCCCGTAAAGGAGATGGCGCCGACCGCCGGATGCTCTACCAGCGCGCTGCCGCAGACGGAACCGCTGCCGTGGACCAGGTTGACGACGCCGGCCGGCAGTCCCGCCTCGGTCACGACCTCGGCGAGCAGGTTGGCGGTCAGTGGCGTCAGCCGTGACGGCTTGGCGACCACGGCGTTGCCCATCAGGATGGCGGGCGCGACCTTCCAGGAAAGCAGGTAGAGCGGCAGGTTCCACGGCGTTATCAGTCCGGCCACGCCGACCGGCTTGCGGACTACCACGTTGAGCGCGTCTTTCATTAAATACTGCTCGTCGGGGAGTTCGCGCCCCAGTTCGGCGAAGAAACGGAAGTTCAGGACGCTGCGCGCGGCGTCCACGGCGCGCGCCAGCGCGACCGGCTTGCCGGTATCGCGGCTCTCGAGTTCGGCGATTTCGTCGCTGCACGCCTCCAGCGCGTCGGCGATGCGGTCGAGCCAGTCGGCGCGCTCCCCGGGCGGGAGCGCGCCCCACACCGGCTGCACGGCACGGGCGGCGGCGACCGCCGCTTCGATGTCGTCCGCGGTCGACAACGGGATTTCGGCGATTTTCGCGCCGGTGGCGGGGTTGTGGTCGTCGAAATACTGGCCGTCCTGCGGCGGAAGCCACTCACCGCCAATCAGGTTGGCAAGCCGCTTCACGCCTCGCCTCGATACTGCTCGGGGTCGAAATACCAGCGGTCCTGGTCAGGGTCCCAGTCGTCCCAGGTCGGGATGCCCGCGAGCGCCTCGAGATAGCGTTCCGGGACGACGCCCGGCACCAGGAATGCTTTCTGGCGACGCAACGGATAGGGGTTGCGCAGCTCGATGCCGAGCACTCCCAGGATGCCGCGCGCGACATACCAGCCCGCCTGCGGGTTCCAGCCGTGCGCGAGCTTGACAACAACACCCAGTCCATCGGGATAGTCGTCGTGGTCGATTGCCAGCCCGAGCAGCCCGTCGGCGCCCTCCTTGGCGATGACGCGCCCGTGGCCCGACTTGATGACTGTAGTGTCAAGCCGGTTGAAACCGCCGACCAGGTCGGGGTGGCGCACCATCGCCTCCCAGATCCAGTCCGCGTCACGGTCGCGCACCAGCCCGGCGTAGCAGGTCGCCAGCTCGTTGACCGTGTTCGAAAGCGTCGGCAGCCCGTCGCCGTCGCGCGCAATCCGCAGCGGCTCCCATTGCGGGCCAAGGTAGCGCCGCACCTGCTCTAGGAACGCGAAAAAGAATGGGTGGCTCGGCAGCGTGTAGCCGGCGCGGTTCCAGCCGCGGGCGCGGCAGCCGCGCAGGATGGCGGCGTGCTGCCCCGACGAGTTGGAATACCAGCGGCGCGAGCGGCGCACCTGCCGGCCGAACTGCACTAGCGGGGTGTCGAGCGGCGTCTGCATCAGCCCCCAGTCGGAGCGCGGCAGCAACGATTGCGCCGCGCGCACGTGCTCGGCCGTCCCGTTGTGGCTCGCGACAGTGATGGCTTTTTGCTCCCACGCAAGGTCGGCCAGCTCCTCGGCAAAAACCTTGAGCATCAGCGGCTTCATCATCGACCGACCGTAGCAGAGCACGTTGCCGCCGAAGCTGTGGATGACATCGCCACCGTGCGCCCACGCGACCGCGCCATGGATGGTCGTCTCCGAGACGTCGTTGCGCCGGTAATCGACCAGCGGCTCCCATTCGACGTCGCGCCCGGTCGGGACGTCTCCCTCTAGGTCGCCCAGCGGGCTTTCGGGGTAAAGTTCGCTTGAGTCGACGGGATGGCTCATTGCAATCCGGCCACCTGTGGGGCGACCTTGTTCATGAACGCCTCCATGTTGCGCACGACCCGCTCCGAGTCGTGGTTGAAGAAGTCGAACCACGCCATGACGCAATCCGCGAGGTCGAACCGCTCGGCGAGTTGCGCGGCGACCTCCTCGGCGTTGCCGATGACCGCGTTGTCGGCAGCACTGGCGACCTTCATCGGGTCAATCGTCCCTTCGAGTGCACCCCAGTAGCTGCCGAGCGCCTGCCGGGCTTCAGCGTGGGCGGCGGCCGAGCGCTCGGCCGCCGCCAGCCCCGGCTCCTCGTTCAGGAACACGAAGACCGTGCGCGGCATGTAGTGCCGCTGCCACGGCCCACCGTCGGGGTGGTAGCAGTCTCGCATGCGGGCGTGGGTCGCGTCGATAATCGCGGGCGGCGTGATTGAGAGATTGAAGGTCTTCACCGGCCGCCACTTGTTGCACGCCACCTGCAACGGTGGGTCATGACTTCCAAGTATGAGGTCGAGCAGCTCCTGCCGCCACTCCTGCGGGATGGTCTTGAGTTCCTCGAATTCGTAGCGACGCGGGATGGCGATTTCGTCGGGCGCCGCCGTCAGCGCATCGCGCGCGACCGCCGCGTCCTGCACCGCCTCCCAGTCCTCGTCGCTGCGGAAGTTCTCGCGCACCAGCACAGTCTCGCGCACCATTTCGCTGCTAAGCACTTCGCCGTTGAGCAGCCGCAGGAAGATTTCGCACGCCTCGGCGAAAATCTGCCCGCGCAGTGCCGGCCATGCCGCTGCCTCGACCGCATCGCGCGGCACGATGCCGTACGGCCGCGCCATGAACTCGAAGCGGCCGGCGGAGAAGCCGATGCGCAGCCGCCGCTCCTCGGCGGGGTCGAGTCCGTGCAGCGCCAGGAACGCCCCCACGCGCTCGGCGATGCCGACCGGGCCGCCGTGCGTCAGCAGGCTCATCACCGCGCTGCCGACCTCGATGCGCTGCGTGCGGGCGAAGCAGGCGTGCGCCAGCTGGAAGAAGTCGGTGCAAAGCCCGACTTCGCCCTCCCAGTGGGGGACCACCGGCTGGCGGTTGCGCTTCTGCACCTCGGTCGAGAGATGCGCCTGCGCGACCCACGCCGTGCCGAAGCCCAGCGCGTCGGCCGCCTCGAGCTGCGCGAAGAAGTTCTGGAACATCTCCGCCTCGCTTGGCAAATGCCCCGCGACGGGGGTGTGGCAAATCGAGAGGAAAATGTCGAACTGCATGTTCAGATGGAGGCGAGCCGCCCGCCATCGACCGGCAGCGCGACGCCGCGCACGAAGCCTGCTTCGGGAGAAGCCAGGAAGGCGATAACTGCGCCCAGCTCCGACGGCTGCGCCAGCCGGCCCTCAGGCACGGTCGCGAGCCACGCCGCCTCGACCTCGTCAGCCGTGACGCCGCGCTGCCGGGCAAGAGAGTGCTTCAGCTCCTCCAGCCGCTGCGTCGCCGTAAAGCCCGGCAGGATCGAGTTGATTGTAATTCCGGGCGGCAGCTCCTTCGCGAACGTCTTGGCCCATGCCGCCATCGCGCCGCGCACGGTGTTGCTGACACCCAGGCCGGGAATCGGCTCGCGGACCGAAGTCGAAATTATATTGATGATGCGGCCGTAGCCAGCGTCGCGCATCCCCGGCAGCAGCAGCTGCACTAGCGTGTGCGACGCGTGAAGGTGGCGACGCATCGCCTTCTCGAAGTCAGCTGGCACCGCCTCCAGCAACGGCCCCGCCGGCGGGCCGGCCGAGTTGTTGACCAGGATTTCGAACGCACCGCTGGCGTCAATTTCCTTTTTTATAGTTATCGTCAGGGATTCGATGTCCTCCAGATCACACGCCAGCGTCCCGTCACCGCTGGCGGAACGCGCCAGTATCGTGACCGCGGCGCCACGGTCGCGCAGTGCCTCGGCGGCGGCGGCACCGATGCCGCTGGTGCCGCCGCAAACCAGCGCCCGCCTGCCCGCCAGGTCACCCATCTTCGTCTCCCGCGAAGCCGTAGAACTCGGCGTTTTCCAGCGGCGGCAGCGCGTCCCGGCGAATCAGCAGCGTCCGCACCGCCCATAAGTCCCCGAAGACGCGCCACTGCGTCGTCGAGTCAAGGTAGTCGACCCCGCTGGAGCCGCCGGTGCCGGTGCGGCGGCCGATGATGCGCTCGACCATCCGCGCGTGCGCAGATCGCCAGAGCACCATCTGCTGCTCCAGTTCAACGACCGTGTCGACCAGCCTCCGCGGCCACGCCAGCAGTGGCAACTCGCGGTAGGACTCGATGAAGAGCAGCCCCGCGCGGGCGCGGTCCACCCCGCCGCCGGACGCGAAGAACTCGCGCGCGCCTGCGGCCTCGGCGGTAAAGCGCGCCCTGACTTCGGGCGAGCCGCCGTAGCGCTCCGCAGTTTCGGCGCCGAGCGTGGCGTGCGCCGCGAGATAGTCCTCGATAAAGCGGGCGACGACCACGTCGTCGCCCGCGTCGCCCGGCGTGGAGCCCATGATGGGCGTGCGCGCCAGCCAGTCGGCGACTACGGCGACCAGCGGCCGCGCTTCGGTCGGCCCGTCCATTTCGCGCGGTTTGCCGTCGAGCAGCTGCGGACCGAGCAGCGCCTCCATTTCGCGCATCTGGAGCGACTCGAAACCGGAAGCGGTGCCGAGCCTGTCGCGGAAGTTCAGGAAGTCCTGCGGCGTCAGCGTCTCCATCACCTTCCACTGCTGCGCCATAAGGCGGAAGGTCTCTATGACCCGCCGCAGGTGGTGCACCGCGCGCGGAATCCGCGTCTCCGCCACGTAGTCGCGGTCAAGGATGTCGCGCGCCGCGCGTAGCTCCGAAATCACGAGCTTGAACCACAATTCAAAATTCTGGTGGACGATGATGAAGTGCAGCTCGTCACTCGATGGCGCGCCGTCGTGCCCCTGCTGCAGCGCCAGCAATTCCTCCAGCCGCAGGTACTCCGCGTAGGTCAGGGCCATCGGCTGGGGAACGGCGAGCGGTTTTAGTCGCTTCGGCGGCGGCGGAAGGCGATAATCGCTATGGCAAGCCGAGTGACGCGGGATGGCGAAGCCTTCTTCAGCCCGAGTTGTCGGAGCTGGTCGTGCCGTTCTCGTCCGATTCCTCGTCATCAGGGTCGTTCGGGTCGCTCTCATCTTCCCGCTCCTCGCCCGGCTTCTCCTCCGAATCCTCGTAGTAGTGCCTAGGGTCGGGGTCGCTGACCGGCAGGCCGGCGTAGTCGGTCAGGGCCATCGTGTCGAGCTTGTGGACGGTCACGCCCTGCTGCGAGATGGCGTAGACGTAGTCGTCGATGAAGACCGTGCGACGGATGTCGGGGCGGTCCCAGTACCACTCGTCGTTGCCGTTGTAGAACATCGAGTGGTCGATGCTGGTACCGTCGTAGATACTGAGTCCATCCTCGGTCGAGACGTCGACCAGCACCAGCTTCGAGACGTACTCGTAGTGCCCGTAGCCATTTGCGTCCCAGGTGTAGCGGGATGTACTCAAGGGGATGGCGAGCTGGCCGTTCCAGTACTGGAACGCCTTGTGCTCGTAGGTCGCCTCCGACCAGGCCCAGTTCCACCCATGCTTCTCATCATCGGGGACCGGTGAGAGCTCCAGCTTGGAAGCGAGCTTCGGGTCCGCGAAGTCGGTGACGTCGAAGAGCGAAAGCTGGGTGCTGCCCCAGTCGAGGCCGTTCTCGTCACCAGCGATGCCGATGGTCAGCAAATGGTCCTCGTCGAGCGGGTGGATGTAGGTCGATACGCCGGGAACCTCGAGTTCGCCAATCACCTGTGGGTTGGCCGGGTCGCTCAGGTCGAGCGTCCAGAGCGGGTCGACGTTGCGGAACGTGACGAGGTAGCCGCGGTCGCCGACGAAGCGGGACGACCAGATGCGCTCGCCGACGGCGATGCCGCCGATGTGGCCGACTACATTCAGCTCGGTCGACTGCTCGGTCGAGCCGGCGGCGTGTATCACCTGCTCGAGCACGAAGACGTGGTTCTCCGGGCCGGACTGCTCCTCGGCCGGGAGCCACCAGCGGCCCCACTGGCCAGTCGTGGTGGCGACTCGCAGGAAGCCGTTGTGCTCGGAGAGCGAGAACTGGTCCAGGATGGTGCCGTTGACACGGCCGCTGCCGATGTAGCTTGTCTCGCCAGCCTGTGAAATGTCGAAGGCGTGCAGGTTGGTCGCCTCCTGGTAATCGGCCACTTCGTCGTCCCAGAACCACCACCAGTCGTTGGACATCTCGGCGATTACGAGCATGTTGGCCGAAGCGTAAATCGTGGCCCAGTTGCTCATGACGTGGTCCGCCTCGAACGAGAGTTCGCTGTCGTTCAGGTCGAGCGTCATGATACTGGTGACGCTGCTGGCGGTGCCGTCCTCGGCAATCACGAAGTCCTGGCAGTCGGCGGCGTCGGTGAAGCTGTGGACCGTGACGTTGTCGCCCTGCAATTCGTAGACGCGCGGAATCAGTTCATTAAGGTCGGTCGCGTCGATAATCGCCTCGTTCTGCGTGATGGTGGCGTTAATCGCCTCCATCCAGAGCTGCTCGGCGAGCTTCTGCTGCGCCTCGTTGTCCCAGATGCCGTTCTCGTCTTCCCAGTAGATGTCCCAGTACTCATCGGGCAGCACCGGCCAGTATACAATACCGGGGATGTCGAGGTAGCCCTGACTCACCATGCGCACGGTGCCCTCGACCTCGCGCGCGGTCTGGTACCAGCCTTCCATGTAAAGTTCGCGCTCCACCTGCGGCGCGGTGCGGTCGCCCAGGCCGAAGATGGTAAGCTTCGAGAGCGAGTTGACGCGGAAGGAGTCGTAGCTGTAGCTGGCGCCGTCCGCGACGAAGCCTGACGGTTCGGGAGCGGAATTCTGGGCTCCGCCTCCGTCCGCGCTGTCGCGCAGCAGGTAGGGGAGCAGCGGATGCTCCTCCTCAGCGTACATCAGGTCCCAGACCGAAAGGTCGGAGTAGACCGCCATGCGGTCTCCCGAAAGGAGCATCTCGCGCGGCCAGCCCTCCACGGTCGCGTTGGAGAGGTATTCGACTTCGCCCACCTTGGGCACCGACAGGATGTGCAGCCGGCCGCCGTCGAGGTGGCCGTAGTAGGGCGAGTAGTAGTAATACTGGTCGCCAAAGAGCACGTAAAGGTAGTCGCCGTCGGTCTTGACGAAGTCCGCCTCGTCGACGCCGCCCTCCTGATTGTTGGTGCCGGAGAAGTCACGTTCGCCTTCGGCAGCGCCTCCGCCGTCGGTCGCGCCCTGCGCGGCGCCGGTGGACGGGTCGGCATTGCCGGGCGTCGCCACGGCTCCGTCGTCCATCGCCATGTTCTCGGCTATCGCAACATCGCCCTCCATCCAGCCTCCGCCCCAGCCGCCACGGTAGTAGCCGCCCTGGTTGGAAGCGAGCGTCGCGCGCATCTCGTCCTTGAGATGCTCCTTCAGGTCACCCTCGAGCGCGCTGCATGAATCATACGCCTGCAACTGCGGCGAGCTGCGGCCCTGGTCCTCGACCAGTCCCTGCAGGAAGTCGCTCTGGACCGTAGTCAGACCGGTCGGCCCGTCAGGCGCCGGCTGGTAAACCATCAGCGCCGCGACGACCAGCGTCAGCACGACGCCGACCGCGAGCAGCGGCGACGGGCCGCTACCGGGAACCGGCGGCGGATTCATCGCGCGCGGTCGCTGCAGGGGAGTCCCGAAAACCGTGAGGCGGTCGTTCATGCCGGAACCTCCGCCCCGAGGGCCGGATGGCTGTCGTGCATCGCAAGGCAGTGCTTGCATGAAACCTGTTCCCAATGGGTCTTGCGCATCACGCGGCGCTCCTGTTGCGTAGTAGGATAGCCGCAGATGGTAAGGCGGTGGTTGCCCAGCATATGGCGTCGGCGCATAACCCTCTGGCGGTGCTCGCGGTATATAAAGCGGCGCCAAAAAATTTTTTTTGTTTCGTGCTTGGTACGGCCAGTACGGCAGCCACGCCCCGGTCCCGGAGCGGCGCGCCGAAGGGCAATTTCAGCGCCCCCGCTTCAGCTCGACCGTGAAGAGCCGCAGCAGGCTCAGGATGTTCTCCTCGATGACCACACCCTCATCCTTCTCCGCCTGCGAGAAGTCGAGCCCCGCCGCGACCTGCTCGATGAGCTGCTGGCGGATGAGCGACGACTTCATCAGCCGGAACAGGTTCTTGTCGGTAAGGCACGCCTGCGGGCGGTAGCGGCCGGCCTGCAGCAGCAGCTGCCCGCTGGCGACCAGCTTCGGGACGTGGTAGTCCACGAGCTGCGACGAGAGCCCCGCCTGCTCGGCAATCTGCCGCTTGGAAGCGGGCGCCCCGAGCTGGACCGCGGCGAACAGGATACGAAAGAGCGTGTCGGCCTCTTCGGCGCTGGTGCGGCGGTGCAGCTCCACCTCGCCCGCAGCGTCGCCATCCGGGTCCGCCATGGGGCGCCGAGCGGTCGGCCGGTTATAGGGTTACGCGAAGTCCAGCAACACCTTGCCGATGTTCTGGCGGTCGTGGATGTGCTGATGTGCTTTGGCGGCCTCCGCACCGGGGAAGACCGAGTCGATGCGCGGCGCAATCTCACCCGACTCCAGCCAGCCGAAAAGTTCTGTTTGCGCCTGCTGCAGCCGCTCGGCGTCGCGGTAGCGGCCAAGGTGGACGCCGATGACCGCGCGATTGGCGCCCATCATCCAGAGCGGGTTGAAGCGCGGTGTGCGCCACCACTCGCGCAACTGCGCCAGCCGGCTGCGCCGGCGGCCGGGCGCCATCGCCGAGATGCCGTAGGTGACGATGCGGCCGCCCGAAGCAAGGCAGCGGTAGCCCTGCAGCAGGTGGTCGCCACCGACCGGGTCGAGTACCAGATCCACCCCGCGCCCGTCGGTCGCCTCGCGGATGGCGGCGCGGAAGTCGTCGCGCGGGACCGGCTCAACCCCCTGCTCGCGCAGCCAGTCGTGCTTCCCCGGCGACGCGGTGCCGAAGATGCGCGCCGCTCCGCAAATCTTTGCGAGTTGCGTCGCCGCGACCCCTACCCCGCCGGCGGCGCCGTGGATGAGCAGCGTTTCGCCCGGCTGCAGCGCGCCGGGATGCATCACGGCGAGCCACGCGGTCAGGTAATTCACGGGCAGCGCCGCCGCCGCGTCGAAGCTGACCGAGTCGGGCAGCCGCGTCACCGTCGCCCGCGGCGCAACCGTATGGCTCGCGTAGCCACCGAACGAGCGGCCGGCGACGACGCGGTCGCCCACCGCCAGGCCAGCGACCGCCGGGCCGAGCGCCGCGACGGTGCCGGCGACCTCGTGGCCGGGGACGAACGGCGGCTTCGGGACGCCGGGGTAGAGCCCCATGCGCGCCAGTAAATCGGCAAAATTGATGCCGGCGCGCGCGACCCGTACCAGCACTTCGCCCTCGCCCGGCGCGGGCGTCTCCGCCTCCTCGAGCCGCAGCACCTCAGGCGGGCCGTAGCGGGTGACTATTATGCGCTTCACGCGCGGCGATGCGTCGCACTCCTTAAGGCAGCGACGCTGTCGGCGTCAGCGCTGCCAGCCCCAGCGCGGCGTCCGCGCGCGGTAGGCGACGTATTCGTCGCCGAACTTGGCCGCCAGCGTCAGCTCTTCCCACTTGACCCAGAAATCGAGCACGATACCGAGCGCCAGCGCCAGCAGCAGCCCGGACGAGGTGCCGAACGCGACGCCCCAGCCCGCCTGCAGCATCCACCATCCCTGCAGCAACGGGTTGCGCAGGTGCGCGAAAACGCCGCTCGTCACCAGCCGCTGCTGCGGGCGCAATCGCACGACGACCAGTTCGTGCTGGTAGTAGGCTATCGTCGCCAGCAGCCGCAGCCGCAAGCCGAGCGCGACCAGCAGCGCGCCGATCGCCATCCCGGCCGGATGCGCCAGCGACGCCAGCCCCAGCTGCGCGTCGGCTTGCACGGCAGACAACGCGATTCCGCCGCAGCCCGCGAAAAGTAGCAGGTTGAACGGCAACGCGCGCAGAAATGGACGCATGACCGGGGAGCGGGGCGGCCGCGCTATGGCGGTTGCGGCAGCGCAACCGTGATTACGGCGCCCACGCTGGCGCAGCGATGGAGTTCCAGCCGCTGACGCCGGATCGCTGGCGCGACCTCGAAGCGCTCTTCGGCTCGCGGGGCGCCTGCGGCGGCTGCTGGTGCATGTGGTGGCGGCTGCGGCCGAAGGACTACAAGGCGCGCAAAGGCGAAGCCAACCGACAGGCCCTCCAGAAGATTGTCGCCGTCGGCCCCCCACCGGGGCTGCTGGCGTATGACGGCGGGCGCGCAGTCGGCTGGTGCGCCGTCGGGCCGCGCGCGAGCCTGCCGCGGCTCGTCAACTCGCGCAACCTCGCCCCGGTCGACGACCAGCCGGTCTGGTCGATTTCCTGCCTCTTCGTCGCGAAGGACGCGCGGGAGCAGCAGGTCGCCACGCGGCTGGTGCGCGCCGCGACCGACTTCGCGCTCGCGGCGGGCGCCACGGTAGTTGAAGCGTACCCGGTCGACCCACCCAAGCGGCAGGTCGATTCGTTCGTCTGGACCGGGCTGCTCTCGAACTACCTCAGCAACGGCTTCCGCGAAGTCGAGCGACGCGCCCCGACGCGGCCAATCGTGCGCTTCGAAGCGTAGCGAGCGTCGTTATTCCGCCGGCGCGATGCTTCCCATCTTCCCCGTTTGGAAGTCCTGCACCGCCTGCGCCAGCTCGTCGCGGCTGTTCATGACGAACGGCCCGTAGCGCGCGACCGGCTCGCCCAGCGGGGGGCCGGCCAGCAGCAGCGCCTCGAGCGGCTCCGCTGCCTCATCGGCGACGGAAATGCGCACTGCCTCGCCGTCGCCGAAAAGCACCAGCTGCCCGTCGCTGCCGGGGGTGCGGCGCGGGCCGAACTCGCCCGCGCCGCCGAAGCAATAGGCCATCACAACCAGCCCCGGCGCGATTGCCTGTTCGAGCGCCCCGCCGGGCGCGATGGTCAGGTGCAGGCAGGTAATCGGAATGACCGTCTCGATACTGGCGCTGGTGCCCATGCATTCGCCGGCAATGACGCGCGCCTGCGCCAGCCCGTCAGCGCTCGCGGCGCGCGGAATGTCGGCGGCGGCGATTTCCTGGTAGCGCGGCGCCATCATCTTGCTAGCGCGCGGCAGGTTGACCCAGAGCTGGAAGCCGTGCGTGATCCCGCCGCGCGCGGCGAAATCGGGGTGCGGCAGCTCGGAATGCACCAGCCCCGACCCGGCGGTCATCCACTGCACGTCGCCCGCCCGCAGTTCGCCGGCGTGGCCGAACGAGTCGCGGTGGCACATGTGGCCCGCCAGCAGGTAGGTCACGGTCTCGAAGCCGCGGTGCGGGTGGTCCGGCGCGCCAATGGCTTCGTCCGGCGCCCATTCGACCGGCCCCATCTCGTCGAGCAGCAGGAACGGGTCGACCCGGTCCAGGCTCGCGGTCGGGAACGGGCGGCGGACGGGGAAGCCGCCGCCCTCCATCTGGCGCTGCGCGGTGATGACCGAAGCGACGGGGCGGCTCATCGTGCATCCAGAGCGTGGTGTGCCAGCGTGATGCACGCCGACGAAAGCAGGCTACGGTCGCCGAGCCGGACGCGCGGCGCGCTCGCGAGCGCACCGCGCTCCGCTTCGGTCGGGTCACGGTCGTCGCCCAGCACGATTGTCAGCGGCGCTGCCGGGAACTCCGTGGCATCGCCCGCCTCGTCGAGCAAAACAGCGGGCGGCAGCCGCTCCAGCAGCTCCGCGAGCCCGAAGCGGTGCAGCGTCACGCCGGGGCTTGACTCGACCGAGGCGCGGTTGCGCAGCTTGACGAGGCCATTGCGAACCAGCGCCGCGGTCGAGCGCTCGTCGGGGTTCAGGTAGCGCACAGTTTTTCCGGCGAAGTGGACCGCCACCGGTGGCGTCGGCTGCCCCTGCAAGAGCAGCCACGCGTCGGTGTCGCGGCGCAGCCCATGCGAGACCCACATCGCGGCGGTGACGCAGCGCACCAGCACGTCGAGCCGCCCCGCGCCGCCGCACAGGTCGTCCAGCTTCCAGTCGGGCGCGGTGCGCGCGCGGTGGCCCAGGATGAGAAAAACGCGGTCAGCCGCCACGCGCCAGCCCCTCCTCGATTGACTGCTGGAACTGGTTCAGCACCGAGTAGTCGTGCGCGTCGGGGTGGTCGCACAGCACCGCCAGCGTGATGTTCGCGAAGTGGCGGTAATCGAAATCCTCATCGGAGTCGTAGGCGCGCGAGTCCATGCGGTACGGCACCAGCGCCAGCGCCCCGTCCGCGCTGGCGGCGGCGATGAACGCCGGCGGCCCCAGCCGGTGCGCTGCCTTGTCGGCGCGCGAGATGCGAATGTCGCCCGGGTCCAAGTGGGTGTGCAGGTGCGACCAGACCCGCCCCTCGCCCGAGTGCTCGCGGCAGTAGCGGTGGAGCGGCGACGCGTTCAGTCCGTGCTCGCTGCGCTCCAGCTTGCCGATTTCCGCCTCGAGCTCTTCGTGGCTGATCCACTCGTCGTAGACCAGCTCGCCCAGCTCGGGAGTGCGGTATTCCAGCTCGGCCGAGAGCAGCCCCGCCCGCTCGAGCCCTTCCTCGCGCGAGCGCGCCACCTCGTTGGCAATCTTCTGCAGCAGCGTGTCGGGCACCAGCAGGTGCAGGTACTTGATGAATTCGAGCGGGAATTCGTGTTCGCCCTCGTCGAGCAGCTTTTCGTGCTGGCCGAAGTGGCGCTGCACCAGCTGCTGGTGCGACGGCCGCGTTGAGTTGCGCACCAGCAGGAAGTTGCGCAGCAGCCGCTCCTGTTCCCGGTCCACCCCTCGCCAGCGCAGGGTGAATTAAACCAGTCGGTTCGCACCACCGGAGTTAAATAATAGAACTGACTGGCGCGGCATGCGGATTTGGACCATGTTTACGTCCCTCCTGCTGCTCACCGGGTGCCTCGGTGCCTGAAGCAACAAGGCAAGTTAGCGACTAACGGCCTGTGGCGAACGCCTGCTGGAAGCCGCCTCGTGCCGCTGGTGCAGCGCCCACAACTCGGCCAGCTCGCGCACCGCCTCGCCGATAGAAGCACCTGGCGCACCCGCACGGCGATTGCGCCAGCCGATGTGGAACGCCAGCTGCCATTGCCAGCGCAGCGTGCGCCAGCCGCTGCGCAGCCCCAGCCGCGGGTCCCAGATGTGGGTCATCTCCGCCCCCAGCGCGTTCAGCTCCAGCACCTGCAGTCCCTCGCCCCGGCGCAGCGCAGCCTCCGACACGACGCGGATATCGAAGCGGCCGAAATGGAAGCCCTCCTGCGCGGCCGCCAGCCCGGCGATGGCGCGCTCCAGTGCCGCCGTGCGGCAACCGCGCGCGTCGCGGAACAGCGCCCCCCGGCTGTGCGTTCCCAGCTCGCCCACCACCACCCGTTCGCCGGCAGCCGGGATTTCGTGCGCCCGGCGGCCGAGGTTGCGCAGCAGAAGCGGGGCGAAGCAGACCACCCGCGGATGCGCGAGGACCAGCTGCGCGACCGTGCAGACGCCGTCGCCCACGACGCTGGGAAGCGCCTTGCGGGTAATCGAGACGATGCGTCCGCGCTCCCGGCCGGGAGCGCGGACCCAGAAGACGCCGTATTCTTCGCCGGGGGCGAACGCCTGCAGCAGCACGTCGTAATCGACCAGCGCGACATCCCGCTCCAGCCCCGCCAGCGAGCGGACAATCCAGACCCCTGAGCCGCGGCCGCCGAGGTCGGGCTTCAGCACCAGCGGCAGCCCCTGCGCCGCCGCGAAAGCGCGCGCTTGCGCCAGCCGCTCCGCCAGCCCGTCGGCGGCGCGGAGCAGGACGAAGGGCGGCACCGCGCGCCTCGGCAGCGCCGCCAGCTTCTTCGACTTGCGGTTGACGATAAAGCGTCCATGGCGGGTGATGCCGGGGTTGACCGCCGTCACCATCAGCGCACCGCGATAGCGCACCGCGAGCAGGAACAGCGACGGCAGCAACGGCAGGTAGAAGAACCACGGCGGCCAGAACTCCCAGTAGCGCCAGCGCTTGAGCCAGCCGACGCAGAGCCGCCACTGCCGCCAGAGCATGGCCCGGCAGGGTTTATGCGCTATTAGCCAATTGGCGAGTAATGGCACGCTGCGGGCGCAGCAACCGCTGGTCGCCGTCAGGCGGCCAGTCAGGTTGCGCCGCGACCGCACCAGCGTAAAAGCGCTGGTGCGGGCGCCGGGATTTGAACCCGGGTTAGGGGCTTGGGAAGCCCCGGTGATACCAGACTACACTACGCCCGCCGCGGCGGCGCGACGCCGGCGGCCGTATTAGCGCTTATCACGCGTCGAAATCGTCGAGCCGCTTCTGGTACATGCGGTCCTTCAGGACGCCAGAGTTCGCTATCCAGCGCTTCATGGAAATGTCCATCGTGAAGCCGACGCGCGCCAGCGCTTCTTCCAGCGTGCCGTAGCGGCGCGGCGGTTCCCGCAGTGCCTGCCGGACGTGCTCGCGCACGTTCCAGACCCCGACCGGCAGGATGTAGCCGGGGTGCGCTTCGCGGAAAATCACGGCGCCCGCCTGCCTCCCGAGCCGGTGCAGGTGCTCGTTGACCGCTAGCCGCGCGGCGTAGTAACAGCCGCCGATTTCGGCGTAGCCCTTGCGGCCGCGGTTGAGTTCGAAGCTGTGGAAAATCGAGATGCCGCTGCGGTGCGGGTTCCAGAGCGTGTTGGGATACCACGCCTCGATGAGTTCGTAGCACCACTCGGTCGGCAGCAGCAGCACCGACCAGCGGTTGTCGAGCCCGGTAAATTCGTGGAGCCGGTAGTCGCCCAGCAGCGGCAGCTCGCGCGTTCGCTCGAGCAGCTTCAGCCCCAGCGTCGAGTCGACCGCCGTGATTGACCAGCGGGTCGGCACCAGCTTGCGGCGCTTGCCAAGCCCGAACGCGCCGACCGAGAAGGCACGGCTCATTGCCGACGTGTGGACGCCGCGCGCGTGCAGCTCGGAGAGCGCGTCGCGCGCCAGCAGGTCGGTGTCAGAGTGTGCTTTCTCGATGCGCTGGTCAACTTTTACGGTGTCGCGGTCGAACGTCTTGAGTGGTGCGCTGGGCCCCATCGGCTGCGCCGTCGCGCTGTAGCGCATGCGCCCCTGCGGTGGCTTGTGGAGCGTCGCGTCGACGTGCGGCGGCGTGGCCGCCATCGCCAGCTCCTGCGTGCGCAGCACCATGCGGTTGCCCTTCGCCGGGTCAAGCTCGCGCACCGTGAAACGGGTCCGCACCAGCTGCGAGCGAAAATCGACGATGTCGTCGATTTTGCGCCCCACCCAGCGCTCGGGCGTATCGAGCAGCGACGTATCGCCCCCGAAGGGCGGCAGCATCGGGCCGATACTGATCTTGGGGTAGCCGTAGCGCCCGACAAAGACCGAGGGTGGTGACGCGCCTGCCAGCTCTGTTCCAGTCAGCAACGTGTGGGTGCGCTGGTGCGCGTGGAGCCGCACCAGCAGCGGGCAGCGCTCCTTGCCACAGAGCAGCTTGGTGGTGCGGCACGGGACGCAGAGCGAATTGCCCTTCTCGTCCCTGGGAAGGTTCTCGATGATAAGCTGCCCGGCGAACGCCACGCGCGGCGAGCCGCTGTCGCGTTTAACTGTTCTGCTTCGGGAGCCAGAGTTGGAGGCTCAGGTGACGGGGAGAGCGGTTATCGCTTGAATCCTGCATGGAGATTATGGTTTTTTAGGGAAAACAACCGTGAAGGTGCTACCCTTGCCCAATGTTGATTCGAGTTTCAGTTCGGCCTTGTGCTTGGTCACTATCTTGTTAACGATATGAAGGCCCAGACCGGTCCCTTTTCCAGCATCTTTGGTAGTAAAGAATGGGTCGAATATCTTCTTCTGGGTCTCCTCATCCATTCCCGTTCCCGTATCAGTCACGGATATGTAACACGTCCCGTTATCCACGCCTGTTGCTAAGGTGATGGTCCCGACTGCTCCCATCGCGTCCACGCCATTATTGATGAAGTTGGTAATTATCTGTGTTAACTCTGATGTACTGCCTATGGTTACCGGCTTGCCATCGTACTGTTTTACTATCTTTACCTTGTTCAGATTCCTGGTATGCCTGGAGAGGTCTAGTGATTTGTCAGTGACCTCGTTGAGGTAAACAGTTGATGTTCCAAGGGTGCGTGCGTCACGGGCATGACTTGACAGGTCACTGACTATCTTTGCCATTCTCTTGGATGCGTCAATTATATCCTTTGCGTCATCACGCATGCGTTCCAAGTCATCATCCTCAGCGATGGACTCCGACATGGCCATCACTACCTGGAGGGGATTGCGAATTTCGTGGGCAATACCAGATATCACAACGCCGAGACTGGACATCTTCTCGGCCTGTATCAGATCCTGATTGGTCTGTTCCACCTCCTCTTGGGCCTTTATCTTTTCCGTTATGTCCACACCATACACATTTACGTACGAATGCTTCGTGACCGGCACGCAAGTGCAGGCATATATTCTCCCATCAATTGTGTGGTCCATATCCATGAATTTTCCTGTCTCAAATACACCAGAAACAAACTCCATAATCTCATCCGGGACCCTGCCGCCAATATCCACGCCGAGCCCAGACAATATCTTCTCACGAGCAGGCGCATTGGCAAATAACACTGTGCCGTCTTCGGATATTCTGAAGACTGAGTGAGGATTCTCGTCCGGGAACCTAGCCAAGCTTTCAATCTCTTTTTGCCTGTCCGTAACGTCAACGCCATAAATATTGACGTAATCATGCTCGGATACGGGAACGAAGGTGCAAGAGTATATCCGCCCGGATATTACATGCTCCTTGACTATGTAATCTTCTTTTTCTACTACCTCATTGATGTCCGCGCAGAGCCCAGCCGGCGCCTGCTCACCAATCTTGACCTTCAGGGAAGCCAGAATGGTCTCCGTGGCAGACTTGTTTGCGAAGATTATCTTTCCGGTACTCGAGGCTCTGATTACGGAATGGGGGTTCTCTTCAGGAAACCTGGCAATACTTTCCGTTTCTTCATTGGCCTGTTGGATCCGATTCGTCAGACTCTTTGTCCTAGCCTTCACCGTATCCATAAGGTTGGCATTAATCTCGCTAACTTCGGAATCCAGCTTGCGAATTATCTCGTCGGGGGAGAGCTCACCCATCGCTGCGTTCCTGATCCAGCTTAGAGAAGAGATTATCCAGAGTTTTCTGGGCGGCAGGTAGTTCATCCATATCGCCACTCCAGTTTTCCAGAGCGGCTGTGTTGGACAGTTCAAAAGCTATCAGACTATCCGCCATTGTATCCTCTGCTTTCAAACTCAAGTTTCCAGTGTATATTACTGCCAGGTCACAATAAGCACCTGTACAGAATCGTATGTGAAAATCACCGAACTGGATATCGTCCAGTACGTCTGAAGAACTGCTGCTGACAGCATCCTGCATGAACTCCTTCAGGGCATTGAACATACTCCCCATTATGTCCGTGTCTTTGTCATCTACTGCAGCTTTGGTGGTCACTGCAGAGATTACGACACCTGCCTTGGATAGAAGAAATATATTGTGTATGTTGCCACGCTTTGCGGGATTAATCAGTTTCTCGTTCATTACTTCAATAATTTTCCTGAACTTGGCAGAACTGGCTCCTGCCTTATCGAATCCCATCCTTTCGGAAGAGATTGTCTTTACCATACTCATCATTTCATCAATGTCGATAATCCCCTTCTTCACATCGGTCTGCCTTTCCCTCACCTCCATTGCCCTGTCGATGACTTGTCTCACGTCCGCAGTCTGCATTGGTTTCTGCAGATAATCCATTGCTCCCATCCGAAAGGCCCTGACCGGTGTAGAGATGTCATGATTACCTGTCAGCATGACCACGGGCATCTCAGGATATTCATGTCCAACGTGTTCAAGCAATTCCAGACCATCCATGCCAGGCATGTCGACATCACAAAGCATCATCATGTACTTCTCCTCCTTGAGCATCACCAGAGCGTCCTCGGCGCTTTCAGCGACCTCAAGTTCCAGGTCACTCCATTTCCGGAACATTACGGAAAGTGAGATTCGGACTGCGTGGTCGTCGTCTACGGCCAGAATGGGAATTGTCATCTGCTTTCACCCAAGCAAGCAGCATGATATAAAAAATATATTCGACCGCGATTAAAGCTAACACCTATCGTCAGAACGGGCTTTACGTTTCTCATATTACTATACACGACCACTGATTACCCTAATAGCTACGTTGATATTAGTGTAATTGATTCAAAATGAATGAATGGGTACCCACACGCTCATTTTGAGCGCAAGGGGCCCCTTGCGCTTAATGGGTATTCAGACAACCATCAACGTTGCAAAAATTGACTCATTTCGGATAT